>CAZQWM010000001.1:0-2516 GCA_964597035.1 uncultured Pirellulales bacterium
GCTGCACTGGATTATCTGTTATTCCACAAGCAAAGACGGCTCTATATGGAAAGGCAGGCGCACCAGCGCGGCTACCAAATGAGCTGGAATAACACCGCATGGGCGATGCTGCAGTACATTGATTATCTGCACGAGCAGCACGAGATAGTAACCGGCAGAGGAATAACGTTTCTGCGGGAAAAACAGTCGAAATACGAGCATCCTAAACGCGTGGCCAAGGCATAGTATCGCTCGGCGATAATTACGGTACTCAGGCCTCGATGTCGCAGGGCCTGGCGCTTCAGTGCGGCAGTTACCGAAAGAAGCAGGCAGGCCAAATTAAGGTTTCGTTTGGGATTTTATCTTCTGCGCGTAATTTCTGAAGTACTCGGCTTCCTGCATCCGGCTATGACTATAGAAATACTCGGCTGCATCCTGAGCGGCCTGGACTGCGGAATCTCGTTTTCCCCACGCCTCAAACGCTTGAACGAGATTCTCATAATTTTCCGGATTGTCCGGCCGCAGGTCTACCGCCCTCTGAAAGTGCTCGACCGCTCCGGCGAAATCACCCTTCTCCGCAGCGTAATTACCGAGCACGATATGGGGCTCGACTGAGTCAGGATTCTCTTCGAGCACCTGACGGCACACATCTATTGTGCTTTGAAGCTGTTGCGCCGCTTCTGAGTCGTTACCTGCTTTTGCCAGAAGCATCGCATAATTATATCGAAGCGACAGTGTATCAACTCTGTGTTGTGGGCCTGCGAATCGCTCGATGGCGGCACGATAAACACTGAATGCATGGCCTGTCCTACCTGTATCGGCAAATATCAGCGCTATTACACGGTACGCCCTGACGGAAACAGCGGGGTCGGTCCGCGCCAAAAGCTCGAGCTTCTGCATAGCTCTTTTCAGGTTCCCTTCCGCGGCGTACTTTTCTGCCCGCTCCGCGATTTTCCGTGCCCGAGCTTCCACATTTCTAAGAAAGACCGGTGCGAGCATATTTTCAACAGGGGCGTAGTTGTCGGTAAGAATTACCCCCTTGGATTTTTCGCGTAACTGTTCCATTTCAGAATCGTTTAGATACCACACGTCCCGACCGACCTCAAAACCACTGCAGACATCGGTAAGGTCCAGAGGATGTTTCGCCGCCACTACGACATAGGTGTTTCGATCATAATTTATTACGTTCTTTTCCGAGATAACGGTCACAAAGGGAAACGTCTGCTCCAGCGTGCTCACAAAAGAGCCAAGAAACAGCGCACTGTCATACGTGTCAATAAGCTCAACCATATAGATTCCGTCTTCAGTAAGCAGCTCGTAAAGTGTGTCGTTGAACTCTTTTGTGGTGAGCTGAAAAGGAACACAGTAGTCGTTCAGGGCGTCCTCGTAAATGAAATCGTACCTGCCGGTAGCAAGTCCGCGATGTTGTTTTTCGATTAGGCCGTCGACGTAGTTACGGGCATCGAGTGATATCGTGTTTACTCTGGTTTGCGGGTCGAGTTCAAAGGCGGCAAAAGCGGCTTTGGTAACACCGGGGTCGATTTCAGCCACATCGACTGTGCCGTTGGGCCAGAATCTCTCAAGATACCTTGGCAGTGCATAACCCCCCCAAGAACTAAAAAAAAGGTTTGTCGATAGTAGCGGCAAAACGATGCGTTATCGCAGCTATTATCTGTTCATAGGTGTATTGAAGCTTGTTCGGCTCGCCGACCGACTATCTCACTGTGCACAAGCGTGTCCTGAACAAAAACCCGCCTTTCCGGTTCACCGCCCATGCTCTTGACGGCCACGTAACAATAGTTTGTTTCGTCTTCATAAAGGATACCAGGCTTCGTCGGCTCTCGCAGTCCGATTTTTTCAGCCGTCTGTCGCGCCCAGCTCCACGGGCCGGTCCCTAAAAGAATTATGCCGACGAAGACTACCGCTGCCCCACGGATGGTCCACATACCGGCACCGTAAAGAAGGGCCATTGCAACCATCACCGCCGCGATGCTCCAGATGATAGACATTGTTCCCATTAAAGCGATAAGGTAATAGCCGGCGGCAAAGGTACCTACGATGCTGCCTGCAGCGCCCCAGGCGTAGATGTCGCCAACGGTCCGGCCGGTGGGCAGACCCTTTTCGAGAGCCATCTTCGCCACGACCGGGCTAATCGTGCCGAGAAGGGTCGAAGGCAGCAAGAACACAACCGTAACGTGCAGCAGGATTCTGGTTGGCCAGTTGAACTGCCACAGCCAGGTAAAATTGCCTGTGATGTTGTTTAAGATTATGGTAATCAGGCAGGCGCCGGCACAAATTGCAAAAAGGACGGGAAGCGTCCTGACCGGCCTGTAACGGTCGGCTAAACGCCCGCCGATGTAGTTGCCGATTGTTATGCCTGCAAGAACTATGCCGATGACGCTGGTCCAGGTATAAAGAGAGGAGCCGAGGAAACGGGCGATTATCCGGCCGGCAACAAGCTCCAGGACCATAATACAGAAGCTGGATATGAAAACCGTCGCACAGGGGATGAACATCGAAGCTACGCCCTTCAAGAA
>CAZQWM010000001.1:2616-41198 GCA_964597035.1 uncultured Pirellulales bacterium
TGTTATAAGCGGCATTGAGCACCCATTTTGGTAACGCAGATATCCTTATATGAACGAGGCCTCGTATCGGTTCGGGCTTCACTAATGAGTATTTTCAAAAAGCCCAATAAGGTGCGGGATGGAAGTCACACAGTTAAAAAGTGGAATAACAGAGTTGCAGGCCCGGGTGGAAAACATCCGGGACTGGCTTTGACTTGGCCGGAAAAAAGACCGAGCTGGCACAGTTGCAGGAAAAAATGAGCACGCCCGGCTTCTGGGACAACCAGGAGGCAGCACAGGGTGTGGTTTCCCGGTTAAGCACAGTCAAGGCGTTAGTCGAGCCAGTTGAGGAAGTGACCCGCGAGACAGAGGATTTGGCGGAGCTTTTCGAGCTTGCAGTACAATCGGACCCGGATGAGCTTGCTCAGCTTGAGATTGATTTGGCAGCTCTTCTGAAACAGTGTGAGCGGATAGAGCTGGCCGGGCTGCTGGCCGGACCAAACGACAGCAAGAGCTGCTTTTTCAGCATTCACGCCGGCGCTGGCGGGACCGAAAGCTGCGACTGGGCTAGTATGCTGCTGCGGATGTATACACGTTACTTCGAAAAAAACAAATACACTTATAGCGAGCTTGACATCACTCCCGGCGAGGAGGCGGGCATACGCTCGATAACCCTTCGCGTCAGCGGGCCTTTTGCCTTCGGGAAACTATCGTGTGAGACAGGTGTTCACCGGCTCGTCCGCATAAGCCCGTTCGATGCCAACAAGCGACGCCATACCAGCTTTGCAGCAGTGGATTGCATACCGGAGTTCGACGAGGACATTGATATAGAGATAAAAGAAGATGACCTGAAGATTGATTTCTTCCGCGCGGGCGGCGCGGGCGGCCAGCACGTAAACAAGGTAAGCTCCGCAGTGCGGATTCTGCACAAGCCTACAGGCATCGTCGTGCAGTGCCAAAACGACAGAAGCCAGCACAAAAACAGGGCATCGGCGATGAAAGTGCTCAAGGCCCGGCTGTATATGCTCGAACAGCAAAAACGCGATGCCGAGCTTGCTAAACTCTACAGCGCCAAAGGCGAAATCGCCTGGGGCAACCAGATACGAAGCTACGTGCTGCAGCCATATCAGATGGTAAAGGACCATCGCACGGATTTTCAAACAGGAAACGTTGACGCGGTGCTCGACGGAGACATCGAGCCGTCTATCGAGGCTTATCTGCGCCACCGCGCAAAAGACAGACCAAACACAAAGGGGCAAAAATAAAAGGCAGAAAAAATGAAACGGATAATCGAAATTAAACTGAAAGCCAGAACGGTAAATTTTGCCGAATGCAAAACGCCGATGCTGGTAGTAGGAATGTTCTCAGACACTAAAGGACTTGACGCAACAAACAAAAAGCTGGACCGAAAACTCGACGGAGCCATCGAACGACTGATTAAACTGGGCGACTTCAAAGGCAAAGAAGGCACCAGCGCCGTTGTTTACGGCAACGGGCAGATTGGCGCCGAGCGAGTGCTTCTTGTCGGCCTCGGCGAACAAAAGAAAGCCACCATTGATACCGCAAGAAAGGCCGCTGCGCTTGCGGCCAATAAAGCGGTAGGATTAAACGCCGGCTCGCTGGCACTGGCACTTCACAACACCTTCGGAAGAAAAGTGGATCTGGAACTGCTGGCACAGGCGATGGCCGAAGGAGTTCATTACGGCAGCTACCGATACGATGAATACGTTACGTCGGAAGAAAACGGCAGGACGGAAACGCTGGCAGCAGAGGTGATTGACGAAGACACAGCAAAGGTAAGGCGGCTTGAGAAGGGACTGGCAAGAGGAATTATAATCGGAAAGGCCCAGAGCTACGCGAGGACGGTCGCGAGCAGACCCGGCAACGTGATAAATCCGCCAGCACTGGCGCAGGAAGCCCGGAAACTTGCCAGGACCACACCCGGCCTTAGCTGTTCAGTGTTTGATGAAAAGCAAATGGCCAAACTCGGAATGGGTGGCGTGCTAGCAGTGGGCAGCGGGTCAAGGACTCCTCCCCGCTTCATCGTCATCCAATACAAGCCATCGAAAAGAGCAGGCAAACTGCCAACTGTCGGGCTTGTGGGCAAGGCGATAACGTTCGATTCGGGCGGGATAAGTATAAAGCCGGCACAAAATATGGACCGGATGAAACTGGACAAAACCGGAGGCATCGCGGTGCTTGCGACGATTAAAGCGGCGGCAGAATTGAAGCTGCCGGTGAATCTTTACGCGATAGTGCCATCAGCGGAGAATATGCCGGGGGGCGCAAGCTTCAGGCCAGGTGACATAGTAACAACTTACAGCGGTAAAACAGTTGAAATTCAAAATACCGACGCCGAGGGAAGGATGGTGCTCTGCGACGGCATATACTACGCGGTCAAGCAGAATTGCGACACAATTATAGATATAGCGACGCTGACGGGTGCATGCATGGTTGCGCTAGGGATGCATATGGCCGGTGTGATGACCAACAACGAGCGACTGGGCAAAGACATCGAAAAAGCAGCCGAGACAAGCGGAGAAAAAGTGTGGCCTCTGCCGAGCAGCGATGAGTACGCACAAGAGATGAAGAGCAAGATAGCTGATTTGAAAAATATCGGCAGCAAGTGGGGCGGGGCGTGCACGGCAGCAGCGTTTTTGAGACAGTTCACCGGCGACAAAAAGTGGGCGCATCTGGATATCGCGGGAATGGATTACATCGAAAAGCCGGCAGAGTGGTCGACCGGGGGGGCAAGCGCCTTCGGCGTTCGACTGTTAACGGCATATCTTGTCAATCTGGTGAAAAGGAAAGGAAAACGGTAGTTCCTTGCCGAGTTGCTATGAACACGAAGAAAAAGAAAATAGACGAGGCGAGAATCCAAAAAGCAGTAAAGGAGATTCTTTCCGCCGTAGGAGAAGACCTTAACCGTGACGGCCTTAAAAATACACCGGGGCGCATTGCAAGAATGTACAGCGAGCTTCTGGCGGGAATGCGTGAAGACCCGGACAAGCACCTTCGCAGCGTCTTCAACGAAAATTACGATGAAATCGTCCTGCTGCGAGATATACCTTTCTACAGTATCTGCGAGCATCACCTGATGCCGTTTATAGGCTCCGCCCACGTGGCGTATCTGCCCTCCGGCCGCATACTGGGAGTAAGCAAGCTGGCGAGAATAGTCGATTGCTTTGCCCGTCGATTGCAGACGCAGGAACGGCTGACTTACCAAATAGCCGACTTCCTTATGAGTAAGCTCAAACCGCTCGGCGTCGCCGTTGTTCTGGAGGCGGCCCATAGTTGTATGACAATCCGGGGAATAAAAAAACCCGGCTCGACGATGGTAACAAGCGCCATTCGCGGGATATTCAGAAAAGACCCCCGAAGCAGAAACGAAATTATGAGCCTGATACACAATGGCCGCAAGTGAGCTCTGTCGACAACAACTAACCGCGGAAGGCAATTCGAAAATTATGCACAAATTACGTCGTTACGTTCGATTTTCGATAAATCCTTTTCTGCCCACCGACGAACAGGGCTTTAACTCTTTTGCATCGAAGCCCGCCGGCGAAAGTTTATCTTTGTTTTTTGAGCTTGGTGTAGAGTTGAGCGGTGATGTGTCACCAACCACCGGACTTATCGTCAACGTGAGTGACATAGACAACAGAGTAAGAGAGTACATTGTGCCGGTCTTCGCGGAAAAAATAAGGGCCGCGTATAGTACAGCCAGTCATATCGGCCATCTTAAACTGACTGAACTGCTCAAGCTCGCCTGGGCAGGACTTGCGGACAAGTTCGGACCGGCACATTTAAGCAAACTGAGTTTAAAGCTGAATCCTTTTAGAACATTGGCAATTGATAAGGCGGATTGCAGGATGGTTTATTTCAGCGAGAAGTTCGAATTTGCCGCGGCGCATAAGCTGTGGAACGAACAGTTCAGCGAACAACAGAACATCAAGGCCTTTGGCAGATGTGCCAATCCCACGGGTCACGGGCACAATTACCTTGTCGAGGTAACAGTCAAGTGGCCTGTCGCAGAGGCCCTCCGGACAAGTGACTTCGAAAGGATAGTCAATCAGGGACTGATAAAGGCCATCGACCATAAGAACCTAAACGAGGACTTGCCCGAGTTTCGGCAGACCAACCCGACAGTCGAAAATATAGCCGTTTTTGCCTGGAACAAGCTGGTCGGCAGGTTCGGCAAGGCGGCGCTCCATTGCGTTACCATCTGGGAGACCGACAAGACCTACAGCAGTTACTATGGATAGCCACTGCCGCAATTCAAAGCGAAAGGACCTATAAAAGCCCATTTATTGCGCTTTTAATGGCGATTTGATTATTATTACCGCTTTTCACCAGTGCCGTACGACAGCCAATGAGCATATGAACTTGGAGCGTTCTTTGGGCGTATAGTGAGCAGCCTTAAATAGGAGTTTAGCAGTTTCCACTACATTAAAGCTATGTTCTTTATACGCCGATACTTATGTTATAAATATGCGAACCGTGCGGCCATAGAGCACAGCGGTTTTTTCTCCCACAATAATCAAGAGTTGATTGTGCAGTGAGCAGGTTCGTCGCGGTTTGGTATCACCGATAGGAATTGCCAGGCCGTCGCAGAGATGGTGTGTGTGTTTTTGCGCACCCGACGGGGACGGAGTCTGGTCAACACTAATCCATTTACCGCTCGCCCCCTTCGAGGTCAAACACAGGAGCAATATGAAAGCACTGATTACCGGGGGAGCAGGGTTCATCGGCTCCCATCTCGCTGAGCGATTGTTAAGAAATGGCGACGACGTAATCATCGTCGATAACCTCAGCACGGGCAAGCTGGAGAATATCGAAGGCCTGAAGGAAAAGAATGGATTTGAATTCATAAAGGGCAACATCTGTGACGCGAAGCTGATGGAAGCCACCGCGAAACGAGTCGACGCAATTTATCATCTGGCTGCGGCTGTCGGCGTTCAGCTTATCGTGGACGACCCCGTCCATACGATTGAAACCAACATCACAGGCACAGAGGTCGTACTCGAAGCTGCGAACAAATCGGGCGCAAAGGTTTTGATTGCGTCGAGCAGCGAGGTCTATGGTAAAAGCGATGCGGTTCCATTTCGAGAAGACGACGATATCGTTTTGGGCAGCACTCGCTTCTCACGATGGTCATACGCCTGCAGCAAGGCGATAGACGAGTTCCTCGGCTTAGCTTACCACGAGCAGTTCGGACTGGGGGTGGTGATTGCCCGGCTATTCAACACAATCGGCCCGAGACAAACGGGGCAATACGGTATGGTGGTGCCCCGCTTTGTCCGACAGGCATTGAACAACGAGCCAATTCCGATATACGGAACCGGCCGACAGAGCAGGTGCTTCTGCTACGTCGGCGATGTCATAGAAGCACTGGTCGGCCTAATGCAAAGCGACGCTGCCTCTGGAGGAGTATTCAACGTCGGCTCAACAGAGGAAATAACTATTGAGAAGCTTGCCGACAAGGTTATTGAATTGACAAAGAGCAAAAGCCAAAAGAGATTCATCGCTTATGAAGAAGCTTACGGCAAGCCCATCGACGATATGATGCGACGAGTACCGAGTCTTGAACGCATCAAGGCAGCCATCCACTGGGAACCCACAAACAGTCTGGAAAATGCTCTTAAAAAAATCGTGCGCAGTTTGAACGGATAAGCACGAACCTGCGGCTGGAAATTTCCGGCGGCAATTTTCCAAGCAAGATTCTTAAAATCCAACCGAATGATATGATAAAAATAGTGTGCGTCTGCGGCGCCCGTCCCAATTTTATGAAGATAGCGCCTTTGATGCGGGCGTTCGAAAAAAACGGCGGTTTCGAGACCTGCTTAGTTCATACGGGGCAGCACTATGACGAGAATATGAGCCGGCTTTTCTTCGATGAGCTTGGCATACCAAGGCCGGATGTAAACCTCGAGGTTGGCTCCGGCAGTCACGCTTATCAAACCGCCGAAATTATGAAGCGATTCGAACCTGTTATAACCAAACAGAAACCGGATTACGTATTAGTTGTAGGTGACGTCAACAGCACAATCGCGTGCGGCCTAGTCGCCGTCAAGCTGGGCGTTAAACTCATACATGTAGAAGCCGGCCTGCGCAGTTTTGACCGGACTATGCCAGAAGAGACTAATCGTCTCCTGACCGACAGCATCAGCGATCTGCTCTTTGTTACCGAGCAATCGGGGGTAGACAATCTACGCAAAGAAGGAATAGACCCAGAAAAAGTGCACCTGGTTGGAAACGTCATGATCGACACCTTGCTTGCTAACAAGGCAAAGGCAGAAAAATCTGCTGTCCTGAGCCAGATGGGATTGGTAAAGAACTGCTATGCAGTCATAACTCTGCATCGGCCGAGCAATGTCGACGATATGGCCAGATTCGGGGAGATTGTAACGGCCTTCGAAGCCATCGAAAAAGAGATAAAGCTGGTCTTTCCCATGCACCCGCGAACAAGAGCTAATCTCAAACAAACAGAACTGGGCAAACGAATCGAAGCAATAAAGAACCTGATTTTACTCGACCCGATTGGATATCTGGATTTTCTTTGCCTTATGAGCAACGCTGCACTGGTAATGACGGATTCCGGCGGAATTCAGGAGGAGACCACTATACTCGGCGTGCCTTGTATGACTTTGCGTGATAATACCGAGCGACCTGTGACGATTACCGAAGGAACCAACCGGCTCGTCCGCGTAACAGCCGATGATATTATAAAAAACTACCGCGATATAATGAAAAACAGAGCAGGCTTCATTGCACGAACTCCCAAACTCTGGGACGGCAACGCCGCCGAACGGATTTCTGATAATATATTGAGCCACAAAGGCCAGTCGCAGATAGCAAATAGTCCTTCTACATAAAGATAAGCAAACATTAAATTTTCTGTCAGCAGCAAATACATATATGATGGGCAACAAAGCTAAATTAGTAAAACGCGACATAGGCTACACATTCTGGGTCTTTGCCGAACAAGCAGCTTATCTAGCAATACCTCGTCTGTTGCTTTTTCCTTTAGCGGCATATGTCATCGGCAAAGAAAACTTTGGCGTTTTTTCAATCGCATTGAGTATAACACTGATTCTGGGAATGCAACCGCAAAACGGTTTAGCAACCGGTTTACTCCGGCACTTGTCAGAATATCAGCAAAAGCAAAGGGCGTCTTTTTTAGGCACTGCAATGCGTATGTCTCATTGGGTGATGATCGCAATCGTCGCTGTCGGCTTGGCAGGTGCTGTTATTGCGGGCCTTATTGGGATTGTCTCGTGGAGATTGCTAAACTGTCTGTTCCCTCTGATAATTCTATTGTATTTCGAAAACCAATTTCTTCTTATCCTTACGGAGACTCGTTTTCTTCGTCAATTTCGGCTGAGAGCAATATGGGTTACTGGTCGTTCTGTTTTAGCTGTGATATGCGGCCTTATCGGTGCATTATTAGGAAATGCCACAGGATTATCATGGGGCTTTACGCTGGGCAATTCGGCGCTCTGTGCATTGCTCATGTTTAAACACAGTGCACGGTTCCAGACTCCTTACAACAAACAAATGGCTGCTGTTCTTAAGTCAGTTTGGCTCCAAATAACTATAGCGGGTATTTTAACGGTATCTATCCCCCATATTAGTCGGATCATTCTCGGTGCTTATCATTCATATAACGTTGTTGCTGATTTCGTTGCTGCCACCACTGTATTATTTTTATATATAGCACCTATATATTGTTTCGGAGGATTGATTCTAAGTATGCTTTCACGGTATTCTTCCATAAACCAATTATCCCAACGAGGTAAAACTTACTATTTGGCAATACTGTTATTTGGAATGATTGTCTTGCCCGGCCTCGTTTTTCTGACTGGTCCCACGGTAATAAAATTTATGTTTCCACAATTTGGAAAGGAATCGGTTAGTTTGCTACGGATACTCACTTGGGTTGTGCCGTCTGAGACTATCTCATGTTTAACGAGACCCTTTATTTATAAATTTGCCCCAATCAAGACAATCCCGATAGTTAACGCTACAACTTTCGCAATCATTTTAATTCTGGCATTTCTATTGATACCTCATTATGCAGCCAAAGGTGCCGCTTGGGGCTGCGTTATAGGAAATACTTTGACGGCTATAATCTGGAGCGTTGTATGTATACGACTATTCTTCGCAGTAAATCGGATAAAAAAACCCTGAACGAACATCAATTTGTCGAAATTCCTTAGAAATGAATCCATTCAGCAACAAATGAAAATAACGAAAAGATAAGATAACCAAAAGAGAAACGCTCATGGCCTATCTGGCAAAACTTGAGAAGATAGTCGTCTTCGGCTTGCGAGATATAATCTCCCTTTCCAGTCTACGATTGTGTACACGTTTTATGACTTGCTACTATCGACACAAAGGAATGAAGATAATTGGTCAACCGAACTTTCTAGCCTCTACAATCTGGCTCGATGGGTCCGATTATTCTCTCATCGAGCTAAACGAGGGATGTACGCTATCAAGCGCAGTGCGAGTGTTTACGCACGACTGGTCGCTGTATACAATCGGGCGGGGCATGGGATTGATATTGGACAAGCCTATTGGGATTTTTCGTCCCGTGCGCATAGGAAAATATGCTTTTATAGGCGCAGGTTCTATTCTCCTGCCCGGAGCCGATGTTGGTGACGGAGCTATTGTTGGCGCAGGCTCTGTTGTGCGAGGTCAGGTCCCTCCTTGGACAATTGCGGTCGGCAGTCCGGCCAAGCCCGTAGGTGACAGCAGAGAATTTGTTTGCAAGAACCTCCGGCATATGGGTCTGACTACTCTACTCCGCAAAGCGGAACAATCCATGGATACAACTTCAAACTCGCCGGAAACACCCCACAAGGTATAAACTGCATGAAAGTGTACAAGGCGTTGTGTTTACCTAATGCGAATAAGAACATGAAAACCGGAAACTTTACATCTACCTCATTGCCGGCAAAAAAAATGGGGGAGGTTTTAATTGTGATGGCTATTTTAGCGGCATTTCCGTTTCCTGCATATTCCAATGAGGCACTAAGGTCTTTGCAGCAAGGAGCGAACAATTTAATGAATGGCGGAACGCTTATATTGTCTAAGTCTTGTGAGATTGATGGGACACTGCTTATTAGGAACAAATCTAATATTATCATTGATGGAAATAACGAAACAATAACCCAGTTGAAACATAATACTATAACCATAAAGATCGTGAATTGTAACAGTGTAATAATCAAAGACTTGGTATTAATCGGCGATCCCTACTCATATGAGCCTTTCAAGGTAACCAACGGCGTGGGTATATGCATGCAAAGCTGTCAGGGCAAATACCGGCTGGATAGAATAAAGTTTTATGACCACGGATGTACGAGTTTAAAGGGCATCAACGTCTCAAATATCACTTTTAATCAATGTCTATTCAATGCCGAAAACGTAAGGATTCAAGCCGGCGACGCCTACAATTGCGGCATCTTGAGCAACGGGCGCCAATGCAGTAACTGGGAAATAAATAACTGCATCTTCGAAAAAATGGCTATGGGTATGATACTGACCTTAGGACATGACCGTCTAAACATACATGATAACAAGTTTGCAGATATACAAGGGCAGCATGGGATATACCTCAATGCATCCTCTTATGTCAACATCTACAACAACACATTTGCCAACATATACGGAATCGCCATAAAACTGCAAATGAATAACGGACATGATGAAATCGAAAGAGAAATCAAGATAAGTAACAATATTTGCAATGTTGAGCTCTCACACAACCGAGGCCAAGCAGGCATAGCTGTCGGAGCCGCACAACCACAAGGCCCCGCGAAAGGCGTCTTTTGGAAGAATGTGCGCATCGAAAACAATCGTGTGAACAGGTTCAACTATGGTGTCTCGGCCGGACATGTTAAGGACGCCAAAATAATCGATAATACACTTACCAACACCGTGTATGGTGTTCTTGTTAAACCATATAGCGGAAGCATATGCAACAACACTATAACTACAACAGAATGGTCCGGCATATTCTGCAATGTAATAGATGACTCAATGGTCGATATTATTGGCAACGTAATAAGAGATCCGGTGCACATTAACTCAGGTGATACTTATAAGCGTTGTGGTATTGTTCTGACGGGTTCGGGGGCCGTTAGCCTTGAGAATAACGAAATATATAAGAATAGTGGAGAGCCCCTATTCGGGCTGTACCAGGGACCCGAAATTACTTTAACTCGTTATCATAACAATCGACTTATCGGCCCAGTTGGATTGAAAGGGAAAGTTGTGTGGCAGGCCGGCAACGTAGTATTAAGTCAGTAGTAGGCCTATATAAAGAACCGCAAGAGTCCATTTGGCCGCCCTAAAGACCACCATAAGCTTCTTGTCAATAAGAGAGTTAACTTATCAGGCACTCAACATGAGCTGTACTTCATTATGCGGAATGCACTTAGACCTTAGACATTGTACGCATTTGTACAAGTTTCAGAAAAAACCTTGAAAAAACCTCATACCCGATACAATTAGTGCTGTTGGATTTCAGATGATCCGTTTCTTCAAATCTGCAGGCAGGAGAGAGACAGGCGATGAGGCGTGCACGTGTCTCAGCAATCTTGCTGCTGGATTCTGTGCTGGGCGAGGGGTGGCGTTAGCATGCGAGGATTATCCCTTAGGCGACCTAAATCACGATAACAAAGTAGACATGCGGGATTTTGTCCTTATAGTTGAAAGCTGGTCGTTAGATTGCAACAGTCCCTCAGGTGATTTTAATAATAATTGTATAGTGGACCTGCTCGATTTCGGTCAAATGGCCGAGAGCTGGTTAGCTGATTGTATAAATAACCCAACATACATTGCATGCGGTGGAAACTGGCCTATGCCAACCGGGCCGACAGTAACAATTGCGGCCCCTGACAGCAACGACGATGACAAGGCTATCGCAGACATAATATGCCCCGGTACAAACGACGACAGCGTAATTAACACAGCGATAGTATCGCTAAATAATTCAGGCGGTGGAATTGTTCATTGTCTGCCCGGAACATATAAAGTAAAGAGACACATATGGTTTAAAAATAATACCGCCAATATTGTACTTAGCGGCTCGGGACCATCTACTATCTTTGAAAAGGAAACAATCGATGGAGTTATGAATGGCGCGCCCGTCGCCGAAGTCAACTTCTCTACTGTTACGGCTACCACGGATGTTTTTACCCCAAGTATGGTCGGACAGATTATTCAATTTGCCACTTCTAACATGACATACGAGATTGAGGGTTATGTTTCGCCAACCCAAATATATATCGGTTCGGGCCCGACCCCGAATCGTTTCGCAGGGGGCACAGATGATGCTAGCAGCGAGATTCCCAGCGATGCCTTTCGAATAGGTGATACATACCACGTAGTTCATCAACAGTATTGCGAGCATCACCTGTGGTTTCATGATTTTAGATTAACGGCAATAAGTTCGGATATAACAGATACCCCGGCAATAAGGGCTTGTTTATTAATGGCAATTATACGGGTTACAAACTCTGCCACCACATATACATTGAGCGCATAATCGTCAAGAATACGACCGCCGAAGCTATCTATGTAGATTACGCCCAGTGCGCTTATATCAAGGACTGCCATACAGATAATTCAGCATGGGCCGGATGCACATTAGCCCAAGTTAAACACGGAGGCGTCCAGAATTGTGTTGTCCTCGACAGCGGCATAGCTGACATTGTGGATTCGCTGGGGGTCGGCATAAATTTACAGAATATTACTGATGGACTGATTGCCAATAATTATATCGTTGGGCCCAGGGATATTGCAATCGCTGTTGCAACACAAGAAGCCCAGTACCGCAACCATTACTTTTCCCATCATTTAACGGTTAAAGACAACAACATTGTCGAGGCAAACAATATAACTGCTGATACAGTCATTTTAATTGCTCGTACGCAAGGCCAATCTTCCTGTGTGCGTCAAGAATATATAGATATAGTCAACAATTCTATCGACTTTGATGTCGGCATGTACCACGGAATTTCGATAGATGACAGCGGTCATCTCAACGTGTTGGATAATAAGATTAATGTACAAGGTCGCAATGGTATTGGTAAGCACGGTATCTTTGTATGCGGCGATGTTCATGGCATATATCACAACGGCAATTACATCAGTTCAAGTTATCAGCCTCCTGTGCTGGTTGACGAGTCTGCGACCGACGTCGTGACTGGAACATTGCACATAGTGCCATGATATTCGTACCGGGGGCCTCTATTGCTTGAGAAAACTACGAAATTCATCGCACCACCAAAAGCCCAAAAAAAACTGTCCGATTTTAGTAATCCATTTTATCAAGCGATACCGCTTCGATCGCGATATCATCGACCAGTAGGAAGTTCAAATGACTGAGCATCCTTTCTTTTGGGATATTGTTTTTATTGTAATAGCTATGCCGTTTCTGGAGGCAGCTATATTACGGCAAAACTATAGAATATTATCGCCTGTAACAATGTTTTTTCTGGGCAATGCTGTGCTGTATGTCATTCCATATTTTTCACATTTCTATTTTTTCCCGAATTGGCGTTTAAACCTGCTTGATTATCAACAATTTTCGTTGGCCTTTAATGTTATACGATGTTTCCTGTATACATACTGCCTTGTTATTATTCTATTATTATTTAGAATTGCCAGAATACAGCCGGTCATCATGACGTTGGACTATTCACAAATCAGAAGAAGAGCAATCTTTGCCTTCATTGTTTTCATTTTCATTGTGATAATCAGGATTGGCGTAGGCGTTGGTTTTTCTCCTGTTGCTATGATAGACCGCGCCCTTCATCCCAGAGAATATACATATATACGGGCAGGGGTTGGGCCTTTAACCCATCTTCATTGGGGATTTAGATTTGTTTTACTGACATTGGCCGCTGCCATGATTTACCTGTCCGGCAAATCGATATTCTACATTATTTTCTTTATAATATGTTCTTTTATAACCTTTCTAGCCTCAACCAAGTCAGCGTTTGTTCTGCCGATCTTTATGTTAGTAACAGCATGGCAAAAGATTGTCTGGCGGCCTATGACTGCGTTCGCCAAATTAAGGCGCACCGCACAAATCGGCTTGATAGGCGCACTGCTTGTAGTGACCGGTTTTCTATTCATAAAGGGGCGAACAGAAGAGATAGCAGGTTTAAAAGAAGCCGGCATCCAAGCAGTACACTACCATAAAGAGGCATACTATCTGCCTCTGGTTGTCAAACGTTTTCCCTGGTCACCCAGATACACAATTGGGCAGATACGCGACACATTTCTTGCTCCTATCCCAAGGGCAATATGGGCAGGTAAACCTCGTGTCGGACTATATGCAAACTATTTCCATCCGGAATTCGAACCCAAATCAGTCGAATATCACACATCTACTTTCGGTTGTCTGGCTGAAGCACATATGATGTTCGGCAGATTAGGACCATTCATTTACGGAATTGTCTGGGCTTTAGTATGTTATAAGCTTTATGTTTATCTGCTCTCGCATAATAGTCTTTTCAAAGCTTTTCTGGTTGGAACCCTTTCTTTCTGGACGTACTTGCTGCTTAGGACAGGATTCTTGGAGGTGAATACTTCCATAATACTGATATACATATTCCTGGGCTGGATATTTCTTAGAAAAACTACCCCGGTTTGGGAAGGAGAGATGACATACGATGAATCTATCGCAACAGAATCAGAACAAGAATGGAGCAACATTGACCTACCAAGTACAACTAATCTTTAAGAGGAAGATTTAGGAATGGAAATTACATACGCTTTCTAAACGAAACGCTCTGCTGATATGCATGGGGACGTACGACATAATCCAGGCAATCCCACATGCGGCAGCCACTCTGCAGGAAATGAACTATAACATAACCATCCTATCCTCGGAACAGACCGATAAAAAACAGACAATAAATGCCGTAACGCAAGCATACAAAGCACACAAAAGATAGGCGGGAGAGAATAGGATGTAAGATGTGTGCTATCTACGTGCATCGAATTTTCCTAGCAGAGATATGTAACATGATCCAATAAAACATGTCACCCATTATGAAGAGTTTAGGATTAGTTGTAGGTACCCGGCCGGATGCAATTAAAATGATCCCTGTGTACCTAGCACTCAAGAAAAATCCGCTCCTGCAGGTGAAGATAATTGCGACTGCCCAACACCGGTATATGCTGGATCAGCAGTTGAAGGAATTTAGCATTGACCCGGACATCGATCTTGATATTATGCAGCATAATCAAACCCTGTCTCAGATTTCAGTGCGTGTAATCAAAGGTATTCAGCGTGTTTTAACGAAGTATCGACCGGATGCACTACTCGTGCATGGTGATACCACTACCTGCCTGTGTTCCGCCTTGGCGGCCTTTCATGAGAAAGTCCCCGTCGCACACGTGGAAGCAGGATTGCGTACTTATAACTTCAACGCCCCATGGCCGGAGGAGATGAACCGAAGATTAGTAGACCCCATATGTCGTTGGTGTCTAGCGCCCACAAAGGGCGCTGCTGATAATCTGCTTGCTGAACGCATTCCAACAGAAAACATCTTTGTCACAGGAAATACCGTGATTGATGCTCTTTTCCTAGCGAGGGACATTCTCCAACGAAAAAAACTAAAAGTAAATAATATTCCGGATACCCTATTTGATAAATACCGACTGATTCTCGCAACGGGGCATCGGCAGGAGAATTTTGGCAAACCCCTTGAGCAATTCTGCCTAGCACTTCGGCAAGTCATAGAAGATCATCGCAACACAGTTCTAGTATATGTGACCCACTTGAATCCAAATGCGCAAAAACCGGCCAAAAATATTTTAGGGCATCATAACCGCATCTACCTGATTGAGCCAATTTCATACTTACCCTTCGTGTACCTAATGGAACGCAGCTACATGATTATAACCGACTCTGGCGGCATCCAAGAAGAAGCGCCTTCTTTGCACAAACCGGTACTCGTCGCCCGTGAAACAAGCGAGCGGCCTGAGGCAATAAATGCAGGCCTGGCCAAACTTGTCGGTACTTCATACCGAAAAATTGTAACCGAATGCTCCCGCCTGCTGTCCGATCGACAGCTCTACAAAAAGATGTCGCAAGGGGGTAACTTTTACGGAGACGGCTGGGCATCACAGCGAATCGCAAACATCCTCCATCAAACCATGTAGGGGCAGCATTGTGTTAATTGGAACAAGAAATGATATCAAATAATGAATCCAAGGAAATCTATTATAGTAGAGTTCCTTTAGATATTTTGGTCGTGGGCTCATCAGGAGGAACAGAGCAGGCACATTTCGGCAAATATATTTCTTCATTGGCAAAGGCCGGTCATAAAATCACCTTCGTTGGATGGGACCGCTATGATAAACTCCCTAAATCTTATCAACAGGGAAAAATCCTTCGCCGGATGATTTTTCACGGTTGGGGCTACGGAAACAAGCTGCTTATGTTTGCTCTACCACTTTGGTGTATTCGCTTGTTCTCCCATTTGCTCTTTCAAAAATCGGATATTATTATCGCATTCAACTTGGACTGCATGTTTCCCGCTATCCTATCCGGATTCTTTCGTCATATACCTCTGGTATATGTGATTCTAGACACATATTCACTTAGACCGACCATCCCCCAGTTTATGCGAGACCCTATTCGACGGGTAGATAATTGGGTGATGAAGAAGTCCGACCGTATCATTGTACCTGATGAAAACCGGATCCTCGACGAATATAAGCAAAAGGAAAAATTTACCGTAATCTATAATTGTTGTACTGATATCAGTGATACTATACCTAAGGAAAGGAAAAACCGGGCTGGTAAACCATTTACTATTCTAACAAACGGTCGTCTGATGAAAAATAGAGGCCTCAAATTGTTGCTGTCGGCAGCCCAAATGCTTCCCGATATGCATGTTATCTTAGCTGGTGATATATTCGAGCGGGACATACAGGAACTGGTTAATTCAACCCCCAATGTTAAGTTTTTTGGAAAGGTGCCCCTTTTCGACGCCTACCAATTGTATTTTGATGCCGACGTTATTTTTACTTTTTATGATCCAAGTTCCGATATCAACCGCTTAGCTGCCTCCAATAAATGGTCAGACGCTATGATGGCTTCAAGGCCTATATTGATAAATTCTGAATTAGCCAAGGCTGATTGGATTCGCAAAACGGATGTCGGCTATCTTTGCCCCTATGGTGATGTGGCTGCTCTGGTGAAATGCCTAACTTATATCCGAGATAATCCCGAGGAAGCCAGATACAAAGGTGAAAATGGGCGGAAATTATTCATAAAGGGATACAAATGGAAACAAATGGAACACCGACTATGGAAACTAATTGATCAATTGGCAATCGAACCTCCAATGGCGAAAATATAGCTATGACTTCTAAACGAAACGCTCTGCTGATACGCATGGGGCCATATGACATAACCCAGGCAATTCCACGTGCGGCTGCCACGCTGCAGGAAATGAACTACAACGTTACAGTTCTCTCCTCTGATCAAACTGGCGACAAACCTGATTGTGAAAATATTAATGGGTGGCAGATATTCTGGCTTCGTCACTATCGTAAGCCAGGAAATATATTATCATTTATATGGGCCTGGATATGCTGGTGGGTGTGGGTGCTTCGCAAAATATTCAAGGGACATTATTGTTTGATTCAGGCATCAAATTTAGAATCTATTGTTCCGTGCGTTCTGGCAAAGCCGTTTCGAAGATTTAAGCTGATTTTTGATATTCGTGACCCGTGGGGCATGAACCATCCTAATCCACGCAGCCTGCTAATGCAAACCTTTAAAGCCCTAGAAAGGTGGTCTGCTGCTCGCGTTGATGGTATTGTCTTAAGCCAAGGGATATTAGATAGGACAGGGGCTTATTTTGGAAGGAAAGTACGCCTTCGAGTGCCAAGCGTTCAGGTTCTTAATGTTCCTGAAAAAGACATGGCGGGAGGGTACTACCCACCGAATCTGAACGGTATTCGCATCAATTTTAGCGGTCATATCTCATATGCTCGCAATGCACAGGCAATTATCGACCTCGTGAAGAAAATACCTGAAGTTCAAGTAGATGTAGTTGGTGAAACTCGTGACAAAAAACTCCAGTCCGTTTTGGAGTCCCTTGACAATATAAGGCTATACGGCCGTCTTCGATTCAATAAGGCCATGGAACTGCTTCAACAAGCCAATCTGATTTCCATTATGTATGATACTAATACCGAAGTTGCCATTGTCTCAAGCGCCAATAAAATGTTCGAGGCGATGATGATGTCGCGTCCTTATATAGCCACTGAAAAAGGATTTCCTGGCATTATCGCCAAACGTTACGATATTGGATGGGTGGTGCCCTACGGTGATTCTAAAGCTCTTATCGAACTCGTATCCGAATTGCTTAGTGACCCACGGAAAATAAAATATGCCGCAAAGAAAAGCCGAGAAACCTACGAAGTAAATTTTACATGGGATAAGCAAAAAGCCAACTTAGTTTTGCTATACAGATATTTGGCTGGCGAAAAAAAAGTGACATTTTACTCGCACGCCGGATGGAATAAGATGTTGGGAACTACTTTTTAGCTCGACACAAGCATTAAAAGTTACCGGATACACAGAAACAAGAAATTACTTCAAAAAATCACCCTTATCTTTGGCAAGAAGGTATCGTCCGATAACAAGCTTCTGAGCCGTTTGTTGTAAACGACCGACGTTAAGGAATTCCGTGTTCGGTCTGAAAGTGGTGTAGCTGTATGATTAAAGGTTATACGTTTATATGGAGCCAGGCCGTATTTTATAAAGATGGAACCTCTTTAACAACAAGCACTTATTGGAGTGTATAACGAATCCTCATAAACCGTACTAAGCAATCACAGTCAAATCGATTGCCTATCAAATTAACCAAAGCTATAATTATAATCTAGAGGCACTATATATTCGATTCAGCGTAAATGGAGAGTGTGTATGAAACATTTATCGGGTAAAACGTTATTAGTTACTGGCGGGACCGGTTCGTTCGGAAAAGCCGTTGTGAAACATATCCTGAAAACAGTCAATGTAAATGAGATACGGATTTTCAGCAGGGATGAACTGAAACAGGAAGAGATGCGCATCGAGATGAAGGACGACAGAATGAATTTCTACATCGGCGACGTCCGCGACATAGACAGTGTGAACAATGTAATGAATGGCGTCGACGCTGTTTTTCATGCTGCTGCCCTTAAGCAGGTACCATCGTGCGAATTTTTCCCGATGCAGGCAGTGTTGACGAACACTTTTGGGACACACAACGTCATCGAATCGGCAATCAGCCATAAGGTCTCGAATGTCGTATGTCTGAGTACGGATAAAGCTGTCTACCCCATAAATGCAATGGGTATGACCAAGGCACTGATGGAGAAGATTGCCCAGGCAGCGTCTCGCAAAGGGGCATCCAAAGACACAATCGTTTCGTGTGTGAGGTATGGCAACGTGATGTGCTCGCGGGGCTCGGTGATACCACTGTTCATCAAACAAATAAAGCAATCCATGCCGGTAACGATAACCGTCCCGGAAATGTCGCGTTTTCTGCTGCCGCTGCGCGACTCGGTAGCCCTTGTGCTATTCGCACTGACCAAATCCAGGCCCGGAGACATCTTTGTCAAAAAGGCCGCAGCCTGCACAATTGACGATCTGGCAGATGCACTGAAAAATATATTTCGCTCCGATGCCACCAAAAAAATAATCGGGATGAGACACGGCGAAAAACTTTACGAGACGCTGCTGACGAAAGAAGAGCTGCAACGGGCGGATGATATGGATGATTATTACCGGGTGCGGTTGGATGACCGAAATCTCAACTACACCAAATACTTCACGGAGGGTGACCTTGAAGAGGCCAAAGTGGAAGACTACACTTCGCACAACACCCAAAGACTTGGCGTCAAGGAAGTGGAGGAATTACTCTTGAGCCTACCGGAAGTGCAAGTGCAATTAAACGATTGGCGTGCTTAACCACAGATAAATACTACTCCACACAGACTATGAAGAGAAAAATTGTCATTACCGGAGTAACCGGCTTTATAGGTTCTCACCTTCGGGACCGGTTCTGCCGCGAACAGGATATTGAAATTCCGTCTTTTGAGGACGCATATTTTTCCCAACTGGAAAAGCTTAGCGAGGTCCTTGCAAACAGCAATACTGTTATACATCTTGCGGCGATGAATCGCGGTGATGAAAAAGAAATCTATGACACCAATATCGAACTTGTAAACAAGCTTGTTCAGGCAATTGATTGTTCCGATACCTGTCCGCATGTGATATTTTCTTCGTCCATGCAAGCCGCTCTGGATAATCCTTACGGTCGTTCCAAAAAAGAAGGAGAGCGGATACTCCAAAAATGGTCTAAAAAAAGAAATGCCCCGGTCACAGTGCTGACTATTCCGAATGTTTTCGGAGATAGAGGCCGGCCTTTCTATAATTCGGTAGTGGCAACGTTTTGCCACCTGCTCACCCACAACGGTCAACCGCAAATAAAGGTCGATAAAAAGCTGTACCTTATTTATATCAATGAACTTATGGAAATCTTTTGGGACAAGATACAAAAGCCACCCAAAGGATTTGAACGTGTTGATGTCAAGGCAACCGCAACCGCAAAGGTGACAGATATACTGGCGTTGCTTAATCACTTCAAGGAATGTTACTACACCAAAAAAAACGTTCCCGCTTTTGCCAGCGATTTCGAGAAAAATCTTTGTAACACATATCTTTCCTATGCCGAACCAGCCGACTACGAACAACCGCTGGCCCTGCGAACGGACGACAGGGGCAGTCTTTTTGAAGTTGTAAAGGAGGAAAAAGGCAGTCAGATCTTCTTTTCGACCACCCAGCCAGGTATTGTTAGAGGCAATCACTATCATACTCGCAAACAGGAAAAATTCTGCGTGGTCAAGGGTAAGGCAATTATACGTCTTCGGCGTATTGGCACCGACAAGATTGTCAAATACAAAGTATCCGGCGAGAAACCGGTTGTGGTGGAAATGCCAATCTTCTACACGCATAATATCGAGAACGTGGGGCAAGATGAACTATACACTCTTTTCTGGACCAATGAATTGTATGATCCTGCTAACAGTGATACCTTTTACGAAGAGGTATAATCAATGACAAAGCAGCTTAAGGTAATGACCATACTGGGCACACGACCAGAAATAATACGTCTGTCCTGCGTAATGGCTCTGCTGGACAAGGTTGTAGACCAAAAGATAGTCCACACGGGCCAGAACTACGATTATGAGCTGAATGAAATATTCTTCCAAGATTTGGGCATTCGCAAGCCCGACTACTTTATGCAGATTGATACATCCAGCTTAGGGCACGTTTACGGCGGCATAATGATTCGCAGCGAAGAGATACTCAGAAAAGAACGTCCCGACGCTGTCTTGATACTCGGGGACACAAATAGCTCAATAGCCGCTATAATTGCCAAGCGGCTAAAAATCCCCATCTACCATATGGAAGCTGGCAACAGATGCTTCGACTTCAACGTTCCGGAAGAAATAAATCGTCGAATTATCGACCACATTAGTGACTTTAATCTGGTTTATACGGAGCGTGCTCGCCAGCACCTGCTGTCCGAGGGGCTTCCTCATAGGCGAATATATTTAACCGGCTCTCCCATGAAGGAGGTGTTGACGAAGCATTTAAAGGCAATTAAGGCATCGGATTCACTTGACAAACTGAACCTGAAGAAAGGCAGATATTTCCTTGCAAGCATTCACCGGGAAGAGAACGTGGATAATAGCAGAAATCTTGAACAATTGATCGCTGCACTTGAGAAAGTAAGCAGGGAGTATAGTCTGCCTGTTGTGGTCTCGACTCACCCGAGGACACGAAATCGGCTAAAGCGTTTTTCCGGCAGTTCAGTCTCAAGCAATATCAAATTTCTTAAACCATTCGGCTTCATAGACTATATTTTCCTTCAGATGAACGCTAAATGTGTGCTGTCAGACAGCGGTACAATATCAGAAGAGTCGGCTATTTTGTCCTTTCCGGCGGTGACGATTCGTAATGCAATGGAAAGACCCGAGGCACTTGACGCAGGCACGATTATTATAACTGGACTCGACCCAGAGGTTATTCTGGAAGCAGTAAAACTACAGACCTCTCCGGAAAATCTGTCAAAAAGACACACATTACCGCCTGAATATGAAATTGACGATGTTTCATTGCGGGTTGTCAAACTTATCATAGGCACCTGCAAACTCAATCACCTATGGGACGGCGTCAAACTCAATGACTTAGTCTGAGTGGCCATGAAATTACACAGACGTCCGAAGAAAATCATATTAAGTGCGCCATCCTTTTTAGAGGCATAAAACAATAATTTACCCGACATAGCAAATGCGGATATTGTTTATAATACAGGGTTGGCAACCAGAATCAGTCATGAAGGGGTTGCCTTTCGCAAAAGAGTTACAAAAACTTGGCCACACAATTGAAGCACTGACGGGCTATCCACATTACCCGCAAGGCAAACTTTACCCTGGTTACCGTATTCGGCTGCTTCAGCGTGAAATGATGGACGGAGTTTCGGTGGTTCGTGTTCCATTATATCCCAGCCACAACCGGTCAGCGATTCGCCGCACAGCCACTTATCTAAGCTACGCATTCTCGGCGTCCCTGATTGGTCCCTGGACAGTCAAAAAGGCCGACGTCGCATACGTCTATCATCCACCCGCCACCGTAGGCCTGCCTGCCTGTGTGCTGCGTCTGCTGCGAGGAATCCCTTTTGTATACGATATTCAAGACCTATGGCCAGATACCCTCGCAGCTACAGGTATGTTTAATAGCGGGTTTGGTTTGAAGCTGGTGGACAAGTATTGCAAAATGATATATAGGAGAGCAAGCAAGATTACAGTTCTTTCACCGGGTTTTAAGGAAAGACTTTGCCACCGGGGAGTGCCACCCGGAAAAATCGAGGTCATATACAACTGGTCCGATGATACCGTTGTTTACCCTATGGAACGGGACAAAGACATAGCCGCACAATTAGGTCTCGCCGGTCGTTTCAACATCATATTTGCAGGAAACATGGGAAAGGCCCAGAGACTTGAGGCGGTGCTTCGAGCTGCTAAAATTGTTGCAGGCCGCCACCCAAAGGTGCAGTTTGTATTTGTTGGCGGCGGCATCGAAGCAGACTCCCTAAAAAGCAAGGCCAAAGAAATGGGACTCGCCAACACACTGTTTTTGCCCTGGAGACCCCGCGCGGAAGTAACACAGCTTTTGAGTTTGGCTGACGTTCTGTTGGTACACTTAAAAGACGACCCGCTTTTCCGGATAACGATACCGTCTAAGATTCAAGCTTATATGGCAGTGGCAAGACCGATTCTTGTAGGTGTCGAAGGCAATGCCGCAGAACTGGTCACTAAAGCGCAAGCCGGCATAACATGCCGCCCTGAAGACCCAGATGGTATCGCAGAAGCCGTGTGTCAATTAATCTCAATGCCCACCGAAAAACTACGAGAATTTGGTAAAAATGGCAGAAAGTTTTATGAGCAGGAACTTTCGATGGCAATAGGGGCAAGAAAATTTGATAAGATATTCGCGGCTATAGCGAATAAGTCGGCTCAGGCGGCTAAATAACGCTCCTCGGATTCTCTTGTTCCTTGTAGTAACCCGAGACGGCCAAATATTGAGCGAATTGATATGGGCAAAAACACCGGTAACAAGTCAATTATAATCTTCTTTTTTATCGCCACCGCCGTCGTCGTCCTGATAATGCTGATGATTAAACGTACCTCAGCGCTGTCATATGAACTGCGTTTCCCGCTCAATAATGGCGTGTCGGAACTGACAAGCAATGGGAATTTGATTGTAGCCGTTTGCCAGGACAGAAAGATATATCTATGGGACTGGTCGAATCCCACCAAAAAACCTCGAACTGTAACAGCAGAGTCGGACCAGACACTGATAACGAAGGCGGGCCTTGTGATTTCAACGAAAAGATTGCAACCGCAGGCAATAATTGTCAGTGATATACAGGGTCAACAGCCGGTAAGAGAAATACCTCTGAAAGCCGGCGCCAATCGTGTTTTTATCGGCGCTAGTCGGGACAAGACCGCTATAATCGTAGCGCTGGCTTATTACCTCGATAAGACCGGCACCAAAAAGAATTATCAACTTGTAAGGCCAGAACCAAATAGTGGGCATATAGAGAATATAATAGATATCCACCCGCAGACAGCAGCCCAACCGACAAAACTGGCTGTATCTGAAGATGGCTCGTTGGCCCTGATGATAGGGGAGCAGGAAAAGAAGGGCTGGATGGTACTGGTAGATGTAAGAAATAAAAAGGTTTTATGGGAAAAACAGACGGTGGACGTCGAGAAATTTCATAGTGCCGATTTCTCCCCGGACGGAAAATTCATTTACGCAAGGGGAACCAACACCACACTTTACAAAATCGACCCTAATTCTGGGAGTATTGTCGACCGCTGGCTGGCGGGGAAGAAAAGCAAAAGCACTGCAGGTCAGACATCTGTGCAAGACGTAGCAGTGAGCCCCAATGGCTGCACAGTAGCTTCTATAGTCGGAGTGGATATATTCGTGTGGAATTGCACAAACGGCAAAAAGATACTCCGCGTTACACCGGGACATAAAATAGAAAGCGGGTTAGCATTTTCGCCCGATGGGCGATTCGTAGCTTCGTCAGACTTACGACAGGGCGGCACAATTAAAATCTGGCGAGTACCGACAACTCAATGTCGCTAAAACAACGCAATGGCATGGCACCGACTGTTAGTCAAGAGAAACAAAAACAACGGACTTCGGCGCAAGTGATGCAGAACAGTATAGAAATCAATAAAACTAGAAGTTATCACAAAGCCACTAAATTTCGCGATATCAGCATTGAAAACGCGGCTTTTCAAAGGTTTTGAGATAGGCTCTAATCAAAAGGAATGATTCTCTCAAAATTACCAGGCAAGTTAAATAGCTATGGTTAATCGTATCAATACAGTAGCTGTCCTCGGCGCGAGCGGGACGATTGGCAGTCTCTCCGGCGGCCTGATGGCACAAAACGGCTTGAAAGTCTACTTTTTGAGCCGAACAAAAGAAGGGGCCGAACGAGGGCTGCAAAGGGCTATAGCACAGGCACGCTCAGAAACAATAGCACAAAACATCGTATGCGGAGACTACGAACATCTGCTTTCCAGGGCCGTTGACGAGGCGGACTGGGTGGTTGAAGCGATTACCGAAGACGCCGGCATAAAGCAACATATGCATGAGCAGGTTGAACCGTATATAAAGCCGCAAACCATCATCAGCTCGACAACATCGAGCTTGCCGCTATCGTCGCTGGTGCAGGGACGCAGCAAGGAATTCAAAAAACACTTCTTATCAACACACTTTTACAATCCGCCGGGCCGAATGCCTGCCTGCGAGATAACGGGCATAGATGACACGGACCCGGAAATTATCGAGCTGATGCAGCAATTTCTGGCAAAACGGCTCCGGCGCGTGGTCATACGCGTGAAGAATGTTGCCGCTTTCGCAGGGAATCGAATTGCCTTTGTGCTCTTTAGCCGAATCACCTCGCTGGCCCGCGAATTCGGCGTCGAGACGATGGATTATTTGATTGGTCCATACACCGGCCGGCTTATGCCGCCCCTGGCAACACTCGATTTAGTCGGAATTGACATACATAAGGCGATTGTCGATAGTCTCAATGCGAACACCAATGACGCGATGCACAACTGGCTCGCTGTGCCGGGTTATATCAATACAATGATTCAAAAAAATCTGCTGGGCAACAAGACTAAGGGCGGCTTCTATAAAAAGCTGGAGAGCGGTAAATACGTGTTCTTAGACCCCGTTAGCTGTAACTATGGGCCGGCGATAGAGCCGCACATGGCATTCGTCGAACAAGCAAAACACCTGATTCGTATGGCCAGGTATAAAGAGGCCTTTGAGGCCATTCTGTCTGCTCGTGGCAGAGAAGCGGACATTGTTAAAGACATTCTATGTGCCTATGTCGCTTATTCGTATTCACTCGTTGGACAAGTAACTGACAGCAAAATGGGCATCGAAGGCATCGACAAGGTTATGTCTTACGGGTTTCACTGGGCCGCTCCGAGCGTGATAGTGGATATGCTCGGCGGCAGCCAGGCGGCGGTCGGGCTGCTGAGAGAGAGGAAACTAGAGGTGCCCCAAGCACTACAGGATGACCTCAAGTCGGGTTTTCGAATTACCAACTCCGGCAAATACTTCGTGGCCAAATGAACGTATCAGAGAACAAAAAATGAAAGACGAAGCAGTATACATTCTCGGCGGTTACCAGACGGATTTTGCCCGTAACTGGGCAAGAGAAAACAAGCACATAGCAGCTATGATGCGCGAGGCATACGAGGGCAGTATCGAAGCAACAAAATTAGAGCCGAGTAACATCAGGGCAGCATTTGTCGGCAACTTCGCAGCGGAATTGTATTGTATGCAGGGGCACCTTGGAGCGTTTTTCGTGGACTTCGACCCTCGCTTTGTTGGATTGCCGACGATGCGTTTTGAAAACGCCTGTGCTGCCAGCGCAGTCGCGGCGTTATCGGCAATGGCACATATCCAGGCGGGTATCTATGACCTGATATGCCTGATAGGCGTCGAACAAATGAAGACAGCGGACCCGGCCAAAGGCGGTGAATATCTCGGAACCGCGGCCTGGTATGAAAAGGAATGCCAGGGCATAGAGTTTCCGTTTCCGAAGCTGTTCGGCCAATTAGGAGACGAATACGACAAGCGATATGGCCTCGACGACAGGCATCTTGCGAAAATCGCCGATATAAACTACACAAACGCCCGGAATAACCCGAATGCCCAGACCAGGGACTGGTTTATGAGCTTCGAACACGCCTGCACGGTGAGCAAATACAATACGGCTATCGGAGGCAGAATCAAAGTCACCGACTGCTCTCAGGTTACCGATGGGGCTGTGTGCCTGTATATTGCCTCGAAAAACTATGCCTCAAAATATGCCGCCCGTCACGGTTTGAAAATTGAAGAAATACCCAGAATACTCGGCTGGGGACACACGACAGCCCCGATTGAATTTGCTAAAAAAGTCGCCGACTCAGCCGACGACCAATACATCTTGCCGATGACTCGAAAGGCAATAACCGATGCATACGAGCGCGCAGGCATAGCAGACTGCTGGCAATTGGACGTCATCGAGACTCACGATTGTTTTACCACCTCAGAATATATGGCAATCGACCACTTCGGGCTTACCCAGCCCGGCGAGAGTTACAGGGCCATTGAAGAAGGCGTTATAGAGATGGGCGGCAAACTTCCAATCAACCCTTCAGGAGGGCTTATCGGCTGCGGACATCCGGTCGGCGCCACCGGCGCAAGGCAACTATTGGATGCATATAAACAAATTACGGGGACTGCGGGCGATTACCAGGTGCCAAACGCAAAAAAAGTGGCTACCTTGAACATCGGAGGTACTGCGACGACAAATGTATGTTTCATAGTGGGGGTCCGAAGTTAAAGGATTCAAACGAGAGAGCTTGCATATGACGGAGTCAAAAATAGCACTTCGCATCCGCGACATGACGTTAGAAGATTTGGACGACGTTGCCGCAGTCCATAAGAGTTGCTTTCCCGCCTCGATTTTCTCGGAGCTGGATGATGAGTTGGTTAAATGCTTTTACAGACAAGCAGTCGAGGAACCGCAAAGCTACGCTGCGGTTTTGGAAGACCCGATAATAGGGAAAGTAGTTGGTTTTGCAATTGGAACTACCAAGGCCGGCTATCGCAAGCGGTTACTCTTACGGCATCCTTTGAGGTTCTGCTGGAGCACTTTGAAAGGGCTGTTTACCAGCCCCTTGATTTGGCTCGCCGTACTGACCCGCGTGCTGCAGATAAGAAAGATACTGGCGGAAAGACCAAAGATTTTCGCAGCCGGTTTGGGCTCGTCAGACATGTCCCCGGCCAAAGGTATGGAAGCGCTTTTTATGCCAATCGCCGTCCACGCGGACTACCGCGGTGGCGGAAATGCCAGCCAGCTTACCAATTGTCTTACTGAGAAACTATTAGCTACTGGGGCTACACGAGTTATCGGCAAGGTGGCACATGACAACATTGCCAGTATAAAGCTCTTTAGGCGGCTTGGTTGGCAAGAGAGTAATATCTCTGAACAATGGCTCATTGTTTGGATTGACAAAGAAGATTTCTTTAAAAGACGTTCCCAAGAAGTCAGGAAGAATAATCAGTAACTCTATTTTTTCCGTACAACCTCGAGCATTACTGTGCACCAAATCTGAAGCAGAGGAATACATAGCTCCACAGAATACAAAAATCAACTGTACTGATTCATATCCCGTACTGGTAACATATGGTTGGTGCCGTACCTCATATGCTGCGATATCGTCACTCGGACGCAGAGGCATAGAAGTTCACGCTTGCGACGCTTCACCGCTGGCGGCGTCGCGATTCAGTCGGTACTGCAAGTCATTCACCAGGGTCCCCGATTTCTTCGTTGAGCCAGACAGTTACTTCGAGGCAATCTGCGAAGCAATTGACAAATCCGGTGCCAAGGTACTACTACCAGCCCATGAAGACATGGGTATATTCTGCAGGCGAAGGAATGAACTGCCAGCGGGAGTCCTAACGGCGCTGCCCAACTGGAACAGTTACAGAGTCGCCGAGGATAAGTTTGCTGTGCTTGACATTGCACAAAAGGCCGGCTGTCCGGTGCCGTTTACTGAAAAAGTTGAGTCTTGGTCGCATCTGAAAAATCTATCACGGCACGCTGAGATGAGCTGGCCGATTGTACTCAAGAGCCATATAGGAAACAGCGCCAAGGGGGTACGAATTGCACACAATACTGATGAACTTTTTGCCAAGTTCAAAGAGCTTGTGGAAACCTTCCATTTAACCGAGGACCACTGGCCCATTGTGCAAGAGTTTTTGCCGGGTGAGGCAGCAGGTGTTTGCGTCTTGTATCAGAAAGGCCAATGTGTAGCAACTTTCGCTGAGCGATATCTGCGGTGCAAAGAGCCTGGCAAGTTCGGTACCTCCACTCTCCGCGAGCCATTCGATAATCAGCAGCTTATCGACCGAGCCACACACATAATGGACAGATTGAATTGGAACGGTGTGGCACATCTAGATTTCATTGAAGACAAGAACGGGGACTTCAGACTGATAGAAATCAACCCTCGCTTGTGGGGCGCTCTTGCGCTATCCATATTCTCGGGCGTTGATTTTCCTTACCTATGGTACCTAACGGCACTGGGGGAATCTATCGATGAACCAGTTGTTTCTAAATACCCCCCGATAAAATGCAGATGGATAGTCGGCGACTATTTAGCGGTCCTGGAACTTGTCAAACGTAGAATGTTCAAAGAGGCGGCACGAGTTCTAATCCCGCAGCCCAAATGCCGCCACGATGATTTTGTATTAACAGATCCATTGCCGTTTGTGTTCGAGATGCTCGACTACGCGGTGAAATTTATTAACGGCGGAAGGTCGATCAATCCAGTGACCCGAGGAATGATACGGTGAAGGCAGCATCTACTCACATGTCGCATACCAGTATACGGTTTCGGGAACAGTGATCTCTTCACCCCCGGTGTTTCTGAGACTCACGGTAATAGCTATGCTGTCTACAGTGGTAGCCGCCGCCATCCGTCCCGGTACCGATGGCGTCAGAGTAATGATGGTGGGTTGTGAAGCAAGCCCATGCACAATAGTGTAACCGTCGGCGACCAGAGCAGAGCCACCGTTTGCCGTGCAGTAACCAATGTTTCCAGCAATTTGCGAATTGATTATTGTCCCTGAGAACATAGTGTTCTGAGAACCAGTGAAGTTGTATATCCGGTTGTCGTGGAAAATAAACTGGGAGAGAAACTTCCCACTTGCCACCTGCACAACAGGAGTATCGGTGTACGGCCTGATTTCGCAATCATGTATAGTCCAGTTATAGACGTTACCCGCCACCTGTATCATTGGATAGCCCCCTCCTGCCTCGTTATAAGACCACAGTGTCGAATCGCTGACTACACCATAGTTGGCGTTCAGCTTAAGAACGGTACAGTCCGTGTTATGAAAGTCACACCCTAAAATCCAATCCTCCGCGCCAGCACTGTCAAACCAGATGCAGTTCTTGTTGTCTCGGAAGTGGCAGTTCACGATTCTATTGCGCCAACCCTCCGAAACCATGATAGCGTAACAATCCTGACTCGAATGCTTGATATTCTCAAAGCAGGTGTCGTGTATCCATACGTTGTGACACTCGGCTCTAACAGCATTTAGAAACTTCATATTGTAGAAACCTGACCGCTCAATATGATAGTCACCGCCAGTGGCCCTGAGCAGCACGGCAGGGCAATTTACCTCCTCGGTCATATAGTATCCGTCGAAGCCAATGTCAAAGATACCGCCAAGATAATAATCACCCACTGAATCTATTATAGGGCCACTGAGGCCGTCCACAGGATATATACGTGTGAGACCGCCAAGGTAATGCCAATTGACACCGGCGCCGCGGAAGAAAACCGGTTTATCAACCGTGATAGTATCGGATATCCAATATATACCCTCTGCCAGATATATAACACCGCCGATAGGGGTCATACTGTCAATGGCATGCTGTATTTCAATCTGGTCGTCTACACCATCGCAGATATAATCTGCCCTTGACTGAACATGTGGGGCAGAGGATGACGTGGCAATCACATACGTCGCACAGGTAGTAGGTAGCATCACCTCAGGAAGTCCATTCGACTCTTTGAGCCACTGAAAAGCAAATTCTGAGAAATCAAGCAAATCTACAACCTCGTCCCTGTTGAAGTCCGCAGTTGAATAGCCCTGGCAAACAGCTGATATCACAGCAATGATAATTATTATGGGCGCAATTCTCATCTTCTCTTTCCTCTCAACATACTGTTTAGATTATATCGGTTTTCAACAAAAAATCAAGTGAAAAACAACCAAAAAGGAGTACGTACAGGTAGATGCTTTGCCAGTGACTTCTATAGCCTACGCATGACCTTGACTTGATGCGTTGGCGAGCAGTGGGATTCACCATAGTCTGAGTTACAAGTTACAGGACTGCTATTCGCTCTTGTGCGCTGCTCCCCGCAGGCCTGTCATATTGAGATACCCTTTCCTCCAGACTACAGCGGCTGATATCAGCACGGCCGCCGCGCACATAATCAAGGCCGATAACAACGGCAGGATGCCGATAACAAGACCAACAAGCCCGTATACCACCGTAAGGCCGTAACAGACCGAGACGGCTTTCCTTATAGACAAACCTCTGTCCACCATCTGGTCGTAAACATGCCCCCTGTCTGAAGCGAACAGGGGTCTTTTATTTATGATTCGTCTGGCGAAAGCTACGGCTGTATCAAGGATAGGCAGGCCGAACATCACTATGGACGCCAGCCAGAGTTGAAAAGACTTTTCCGCAAAAAGCACCATCATTACGGCCATATTCAGGCCCAAAAGCAAACTGCCCGCATCACCCATAAAAATCTTCGCAGGATAGTAATTAAATGGAAGAAAACCAAGCGTACTTCCCAGCAATGCCAGGCAAACAATGATTCTCACATAATCACCAGGCGTGCCGCCGCCAATTGCACCAATCATAGTCGCCAGCAACAACATTGAACCAGCCATAATCGCCGTAACACCGCCGCACAGCCCGTCCAGGCCATCAAGCAGATTCAGTGAGTTAGTGGCACCCAACACAAAGACGAGCACTACAACAATATCCACAAAAAGCTTGGCAGGCCAGGCAAGGGAATAGAGCATCGGTGTTATCCCAACGGCTACCAGGACAATCGCCGCGGCGACCTGCCCTGCCACCTTGTGCCAAGGTCTTATGTCCATAATATCGTCGAGGCAACCGACGACGCAGGCAACTGCACCGGCGCCGATGATTCCAAAAAGCCATTTTCTAACAAGCGACGGGCAATCAAGCGGCAGGAAAAACAATGCGCAGAGCACACCTGCCGCAAGACCGGCGAACATAGCCACTCCACCCAGATATGGCGTCGGTGATTTGTGCGTCTTTACCGAGTTGTCAGGTCTGTCGACTATCCCCAGCCGAAGAGCGACCTTCCCGCAAAGCCAGGTCGCCGCAATAGCAATAACAAAAGAAACCAGGCCGACAGGCAAAAGCTTAAACGGCAAAGTATATGGTTTTCCTATTGCGAGAATATATTCTTGCATCATGTTCTCCTAAGCACCGCCAAAACGACAGTTGGCAAATTACTTTATATCTCCTGTGACCGTTTGTCCAGCAGGCAACTTTATTGAGCATACGTATATGGACAGAGACGGGCCAAACACCTAAACTGAACGGACCCTTTTACTGAAGATTTTAATGCCGACTTTTTGAAGAGATGTATCCATGGCCAGATATTTGAACAGCTTTGTAGCGTGTTTTGCTCTCATGCTTTGCGCTGCTGTCCAAGCAATAGAGCCAAACGAGATACTTGTGGTTGTCAATGCAGATATTGAGTCATCCGTAGAGCTTGGCCGATACTACTGTCAGCAGCGAAACGTTTCCGGAGAAAATATTTTGGCCCTGCCTCTCGATAGTGAGCTTTCCGACACGATAAGCAGAGAAGAATACGAGAAAAACCTTGCCAGGCCTATTCGTGAACGGCTGAACAGCAACGAATTCGGCCAGCCAATAAAATGTCTGCTGACAACTTACGGCATACCTTACAGGGTCGGACCTCGCAGCCAACTGAAAGACCAGCAGGAGCAGCTCAAACAACTTGAATTATCCGCCCGGCGATATGAAAAGGACCTCGAAGATGCACAGAAAGGATTGATGACCGCAGACGACAAGACCTCGGAAAAACTGCAGCGTAGAACAAAACTTCAGCTTACGAGAGTCAAGGGGGAAATCGACCGGATTCTGGGCAAAGAGACCGACGCTAGCGTGGATAGTGAGCTGTCAATGGTGCTTTTCAGCTCTTATGAACTGCACCGATGGCAGTCAAACCAGTTAAACAAGAACAGCGGGTATCCCGAAGAGCTGGCCCTGACAATTATGGTCTGCCGACTTGACGGCCCAACACCTCAGATTGCCCGCGGTCTTGTGGATAAGGCGCTCGCAGCAGAGAAAACAGGGCTTAAAGGTATTGCTTATATTGATTCTCGCGGAATCGCCGACGACAAACAACCGTATTCTATAGGACATTTCGACCAGGAGTTGCGGGACCTGGCGGTCCTGCTGCGGCTTCGCACGAATTTTGAGGTCAAAGAACAAAGGACCAGAGAGCTTTTTGCCTCCGGCAGTTGCCCACAAACGGCGATTTATTGCGGATGGTACAGCTTGAAAAAGTATGTCGATGCCTTTGACTTCGTAGACGGCGCAATAGGGTTTCATATCGCCAGCCTGGAAGCGGTGGATCTCCGCGACTCTGACAGCAGCCAGTGGTGTCCTTCAATGCTCAATGACGGCATTACCGCGACGCTAGGTGCCGTGGCGGAGCCATATCTGAACTCATTTCCCAATCCCGCATATTTTTTCGCGGAACTGCTCGATGGGAAATCCCTCGTTGAGGCGTTCTGGCGAACACAACCTTTTTGCTCCTGGCAGTTGGTTTTGATTGGCGACCCGCTCTATACACCTTTTGGCAAGCCCGCCCGACGTATGGCGGGCAAGTCCGCCGGGAATCGATAACGACTATTCCTGTACTAATTACCTACCCGCACGCATACGAGCCAAACAGGCCACGACAGTCACGCCAAAGATACCCAAAACTGAAAAAAGCAAATCCGTTGGGGCGAAGCTCCTGCCCAGTAACAAAGAAGAGGTCTTAACTATGGCGAGAAAAACAATCGGAACGGCCAAAGTCAGCATCAATCTGCCGACAAACGACCTGACCGACAAATAAAGATTCATAAAGCGGACCCATACGATAGTAAAGCCGGCATAAGCAATAATGTGAAAAGCAGCATTTAATACCGGCACCAGTTTTGAAAGGTCGGCCTTTGCCAAATTAGTCAGTCCGAAGATTGTTATCGCCGTGGTAGCCAGAAGCGCCTGCCAGAACGTTAGAAAAGCAAATATAATCAACCCTGACAACACTCCTGCCACATTGGCGAGAAAATCCCCAATATCAGCCGTCCTGCCCACATAGGGCTGAACCATTTCGTCGAGCCCCCCATACACAGCAGTTATAAGAAAAATCATCCACGCCACCCGACTGCGCCAGCTAACCTTCCTGTCTGGGTTGATAGAGAACCATAGCAGAAAAGCGAGGTTCAAATATGCCAGAAAATGAAGCCACTTATCGGATACGTGCGCCCGATAGACAAGTTCCGGTATGGGAATGTGAGCAAGAATAGCCAGCGTAATCCAGTAAGGCATTAAAACTGCGATTGTTGTCTTTTGCCTGCGCGTCAATATCACAATCACCTCTTAATTTTTCTTGATGATTGATAATTTGCCAAAGGCAGCCATAATAATCGATTATCAATTATCAATCATCAATTATTAATAAGGAGTCGGATTATGCTGCATTCGATAATCGAGTTTTTGAAAAGCGCCGTAGCAGAGCAGATAGTAGGCGACCCCGTCTGGGCAACAATTGCTCTTGTCGGCCAACTTATATTCGGAGCCAGATTTATCCTGCAGTGGCTGGCCAGCGAATACAAAAAGCGTTCACATGTCCCGGTCGCATTCTGGTATGTGTCCCTCGTGGGCAGCGTGATACTATTGAGTTATTCAATTCATATCAAAAATCCCATATTTATGCTTGGCTTCTCGCTGAACATTCTGATTTACATCCGAAACCTTCACCTGATTTATAAGCACCCGGAAAAACAAGTGGCAGAGACAATCGTAAACAGTAAAGGTTAGCACTTATCGATAATGGTGATTCTGCGATGATACGGACTCAAAATGAAATTTGCTTTAGACGCATTTGGAGGGCTTTGACAATGGTGCGGTCTCGAGTATCTGTAATGCATTGCCGTCGCTTCCTGGTCTGCTGTTTTCTAACGGTCTTTTTCGTTGCTATACCGCCTGTGTTATGCCAGGCGCAAAGACGGCCACGGACAGCCGAGTTGAAAATAATTCAGCTTCCGGCGCCGAAGCTATCGGGTTCCGTAAGCTTGGAAGAGGCCATCAACAACAGGCGAAGCATTCGGCAGTTTGCAGCCAAGCCGCTCAGTTTCGTTCAGATTGGACAGTTGGCCTGGGCGGGACAGGGCATAACCGACAAGCAACGCGGGTTCCGCGCCGCACCGTCGGCAGGTGCTTTATACCCAATCGAACTACATATAATCGCGCCAGAGGGCATGTTTATCTATCGCCCCTCGGAACATTCACTTGAACAGGTTTCCTCGTCAGACCTCAGAAAGAAGCTCTCATCGGCTTCTCTGGGGCAGCAGTGGGTCGCTGATGCGGGTTGTGGCATCGTCATCACCGGCTCGGTCAGAAAGCTCGCCGCCAAGTACGGCAGCAAGGCAACGAAGTTTATGCTGCTCGAGGCGGGCCACGTGGCCGAGAACATTCAGTTACAGGCCGTAGCAATGGGGCTTGTGGCAGTACCCGTCGGCGCCTTTGATACAAGGAATGTAAGTAAGGTCTGTGAGCTGTCAGGTGAGCTGGAGCCGCTGTTGATTGTTTGCGTCGGCTATCCGCTTTCGACATCACAACCGGGAGCACAACAAAACGGTTCAACTGCTGCAGGCAAAAAGGCGGTCTTCGTTGTCCCCAGTGCTGAATTCAGAGACGAGGAACTATTCGAGACACAGCGAATCCTGACCGAAGCCGGCATAGAAACCGCAATCGCCAGCACAAAAATCGGGCCTCTGCGGGGTATGCTCGGCGGAATCGCTGCATCCGAAATAGCGCTGGAGAACTTGCGCGTCTCAGATTACGACGCGGTTATCTTCGTAGGAGGAACGGGGGCCGTCCAGTATTTCACTAATCATACTGCGCAAGATATAGCACGCGAGGCGGCATCGGAGCACAAAGTCCTGGCCGCAATATCCATAGCGCCGACAATTCTGGCAAACGCAGGCGTGCTCAACAACACCAAGGCAACCGCCTTTATCACTCAACGCAATGCTATCCAAAAAGGCGGGGCAAAATACACCGGCAGGCCTATAGAACGCGACGGCCTTATAATAACCGCAAGCGGTCCCGCTGCTTCAGCAACATTCGCCCGGACAATTGTCGCCACACTTCTGCAGCAACAGCAAAGCGGACGGGAAAGCCCGCAACGCCTACCTTGAATCGGCCCAGGGATTGTAATGATTTGTGATTGGCAGGCGCCTGTCCCTGCCGAACGCCTTCGGCGTGATTTTGACCCCCGGCGGCGACTGCCTCCTCTTATACTCGTTTCGGTCGACCATACGAATGACCTTAATGACTGCGTCTCTCGGCAGCCCCTGGTCGATGAGTTGTTGAGCGGATTTATCCTGCTCTACATAGCCCTTCAGGATTTCGTCTAAAAGGTCATAGTCAGGCAGAGAATCGGTGTCCTTCTGGTCGGGGCGAAGCTCGGCGCTTGGCACTCTTTCTATAGCACTTGCAGGTATGATTTCCCGCTTGTTGATTTCGTTAATGTGACGTGCGAGCTTGAATACCATAGTTTTGAAAACGTCTTTCAAGACGGCAAAGCCGCCGGCAGTATCACCATAGAGCGTCGTGTAGCCGACGGCGATTTCGCTTTTATTGCCGGTCGTAAGAACAAGGGCATTCAACTGGTTAGACAGCGACATCAGGATGGTCCCTCTTATTCTGGCCTGCAGGTTTTCGTAGGCGATACCCTTGCTGTCCCAGCCGGGCACATCCCCAAGCGAGCCATTGAATCGCTCCAGCACAGAGCCGATGGGGATGGTCATAAACTGGATACCCAGGTTTTTGGCAAGCTTCCCGGCGTCGCTGACTGTCTCGGGGCTGTTGAATTCCGACGGCATCGTGATTCCGATGACGCTTTCTGTGCCCAAGGCCGCAACCGCGACACCCGCGGTGACGGACGAGTCTATGCCACCGCTTAAACCCACCAAAACCCTGCTGAAGCCGTTTTTCTTTACATAATCCCTTGTGCCCAGCACAAGCGAAAGATAAAGCTCATCGAGCACATCGAGCGAATAATCGGCCGAAGCAGACACAGGTTTTACCGACGCGGTCTCCGCTTCGGTGGAAATATCAGCGATTAGCAGGTCCTCTTCGAATACCTTTGCCATCGAGACGATTCGGCCTGAGGCGTCTGCAAACATACTTCGCCCGTCGAAAACAAGCTCATCCTGCCCCCCCACCAGATTACAGTAACAGACAGGACAGTTAAGCCGTGTGGCGCAATGGCCGACCATTTCCTTTCTCGTCTCGATTTTACCAAGATGAAAAGGCGAAGCCGAGATATTCAGCAGCAAATCAATTCGGCCTGCATTCCTGAAAACCCTGTCAAGCCATTCAATGTCCCAAATATCCATACACACCGTCACAGCAATGTTCATACCGTCCAGCTCGATAATCAAAGGCCGGGTGCCCGGCTGGAAATACCGACGCTCGTCAAACACACCGTAATTAGGCAGCAGGTTCTTTCGATATACCTTCTCCAGCCGACCGTCCTTCAGTATCCCTGCGCAGTTATATGTCTGGCCGCGAAAATAGTCCGCGAAACCAACCATTATGACCGCATCCGGACAATCGGCTGCAAGTCTTTCGACGGTCCGCCGATTGTCGTCGAGAAAATGCCTTTTCAACAGCAAATCTTCCGGCGGATAGCCGCACACCGCAAGCTCCGGGAATAAAAGCAGCTCCACGCCCTGCTGCTTTGCCTGCCTGTAGATATCCCGCATCCTCTCGGCGTTTCCCGACAGGTCCCCCACCACCGCATCAAACTGCCCTAAGGCCACACGCATAAAAGGCCGCCAAAATACACAGTAGAGTCTGTTAACCTCTTGTGATGTAAGTTACAAAACGCACGCGTATTATTATAGTACTTTTTTAAGAACTATTCCCGCCCATCATTGCCGAATGTTGGGAACCTGAAAAAGTATCAAGTTGCAGAATTCCCGGGTAATGGGCCGATATAGAAACAGCACTGTTGAATACCCGACTGATATTAGCGGGTCAAATTCGCAATTGCACGAGCTTTGCCGTCCTGGGCAATACAATCAAGGTAGGAAAATGGAATTTGACAACTACAGAAGCCATTTGTCCGTGTTTGAGAAAATCTATAGCGCATTTAATATAAACCGTGTTCTCGAATTCGGCCTGGGCGAGTACAGCACAACCTTCTTCGTCGGGCACTGCGAGTTTGTCGTCAGCGTAGAGCAGGAAAGCAGGGAATGGTATTACAAAATAAATGCAAAAATTAACTCGCCAAACTGGCACCCTGTTTTCCAGCGCGACCCGGAGGCGGTTTTTCAGTATTTTGACGGCAAAGGCACCACCTTCGACCTCGTCTTCAGCGACGGACTGGCCCAGACACGATGCCTAGTGGCCAACATGGCTATGCAAAGAAAGGTGCCAATAGTGGTGTTGCACGATGCCGAAAAGGTATGGTATTATCGATGGAACCTGCTCGACATTCCTTCCAGCTACAGCCGATTCGATTTTCGCTGCCGGACAGGCGTTCATAAGGTGACGACCGTTCTGACAAACCACGATGCAAACATCATTGAGCAATGGAGCGTCCATGAGCACGACAGGATTCTGCAGGCCTATAGCTCTCCAGGCCAGCCGATTGTTCAAATAGTATACAACAACCTCTCAAAGACAACTCCCCGGATTTCAGTCTAAATCTTCGCTGTGCGCGCTTTATCATCCCTCTTGTATAAAAATCAATAAAGAACGGAGAGGGCGGGATTCGAACCCGCGGTACCCCTTAGGGGCACACCGGTTTTCGAAACCGGCTCGATCAGCCGCTCCGACACCTCTCCGGTATCGTCTGTTATTGATTATTTACAATTGATTATTCCGGTCAAGAGATTGTTGAAAGCAAGCAGCCGATTATTTACAATCCAGACGTATCGCTTTGTAAATCCTGTAAGGGCGAAAAATGTATATCATACCGGCTATCGACCTTCGCGGCGGTAAATGCGTGCGGCTTATCCAGGGCGATTATCACCGCCAGATAAACTACCAGGACAACCCCGTCAAACAGGCACAGGATTTCATCGAGCAGGGAGCCGAATGGCTGCACATCGTTGACCTCGACGGCGCAAAGATTGGGCGTCCGGTCAATACGCCAACCATATCGGCTATAACCGCACTCGGCAAGCTAAATATAGAGGTCGGCGGCGGAATACGAACCGATGAGTCCGTAGAAGAACTTCTTAACCTGGGCATAAATCGCGTCATAATCGGCACACAGGCCATCAACGATTTCGAATGGTTCAGCGATATCACGACGCGTTTCCCGCACAAAATTGCGCTTGGTCTCGACGCCCGCGGCTCTCACATTGTTACCAGCGGCTGGTACGATGAACACCCAAAAGGCCTTATCGAGCTCGCCTGTGAGGCAGCTTCGCTGCCCATAGCAGCTATCATCTATACCGACGTTACCAGGGATGGCATGCTCGGCGGCCCAAATCTGGATAGAACTAAGGCCTTGATTGACTGCGTCTCGGTCCCTGTTAT
>CAZQWM010000001.1:41298-235540 GCA_964597035.1 uncultured Pirellulales bacterium
GCCCAAATCTGGATAGAACTAAGGCCTTGATTGACTGCGTCTCGGTCCCTGTTATCGCATCCGGCGGCGTTACAACCGCAGAAAACATAAAAAAACTCGCTTCTCTCGGCGCAGCCGGCGTGATTGTCGGCCGGGCACTCTACGAAGGCACGCTTACCCTTGGCGAGGCAATAGCCGCCGCCAAATCACCACAAGAATAAGAGCAACCCAATTCCATCCACATCCTCCGCACTGAAATCTGCGGAATTGAAAGACGCCTTACATCACCTCGACTTGTCCAAATGGCTCTCAACCGCACTTTCAGGGCCTTAATCGGTATATTATAGGACTCAGTGAATTGTCTTGGAATTTCGGTATATTTACACCATACTCATTACTAACTTGGCTATTCGGTGCCGCATCAGCTAAGGAATTCATTTCCGAGGCATCACAGGCATAGATGAAAAAGTATTGGACAGCACACAACGGGACAAGTGGCTGTTAGTACCTAAGATTACCCCCCCCGATGTTTCACGTGGAACATAGTCCTAACGGGGGCAACTTGGCCAATCCGTGCCTGTCATCAAAATCCTGGCATACAATGGCATACAATAGCAAAGTGGCGTTTTTATCCTAATGATAGTAGTATGACATAGTATGACACTAATACTGAACATTAACCTTTGGCGATCCTTGCATTTTTGGCATATTATCAAATAACCCGGGTGCCAACCCCAGGATTTCCTTTGACGGTATAGGTTTGCCCTTGGCGAGAAGGATGACTTCAGGAATTGAGCGCTGCTTGGGACAGAAAGGCGCCTCGAAGTAACCTCCCCTGTGAAGCCCCAGCAGATTTTCTCTGCCCAGCCACATCCAACCACTAACTCTCTCAAGGCAAGGAGTCAATACGCAAGCGGACCCTATTGTTCCACGTGAAACTTTTTTTATGAAATCGCCAAATTTGACTGGTAACGCTTTAGAATTTTCGTTAATAACACCGAAATAGCTCAAAGATATTCTTATTATAATGCACCAATCAAATAGTGATGGCCTTTCCGGCTATCCACACATTTTTTAATCGAAGGGGCACATTAATGGCACAAAAGACCGAAAAACCAAAACACCTTGGCAGGGGATTGGCTTCCCTTTTAGGTCCTATAACATCAAGCGAAAAGGGCAAGATAGCTCCCGTCCCTATAATGCCTATTGCATCTAACTCTTTGTCTAATAAGAAATTACGTAACAACTTAAAAGAAGTCCCAATTGTCGAAATTCAGCCAAATCCGCACCAAGTTCGTTTCATTTGGAACGAACAAGAACTCGCGGATTTGGCAAGGTCTATCAAGGCAAATGGTGTGATACAGCCAATAATTGTGAGACCGTTTAATGGCGGTTATCAGCTCGTAGCTGGGGAGAGGCGATGGAGAGCCGCGAAGCTCGCAGGGCTGGATGTTATTCCTGCCATCATCCGCGAAACGAGCGAAAACGAACTTCTCGAGCTTGCATTGGTTGAAAATATTCATCGCACAGACCTGAATCCAATCGAACGGGCCAATGCTTATCAGAGGTACTTAAACGCATTATCCCTGACGCAGGTCGAGGCGGCGGCCCGGCTTGGCGAGGACCGCTCGGTGATAGCCAATCACCTGCGACTGCTGGATTTACCGCCCGAGTTAAAGCAGATGCTAATCGACGGACAGCTTACTATGGGACATGCGCGTGCTATTCTCGCTTTGCCTACGGACGATTTAAGACGCAAATTAGCCAACCGTGCCCTTGCTGGGCGACTGAGTGTCAGAGAAATTGAGCGGCTTGTAAGGCAGCACCTCGCTGCCAACACCAGCCGCAAAACAGCAGCAAGAGAAAAGGCGGCCCATATCCGCGACCTTGAGAGTCGCCTCAGCAAGGAACTTGGGACTAATGTCGCTATTGAGACACGAAGAAACGGGAGATACGGAAGAATTGTCATTGAATTCCACTCCCTCGAAGAATTTGATAGAATAACTGAAAAGATTGGCGTAACAAGCGCAGAGGAAATTTAATAACCGGCCCAATACACAGGCCGACGAAGGGGGTTAATATGAAAGGCGCAAAGAAATTGTTAAATGCAGTAAGAAATACACAGAAGCGAAATGCCCACGTATTATCGCTTCTGCTTATAGCAGGATTGCCTCTATGTTTGACGCAAACACTGCGTGGGCAAGAACATAATGAATCAGCGCTTGCTGAAATGGAGCCTAACGAGCAAACCGTTCGAGATTCCAAGTCGGCCGCCCCAAAACCAATGGCTACGCCCGATGTAAACGCGACCGAAGAGCAACAGGGCAGACCTGGCAATGAAACGGTGGAAGCGAGAGTCATCGACATCAATGATTTTAACGAGCTTAACCGGGAGATTAATCGGATGAGCTTCGAGAGCAGGGATGAGCAGGAGCAGTGGCTTGAACCAACCAACCGAAAGGCCGAACTGGCTCAGGCAGCCGAGGGAACGGTCACAGCGGAGCTTGAATTCATACGAAAGGTCGCGGCTGAAGAAAACGCGGAGAAAACCGTCAAGGCGATAGACCTCGTCCTGCAGCGAAGACAAGAAAGATTAAATTCACTTGTCACCAAGCTCCAGGATGAGCTGAGGCAGCAGCGTCAGCAGGAACTGGGTGAGCGACGCGAGAGAAGGCCAACTCGCGAGCGCATTGAGCGACCGGACCGAGAAGAGCGGCTGGAACGGGCAAGAGAACGAATGGCGACAAGACGCACCAGAGAGACACAAGCCGAGGATACCCAGGAATAATCCGTCAACATTCGCGAAAAAAGACAGGGACACCGAGTTGAGTATATACACCCCGAACGGACAAAAAGGTTGCACATTATTACCGGCTAACTATACTCACGCAAAAAGTGGTTTAGAGGATGCAAATGCCGGGAAGGAATCCTAAGGTCGTCGCGGTTGGCTGCGCGTATGTGGATATGGCAGTCAAGTGTGCACAGGTGCCGACGGCGGGCCAGACTTCAGCCGGCTCGGCGCTTTCGTATACGGCGACCGGCCCCGGTGTCAATCAGGCCATAGAGGCGGCGCTTTGCGGCTGCGAGGTGCACCTAATCAGCAAAATCGGAAGCTGCCAGTTCGGGGAAACGATAAAATCCACTCTGCGCCAGCACAAAGTCAACACCGACTTCGTCTTCACCGCAAACGCAAAAAACACGGGCGTAATTTTAACGCTGGTAGATTCAAAAGGAGAAAACGCCTGCATTCGATACGAAGGCGCCAACGCTTCGCTTTCTTCACAGGATATCGAAACCGCCGAGCAGGTAATCGCCGATGCCGACGTCTGTCTGATTCACGCTCGCCTACCCAAAGAGACGGTTACCAAAGCCATCATCACAGCCAAGCTGCACGGTACCAGGATTATCCTGGACCCTGCAGGCGCAATCGGAACAACCCCGACTACGACACGCTCCGCCGTGGCGAGCAGTTCCGGCGGTGATACGTCGCTTGCGCCGGAGTATTTTTCGGTCGACGTCCTTATACCCAACCTGTATGAAGCGGCACTTATCTCAGAACGGTCGAGCGCGAATATCCGCACTGCAAAGATGGTCGGCTCAGAACTGGTAGCAAGAGGGGCCGGCGCTGCCGTTATTACAATGGGCAAGCGTGGTTGTATGGTGGTTGACCGAAACACCGCTCACCACGTTCCGGCATTTCCCATAGAGCTTGTTGACCACACCGGCACCGGTGATGCATTTGCCGGCGCATTAGCTGCGTCACTGGCGGTCGGCGACGATTTATGCAAGGCCGTTACATTCGCCGCAGCCGCAGGTGCCTTGGCATGCACGAAATTCGGCTCTGTTGAAGCAATGCCCGCCAAGGCCGAAATCATCGAGCTAATTCAAAAACACATGGCTGAATAGTCGCTCGCGACCAGCAACACAAAACCAACACAAACTAAAAATCTCGTGATTGTGGTCCTCGCTTTAATTTTACGCTTCGCGTTTGTCTATATACAAGCGATTGCTGTTCCTTGTGAAGCTCACACCTTGGCGGCGACAGACTTGGACTTGGCCGGCAGGGTTTCGATGGCTTTAATCCTCGCTTTGGTCGTTCTGCCTGGGACAGTTGCAGCCGGCGCGCTGCCTATGGCACGCAGCTTTTCATATCTATTGGCCAGAAGAGTGTCGAGCTTTGTCCGTTTCAGGACCGCGAGTGTTTTGGTGATATACTGCTCGACGCTGTAAACGGTATCGTGGATATTGCGGTGAGCGCCACCTAACGGCTCGGCGATGACTTCATCGATGAGTCTCAGCTTTAGCAGGTCTCTGCTGGTCAGTTTAAGCGCTTCTGCGGCGTCCGGAGCCTGCGAACCATCGCGCCACAGGATTGCCGCACAACCCTCAGGGGATATGACCGAATAGTAAGCGAACTCGAGCATTGCCAGCCGGTCGCCCACGCCGATGCCCAGCGCACCGCCTGAGCCGCCTTCACCGATGCAGATACAGATTACGGGCACTGGCAATCGCGACATCTCAAAAAGATTCACCGCTATCGCCCGTGCCTGGCCCCGCTCTTCTGCTCCGACGCCCGGATAGGCGCCGGGCGTATCGATAAGAGTAACAACCGGGACACTGAACTTGGCGGCGAATTTCATCTTGGCAAGGGCCTTGCGATAACCCTCCGGATTCGGACAGCCGAAATTACAGGCCACTTTTTCCTTCAGCAGCCGACCCTTGTTCTGGCCTACAATCAAAACCTTTTCCCTGCCTATCTGGCCCAGGCCGGTAACAATGGCCCTATCGTCGCCGAAGCACCTGTCACCGTGCAACTCGCGAAAATCCTTGACCATCAGGTTTAAATAATCCGCCAAAAGCGGCCTTTTAGGGTGGCGGGCAACCTGCACCGTCTGCCAGGCGGAAAGATTGGAATAAATCCGCCCAAGTTCCGCGACCTGCTCTTTCTGAAGCTGCCGAATCTCCGCGGAATAGCCGATGCCCTTGATAGAGCTTAGTCGGCGCAGCTCATTTATCTGGCGGTCGATTTCAGCCACCTTCTGCTCAAAGTCGAGGTAGTCGCCATCACCGATTGCGTTATCATTCTTCTTCGCTGTCGCCATATCCCAATGTTCCCGACTATGGCCGGGAACAACGCCTGCATAAAAAAATCCTGTCCCGCATATTCCGGCGACCCGGCCGAATCACAGCGAGTTCAGGTCTGTTTTTGAGTTGCCGCGCTACCTGGCAGTTTTCAAATGAGCAGATATCCTACCACCGAAGCGCTATAAATCAAAGAAAAAAATTGACATCACGCCCGGCTTGCTATAGCTTTTAATGCTATCTTGTATCAAATCACTCTTTTCGTAAGGTCTTTTATATGAAGGACTTAAGAAAGATAACGGTTGTCGGCCTCGGCCTGCTCGGCGGCTCAATATGTCTGGCTGTATCGCGGGCGATAAGCAGTGTCAAAACCGCGGGATTCGCCCACAGGCCAAGCACACGCGCAAAGGCGCGTCGACTCAAAATAGCCAATGAGGTTTTCGATGACGTCCGGGCAAGTGTGGTCGGTGCTGACATTGTTATACTCGCGACGCCAATCTGCACTTTCGAGCAGATATTTCGCCAAATCGCCGGCGTCCTGCCAGCCGGCTGCATTGTCACCGACGTCGGCTCAACGAAGGTCCTGTCCCATCGCTGGGCGGCCAGGCGCCTGCCTAAAAATGCCCATTATGTCGGCTCGCATCCGATAGCCGGCTCTGAGCAAAGGGGCGTTGACTTTGCCAGAGACGACCTGTTCGACGGGGCCTTGTGCCTTCTCACAACCACAAAAGCATCCAGCCGTCGTGCCGTGACTAAGCTAAAAGATTTCTGGTCGGCACTCGGCTGTTATGTTAAAATTATGCCTCCTGCCCGCCACGACCGCATTTTTGCAGACGTAAGTCACCTGCCGCACATTACCGCTGCTGCGCTGGTCAACGCCAGTAACGCGGAGGAATTAAAGTTTGCCGGCAAGGGCTTTTTGGACAGCTCACGCATCGCATCAGGCCCGCCGAATATCTGGGCCGACGTGCTGATGACAAACACTGCAAACAGTATTCGTGGTATAGACCGGCTCATCGCCGAGCTTGAAAAATTCAAAAAGGCGATTATTTCCGGCGAGAAAAAAAGAATTGAAAAGCTGCTGGAAGCAGCGAGGACCAAACGCAGCGCACTGGTCAAATACAGGATGAGCAGGAAGGAACTGATTTAATGAAGCAGTGGCGGTTCGAGGTTTTCAACAAGCCGGGCTTCGCCGACGTGCAGGGCGCAAGTGTTCTCGCAGATATCAGGGAAATGGGATTAAGCAGCGTTGAGGCGGTGCAGTTCGCCAGGGTCTATCTAATCGAGGCGGAATTCGACAAGGACTTCTCGCAGCGTCTGGCAAAGGAACTTCTGACCGACCCTGTATGCGAAGAGTATTACATCGGCAGAAGTGGCGCACCGGCGGGCCTTGCAAAAGCAACACTGATTGAGGTTCACCTAAAAAGCGGCGTGACCGACCCAGTAGCCGAATCAGTGACAAGCGCGATGACCGATATGGGAGTGAAGCCATCAAGCGTTCGCACTGCCCGCAAATACGTGCTGCTGGGAGACTTAAGCGACAGGCAAATTGACACAATCGCCAAGAAAATTCTCGCCAATGACTGTATTGAGGTCTGCGTCGTCGGCAACGTTGCCGAGCCGCCAAGCGCACATACTAAGCCGTATGAGCTGAAGGTTGTGCACTGGCCCATAGGCAAGCTCGATGAAGAAGGGCTGCTTCGGCTAAGCAGGGAAAAGGACCTTTTCCTCAACGCCATCGAAACCAAGGCCATACAGGATTACTACAGCCGGCTCGACCGGGAGCCGACCGACGTTGAGCTTGAGACCATAGCACAGACCTGGAGCGAGCACTGCGTCCACAAAACGCTCAAAAGCGAAATCGACATGGAGCTTGACGGCCGGCATATCCACTTCAATAACCTGCTCAAAGAAACCGTTTTCAAGGCCACCAAAGAGTTGAACAAGCCATGGTGCATATCCGTTTTTGCAGACAACGCAGGTGTAGTCGAATTCGACGACGAGTCTGCCGTTTGCTTCAAGGTGGAAACGCACAACCACCCTTCGGCGCTTGACCCTTACGGCGGAGCGGCAACGGGCATCGGCGGGGTAATACGAGACCCGATGGGCACCGGCCTGGGTGCAAGGCCCATAGCCAACACCGATATCTTCTGCTTCGGCGACCCGAATATGAAGCTCGAAGACGTCCCCAAGGGCGTGCTGCACCCCAAGCGCATTATGAAAGGCGTCATCGCTGGAGTGCGAGACTACGGCAACAGAATGGGCATACCCACCGTCAACGGCGCAATATATTTCGACGACAGATACCTCGCCAATCCGCTGGTTTACTGCGGCAATATCGGCGTAATGGACAAGAACAAGTGCTTTAAGCACCCGCAGACGGGAAATATCATAATCGTCGTTGGCGGCAGAACAGGCAGAGACGGCATCCACGGCGCGACGTTCTCATCTGGCGAGATGACACACGAGCACGAGCATATTTTCTCCCACGCCGTGCAAATCGGCAATGCCATCACCGAGAAGAAAATGTTAGACGTGCTCGTGCAGGCAAATGAGGCAGGATTATACGAAGCGATTACTGACTGCGGTGCGGGGGGACTGTCCAGTGCGGTCGGCGAAATGGGCAAAGACTTAGGCGCAGAAGTTAAACTCGAAAAAGTCCCCCTAAAATACGCCGGGTTAAACTACACGGAAATCTGGATAAGCGAAGCGCAGGAACGAATGGTGGTAGCCGTAAAGCCCGATAATCTCAATGCGATAATGAAAATCTTCGCCGATGAGAACGTCGAGGCGACGGTAATCGGCAAATTCATCAGCGACAAAAAATTGAGGCTGCGATACAACGGCACACAGGTAGGCGAACTCGATATGGACTTCCTGCACGAAGGCGTGCCGAAGTACTCCCGCAAAGCGGTGTGGCGGAAACCCTCGACTGCCGAGCCGGCACTGCCCGAAAAGGACAACTACAACGACGAACTGCTGGCGATACTGTCCAGCTACAACGTCGCGAGCAAGGAATGGGTGATTCGCCAATACGACCACGAGGTTCAGGGCGGTTCTGTTATCAAGCCGTTAACCGGCACAGCAAACGATGGCCCAGGCGACGCGGCAGTCATAAAGCCAAAGCCATATTCCGACAAGGGACTTGCGATAAGCTGCGGGATGAATCCGTGCTACGGAGACATCGACCCCTACTGGATGGCCCTTTCGGGAATAGACGAGGCAATCAGAAATCTAATATGCGTCGGGGCAAGAGCCGACCGCATAGCGTTACTGGATAATTTCTGCTGGGGCGACTGCACAAGGCCGGAGACCCTCGGCTCGCTTGTCCGGGCGGCACAGGCCTGCTACGACGGCGCAACGGCCTTCGACGCACCGTTCGTATCCGGCAAGGATTCGCTCAACAACGAATTCAGACGCGACGACGGCACGCGAATCTCCATTCCATCGACGCTGCTGATAAGCGCTATGTCAATAGTCGACGACGTAAACAAGTGCGTTACGATGGACGCCAAAAAGCCGGGAAATCTCCTGTTTATCGTCGGCGAAACGAAAAATGAACTTGGCGGCTCGCATTATTCGTCGCTCGTCACTCGTCGCTCGTCACTCGAAAAAGATGCGTCACAAGTCACCGGGCAGGTGCCAACAGTTGATTTGAAGCTGGCGCCAAAGATGGCTCGCAAAGTAGCCGAAGCGATAGCCAAAGGATTGGTTGTCAGTTGTCACGACTGCTCGGAAGGCGGGCTGGCTGTGGCGCTGGCTGAAATGGCGTTTGCCGGAGGGATGGGAATCGAAGCCGACCTAAGGGGGCTGCCCAAAAGTCGTGACTGTTCGCGAACTGATGCACAGCTTTTCAGCGAGTCGAACTCGCGATATATAGTAGAGGTCGAGCCGGAAAAATATGACGCATTCGCTAAACTGATGCTGAATGTGCCCTTCGGCCAGATTGGCCACACAACAGACAGCCAGACGCTGGTAATTAAGGACGCAAACACAAAGACGGTCATCAATGCGGAAATCGGCCAGCTCAAAAAAGCGTGGCAGGCAACATTCGACTGGTAACGGGGGCTCAAATACTCACTCACGGGGGCTATTTTAACCGCAGTTAATAGTGAACAAAGCGGCCTTTTGAGCAGTATACATAACCGCTTATTTTAATTCTTAGAATAGCCGGCAAGTCCATGCTGCTGTGCAAACGCTCGATGTGTTGGGTCGCAGCAGAAGTTGGTGTCAAGGAGGTCGCCACGCGACCCCGAAATGTGGGGGCGGGGTGAGCACACGCATAACCCATTTCACAATAAGAGTTTAGGGTATTTCTGTGGGTTTCGCCAATATGCGAATCCTAGCGTTATGGGACAAGCCCAAGTCCGATATACGGCCGGTTATTTAGCAATGAGAAGTTAAGCGGTCCTCGTATGAAGCCGATAAATTCAATCGAGCCCCGTCATACAGGGGAGGCAAAAAACCGGATTTTGCGCAGGGTGGCTACGTCAACGATTAACCCGCCGCCTGTAGAGGCGGGTCTTATGATTGTAAAACTATGAACAGAGCAAATATAGCATCGGTTCTAATCATCCTTGTTGCAATAAGTTTAGGCGCAACCGGCTGCGGCGATAAGTTCTGGGACCCCACTCAGGTAGGCAGATTCAGACCCGTGCCTGCTGTCAATGTGATACTGGATTCCCTGGGAGTTGCAGAAGAAACACCGGCGGCCTGGGAAACAGGAGAAGAACCAAGACCTGCTGACGTCGTCGCTTACGAGACCGACTATGTATTTGGCCCGGGGGACTTCGTCCAGATAAGCATCTTTGAGCTGTTCGCTGAAGGATCAATGTTCTCAAATCAGTTTGTAATCACCGAGACAGGCAAGATTTCAATTCCTGACGTCGGGGTCGTTGAAGTTGCAGGCCTGACTGAGACACAACTTGAGGAGGAAATCAAACAGATACTCTCACCAAATATTTTGAAAGAGCCGACGGTCAACGTAATGCTGATGCAGTCGCAAAGCCGGGTGTTTTCAATACTGGGCAGCGGCATTCCGAGACCTGGGCGATACGGGATACCACGATATGACTATAGGCTGTCAGATGCGCTAGCGACCGCAGGCGGCATAGGCCAATTCAATGTCAGCTACGTATATATATCCCGGCCAATCACCGGCGAAGAAGCTCTAACTGAATCTCAAGTCAGCGAACCCGGTCCAGTCGAGGCACCGACAACTGAGCAGACGTGGCCTTCACCGGTTGCTGAGCCGAAAGATGAGCTGCTCGAAGTTATCGCGCCTATGGCCGGCGAACTTGTTGTCGCCTCGGCTGAAATGGCTACCGATGACGAGCTTGCCGAAGCCGCGCTGCCGGAGCGCTTGTGGCCTGCAGATTTCAACACCTGGGGCGCTAAACAAAGCAACCAAACCACGATAGACCCACAGAAAATCTTCGCGGCAGAAAAAAACACCGGCACGACTTTTGGAACGGAACCTGCCCAAGTCGAGACACACTCAACGGGGGGCAAAGGGAGAATTGAATGGATCTTTCAGGATGGCAGATGGATACCGGTTCAAGTAGGTCAGGCAGCGCCGGAGCAGGTTGAAAAACCGGCCAAGCCCCAGCTCGCACCGCCGACCGAGCCAACCGCCCGCGAAGAACCGACAGCAGTTGGCTGGGACCAAATAGGTCCCGGAGGAGTGCAGCGACACGTAATAAGGATACCTGCGGACAAGCTATTAAGCGGCGACCCTCGTTACAATATCGTGATTAGGTCCGGCGACAATATCCACGTCCCGGTTGATATTGTTGGTGAATTCTGTATTATGGGCAACGTCAACCGCCAGGGATTTATCAACGTAACGGGCCGGCCTATGACATTGAAAATGGCGATAGCGGCAGCGGGCGGCCTCGGCCCTCTGGCCTGGCCAAAGCGATGTGAGGTCGTCAGACGAATAGGTAAAAATCGCGAAGAAATGGTAATGGTGGATCTCGATAAGATTGCAATGGGCGAACAGCCTGACTTCTTTATCAAGCCAAATGACCTGGTTAACGTCGGGACTCACCCGACGGCCAGATGGCGTGCGGTCCTGCGGAATGCATTCAGGTCAAGTTACGGCTTTGGGTTCATTTACGACAGAAACTTCGCCGACCGTGACTACGGCACAAGACGACCGATACCGAACTGGTTCTGATCGAGTCACAAGTTAGCCGCGGCGGCGGGCAAAGCTTCAACACTTATGGCGGATAACATTACATCCACGACACAGACGACAATTGCAAAGGCACCTCTACAGCAATGGACTCAACTCGGAATCCACAGCTATGTCCGCATAGCTGCTATAGGAGCGCTGCTCTACTGTTTGTTTCATAAAGAGGTCTGGGGCATCGTTCACCAATGGCTGACCAACAGCAGTTGGTCGCACGGTATTCTGATTCCTCTTTTCAGCTTATATTTTCTGAATCAATCCAAAAACGAGATTCTCAATACTCGGACCAAGCCAAGCTATGCGGGACTGTTCCTGCTTGTATGCACGGTGCTTTTCTACGTTTTCAATATAGTCAGCCCGGCGGGGTACGGATACTTCAGGCAGATATCAGCGATTGCTGCGCTCGGGTCGGTCGTGCTTTTCTTAGGTGGCTGGGGCATACTCAAGCACACGTGGCTGCCCATCGCATACCTGCTCTTTGCCGTTCCGCTGCCAGAGAGATATTACGTGAGCATCACTATACCTATGCGTCAGTGGGCGGCGACGGTGGCGTCCGCAATGCTTAACCTGGTTCCAAAACTCGACGCAACAGTCAGCGGAGTCATCATAGACATAATATACAAGGGCCAACATCTTGAACCTCCTTTAGACGTGGCTGAGGCATGTAGTGGCATGCGACTTCTTATGGCCTTTCTGGCACTGGGCGTGGCAATGGCATATCTGCACTACCGGCCGATGTGGCAGCGACTCATTCTCCTGGCCAGCACAATACCCATAGCAATAATCTGTAATATTGTCAGAGTAACTATAACAGGCTTCATTTATGTGTTGCTCGACCCGGAGTATGCCCAGGGGATTTACCATGACCTCCTTGGGATGGCGATGCTGCCGCTTGCCTTCGGTCTTTACGGTGCCTTGGCGTGGTTTACATCGAATTTACTGGTCGACGAAAGCACAAAGGCCGAAGTCCCCGATATCGTGGTCCGGTCGGGATATGGCGAAGCAGCAAATTTGAGCAATCGCAGAAAAGATACAGCAGACGGCCGGAAAGGAACCGACTCGTAATGCCAACTGGTACGCAGATACGCAAAACGATTAAGGCCAATTACCTTCAGCCGGCCTTTTTAATATGCGCCGCGGTGCTGGCAATCTCAGCCAGCAGTATTTCGATGGTGGTTAAGCTTTCAGGAATATACCTGACCAAAGAGCCGCTGCCGCTGAAAAAAAACCTTGACCAGATGAATCTATCCAGGCTGAGCCCATATAAACTCATGGCAAGCGGAAAAATCGACAACCAGGATGTGCTGGAAACTCTGGGAACGGAAGACTACACCGACTGGACGCTCGAGGACACAAGCGCCCCGGCAGAAAGTAACGCTCGGCTCTGCTCGCTGTTTATAACCTATTATGCTGTTCCGGACAAAGTCCCACACGTACCCGATGAGTGCTACATCGGAGGCGGCTTTCAGCGAATAAACTCTGAGACGGTTACGCTTAAAATCAACAGAGATGGTGAGGAGCGTTCAATCAGTGCCCGCTATATAGTATTCGCGGCGACACAGCCGGACATCCTGGTAGGTGAAGTATCTTTTCCAGTGTTATACCTCTTCAGTGTAAACGGCGAATACGCAGGGGGCAGAGAAGACACCCGGATGATTCTTAACAAGAACCTGTTCGCCAAGTTTTCCTACTTCTCGAAAGTCGAGTGGAAATTTTACAATACGAGGTTTGGACGAATTATTTACCCTGACAAACAAGAGGCGTTAGAGGCGAGCGAAAAACTGCTGGCAGTTATTTTGCCCGTCCTCGAAAAGGACCACTGGCCCAGCGGGCTGTGGTAAGCCCCTGTATCTTCTTACCGAAGACAAGAGCAGGGACATTATTGGGCAACTTTGGCAGCATAGGCCTCTTGAACCTGAATAACAGAAAAGGAGCGAAAGGTAATGGCAAAGAAAAAACTGAACAGGAAAGTAGCATTGCTTGGTTCCGCGGTCTTTGTGTTTGTGGCCGGCTTAACCATATTTATCGTTCTTTATCTAAGCAGAGACCCGCACAAATTCATACAGGACGGCGACGCAGCGATACAAGAGGCTCGCCAAACAACGGACCCGGAGCAGCAAGAGGAGCTTTACAAGCAGGCACAGCGCAACTACGCCAAGGCCTACAATCTTGCCAAGACCGACGAACTTAAGGTCGAGACGCTACACAATCTGACGGACGTCCTTCTTGAGACAAACAAGTGGCGTGATGCCCTCGGTACCTGGGCGCAGATTGTGCAAATCGAGCCAAAGGACCTCACCGCAAGGTATAATCGGCTGAAATATTTTTATCTAACCGCCCAGACGTCATCGGGCCTTATCTGGCAGGACGTAGCATCACAGGCCTCTGAATTCATAGAAATGATTGAAAGGCCTGGTGCCGACCCGGAACTAGCCACTAAGGACGTATCAGAATGGGAGGTCAAGGAGTTGAGACAGAAGGGAGAGTCGACACATCGGTTGGGACCTTACCTTCATCTGATTAGAGGAAGGGCAACGCTTGAGACCGCACAACGCGGAATGGTAACAAACAGAGAAGAGGCGCTATCGAGGGCAACCGGTGACCTTGAGAAAGTCAAACAACTGGAGCCGGCAAACACCGATATCTACCTATATCTTGCGCAGGCGGCAATCCTCAAAGGCGAAATAGAACTATCCACAGGAAGTCTTGATTCGAGAGAAAACGCGCAGAATGAGGCGATAGAGTTGCTAACCGAAGCAGTACAAGCAACAAATGACGGGTTACAGGCCAACATCAATCTGCTCCGCACCAAGCACCGTCTTCTTCAGCGCAATCCCACACCGGACCAGCGAGAGAACATTCTGTCGATTGAACCGGATTATCTGGCACTTACCGCAAAATTCAACTCAGACGACGATGCTTTTGCTGCACTGGCAGAGTACTACTCAGACTACCGTCTGGGACCGAACTACCTTGATAAGGCCATCGAGGCGATTGAGAAGGCATGCAAGCTCGACGAACAAAAGCCGGATTACGCCCTGGTCGCAGCAAATTTGTACACCAAGCGTTTCAACGTTCACAAGCAAAAGAAAGATTTAGACAGCGCAATCAGGACCGCCAAAAAAGCTCTTTCGCTGCCCGACATTCAGGAGATGACCGGCCCACGCTCAACCATAGCCAAGTTATATCAAATACAATTTAACGGTCTGCTTGTGGACACGTATGTTGACCAGATACTGGATTCGACAGGAAAGCTCGACGAATCACAGGCAAGAGAATTTCTGGCAGAGGCACAACAGGCCGCTCATCAAATTGAGCAGATTTTTGGCAGCGGAGATGACCCTGGGGTCATTAAATGGCAGGGAATGGTTGAGCTTGCAGCGGCCAGCATCGACGGGCAGGATTCCGGCCCGGCTATACGGAAGCTATACAGCACATATACGCAACTAAAAGCGTCAAACAGGTCAGACCCGCGTCTCTGCTACCGACTTGCGAAGACTTTTGCCAACACCGCTGAGAGCGGTGCAGTCGGAGAATTCCTAGCGGACGCGATATTGAATGGAATAGAGGGAATCCAACCCGAAGCACGCCTGGACTATACAGAGATTCTGATTCGGGCAATGATGTGGCAAAGAGCACTGCAAAACATCGACTTGTATGAGCTGCGATGTGGTAAAACTGACAGAAGCCAAATGCTGCGAATCAGAGCGCTTATAGGGGCAAGGGAATTTGCGGATGCTCAGCAATATCTGGAGCAGATGCCGCAGCGGGACCCCAACTGGGTGGCGACGAAACTGGATATCCTTAAAAGCAAGAGCAGCCAGATACGGCGAATTAACAACCTAAGGCAGGAAAAAAAGCTAACGGATACCATTGGTGGCGGAGTGCTCGACCAAGAATTTCAAGAGCCGGCTGACAAGCGTTCAAACGAACAACTCTCGGCTGACATGCAAAATATCCTGTCGGCCTTTAGCGAGAATATGGAGATACTCCTTGATAAAGACCCTGATCTGCTACAGGCAAACACCGTATCATCGGTGTGTGAAAGCGCGGTGGCTATAGGGTACCTCGGCCAGGCGAATCTGATAATAGAAAAATTCCTTAAATACAAGCCGGACAGCACTATGGCCCTATTTTACAAAAAATTGCTCAGCGAACCGGAGCCAGCGAAAGTCTCTGACGAGAGGCGCAGAGAAATTCAAGAGGAAGTGCTTTCCGGGATTGCCAGTCCAGGCGGACGGGCGATTGCTCTCGGTTTGTTTTACGAGACAACCGGTGAGCCCAATAAGGCAACAGAGCAATTCGAGCAGGTTGCCGGAATAAGCGGCGGGGCTAACACGCTGCAAGTGGATGAGATGTTACGGCGCAGGGCAGTGGGCTATCTGTTCGATATGGCTTTGGGCAAGCAGGACTGGGATACTGCTGAGAATATTATGCAAGTGGCAAGGCAGGAAAATCTTGACGACTGCTCAGGAGAATTTTTCGCCGCGAGGATTGCCTTTGCAAAGGCCGACTATGAAACCGCGCTGTCCAGCGCTAGCAGCGCGCTAGCTCAGAGACCGGTTTTCGGGTATGGTTATCTGCTGCGGTCCCGTATAAATGCTGCGCTCGGTAACGACGCAGCTTCTCTGGCGGACATACAAATGGCGGCAAGGACCAATCCCTTTGACAAAACAATTGCGAGGGAACTGGCCGCTCAGCTTTACAGCCGCAATCAGAAACTCGGAGATGGTGTTTCCTCCGCACAACAAATCGAGACCAGAAACGCCATTGACCGGGCGATGGCTTTAAATCCTGGCGATTTGCAGCTTATGAGCTTCTACGCGGAATACATAAGTGAAAGTGAGCCAAATCGGGCGCTGGCACTGAGGCAGAGTCTGCAGCAGAACTCACCGAGTCTTGAGAATGCATTATTGCTTGCCCGGCTCGCAACGCGGCTTGCCCTTGACAATACCGGCCAGAGGCACCGGGCGTTGCTGGATATGGCTGCATCGGCTTTAGACCGGGCGAGAAATTACGACCCACAAAATCCAGCTGTGCTCGAGAGCTACGCCGAGTACTACCGTATGACGGACCAACAGGACAAGGCCGAGCAACTGCTGAAGACGACACAAGAACCGGGACTGTTGTGGCGCCATTATGTAAAAATGGGGCAATACGAGGCCGCCAAGAATATCTTGGAACAGCATTATCAAGCTGACCCTATGGATATAGACACTGTCAAAGGCCTGTTGTATCTCGCAGAAAAAGCACGTGACAAGGACGAGGTTGTGAAGTACGCCGACAAACTCCTGTCTATCGAGGAGACAGCAGACAATCAGCTTTTGATGATTCAAACTTACCTTAATACCGGTCTGGTCAAAAACGCCGAACAAAAACTAGCAAGTTTCACGGAACGGTACCCGACAGACGGCAGAGGGCTGCTGTTGGGAACACTGCTCTATATGAAACAGGGACGCCTGGATGAGGCCCTGGAGCTGGTGAACAAGCGACTGGAGGGTGACCAGAGCGATGCAACCGCGTGGCAGCTGCGCGGCCAGATAAACGATATGCTTGCGGAATACGACCTCGCAATAGCCGATCTTAAGCGCAGCATAAATCTGCTTGATTCGATAACAACACGAGTATCGCTTGCCCGGGTATATCTGAAAAGCAGGCGCACCGAAGACGCTATTACAGAACTCAAGGGTATCGTTGACGACGCAGGGGCGCCTGATGAAGCAAGGAGTCTGCTCGAACGGATATACTTGCGACAAAAACGAACAGAACTGCTAAAGGATTTCTACGCTAAAATCATCAGTCAATTACCGGACAACGTCTACTGGCACAACCGTGCCGCGCGTTTCGCCAGCATAACCGGCGATTTTGGCAAAGCGGAACAACTGTATGCCCTAGCTTTGCAAAAAAGCAAGGAACAAGGCCAGGTGGACATCGACTCACTGGGTGGACATCTACAGGCCCTTCTGGATACCGGCAAAATAGACAACCTTTTTGAAGAGGCAGGCAAATATATTGATGGTGACCTTGCGCCGGTGGCTTATTTCCGAATGGCGGAGGGCAGAATGAAGCTGGGTGACCGCGCCACAGCCGTCGAGTACTGCAGAAAAGCCGTTGACAAGACAGGTAACAATGCGATGCTCGCTTCGCAGGTATTGGACAAGATGTACACATTACTCGGCGGGCAAGAAGTAGAATCGCTTTGTCAGCAAATGTTGGCCTCCGACCCCGAATCTGTCGCCGCAAACTGGTCCATATACAATCTGTGTCGTCTCAAAGGCGATTATAACAGGGCAAAGGAGTATATCGATAAACTGATAAATACGGTCAACCCCGAAGACCCACAATGGCTCGATTATACAATGAAAAAAAGTGAGGTCCTTATACTAGCCTTCAACAAAACTTCCGATAAAAACTACCTCGACGAGGCATTGCAAGTCTACGAAAGTATCCTCACAAAACAGCCGAATAATACACAAGTGCTGAACAACATCGCATATATACTTGCTGAGAACGACCGAGACCCTGAAAAGGCACTGGAATACGCCAAGAGAGCTTACGAAGCGAGCCCGGACGACCCTGGTTACCTTGACACTTATGGGTTCGTGCTTCAGAAGCAGGGCAAATACAGCGAGGCCGTAAAGTATGAGCAGTCGGCAATACAGCAGTATGAGGCACGACAGATAGAAACACCTACAGAGGTATATGAGCATCTGGGACAGTCTCACGAGAAGTTGGGGCAGTTACCACAGGCACGAGCGGCCTATGAACAGGCACTGGAGGCAGGCGGAGAAAATATGCCGAAGCCCGTTAGAGAGCGTATAAACACTGCGATTGAGCGGGTGGGAAATATCTGAGGCAATAAAAAGTAATAAACAATGACAAAACCTGTTATTGTGTGTGAGGCAGACAGCTCGATGACAACATCGCTGACGATTTGGCTGGAGCATAAATGCTAGATACAGGACAAAGACCAATGATGGGCAGGCCATCAGCGATGATGCCTCCTCGACCCGCAATAGCCGCAGGCGGGGCTGCCGGTTCGATGACGCCACGAGAAGTGCTCCGCGTGCTTCGCACACACTGGCTTATGATAGCATTGATGACGATACTCGGCTTGTTCTGCGGCGTTGGAGGTTGGTTTGTATTACTGAGATACTGGCCAAGATACAGGGCAAGCACATTTGTAAGGGTGCTGCCGCCCGTCGAGAAAGACCCCACCACAATACAGAGCCCTATCGTTGGCAAAGACATACAATACGGCTCCCGGTTATCAATGGCTGCGCAACTGAAAAGCCAGAACATGCTTCAGCAATTAATTGACAGGGACAGAATTCAACAGACTCGGTGGTTTCAAGGTTTCGGTGATATTAAGGACACACGCATTAGAAAGGCCGTCAGAGACCTGAAAAAGTATCTCGGTGCTGCAGCACAAAGAGATGGCGACTCGATAATTGTTTCGATGACCTGCGGGAGCAAGGAAGAATCGGCCCTGATAGTGAACGAAATGGTAACCTTGTTTGTGAGCAGCCAAGGAGGAACGTCACGCAAAGACGTGGCAGAGAAGCTGTCTCAACTCGAGAAGCAACGGGAGCGAGTGCAAAGAGACCTAGAGTTGGCGGAGCGCAGTCTCGACGATGTTCGTCGCAGATATGGATTTGCCGACCTTGAACTGAAAACATTTATGTCTATCGAAGACCGGAAACTCAACGACCTGGAGGTGGAGCAGAATCAGCTTAAGATGGATATAAGCCAGACGCGGGCGGCAATCGAACGTCTTGCGTTGCAAGCACAAGGACCTGTGCAGGTGCAGGTGGAGCGACAGGTTGAAACGGATCCCGTGATGACCTCGTTAGCGCAGCAGCTTGCACTAAGGGAATCCGCGCTTGCAAGCGCGCTTGCGCGGTTTGGTGAGGACCACAGAATCATTCGGCAAATCAGGGAGCTTATAGATGCGACAGAACAGGAGAGGCTGCGAAGAAAGACCGCGATTGCCGAGCAAACCAGGCAATCAAATCTGAGGGATGCTCAGGATGCTCTTATAACGATGGAGAAACGACTCGAAACACTCGAACAGATGCGTGAAGAGGCCAATAAACGCAAGGAAGACATTGATCTGGCGCGAGTACAATTCGAGAAACGTGCGGCCGTAAAAGATGAAAGAAGGGCTATGCTCGATTCTATCAAGCAACAGATAGAAAAGCTGAAGATAGTTTATGACGACCCCGAGACGCCAAAGGTCCAGTTTGTAGCCCCCGCTCCGGAACCGCTCGAAGCAAGCTTCCCAAGGTGGCAGATATTCTTCCCCGGGGGAATGTTCTTGGGATTGCTGCTTGGAGCCGGACTTGCCTTTTTAATAGAGATGCTTAATGACCTTGTGCGAAGGCCAAAGGATGTGGCGTTGTACCTTCATATTCCGCTTCTGGGAATGATACCGGATGCCGAGGAGGATTCTCAGCTCGATGAAATAGAGCCCGCGCTTGTGGTTCGACAGGCACCCAACAGCATTGTAAGCGAGTCATACAGGCGGATACGCACGAACCTAGAGCTGTCCGAAACAGAACAGAGTGCCCGGACGATACTGGTTACAAGCGGCGGCGCCAGGGATGGAAAGACAACAGTGGCAGTCAATCTCGCAACAACCCTTGTCACCGCCGGCAAGAAAGTTCTGCTGATAGACGCCAACTTCAGGCGGCCTGGTCTGGAAGCGATATTTTCGCCCCGACCGAACCCTCCGAAGCCGGGTGAACAGGCCCCGCGAGGACTAAGCGGCTTGTTAACAGGGCAATGCGGCCTGCAGGAGGTCCTAAAGTCCAGTGGTATGGAACGGCTGGATATAATCGAGTCCGGGCCAATGCCAGCCAGCCCGGCAGAGGTTCTGGGCGGCAAGGCGATGGAGCAAATGATTAAGCAGCAACGAGCGAATTATGACTATGTGATAGTCGACGGACCGCCGGTGCTGTTAGCAAGCGAGTCCAAGATACTGGCAAAGTGCGTGGACGGGACGATTCTCGTGTTCAATGCGTCGGCCACCAGACGAGGGGCAGCAGCGCGAATCATTAGCGAATTAAGGCAAGTTGATGCCAAGATACTCGGCTGTGTCCTGCTGGGAGCCAAGATGCTTAAGGGCGGTTATTTCCGCGAGATGTTCAGGTCTTATCAGGAATACCAGCAGCTGGAGCCGGCGAAGGTGTAACCGAGTAAAGGAGCAACTCATCTATATACCTACTCATTCATGAGGACGGCAAAAGGGGATTTGAATGGACAAATTTTTAGTCACCGGCGGAGCCGGGTTCATCGGTTCAAACATCTGCGCTGCACTCGTTTCCCAGGGTTGTTTTGTCAGAATCATTGATAATCTGCTAACCGGCAAAAAGGCAAACCTCACCGGCATCTTAGACAAAATAGAATTTATAGAAGCAGATATGGGCAAGCCGGATGTTGCACGCACGGCAATACAGGGTATCGACGTAGTTCTGCACCAAGGTGCGCTGCCTTCGGTGCCTCGCAGTGTTGACGACCCCGCTGCCACACACACACATTGCGTTGATGCGACATTTGCTCTACTTTTGGCAGCAAGAGATGCCAAGGTGAAGCGTTTCGTCTACGCCGCCAGCTCTTCGGCCTACGGCAATACGCCGACGCTGCCGAAAGTTGAGACAATGCCTGTCAACCCGCTCTCACCTTACGCCGCGGCAAAATTGATGGGGGAATATTACTGTGCCGTTTTTTACAAGGTTTATGGATTAGAGACTATTTCGCTGCGATACTTCAATGTCTTTGGTCCGCACCAGGACCCAACCAGCCAGTATGCGGCGGCAATACCGGCCTTTGTGACGGCGATATTGAAAGGCGAGCAGCCAACCGTTTACGGCGACGGCACACAAAGCAGAGACTTCACCTTTGTCGATAATGTCGTCGAGGCAAATCTGCTTGCCGCAAGGGCAAAGCAGACAAAAGGCCAAGTCGTAAATATCGCCTGCGGAGAGGCAGTAACGGTGAACGAAATTATCAATGCAATAAACAAGCTCCTGGGCAAGGACGTAAAGCCGATTTACGCACCGCCGCGAGCCGGCGACGTCAAACACTCGTTGGCGGATATCTCGCTTGCAAAGAAACTTCTGGGCTACAAGCCGGTCGTTGTTTTCAACGAGGGCCTGCGAAAGGCCCTCGACTGGTACAGAAATAACCTTGTTTAGAAGGTCGCTACAAATCTATTCAGCAGCGCCGAAACGCCGGGCGGCTTCAATCAACTCCTGCCTGTCAATTTTCTTTTGAGGTGCCAACTCAAAGGACCATTCGTAATAATCGACAATTCGGCCGGGGTAAAGGATTTGTGCAAAAAAGTCGATGGGGAAATGGTCATACCAAGGCGACGCCAGCTTCCTATGGGTGTGCAGCGTTTGAAAACCGGGCTTGCTTATTGTTATATTGTAATCCCCATACCAGTTGAATGATGCGGTAACGGGAGAGATGCCTATTTCTTCGTCGTTGAGCATTACCATCGCACCGGCCGGATTAGTATTTATCGCAAGCTTTCGCTCGACGCAGCCGGAACAGGCCAGCACAAGCGACAGGCATACGAAACCGGCGATGAATCGGGATGCCGACGGGCGCTTATGATTTATAGACCTACACGCTTTCGTTTTCATATCAGACCAGCTACATTATAGCCCCCGGGGCCTCAGGGGAAAAGGCCTAAGTGCTTGAAAGCCCCGAGAAATCGGAGGGTCCTATAAACACAAAATAGGGGCCGTTTATAGGGTTGACCACCGAGAAAAACGTGGTTATGTTGTATTAGCTCCGTGATGATAACGTGGCAATATCTCACAGTTAATTATCTCACGGGGGTTAAGACTTGTCGGCCGTCCCGCTCCATTTTAGGAATGCCCCGGCCCTGATTTGTCGATGAAAAACAGGGTGCCGGAAAGGCAGGGCCATTGATGATTTACTATTCATTATTGTATTTTTACTACTTGTCATTGACCATTCGGCGACAATAGTAAATCATAAATAGCAAATCGAAAAATCAGGCGTCATCAATAATCAATAAAAAATGGTGCGGATATGATTGGGGCTGTGGCAACTAAAACCATAAACGGGATAAGTGGCGCAGGACAATTTGGCAGGTTTGTCTGGCGCTCAGCGGTTACCTCTGCGCACAGCATCGGCATGAGTCAGACCTACCCGCTGATTTGGGCACAGATGCTGCAAATAGGTGTCCGAAGCGTGCCAGTTATAATGATAACCGGCGCGTTTGTAGGTATGACACTGGCCGTGCAGGCGTATGACCAGTTGGCGGGAATGGGATTAGAGGAGCATCTCGGCGTTTTGATAAATGTCTCCGTGGTAAAAGAGCTTGGGCCTGTGCTGGCTGCTGTGATGTTAGCCGGGCGCATAGGCGGGGCGCTGACTGCGGAGCTTGGAACGATGAACGTGACCGAGCAGATAGACGCCATCGAGAGTATGGGCACAGACCCAGTAAGTTATCTGGTGGTGCCTCGGGTGCTGGCGTGCCTGCTGCTGACGCCGGCTCTCATTATCTATGCGGACCTGCTGGGAATTATAGGCGGGTGGTTTGTCAGCGTGGTGCAACTGCACATAAACGCTCGGGCATACTGGAGCTTCAGCGCTTATGGCGTGGAGATGTGGGACGTTGTCTGTGGAGTCATCAAAGGATTTTTCTTTGGCGGGGCTATCGCGGTGATAAGCTGTTACAAGGGTTTTCATTGCAAAGAAGGCGCAAGGGGCGTCGGCCGGGCGTGCACCGAGGCATTTGTTATGAGCTTCATTTCAATATTAATTCTTGACTTCGCTCTTGTTGTGATTTTCAAGGCGCTTTACAACTCCTTCTGGCCTTTACGCAGCTTAGTGGGGTAAGCCAAGTGGACGAAATCAGCGAACAGAAAACGGTAACTCGTATCATACGCAATGTCTCTGCCGAAGAGCAGGCGGCAGAGCAGGCCAGCCCTGTGAGTCAGCCGGAAGAAACCGACATTACACCCGAATCCGGCATAATCGTCCTCAAAAACGTCACCAAAAAATTCCGAAACAACGTCGTCCTTGATGGCATCTCTCTGGCTATAGAAAAAGGCAAAACGACCGTTGTCATTGGGCCGAGCGGCTGCGGAAAGACGGTCCTGCTCAAACATATGATAGTTCTGCAAAGACCCACCTCCGGCGAGGTATATTTCAAAGGCAGGCGGATAGACAACCTTGACGACAAGGACCTCAACGACATTCGTGCGCATTTCGGGTATCTGTTCCAGGCGGGGGCGCTGTTTGACAGCTTGAGCGTAGCTGAAAATATAATGTTTCCCGTCAGGCAGCACTGCCAGGTGACCCGCTGGAGCGCGGTGGAGCAGCTTGTTCGTGAGAAGCTTCAAATGGTCGGGCTGGACGGTTTTCAGCACTTTTATCCTGCCAACATGTCGGGCGGGCAGCGCAAGCGTGTTGCCCTTGCCAGGGCCATCGCGCTCGGCCCGGAGGTTATACTGTACGATGAACCCACAACCGGACTCGACCCGATACGGGCGGACACGATAAACGAGCTGATACTCAAGCTCGAGCAGGAGCTTGGCGTTACAAGCATAGCGGTAACACACGATATGAAAAGCGCCTACAAGATAGGTGACCGAATCGTGATGCTGCACCACGGCAAGATAATCGCCGACGGCGATGCAGACTACATCCACAATCACCCCGACCCGATTGTCCAGCAGTTCATCAAAGGCGAAGTAAGCAAAAAGGAGCTTGAACAACTGCAAAAAGCCAACGCCGCCAACTCAATTCGCCTGCCCCGCGACGCAGGCAGCGACGAACGCCAGCTATAGCAAGAGCACAAGGGCATAAGAGCAAAAGGGCACAAGTGCCAAAGGGCAAAAGGACTTGTGACTTATGCACTTATGGCTTGTGTGCCTCACGCGGGGTATCACTCTGGGAGCACTTTTGGTAAAATTCATTTGCACGATGCTGTTTGGCAGCTCTAATCACGTTTGGCAGGACAAATGAGCCGAAAGCTAGTTGAAATCGCGGCAGAATTGACCTGTATCGTTAAAGGGGATGTATTCGCCGATACTCTGCACAGGGCGGCATACAGCAGCGACGCCAGTATCTACCAAATCACGCCAAGCTGCGTAGTCTGCCCTCGAGATGCAGATGACGTCGCAGCGGTCATCGGATACGCGCGCGATAAACGGATATCGATAGCTGCGCGTGGCGCAGGCAGCGGCGTGGCGGGCGAGTCGTTATGCAGCGGGATAGTGCTGGACGTGAGCCGGTATATGAACAGGATTATCAGTGCGGCCGACGACGGCCAACTGGTAACCTGTGAGCCGGGCGTCGTGCTCGATGAACTGAACAACCACCTTGCGACGTACAGCAGAAAAATCGGGCCTGACCCTTCGACCGCCGACCGGGCCGTGATAGGCGGCTGTGTGGCTAACAATGCCACCGGCGCACATTCGCTGCAATTCGGATACATCGGCGACTACGTGGAAAAAGTCGAGGCGGTTCTCGCAGACGGCAGTTTGGTAGAACTGACCAACAGCATGTACCCGGATGAGATACGAAATGAGGGACTGAAGAAAATCACACAGGCCTGCATCGGATTATTAGAGGGTAAACAAAGCATCATAGCCAGGGCGCTACCCCGGACGAAACGCAACAGCAGCGGTTATAACCTCGCAGGCGTGTGTCACGACGGCAGGATTAATTTGGCCCGGCTGATGGCTGGCTCGGAGGGCACGCTGGCAATATTCACGAAAATCACGCTTCGGACAGTCCCTTTGCCAAAGGCCAAGGGGCTTTTGCAGCTTGAGTTTGACTCGCTGGAGAAAATGGCCAGGGCGGCGCCGATTATCGTGGCAAAAGGCGCCTCGGCCTGTGAGCTTATGGACAAAGTCCTGATTGGTATGGCAATTGAACATCTCCCCAGGTACAAAGACATTCTGCCTGCCGACGCTGCCGCAACGCTGTTAGTCGAGCACATCGGGGAAACACCTGAGGAGGTCAAAGAGAAAATCAGTGTTACCGATTCAGCTATTGGTGCGATTGCCGTCGGCCGGACTGTCATCCTAAATGAGCAGACTCAGAAACGGCTGTGGAAGGCGCGCAAAGATGCTGTGCCGCTTCTCGATGGGCGCCGAGGCAAGAAAAGGCCCGTGCCATTCATTGAAGACGTGTCGGTAGAAAACGATAAGCTGGGGGAGTATATCACCGGCCTGCAGAGAATCGGTGCCAAATACGATATTGCGATGAGCTATTACGGCCACGCAGGCGACGGTGAATTGCACATCAGGCCATACCTGGATTTGGGCGAGCAGGGCGACGTAGAGAAAATGGTGCGTATTGCCAACGAAGCATTCGCGCTGGCCTGGTCGCTGGGCGGAAGCGTCAGCGGCGAGCATGCGGTGGGGCTGGTCAGAGCGGCTTTCCTGAGACGGCAATACGGCGACGAGTTCTACGACCTGCTATGCAGAGTGAAAAAGATTTTCGACCCGGATGGCCTGCTCAATCCCGGAAAGATAATAAGCGACGATGCAGACGTGATGACAAGTAACCTGAAGGCACAGCGGCGGGTTTTACCTGACCGAACGCTTGGGCAATCAGGTATATTCTTTGAGCAGGATGAGATTGCTCTTGAGCTTGAGCAATGCAGCGGCTGTGGCGTTTGCAGGGCCAAAGAGCCGGAGCTTCGGATGTGTCCGGTTTTTAGGGCGTTCGGAGATGAGCTGAACAGCTCTCGTGCCAAGATGAACGTCCTGCGGTTCTGGGCAACGGGGCAGATGAGCGAGGAGGAATTCGACTCGGCGGAGTTTCGCAAGTTTCTTGATTTGTGCGTTAACTGCAAGGCCTGCTCAATCGAGTGCCCGGCGGGCGTGGATGTATCGAAGATTATAGCAGCGGCCCGCGCTGAGTACGCGAGGCGAAAGGGACTTAGTCGGGCACAATTAGCCCTTGGACACAACAGATATCTGAGCCGGTTAGGCAGTATTTTCGCGCCCATTTCCAACTTCGTAATAGGTCTTGGGGTAACTCGATGGATTCTCGAAAAAACTGCGGGAATAGACCGGCGGCGCGTGATGCCAAGGTTTGCCTCTGGTTCATTTCTTGCCGCTGGCAGGAAGTATCTGGAGGCGTGTGGGCCGGTCGAAAATCCAATCGAAAAGGTTGCATATTTTGTGGATACATACGCCAACTTCAACGACCACGAACTCGGCTATGCTGTTATCGACGTGCTGCGAAACAACGGGATTGAAGTGACACTGCCCAAACAAAGGCCGGCGCCGCTGCCTGCGATTGTCTACGGCGATGTGAAAACAGCCAGGCGGGATTTGTCCTATAGTGTGAAATACCTCGCAGAAGCGGTTCGAAAAGGTTATAGGATTATCTGTTCCGAACCCAGCGCGGCACTGTGTCTTAAACAGGAGCCAAGGCATTACGTGCAGGGTGACGATGCGAAGCTGGTCTCGGCCAATACGTTTGAGCTGATGGAATACCTGCTTTGGCTTGAACGGCAGGGCAAACTGAAAAAGGCCGAACGGAAAATATCAAAGCAATACGTCTATCACACGCCGTGCCATTTGTTCGCAATCGACGCGTACGGCGCGAGTATCGAACTCTTGAAAAAACTTTGCGGCCTCGATATTGTCGATTTGAAGGCCGGTTGCTGCGGCCTGGCAGGGACGTTCGGGATGCAGAAAAAAAACTACGAGCTGTCGGAAAAAATATCGCAAAACCTGAAAAAAGCTCTTGCCGGGACACCAGCACAAATCGTGCTGACCGAATGCGCCGCCTGCGGGATGCAGATTGAACATATCAGCGGAAAACCAACTCAACACCCGATAAAAGTCCTGGCTTGGGCGTACGGGTTAATGTAGAAAACGGGGCACAAAGTAGGCTCGAAAGGAAACAGGATGGATGTTTCGATGACTAAAAAAACAATTCTATGCGTGGCGGTTGCCGCACTGACAGTGGCGAGCACAAGCTACCCGGCAGAGGATATTTCGTTCACACAGGCGGAAAATAAAATAGATGTGATGTGCGGCGAGAAGCTCATAACAAGCTACCTCTACGACGACAAGCTGACCAAACCGATTTTATATCCGATGAAAAGCCCGTCGGGACTTGTGATTACACGTGGTTTTCCATTCGAGACGATACCGGGCGAGAGCACCGACCACCCGCATCATACGGGTCTGTTTTTCACATACGATAAGGTCAACCGTGACGGCTTCTGGAATAACACCACCTCGCCGCCACAGATAAAACACGTCAAAACAACACAGACAAAATCAGGAGGGGGCACAGGGACACTGTCAGTAGTGCTGCACTGGGTCAGCAGAAAGGGAAACGTGCTGCTGGAAGAAAAAAGGGACATGGTTTTTTCTGCTGAGCCGAATCAATACACCGTAGATTTCAATATCGTGCTGACTGCACAGAACGAAAAGGTTGTGTTCGGTGATACAAAAGAAGGGATGTTTGCAATTCGCGTTGCGGACTGGCTGCGTGAAGAAGGAGGGACGGGGGAATATCTCAACTCGGAAGGAGCAAAACAAGAATCAAGCGTCTGGGGCAGGCGAGCCAAATGGCTCCGGCTGGAGGGGCAAAAGGACGGTAAAACGATTGGCATTGCGATTTTCAATCATCCCGACGGCGTAAATTACCCGACGTACTGGATGGCACGCGGCTATGGACTATTCTCAGCTAATCCCCTGGGCCAGCACCATTTTCAAAAAGCTACAGGAATGAAAAATCCCCAGCCATTGAACCTCACACTGCGGCCGGGCGAATCCGCCGTTTTCAGGTTCCGTATTCTCCTATACGAAGGCAGCAGGACAACCGAAGAACTCGGCTACTGCTTCAATAATTTTTGCGCGTTATACCCGGTAAATGAAAAGAAACTGAAATGAACAGGGGGACAAGTTCAGCCGATAATCCCGCCAAGCGCAGATTTGTTGTTCGGCTTTTGCGGTGCTCTATTATCGCCGTGATAGCAGTCGCACTTCTAATCGGCGGCATCTTATATTTCAATGTATACCTTCCGCAGGGAGAGGGGCCGGCAGGACCGGATGTTCCTGCTGAGCCATTCGGTCATTTCTGGAGCGAACAGGAGGCGCTGCTGCTGGGAATTGGGGATAGCATCACTGACGGATACGGCGCACGTTCGGGGTTTTCGTATTTTGAGCGTCTCGTCAAAAATCCGCCAAGTGACAGCCCTGATATGGTCGGCAAAAATCTATCAGCGGTCCTGCCCAACCTGACAACGAGAAACATCGCCAGTTCAGGGACGACCTCGATTCGACACCATGCGGAGATTAAGGCACTACATAGATATCCTGAGGACGTGTTCGGAATCGTGGTGATGACTACGGGAGGCAACGACCTTATTCACAGCTATGGGAGACGGCCCCCTGAAGAAGGAGCGATGTATGGGGCGAGCTTTGAGCAGGCCAGGCCATGGATAGATAACTTTGAAAAAAGACTGGATGAGATGGTGAATTTAATCCAAGAGGCCTTTCCGGGCGGCTGCCATATATTTCTGGCCAACATTTACGACCCGAGTGACGGCACAGGAAATACAAGCGCCTGGTTCACAGGGTTGCCTGCCTGGCCGGATGGCATCGGGATACTACACGCCTATAACACAATCATCGCCCAGTGCGCCGCGAAACACGATAACGTGCATTTGGTGGACATTCACACGACCTTCCTCGGACACGGAATACATTGCAGGAAGCTCTGGCTCAAGAACTACCGCTGGAATGACCCTACCTACTGGTATTATTTGAATATCGAAGACCCGAGCGAACGCGGCTACGACGCAATACGGCGAGTGTTCCTCATAGAGATGGCCAGAGTTTTTGCTGACGTCAATGCTATTGATTAACCCAAAAGGCCGTCATAATTACGAACAGAGTGTTTGAATGGACATTAACCTGTTATTGAAGGGATTCGCGGTCGGCATTGTGATGGCAGTGCCCATCGGACCGGTAGGTCTGTTGTGCACCCAGCGAACACTTGTCCGCGGAAGGATGCATGGTCTGGTCTCCGGCTTTGGCGCAGCAACCGGCGATGCAATATACGGAACTCTTGCAGTGTTCGGCCTAACCATCGTCTCCGATTTTCTGGTTGAACAACATTTATGGTTTCGGCTTTTCGGCGGTATATTCCTCTGCCTGCTCGGAATAAAGGCGTTTACGGTAAAGCGCATAAAAGAGGGTCCACTTGCCGAAAAACTGTGCCATTTCAACAATTACGGCTCAACACTGCTGATTACGCTGTCTAATCCAATGGCGTTTCTGGTCTCTGCGAGCGTCTTCGCCGGTCTGGGCATAGCCGGTTCAGGCAGGCGATGGAGCGAAGCTGGACAGCTTGTCGCAGGCGTGTTCCTTGGCTCAATGTTCTGGTGGATTCTGCTAAGCGTTTCTGTCGGCGCGTTTCACAGAAAAGTCGGTGAGAGCACACTGGTTTTGCTTGCTCGCATCTTCGGTGGAATTCTCACGACCCTTGGAATCATCATTACCATAAGCGCCATAGTATAAATCAACTGATACCAAGGCACCAAACGATCCATCGAAAAAACTGTTCTCGAGAGCCAAATCGTTTCCCAGCCGATAATCGCAGCTTACTACTCGGCCTCTTTGCCCTGTCCTTCTGGTTCCTGACTTTCCTCCTCAGGGGAAGATTCAGCGGATTGCTGCTGTGCGGCCTCTTTCTGTGCGGCCTTGAAGGCCTCGACATCAGCGCCTTCGGGGACAACAACGACGCTAATGGCAGCAGTCACATCATCCGAAAAACTCAGGGTGATGTTATAAGTGCCGACCTGCTTTATGTGCTCATCGAGCACAACAATGTCATCGTGGACCTCGAAGCCCTGCGCTCGCAGGTTCTCAGCAATATTATGCTGTGTAATCGAGCCGAAAAGATGCCCCTGCTCGTTCGCAGCGGCGGCGATGACTGCCTCGGCACCATCGACGGCTTTTGCCGCCTCTGCAAGCCGTTCGATTTCAAGCCGACGCTGCTCAGCACGCTGCGCCTTGGCCCGCGCGATTGCCTTTATATTCGCCTCGGTGGCGGGCTTGGCAAGGCCCTGAGTGAACAGGTAGTTTCTCGCGTAGCCATCGGCAACATCAACGACGTCACCGAGCCAGCCGAGTTTGCTTATATCATCCGTCAATAATACCTTCATTTACTCAACCTCCGCTTACAGGAGCACAACTCATAAGTGCATAAGTCACAAGTAGCTGCGCTCTTTCGTTCTTGTGCGCTTGTGTTCTTATTTCTGGTTTATGCGGTAAACGGCAAAAGCGCCATATATCTTGCCCGCTTGATGGCTCTTTTGACTTTGCGCTGACAGCCCGCACAATTGCCGCTGCGCTTGCGTGAGTATATCTTTCCGCGATGCGTCAGCAGCTTCTGCAGCGTCTCGATATCCTTATAATCAACATACTTATCGCCCCGCCTGCAAAACCGACACTGCGTCTGCCCCTGAGGGGCCAGCTTGCGGGTCTTTGTTGTTTTTCGGTCTCTCCTGTCGTTGCGTTGCACCATATTTTCACCTCTATTGGGTTTCTCGTCGCTCGAGACTCGACAGCCCCGAGTCACCGGGCAGCGCCGAGTCACTATTAAAATGGAATATCATCGTCTGACGGTTGTGCCCCTTTTGCCGGCCCCTCCGACGAGGCACCGTCGGGCTGAACCTGACTATCCGTGCCGACACCGCCGCCTGGGGGGGCGCCGAGGAACTGGAAGTTCTCCACAACAACCCTGTGCCTGCTGCGTTTGGAGCCATCCTGTGCCGTCCAGGTATCATACGAAAGCCGGCCCTCGACAAAAAGAGGACGGCCTTTGGTCATATACTTGTTGATGTTCTCGGCCAGCCGACCGAATGCCCGGCAGTCAACAAAGCAGGTTTCGTCCTTGCTCTGGCCGTCCTTGCCGGTCCATTTGCGGTTGACCGCCAGGCCGAATTCCACGACCGGGGTCTGGCTCGGCAGATACGACAACTGCGGGTCGCGCGTAAGATTGCCTATCAGTAATACCTTGTTAAAGTTGGCCATAATCAACTCCTATGTATTTTTTCACAACAGGCAAGGCCGATTCGGTCACGCCCCGCGCACGGCTTACGAATCCTGCTGCTCTGTGTTATCCTGGTCGCCGTCGCCTCCATCGAAATCTTCCTGGTCGCTTTCCTCGGACGCCTCGTCAGATGGCTTTGCCTGTTCAGGCGCGACTTCCCGCTGGGCCGGCTGCCGAGGCTGGTTTTCAGCACGCGCCGCCTGCGGCTCTTTGTTGACATCCTCCTCGGTGAGTTGCTCGGCCCTGAGAATTAACACCCGAATGATACGCTCCGAAAGCTGAACATCGCGTTCGATATCGCGGATTTTTTCTCCGTCGGCCCTGAAGTAAGTAAGTATATATGTCCCGCGGCTGCACCTTCTGATTGTGTAGGCCAGAGGCCGCTCGTCCCACTTGCGAATGGCAATGATTTCAGCATCGGCCCTAGTCAATGTCGCCCTGATGAAATCAAGGATACCATCCCAATCCCTCGCCGCTTCGGCCGAGTCTATGAGAAACATTCCTTCATAAAGCTTTTTGACAGCAGTTTTCAAATTAGTTACCTCCAGCAAAATTTGCTAATTACGTTTCGCTACTATTGAATTTTGTCATCGCCGCATCGATACCTTCCTGAAGCCAGCAAATCGCCGCTTCTTTGGCTCGTCCGACGCCCTGATTTATGAGAGTGTTTTCTTCCTGGTCCGGCTCACCCAGGACGTAATCGGTCTGCTCGTCGGTCGGACAGCGTCCAATGCCGATTCGCAGGCGGGGAACATCTTCTGTTCCGAGTTTAGCAAGCACGTCTGCCAGTCCGTTATGCCCGCCGGCCGAACCTTTGGTCCTTAATCTGATTCGGCCCGGCTCAAGCCATATATCGTCGAGTACCACAAGCATGTCGCACAGATTCAGCTTATAGAAGGCGACTGCCTCGGCTACAGGCAGGCCACTGCGATTCATATATCGCCAGGGCTTAAACAACATAAGCCCCCTGCCGGCACATTCGCCCTTGGCGAGCCGGCCGCCGAAGCTGCGTTTGCCAATCTCAACACCAAGGTCATCGGCGAGCAAATCAACAACTCTAAAACCCACATTATGCCGCGTCTCGGCATAACTCTTACCGGGATTTCCAAGTCCAACTATCATCTTCATACCAGCCATATCGGGGCTCACCAGACAAAGCCCTACTTCTTCTCTTCGCCGGCTTCCTCTCGTTCGGCCTCCTCCTTTGCCTCGGTTATGACCTCCGGGACAACAGGCATCTCGGCCTCAAGCTCCTCGGTTGTCTTGGCAGCGGCAACAACGTGGCAGGTGGCTACCAGCAAATCCGGCTGGCTGACGAGTTTGACGCCTTCGGGCAACTGAATATCGCAAGCGTGAATCGCATCATCGACGCCCATTTCCTTGATGGAGACGGTGATAACCTCAGGGATATCAGTGACGCGGCATTCAATCTCCAGATTGCCGACGTGCAGCTCGACCATACCGCCTTCGTGTGTGCCCTTTGCAGTGCCCTTAAGCTCAATCGGGACTTCCACGCTGACCATTTCCTTGACATCGACCCTCATCAGGTCCACGTGGATGATTTCTTTTCCGAGATGGTCGTACTGAATGTCCTTGACGAGCATTGTCTCGTGTTTATCGCCCACCTGGATATCCATCAGCCGATGCCCATGATGCAGCGCCTCGACAAAGGCGTGCGCATCGAGGGAAACGGCGACTGGCTCCTGCTTGTGGCCATAGCATATGGCCGGGACCCTGCCCTGTTTGCGCAATCCGGCTGCATCCTTCGAACCGAGCTTCTTACGCGTCTGGGCCTGTAACACCAAAGCTTTACCCATAATTTCCTCACAAAAAACCGATTTTACAAGGTGGCTCTTACCCACCGATTTACTGTTATATTACTCTGCCCAACCCTACGGCTGATGGGGGACAAACAAGCTGCTTACCGATTCATTTCTATGTATTCTTTTTATCGCCTCGCCGAGCATGGCACAGACGGTTAAAACCTTGATTTTCTTCATTGCCGCGGCCTCCTTGGTCAGTGGTATAGTATCGGTGACTACCACCTCATCAATAGGCGCTTTGCCGAGCTTTTCCACTGCGCCGGGCGCGAACACTCCGTGAGTTGCGCCGACACACACATCACTGGCGCCTCGCTTTTTTACGAGTTGCGCGGCGATGCAAATGGTGCCGGCAGTGGTAATCATATCGTCGCACATAAGAATGTTTCTGCCGGCAACATCTCCGATAAGCTCCTCTGCCTGAACCTGGCTGCTACTGACCCGTCTTTTATGGATAATCGCCAAATCGCCTCCGAGGTCCGAAACGTAACGAGATGCAATCTTGATGTTGCCCACGTCCGGAGAGACCACGGTGAGCTTATCGATTTTCTTGTCGCGGAAATATTTGCTCAGCACAAGCTCCCCGGTCAGGTGGTCTACAGGTATATCGAAAAAGCCCTGTAGCTGCTGGGCGTGCAGGTCGATGGTGAGAACGCGGTCTGCGCCGGCGGCGGTAATGAGATTGGCGACGAGTTTTGCGGTAATCGGCACACGGCCCTCGTCCTTTCGGTCCTGTCGTGCGTAGCCGAAGTAAGGTATTACGGCGGTAATACGCTTCGCGCTGGCACGCCTGAGGCAATCGAGGTAAATGAGCAGCTCGACAAGATTTTCGTCCACAGGCCTGCATGTGGATTGAATCACGAAACAATCTCTGCCTCTGACGTCATCTTCGACACGGATGATTTTTTCGCCGTCGGGGAATTTTTCTATCTCTGCGCCGCCGAGAGGCACATCGAGATACTTGCACACGGCCCTGGCCAATGGTTCGTTGCTGCAGCCCGAGAATATTTTCATTTGGTCGTTTAGAAACATCGCTTCAGGTCCTTTCCTCTGTATTGGACGAAGGACGAACTACGGCGCCCGGCTCGATATATGCGCCGTCCTTAAGCTGTAGCGGCGCAACCAGCACCGCTCCGGAACCGATATAGCAGTTATCACCAACGATGGTACGATGAATTTGTTTGCCGTCGTAGTTGGCGGTAATGGAGCCGGCACCGACGTTGACGTTTTTGCCGACAGTAGCGTCGCCGATGTAACTATGATGTCGTGCACGGACCCCTTCAGCAATCGCTGCGTTCTTAACTTCCGTGAAGACGCCGAGCACAACATCCCTGTCGAGTTTCGTTCCGCTTCGCAGGTATGCAAAAGGCCCGATGCGGCAATTGGCGCCTATAACGACATCGCCGTATATGCAGGTAAACGGCTCAATGACGGTATCCTGGCCGATTTGCGCGCGGGCGTCAATCCAGGTATTCGGCGGGTCGACGATGGTTACACCATTTTCCATCAGCCGATTCTGGATTCTGCGCTGCATAATCTTGCCGGCCTCGCTGAGCTGCTCCCGGCTGTTTACGCCCATTGCCTCTTCCGGCCGCACTGCTGTGACGGCCACGACCCTGTGCCCGCCCGCAATAATCACAGCAAGAGCATCGGTGAGATAAAACTCGCCCTTTACGTTGTCGGGTTTGACCTGTTTAAGCGCCTCGAAGAGAACCTTGTTATTAAACAGATAATAGCTCGGATTGACCTCCTGTATCTTAAGCTGCTCAGGTGTGCAGTCGGCGTGCTCGACTATGCCTTCGATGTTGCCATAGGTATCGCGGATGATGCGTCCGTAGCCGGTCGGATCTTCAAGGACGGCCGTGGCAAGAGTTGCACCGGCGTGCTCGGTGTTGTGCTTTTCGATAAGCGTCTTTAGCATTTCGATGCGAATCAACGGCCCGTCGCCGCACAGCACCAGCGTCTGGCCGGTGAACTCCTTCAGGTGCTCAGCGCAGCAGCTAACCGCATCAGCGGTGCCTTTCTGCTCGGGCTGAGTCACCCATACTATATCGCCATTATCATCGGTGCTGAACCGCTGCCTGACCTGTTCGGAACCGAAGCCGACGACAACGTACATTTTTCCCACGCCGACGCTTCGGCAGGCATCGACTACGTAGCTTAGCATCGGCCTGCCGCAGACTTCGTGCAGAACCTTTGCCAGCTTCGTGTTCATCCGGCTGCTGACGCCAGCAGCTAAAATTATCGCAACCCTCTGCACGACAACTTATACCTTAAAAATAAAAGCCCAAAACCAAAACTGTACCCCAGCTTTGCACTTTAACTTTTAATCCTCAAGCTTTCATCTACCCGGCCAGGACTCGAACCTGGAATGGGAGGACCAAAACCTCCTGTGTTACCTATTACACCACCGGGTAATTCCAGGCGCATAAGTTATAAGTCTTAAGTGCATAAGTTCTTTTGATTTGGGGCCTTATGCACTTCTGTCTCTTTTAGCGCTGTCACGGTCCCGCCCATCGCCGGGCGGGAGACTGGACTCCGCCGGAGGCCTGAATCAACCACGCCGTGATACTGTTGACCCATACTGCCCCTTGCAACGGAACTGGCGGTAATATACTCCAACCGCCCCCGACTGGCAATATCTTTTTTTGAAAAACCCGTCATTACGGCTGGTTAGCCACCGGCGCATAGGAGTTTGGCTCCGCTTGCGGCACAAGTTTCGGGGACGCTTTGGGGCGTTCAATCATCTCAAAGATTGTAACTGTGTGTGTTTTAGTCGGCGCTGGTGCATGGGGCAGCCGAAGTACAGGACCCTGGGCCGAGAGCTTCACTTGCTCTACAAAGTCCTGTGTCAGGGTATAATTTATGATGCGGCCCGTTGATTCATTAACTTCAATCCGGCCTGTGCCTGTGCCTGAGACCTCGCGTTTGACCTCGACTCCGCCAACGGCCGTCCCATTGGCGTCGGCAAGGGTTCTGACAACGAGGTTGACATCAATTACAGCAATCCCGCCCGGCCTGCGTTCGCCAAGCCGGAAAGAGCGTTGCGTCACAGTATCGCTTCCTTCTCTTCGCTCGGTGCGGCTCCAGGAGTCGCCGACAGCAATCCGCCCTGCATCAGGTGCGGCACAGTGCCCAGGCGTGCAGGCATCGGGAAAAATCGCGAGCAGATCTTCAAACTGACTTCGGATCCGAATCTCAACAAACTGCATATCCACTGCCCGTAAAAACTCGTCTCTGCCGGTAATGAGAGGGATTTTGCCTTTGATGGAGCTAACTATCGCCTGAAGGCCATTGACTTTCTTTACTCGGCCCTGCGGGGTTATGTTTACATAGAACTCCTCTCCGAGCATCAGTCGCAGCACAAGGGCCTCCGGAGGGATTTTGGGCTGATTAGCGTCGGAATCGTACTCAACATTGACGCCCGGGGCTTTTAGCTTAAGGACGGCCCGTCTGTAGGTGTATTTGGCCCAGAAAGAGCCATCCGGTTCAACCTCCTCGATATCAAAATCACATTCAAGCCGGTTATTTCTTAGGGTAACCCGCTCGTTGCCTTTCGCCATCGTTACGGTCTTCTGTTCTGAGACCGATACAAAAGTGAACCTCATCCCAGGCTGAAACCTGAACTGCAACCGGCCTTCACTGTCGTCTGCGTAGCACAAACATGTCGAAAACAGCGTCATCGTCGCCAGAAAAATGGAGTTTTTCCCCATCAACCCAAACCTTAAAAACAGAAACTCAAAATCAAAACTTAAACCTTTTAGTTTTGGCTTTGCACTTTAACTTTTAAGTTTCAAACTCGTCCCCAACTGTCCACAGGCCGCGTTTATAGTCTGGCCCATTTTCAGCCGGATAGTAGTTTCCAGTCCGGATTCAGTCAACACCCTTTCAAACCGCTCGATTACATCCCGGCTGCTCGGTCCAAAGCTACAGCCGAGATGCGGGTTATATTCTATCAAATTCACGTTGCATTTCATGCCCCGCAGCCGCTTTGCCAAGAGGCGCGCGTGCAGCAGAGTATCATTTACGCCCTGTATCAAACAATACTCGAACGTAACACGATTGTGCGTTTTTTGCTGATACACCCGGACTGCCTTAAGCAACCGGTCGAGCGATTCAGCACTCGGCATAAGCCGCTTGCGGATAGCATCGGTAGGCGCGTTAAGCGAAACGGCCAATCGCGGCTGGACGTCTTCGGCTGCCAGCCGTTCTATCCCCTCGATATGCCCGAAGGTGCTGATGGTGATGCGGCGTATGCCGATTTTCCTGCCAGCCGGATGATTGAGTATCCGAACACTGTCGAGAACAGCGTCATAGTTTTCAAACGGCTCGCCCATACCCATAAAAACGACATTGGTAATACGAGCATTCATGCCGACCAAATTCACCTGTTCGACAATCTCGCCGGCGGTGAGATTTCGCATAAGCCCGAGCCGGCCGGTCGCACAAAATACGCACCTCATTGCGCAACCAACCTGCGTCGAAACACAAAGTGTCCGCCGACCGTCATCGGACAACAAAACCGATTCTATCCGTTCGCCATCGGGCAAACCGAAGAGATATTTGACCGTTCCATCAGGGTCGGTCAGCTTATCGAGGAGAACCAGCCCGGAAGTGTAGTAGCCACGCCCGGTAAGCTCGCTGCGAAAAGATTTGCTCAGGGGCGTAATTGCTGATACCTCGGCTGTGCCTTTGGTTTGTATAAAGTTGAAGATATATCGGGCCAGATACTTTTTGTGCCCCATCTCGACAACGAGGTCCTCAAGCTGCGAAAACGTCTTTGATTTGAGGTCTTTACTCACATAGGCATTTTACCATATTTGGGAAAAAATCCTGACCCCCTTTTGGCCCCCTCAGGACTGCTGGTCGATGGCTGCGTATCCCTTCTGACCCTCGCTGACATATCCGACTTCGTCGACCTCGGCCGGCGCCGCGGGCTCGGCGTTCTGTTGTGCGGCTTTTTCTTCATTCATCTGCTCGCGAAGCTGCTCCCAGTCCTCGGGCGTCATAATCACCTCGCGTGCCTGGCTGCCCTTGTATTCGCCCAGGATTCCCATTGCGGCCATCATCTCTATCATTCGAGACGCACGGGCATAGCCGACGCTCAACCGGCGTTGCAACAGTGATACGCTGCCCCTTTTGCTCTCGAGAACAACACGCACAGCATCGTCGAACAGCTCGTCGGCTATCATCTCCGTCGTGCCGGACTGGCCCAGTTGTGCAAGCTCGGGATGGAACTGCGGCTCGGCGATTTCCTTGAGGTGTTTGACGATTCGCTTGACCTCTTCTTCGCTTACAAAGGTGCCCTGCGCCCGTATAAGGTCGCTGGTGCCGGGTTTGAGGAAAAGCATATCGCCCTGACCCAGGAGTGTTTCAGCGCCGTTGGAGTCCAGGATGATTCGGCTGTCCATCCTGGCGGCTACCCGAAAGCCGATTCGCGTGGGCATATTGGCCTTAATCAGACCTGTAACAACCGTCGCCTGCGGACGCTGAGTCGCCAGGACTATGTGGATTCCAACGGCCCTGCTCTTCTGTGCCAAGCGAACAATGTGTGCCTCGATTTCCTTGGCCGCGGTCATCATCAAATCAGCCAGCTCGTCAATGACTATAACAACATATGGCAGCTTCTTGGGAATCTTGGCCTCTTCATCGGGACTTGTTGGCTCAAAGCGGCGAATGATTTCTTCGGTGCCTAAGGCATTATATTCAACTATGTTCTTGACGCGGGCCTCGGCCAGCAGGGCGTATCGCTCGTCCATCTTAATTGTCGCCCATTCGAGTATCTGCACCGCCCTGCGAGTCTCGGTGACAATCGGCGTCATCAAATGCGGTATCGTATTAAACGCTGTCATCTCGACCATCTTCGGGTCGATGAGAATCATCTTCACCTCGTCGGGCCTGCGAGTCAGAAGTATGCCGGCGATGATGCTGTTGATACAGACGCTTTTACCCGAACCGGTGGTGCCTGCAATAAGCAGATGAGGCATAGCCGACAAATCAGAAACAAGCGCTTCTCCGGAAGAATCCTTGCCGAGAAACAGCGGGACAGCCATAGTGCCGGGCTTGTCGCCCGAAAGCCGGAGCATATCTTTCATCCGAACTCTTTCCTTCTCGCTGTTGGGAACCTCGACGCCTATCGTGTGTCTTCCCGGCAGAGGCGCCACGACGCGCACGGCACCGACGCCCAGCGCGCGGGCGATGTCGTTGGATAACGAGCTTATCTGGCTGACTTTCACTCCCGCGGCAAGCTGTAATTCGAACATCGTTACTACCGGTCCCGTCTCAGCCGCCACGACCCTCGCCGAGACGTCGAACTCGCTGAGCAGTCCTTCCAGCGCAATGGCCTTGGCCTTGACAACCTTTTCCTGAACGGAGGCAAACGTATATTGTGGCTCATCCAACAAGTCTATCGGCGGCAGCGTATAGTCATCGTAGCTGGGAGGCTCATAAGGTTTGACGGGCTTACGCACAGGCGAGGGCTGCATCTTTAATTGCACAGGCGGCGTCGATGTCCCGCTATTGACGGCTCTGGTCACGCTTGCTGAGCTTGCTTCAGGGATTGTCGAACCGACAGTGCCCGGAGCAAGCTTCTGCCTGGCGCTTAGCCGGCGCCAAATCTGTCCCAGCGCCTTCGAGTGCTCCGCCGCGCTAGCCCATACCGACCAGCGCTGGGCGGGACCGAACACCCTGCGGAGACAGAATCCGGTCCAGCCGAACACCGTCGTAACCAAATGGTCGGCTAAAAGTATCATCCCTACGACCCAGGTGGCGCCGAGCAATATGGCTGTGCCGAGCACAGCGAAATGGCCTCGCAGAAACTGCGCCGCCGCAACCCCGAGCACGCCGCCAGAACCCATCGGGAAGTCGTATATGCTGTGCGGTGCAAAACAATAGAACGTCATCGACGCAGCGGCTGCCACCAGAACAAGCCCCACACACCTGAGAATCGGCTGGCCCAGCTCGGCGCCGATGAGCTTAGCGACGGCAAAATAAAGGCCGCTAATCAGCAAAACGAAGATGCCCGGACCTACATAGTAGAGCAGGTAGTAAGCGAAAAACGCCCCTATAATGCCGCACCAATTCTCGCTCGGCCTGTTGTGAGGATAAACAAATTTGCTTGGCCAGTCGCCGATGTCGAAACTAAGACAACTGCACAAAAGAACAAACAGACCGGCTATGGTAACCCACTGCAGGGCCTTAGATTTCCTTCTGCTTTTTTTTGCCCTACTCACGACTCAAGCGTCCCATAAAAAGGCGTTTTGTAAACAGACCCCTACCGTGCTACAAATGTAACTATCCCTTTATCGGCAAGTCCTCCGTTTTCAATTTATTATTTAATATTTTCCATTCCCAAATCCAGCCGGCGACAAAACGTCTTCACCGACTCCCAAACAGAAAATAAAAAAGCCCCGCGGCACATCCATTTGCCACAGGGCAAAAGTACGTTTCTTCGACTCTGTCACTGCTGAGCAGGAGGACTTGCCGACCGGCTCGGACTCGCAGGCGGTGGTGCAGCTTCTGGGATACGAACGGCGACACCCAGCCGACCCAGCTCGCCGGCGACGTCCGGCTGATTGGGATTTATCTGGAAGCTGCGAATAAAGTAATCCTTGGCAAGGTCCTTCTGGTTCCTCGCCAGATAATAATAACCAAGCTGGCGATTGACCGCCGGCGAACTGGGCGCCATCGCCAGGGCATCCTGATAACACTTCAGCGCATAGTCCAGCAGCCCCTGCTTTTCAAAACCGACGCCGAGAGCCAGGGTCTGCTCGGCGGAATATGACGCCTGCGTCATATAAGTGTCGGCCGCCCATTGGCCTTTTGCCCTGTCACCTCTGTCGAACTGAAGCTTTACGATAGCGGCCTGGGCATCTCGAAGCGCAGGATTAAAACCGAGTGCGATATTGTAGTGCCATTCCGCCTTGGACCAGTCGCCGCTGTCGTGGTACAACTGTCCCAGCTCATAATGAACTTCGGGATTCTCCCATTTCTTGTCAAGCTCACGCAGCAGAGCGGCTTTTTGAATGTCGGCGCCAGCCCTGACATTCCGGTCCATCGTCACGGACTGTTTGCTTTCGCAACCGGCCACAAACAACCCGCAAATCGCTATCCAACAAACGACCGCTCGCACTTTAGTATTCATCTTTTGCCTCCACTGCTTAAACCCAGAACACACGCATCGACTCTGCCGGCCAATACATCGTGCAGTCGCTCGAAAAAGGAATTTCAACTCAGGTTATTGTGTCCCGCCGACTATACCTTTGCAAGAAAAAATTTCCGCCTGTCCGATTAAAATTTTCTCAAAATTAAAACACCGCCTCAAGCGGCCTGCGGCAACGACTCACACGTCCAAGAACTGCACCTCGAGGGCGTGGTCGCGGATAAAGTCGCGGCGCTGCTCGACGTCTTCTCCCATAAGAATGCTGAACAACCGGTCGGCCTCGCCTGCATCATCGAGTTTGACGCTAAGCAGCGTCCTCGTGGCCGGATTCATCGTAGTCTCCCAGAGCTGGTCGGCGTTCATCTCTCCCAGGCCTTTGAATCGTTTTATCTCGACGCCCCTGCCGCCTATCCTCCTGATGGCCGAGCAGATATCCCCGAGCGAGGCAACGTCAAAGCTTTCCTCGGCGCTGATAAGCTGAAACTTGGTTGCCAGCGCCTCGCCGCTTACCGCCCTTTCCGGCTTTAGCAGAAAGTCTTTAAGGTCCAGACCAAAGTCCTGCCCGAGCTTCTTCGTCAGCTCATTGATTCTTTCGACCTCATGGAGTTCTTCAGCTGTGACGGTTTCTTCGGCCTCGGTCTCCTGTTCCGCCCGGCCTCGCTCCTTCAGGTCATCTACTGTCTTCTCGAATTTGCCTTTATCGTAGAAGATTTCGTCGCGGCCCTCAGTGCGGATACGGAACATAGGCAATTTTTTGCCGTCGTAATAATCTCTGACAAATTCAACGAACTTTATACCGCGGCGAGCCAGCACTTCGACACATCGCTCGATATCCACGAGAATCTTGACAAGCTCGGCAAGCTTTGCGCCGGTAACCTTGCGCTGAGCAGCTCCCTTTTTGCCTGCGGCTCCATCTCTTATCGTAAGCTCTGTGTCCTGCAGCCCACGGTCGATAAGACGCCTGTGCATCGTCGCTTCAGTAAGAATATATTCCGATTTTTTCTGACCTTTCGCACGGACCTCATAAAGGGGCGGCTGGGCAATGTATATCATCTCCCGAGCGAACAAATCCGACATCTGTCTGAAGAAAAAGGTCAAAAGAAGCGTGCGTATGTGCGCGCCATCGATATCGGCATCGGTCATCAGGATGATTTTCCCATATCTGCATTTTTCAATATCAAATTCGTCCACCCCGATACCCGTCCCCAGAGCGCTTATAAGTGTTCGTATTTCCTCGTGTGCAAGTACCTTTTCAAGTCGCGCCTTTTCAACATTTATGATTTTTCCTTTCAACGGCAAAATCGCCTGGATGTTTTTGTCCCGGCCCCCCTTGGCGGAGCCGCCTGCCGAGTCGCCTTCGACAACAAAAATCTCGGTGCTGTGTTTTTCTTTGCTTGCACAATCCCATAGTTTTCCGGGAAGATTCGAGCTGCCCAGCGCGCCTTTGCGTCTGGTAAGCTCTCTAGCCTTTCTGGCCGCCTCGCGAGCCGCCGCGGCCTGGATGGCCTTGTTCAGAATCCTCTTCGATTCGGCCGGATGCTCTTCAAGATAGTGACCCAATTGTTCGTTGACAACCGTCTCGACAAAGCTGCCCACCTCCGGATTGGTAAGGCGGACCTTCGTCTGGGCCTCGAAATGCGGTTCAGCGAGCTTTACGGCAACAGCTGCTGTAAGGCCCTCCCTGAAGTCGTCGCCGGTAGCTGCCTGGCCTTCCTTTAGAATGTTATTGGTCCTGGCATAGTAATTCATCGTCCTTGTAAGAGCGGTCTTGAAACCCGAAAGATGCGTGCCTCCGTCTATGTTTCGAATATTATTCGCAAAAACCAGCACGTTCTCCGCGTAGCCGGTGTTGTACTGCATCGCGACCTCGCAGGTCATCATCGCCGCAGGGTCTTCTTTTGAGAGGAAAACTACATCTTTGTGCAGGACTTCTTTCCCCTCGTTTAGGTGTTTGATAAGCGCCCTGAGACCTTCGTCGAACTTGTAGACTTCCCTTTTGCGTGCCCTTTCGTCCCTGAATGTTATCTGCAGACCGGCGTTGAGATACGCCATTTCGCGAATGCGCTTTGCAAGCGCGTCATACTGAAATTCCGCGTCTCCGAAGATTTCTTCGTCGGCCATAAAGGAGATACGGGTGCCCTGTTTGGTGGTTGGGCCTACTTCGCGGACGCTGCCTTTTGCTTTGCCGCGGACACACTCGAAATGATAATGACGGCCTTCTCTGTAGATGTCCGCCTCAAGCCACTCACTCAGTGCGTTGACGACACTGACACCGACGCCGTGCAGACCGCCCGCGACCTTGTAGCTGTCCCTGTCGAATTTGCCGCCTGCGTGGAGTGTGCACAGCACGACCTCCAGCGCACTTTTCTTGGCTTCCTTGTGCTGCTCTACTGGAATACCCCGGCCGTTGTCTTCAACGGTGCAACTTCCGTCGGCGTTGATTTGGACGAGAATCTTATCGCAGTAACCTGCAAGCGCCTCGTCAATCGAGTTGTCGAGGGCCTCGTAGACAAGATGATGAAGGCCGCCTGAACCGCGGTCGCCTATGTACATATCGGGGCGTTTACGAACAGCCTCGAGGCCTCCGAGTATTTTTATCCTGCTTGCATCGTAGCTGTGGTCTTTCATAGTAAAATCTGTCTCCTGACTTCGGCCGAGAGTACCTAGCGGGCAAGGGCAAATCTTATTGACTTGAGTTTTGCAGACGGGCAACCCTGACGCAGATGCTGCAAAAGTTCGTGGCTGCTTACACGAAGCTCATACATATACGAAGGCGAATCGACTTCCACCGTGAGCAGTCCCTGCGATAAATCAACAATGCGACAGTGCTGTACCAGCGCGGGCGGCAGAAGCTGCATCCACAAAAGCGTCAGCCGGCTTGCCGTCTCGTAACGCTGCGCGAAGTCCCCCTGCCGGGTGTTCATCAGCTCCTGCAGGGCCTGACCCAACGATATTGTCTGCGGACGGTTTTTAATTCGTGCGAACGGTTCCATGTCAAACTTCGTGCAAGCCAACCTGTTTTAGTAAGCCCTATGAAAGATTTATCGGCATCAACACGTAGAGGAAATTAGCTCCCGCCTTAATAAGGCCCGGCGTATCCGCTTCGCCCAGCTCAAGCTCAAACTTCGGCTCTCTAATGACACGGATTGCCTCTATAAGGAACTGTGGGTTAAAGCCGATTTCTATAGGTGCTCCTGAGTACTCAACGGCAACATTCACCTCTGCATCGCCTGCCTCTGGCGCCCTTCCTGATAACACAAGCTTATCACCGCTGAGGGAGAGTTTAACTCCTCTCGACTCTTCGCTAGTTAACAAGGCCGCCCTGCGGACGGCACTTAAAGCGACATCGGTGGGCAGCGTCAGCTTCTTCTGATAGTCGGCCGGAATTATGTCTTCGTATTTGGGGAAGTTTCCTTCGACAAGATTGGAGTATATAACAACATCGCCACAGGCAAACATAATCTGGTTATCTACGAGGTGGACGGCAACTTTGTCTTTTTCGCCGCCAGTGAGCTTGCCGAGCAGGCTCATTGTCTTGGCCGGCACTATCACTTTACAGGCCGCGGCTTTCTCGCTAACTGAGGCAGCTAAATTAACGCGGCTCTTGGCGAGGCGCCGGCCATCGGTAGCAACCAGCGTAAGTTTCTTGCCCTTAGTCTCCCACAAAACGCCGTTTATGGCATACCGGGTACTTTCCCTGGCTGCGGCAAAGAGAGACCCTTCAATACCTGCACGCAAATTGTCAAGTTGCACTTCAATGTCTACGCCCCCCGTCAAAGCGGGAACCTGCGGATACTGCGAGGCCTCTTGGCCGTATATCGAAAAGTGACTGTCGGCACCTCTAATCTCACAGAGCCCCTCGCTCGCCTCCAAAAGAAGCGTTGCATCAGCGCTTTCGCGCACCACGGCGGCCAAACGCGCGGCGGGCACCACTACCTGTCCAACTTCGTCAACCTTGACTGCTGGAATAAGGTAGTTAATCCCAACCTCGAGGTCTGTTCCAAACACTCGTACGGCGTCCTTTGCGGCGTCTATTTTAACACACCGCAAAATCGGCTTGGGAGTCCGCTCAGGAACAATAGCGGTCAAAAGCGTCAACGCCTGGCTTAATGCCTCCCGTTCAAATTGTACCTTCATCTCCGCACCCCTGATTCTAAAGGGATTCAAAAAGGTTCCATTTCCTAGTCGGAGTAGGTTACAGTAAATCTGCTCTCTCGACAACTATTTTTTAAGCATCGACCAGAAGTAATCGACAGCAAAATGCTCTGATAACAGGGCCTGAGTGTGATTTATAATTATTAGAGGAATCTAAGTAGAAATAGATTCCGTAATGATGGTTAAATGGTTGTTTTGCGAATAACGTCTTGCGGTTAGCCCTTCGTGGGTATGTGGTTGTAGTCGTTTTGAGTGTGCTATGGCCGCGTGTATAACCTGTTAAGTTTGGCAGGCGGTGGGCGGGGTTTACTTACATGTCCGCCATTTTTTCTTTGCTGGCTTGTTAGGAAAGGGGTTTTTATAACACTTCACTTCTGTGGCAGTTCCTTTACAGCGTTGTTATGTTGTATAACCCTCTCTGCGGTCTCTATGACGCGTTTGCGCAGAGTTGCGGGGGCTAAGACCTGCACTTGGTCACCGTAGCCGAGCACCCACCAAGTGATTTCACCAAGACCGTCGACCCTGAAATTGAGCGTAACTGAGCCATCGGCATCGCGCGTGACCTTCTGACTACTGTGCCACTTTACTTCAGCGACATTATTTGCGACTTTCGGTGCGAATCGCAGGCGGACGTGGTAGATTCGCCCCTCCGGTATCATTGACCATGCACAGCCGAGGTATTCATCGAGGTCGAAGCTCTCACCATTGTCCCACGAGTTGTCAAGCAGCTTTGCGCTTTGGATTCTATTTAGCTTGAATGTTCGAATGCTTTTGTGCAGGGATGAGTGGCCGAGCACGTACCAAGCTCGCTGATTATAGAACAAGTGGTATGGTGCGAGTTCACAGTCGATAGTTTTGGCATCGAACAGGGAGTCGTAGCATATACGGACCTTTCGGTGCTCGGCAAATGCTTGCTGGAGTGTGCTGAATATCACGTCAAGGCCGGGTGAGCCGGGGGCCGGTGCCTGTGCACCGGTCTTGGCGGAGATTCTGAGAAGTGCGAGTTCACAGTAGCGCCTTACCCGCGGAGGCAGAGCACTCTCTATTTTCATTGCCGCCAGCAAAGCGGAGTTTTTGAAAGGCAACTGGACCTGACTTCGCATCTTGTGAGCGAGCAGCAGCAGCGATAGGGCTTCCTGCAGATTAAGATTAATTGGCGGCAGGAACTGCTCGTCAGCTAACCGGTAGCCATGTTCACCGTTTGAGAACCGTGGCTGGAGGCCGATTTTTTGTAACTCTTTGAGGTCACGGAACAGTGTTCGCCGGCTGATTCCGAACATCCGTGCAAGCTCGCCAGCAGTGCGGCCCTTACCGCTCTGAAGGGTGGTTAAAAGCTGCACGACCCTGCTGACCCTGCTGGACTTCATAATGAACTCCCTCGGCCCGTCTGCTTTGCGCTTGGCAGTAACAAAGCCGTTAATTATCCACTGAGATTATTCTTAGTATAATCGTTCTACCGGCATTCGGTCAAGAAAAGCGAGATTATTTTGCAGGCATGTGGCACCAGCGGGTGGCTAAATTGCCATTGACAAAAGGGTTGTGGGTTGCTATAATACTTTTTAGTGGTATGCGGTCGTTTATAGGAGCCGCTATATATAGCCCGGAGGCTGGGAAGGATGTTAAAAAAATGAGAGGCAAATTTAACGCATTTTTGTTATTCTTTTTGCTGGCAGCACTGGTCGTGTCATCGGCGGGATGTGGGTTCTTTGCTCAGCCGGGCCAGACTGCCGCTGAGGTGCACAGAGATCATCTGCGGATGCTTCGTGTCAACCAGCAGGAATTGATGTACGATTTAGACAGAACATTCCTTCTGGACGAGCCAAGCAAGTTGACCAATAGGAAGCTGCCTTGACGGCAGTCCCGGCTTGCCGGGGGCATGCAGCATTTATAATTATACACAACGTGCTATACGCTGCCAACTGTTCGAAAGGATTCGACGGAATGCAGACAATCATCGATTACTTCCTGCGAGTCTCCAGCTATGAGTGGTGGACTGTCGGGATAGAGCTGCTGCTTATCGGTGTGGTTGTTTACTGGGCGGTGGACTTTCTCGAAGGGACGCGCGGAGAGAGATTGTTTCGCGGGGTAATTTACGTTCTCATCGCTGGTGTCCTCATTCTTAATCTCATTTCCGAACGATATCGCTTCGAACGGCTTGAGTATTTGTACAAGGGATTTCTGGTCGCCGTACTTATAATTGCTGTCGCAGCATTTCAGCCGGAGGTTCGCCGGGCGCTGATGCGCCTGGGCCAGCCCGGTTTTTTAACTGGTTCGTCTCGGCGGGTGGTGCGGACGGTAGAGGAGATAGTTGGTGCAGTTACCGAGATGTCGGCTGGCAAGGTTGGCGCTATAATGGTCGTTGAGAGGCGGGTAGCGCTCGGTGAGTTTATCGAGACGGGAGTCCGGCTCAACGCGGTTATTTCGGCTGAGTTGCTAAAGACAATCTTTTATCCCGGCACGGTGCTGCACGATATGGCGGTAGTGGTAAGGGGCGACACAGTGGTGGCAGCCGGAGTGCAGCTGCCTTTGGCGGAGCCCGGCTCGGTCGATGGAGTTCAACTGGGTTCGCGGCATCGGGCTGCGATTGGTATAACCGCCGGCTCTGATGCCGTTTGCATAGTCGTCAGTGAAGAGACAGGAAGTATTTCGCTGGCGGCAGGTGGTCGGCTCGCGCGAGATGTGACCGCGGAGACACTGAGAAGCCGGCTCGCGCAGAGTATCAGTGACGCGCCCGGGACTGGCACGCCGAGCTGGACCAGTGTTGTTGACCGGCTACGCAGGCATAGGGTATAGACTAAAGCATCGCCTCAATAGAAAGTGGCTTAACGAGGTATGGTCAGACGGTTTAATTTTAGTAAGATTTTTGTTACAGTCGTGCTGACGGTGCTGATATGGGTCTGGGCGGATTTGGCTCTGGACGAGGAATTTGCTTTCTCGAATGCGAAGATAGCAGTCGCCAAATCGGTAAATCCTGCCCTGTGGGTGAGCTTTGCGCCTGGTAAGACGATGTTAACTTTGGATAAGATTGTTATCAGGGGTTCAGCGCGGAAGATTTCGGAGGCTCGGCGGAGGATTAACGACGGCAGTTTTATTCCGGAGTTCTATTTTGACCCGGAGCATGAGAAGATTACCCGGCCAGGCGACCACGTGATTAACGTTGCTGATTTCCTCAAGAGCACCGACAAGATAAAGGAGCTTGGTGTTACTGTTGATTCAGCCGAACCGAACACACTTACAGTTAGTGTAGTTGAGCTGCAGAAAAAACAATTAGCTGTGAGGTGCATCGACGAGAACATGAATCCATTGAAGGTCGCAAGTGTTGAGCCAGCTACGGTTGAGGCGTTTGTGCCGGCGGAGCGCAGCGGCGAGGCACTTGAGGCAAAGGTTGTGCTGAGTAGCAGAGAAATAGAGCAGGCGAGACTGGCTGCTATAGAGAAGATGTCGTATGTGGAGCTGGCAGCCGGCCAGGCAAGAGAGACAGGGACCAGCATTAAGGTTCTTTTGCCCAAAGAGCAGCAACGACTGCAGGAGTATTTGGTTACGAGTGTCCGATTGGGCTTTTCGCTCAGCGCCAATCTTCAGGGCAAGATCAGGGTTGACCTTATCAATCCCGACACGGTGATGGGCACTGTGGCAATCAGGGCCACGCCCGAGGCCAAGCGTGCTTATGACAATATGCGCTACCATGTAATTCTCGAAATCGACGACAGTGACAAGGACAGCCGGGAAAGCGAAATTCGCAGAGACCTTGTCTATAATCTGCCTCAGGAGTTTGTCCGCAAGGAGGAGATAGTTTTGAGCCAGGCGCCTGTTCAGGCGAGGTTCAAACTAATTTCTCTTGCCAGCCCGCTCACTGACTCTGCTGCTGTCCCGGAGAACTGAAAAACGCCGCCACGGCTTCAATAGTCATCCATAGGGCCAGCACAAAGATACCTACTCCTATTGTAACCAGCAGCCAGCTTTGCTGAGAGATAAAGATCTCGGTATTCTTAATCATCGACCACGTCGTAATAATCAGCATAACCAGACAGGGTGTCGCTGTGACGAGAAATTTTTTGCCGCCTCTTCGTTTCAGGTAAAGCGTGACGACCAGCAGCGCCAAAGCTGCGAGTAGTTGGTTGGCATTGCCAAATAGAGGCCAGAGTATCATTGCGCCTTTGCCGTCGGCCCCCGTTACAAAGGCCAGCGCCGCCGCTGTTACGACAGCTAAGCTTGTCGCCGACCAGCGGTTTACGAGGTATGGAAGGCCTAAGTCTGTTGCCAGTTCGCTTATAACATACCGCTGGATTCGCACGGATGTATCGAGTGTGGTCCCTGCAAAAGAGGCAATAAACACACCCATCAGTGTAACGCCCATTGCCTCCGGCATGCCCAGGGCACCCATCATGTTCGCGGCACCGATGACAACGGCTCTTATTTTAGTTACAAGCCCCGAGGCCCCTACCCAGGAACCGTAGTGTTCTATCCAGGCGGCTTGGCCGACAAGTGTTTCTCCGCCGGCGGTTTTGTAGGCCATCCCGATGCCGGCTCCTACGCAAAGCAGGACCAGCACAGCGAGAAAACCCTCTAATAACATCGAGCCATATCCGATAAATTGGCAATCAATTTCGTTTGATACTTGCTTGGGACTGGTGCCGCTTGCAACAAGCGAATGAAACCCGCTTATCGCGCCGCAGGCAATGGTGACGAACATCAAAGGCCACAAAGACGGGACGTCACCTGCCGGTTCGTTGATCATCGGAGCTACAAGAGAAAGCTTGCCGGTGAGCGAAGATACCGTTACACCTGCTGCCAGTAGACCCATCATAATGAAGAGTTGCCAGGCATTGATGTAGTCACGGGGCTGCAATAATGTTGTTACCGGCAGTGTTGATGCGATCCAGGCATAAACCAGAAGCACGACTGTCCATACGCCCGTCGCGGGCATTGCTGTCAGGCTGTCCATAGCCAACACTCCAGGCCAGCGCTGTTCGACCAGTGCCCCTACCCAGATGGTAGCGTACATCCCAGCCACGGCGACTGCTGTCGCAATGGGAATATTCGCGTTTTTCTTGTAAACGGCATATCCGAGGCCGACTGCTATTGGTATCTGAAGCCAGACCGGTATCACTGAGCTGGGAAACTGAGCGAATACCACCGCGATGACGACCCCAAAGACGGCAATTACCAACAAAAGCGCTAGGAACACAATGATGAAGAAGATGAACCGAACTCGCTTGTTGATGAACTTGGCGGCTACCTCGGATATGCTCTTGCCATCGTTTCGCATCGATACAACCAGAGCACCGAGGTCGTGAACAGCACCCATAAGTATACAACCCAGCGTTACCCACAGTATTGCAGGAAGCCATCCCCATATCACCCCTATAGCCGGACCGACTATAGGCCCTGTGCCAGCTATCGATGTGAAATGATGGCCGAAGATAATGCCTTTCTTTGTCGGCACGTAATCAATGCCATCCTGCAACTCCTTGGAGGGAGTCGGCGCATTTCTGTTTAATTTGAATATCTTTCTTGCCAGGAACCGTCCGTACGTGTGGTATGCTACTAAGTAGCCGCCGCCGCAAAGAATCATCAGGAAAAATGCTTCCATTTCTCTTTCCTTTCGCGCTGCGAGTTCACTGTCTATGTGTTCTGGCGAGCAGGCGAATCGGTACTTCCGCTATGGGCAAAACCGAGCTTAGCCGGCCTATAATGAATCTTCGGTAATTTTCATCGAAAAGTTCAGGTTTATTGACAAACATAAGTATTGTGACAGGGTTGACCGCCACCTGTGTTGCGTAATAGATTTTGGGGCCTGCCGATTTCGATGTCGTCCTGCGCTGCTGTTTTATCATTTCAAAGGCCTTGTTCAGTTTGGGCGTTGGTATCCAGGTTGTTGTCTGCTTGAAAACCGAAGCGGCCAAATCGAGCACACCCTTGACGTTTTTGGCCTGGGTGGCGGTGGTAAATGCGATTGGTGCATAGCTTAATCCGGGCAGGACTTTTGTCAGGTATTGCTCATATTGGCCCGTTATCGCCGAATCCTTCGCGAGGTCCCATTTATTTACGACAATTATGCAGCTTTTGTGCTCGTCGGTAATGAATTTGGCGAGTTTCTTGTCGGGCTGCGAGACGGGAACGGTTGCGTCAATCATCAGCAAAACGACATCGGCCCGGCTGATGGAAGAGGCGGTTCGGACGGAGCCGTAGAATTCGATGCTGTCGGCGAGCCGGCTTTTCTTTCGAGCGCCGGGAGTGTCGATTACGACGATGGTTTTGCCGTCTTTTTCAAAACGGATATCGACGGCGTCGCGAGTTGTGCCGGGCGTTTCGCTGACGATGACTCTGGTTTCGCCGACGATGGCGTTGACCAACGAGCTTTTGCCGGCGTTTCGTTTGCCGACGATTGCTATTTTCATTACGGGTTCGGCCGGCCTGGTCGATTCGAGGCGACTGAGCCGGTCAAGGATTTTGTCGAGCAGGACGGCCTTGTTGAGATTGTTTTTTACCGAGACGCACAGAAAGTCGCCGAATCCAAATTTGCCAAACACGCCGGCCTCGGGGAACTGTCGGGAGATGTCGGCTTTGTTTGCGACACCGATGACGTCGATGTCGCTTTTGCGAAGCAGCCCGGCAATGCTCTGATCCAGGGGCACAATGCCCTCTCGGATGTCGACAACAAATAACAGAAGATTGGCCGAGTCGATGGCCTGTTGAATCTGCTGGTGAATATGTCTGTCGAGGTGGTCTGCGTCGACTACACCGTAGCCGCCCGTATCGACAATCTCGAAGTAGCGTTCGTTTTTGTCGATGATTGCGCTGACGCGGTCACGTGTGACGCCGGGCGTCGGCTCGACGATGCTTATCATTTTACCCGTAAGGGCGTTGAATAAGCTGCTTTTGCCCACGTTGGGCCTTCCTACTATTGCGACTACCGGTAGTGCCATAGAGCGTCATTATATCAGCTTATACTAAATTCAAGAAGCACATCGGCAGGACAAACTTGAATTGCGCATTATTGAAGATTGATTATGAAGTCACCAATGGGTGTCCACTCCACTCCTGCATCGATGTTTTTCCAGGTCTTTTTCTTATGTGTGTCTTCCAGGGTCAGTGTCAGCTTGTCTATTGAGCCGGCTGTCAGTCCAAAGGGTATGTGTTCGCCGTCTATGATGTTGGAGTATTTCGGATACATCAGTTTTGCAGCACCGATGTGTTCTGCCTCAACATTAGTGTTTATAAAACAATAAATGTCCATAAGGCCTTTGACATCCAGCCGGTCAAGCGAACCGTCGATTGAAAAATCGCTGTCTTCAAGCCCGCCGGTTTTAATCCTTCTGATACTACCGGTTGTTGTTTCGATGGTGGTATCCTTAATCCACGATTTGGCCATTATATTTCGTATAACTTCGGCTGAATCTTTCTCACTCACCGTGGGGCCGGCTGTGATGCTGCACTGGTTAATGTCGTCGGCTTTAATCGTCAGGGCGGACTCGAAATTCCATACTCCCGACAAAACCGACGGCATTGCTAATTTCTTGTTGCCGACGGCTTTGAGCTGCCTGATGCTGCCTTTGATATCAGCGGTAAATTCAGGGGTTGATGACGCAAATGTTATTGGGCCACAATCGCCACTTATATCCCAGAATGCTCCCCATTCTCCGCCGATTTCGCCTTTAATATACGCCTTCTTCAAGACCACGTTTTTTGGGCTGCCGTCACCGCTAAGCGACAAGTCTGCGCCGAAGTCACCCGCTATACCGATTGATGGACTGCCCGTGATTTTCATCGTTGAAATCCAGGGGGCTTCCAGAAGGCCTGTTTGCCACTCGGTGGCCCGGAGGTAGCGAACCGGCGTCTGGCTTGTCAAAGCCAGGTCGTTTACTCGGCCGAATCTAAGAGAGCAGGTGGTTTTGGGTGAAGCCGGCTGCCCGATAGTGATTTCCCGATTGCCCAACAGGTCATTCAAAGCAATCATACGAGTGTCGCCGTCAATCTGAATGTTACCTTGGAGATTGATGCCGCGTCCGATTATCGATTTAATCGGGCCTTCAACTGTGATATCGCCCACATTTGTTTCGGCGCCTTTTTTTGTTGTGATTCTGAATACCGATTTTTCTGTTGTGTCGGTGAGGATGATTCTTTCGAAGAAGCAGCTTCCTTCTATCTGACCAAATCCGCCGCCGGTTAAATTGAAAGTTACCTCTCTCTCATTGCAATCCGTTGTCTTCAGCGGATAGTTCTTTTTTCCGCCGAAGGTGCCGAACCATTTCATTGTCTCGAACACGCTTTGGCTTCTGCTGCATTTACCCACCTCAATCTCGATACCGTCGTCATTTGTCGCCTTATACCAGCGTCCGAAACTCAGTTCAGCGAGCCATTTGCCAATACCCAGGTTATAAGCATTTGTTTTATTCGTACTTCTCCCGAAAACCTTCTCTGTCCGGTTGTTATTACATCTGTTCCGGTAATTGAGCCGTATTGCGCCAGCGGTTGAGTCGCTGCATTTTTCCCAACCGAACCAAACCGGGCTGACTAACTGCTCGCCGGATAATGGGTTGGTCAATATCGGTTTTTGTGTCGGCTGAGCGATAGCGCCGGGCTTTTGTGGAATCCCAAACCTTACTATGGTTTCATCGGTTTCCCCGTCGGTGTAATACACGATTACGGTATATTCGCCTTCCCCATAGTAGGCCAGGTCTTCGGCTTCGTAGAACCATTCCTGATATGTCCAGCTATGGATGCCGTCGCTTACGCTGTGGCGGGTTTCGATGTGTCCGTCTTGGGTATATTCCTCATCTGATATACAGCAAAGGTTGCCAGCCGGCGTAATAAATTCGACATCCTCAACTGTGTCATCGGTCTCAACGTTCAGACGGAAATCATATGTAACGCCAGCTTTACTCTCTTTAAGCCAATTTTCACAGAAGACAGCAAGGTCTTCGAAGTCCACAATGTTATTCCCGCAGTCAGGGGAGATATCCGCTCTTACATTGCTACCACTGTGACGCCACTGTCGGGCGAATACGCAAAGGTCAACAAAGTCAACACGGCCGTCACAGTCAAAATCACCCCTCAATCCCAGCACGTCGCAAAACGTCTCCCATGCTATCCCCGGAATATCGTCTTCGGTTAATGCCCCGTAATCAATACTCTGCTCTATCTCGATTCGAAAAACGCGGCTGGCAATCGATTCCGTCGCACTCAAATCAATCCAGACCGAATCACCCTCATCGCTCGTTATCTCTATCATCCCGACTACAGTTTCTCCGTGCACGTCATTGTAGTCGACTGTAACCGTGTGGGTTTGTTGGTCTGCTGGTCCCTGTGATTGTCCCTCTTCCGGCTCGACTGTAAAGTATTCTGCTCCATCGACAACAGATACGCCATAGATCAATATGCCTGTGCCTTCATTCCATACGTTGAAGGTCATCGAGGTGGTTTTGCCTTCGAATACAAGCTGCCCGGTGCTTGTTTCTATGGCTGAATTCTGTTTCGTACCGTCAGCGCTGAGTACGTGCGATGCGCCTACTAACAGGATAAGACTCAAAATTAATGTTATCGCTTTGGTTTTAGTCTTTATCTCTGAGTCAATCACTCTTATTAACGCAGTCCTTTGCTTCCTCCTTATATAAGCCCGGCTGGACAACTTCTGTGGAATTGCTCCTCTTTAACCCTCAGAATCACAAACATAAACGTAAAATCATTATATCCGACTGGGCGGGAGAAGTCAAAAAAAAGGCCCTTTGTCACAGTGTTTAGCCCCCTATAACAAGCGGGAAAACGTGCTTGGGGGAGGATATAAAGGACGAAAAAATTTCGCTGGCCGGACCGATAAAATTGAGGGTATATAAGCGAGACCTTGAATGAAACAGGTTTTCATTGACCTTCGGGAGTATTCGCTTGAGTTTTGCTTGATGGAAGTTTATAATAATACCAACATCGAGCGCGGAGGATTTTCAAAAACTTTTGGCATATCGTTATTTAAGCGCCAGGAGTTCGGAGGGAAAAACAAGCAAGCCGAAACCGGCTTGCAAAATCAAGGCCGATCATTAGGGGGGACATAGTATGAGTCTGGCATATCTTGTACCGAATGGGGAACTTTCAGGAGTAATCTTTTTTCCGCCGGCGGCGCGGTCTTTTGGGCCTCGTGTTAGAAAGCCGCGGCGTTTGTCGAAGTTTTTCTTTTTATTGTTCACCCTGTTTATTTTGTGCAGTCCCGTCTTGTTTGCCTATGCAACCGTGATTATTCAGCAGCCGGAGCGGGCGGTTTTTGAGGTTAAGCCGCAGGTGACAGGAGTGCTTTACGACGCGGATAATCCGCTGGCAATCGTTTCCGGCAAGGTTGTTCGCCAGGGTGAAACAGTTGATGGATATCTTGTCGCAAGAATACACCCTAATGGTGTGGAGCTTGTTAAGGCGAAGACGACTATATAGGGTTTTTCCGTAAAATAGGTTATGTTGGAAAAGCATCAGGCCCGGAACAGGTAAAGTTACGGGCCTGCTTATTTCTGCTTATCTTGATATTCGAAGACATCCTCAATTTCAGCGCCTAACGCTCGTGTAATGCGAAAGGCCAATGGAAGTGAGGGTGCGTACTTGCCCTGTTCGATGGCGATTATTGTCTGCCGCGTCACGCCCGCCTTATCAGCTAACTGCTGCTGGGTCATCTCGCCATTGTCGAATCGCAGTCGGCGAATGTTGTTTTTCAGTTCATTTGCTGCCATTACCCCTCCTGCTGTATTGAATCAGAATCGCGGCAAAATAAATCATCACAACTATCATAAAAGCACCGAAGTTGATAAGTGGAAGTGACCAGGCAGGTATGCAGCCATTGTCGCCGAGAATGAGTCGCGGAATTCCGCTGACGGCGAGAAACACTATCAGGGCCGATATGAAAGCGGCCATAGCCGCCCTGTTGTCAATCAATTTATCGCGTTCGTCTGCCTTTACTTCCCTGGGACTTTGTCGCTTAAGCGTCCAAAAAAATAGTGTGCCCCCCACCAGAATCAAAACCGCAACAGGCAGGAACCGACCGACGAAACCTTCAGGTGCCTTCTTTAAGACAAAAATCCGAAAAAATACATAGGCGGTAATTGTGAAGGTTGATAATACAAACACCAGTGCACACAGCGCGGATTTTTGAGCTCTATTCATTTTCTTTACTCCTCCAGCCGTATAGAATTAGGGAAGCCAAATTTTGCACAAACGAAAAGATGACAAGCCCTCCCACAAGTGTAATAGGCATCACATTAACTGAGATGGAACCCTGCTGACCTACTATCCACCAGGGAATCGCACATGCGGCAACGAAATATAGCCAAAGGGCTACATACGCGGCCATAACCGCTCTTTTGTGTATTAATTGGTCCCGTTCATCAAAACTGGTCTTTCCTTGCCTTTTGCGTCTCCTGTTGGAAATGAAAGGAAGTAGCCAAAATAGGCCACCCCAAATGGTAGTACCCACGAACATAACCATTGGTGCCAAGGACATGCCTCTGTCATAAGCGATGAATATGGCGACTCCGCTGGGGATGAGAAAAATAGGCAATCCCCAAAATATTCCAAACATTGCTTCTTGCGCTTTATTCATGGTTTTCTCCTTTGTCCCTCCAGCCATATTCTTCGAGATACACTATTGACTGGATTAGTAGGATAAAGAATATCCCGCCAAAGACCAACCATGCGAGATACAAGACGCCCACAGTTCCCTCCGGACCCAGCAAGAGAAATGGGACAAACGCGGCCAGCACGAACATCGGCCAGAACATCCAATACGCCTTAAACATTGCCTTTTGCTTAATGATCAGGTCCCGCTCATCCATTTTGACCTTGTCATTCTCTTTTTTGAACAACACGTGCGCCAGTCCGCTGAATCCCATGATTGATATAAATGCGAAGCCGGCTGTTGCCTTTTTGGCCGGCCAATCGAAAATGAAGTACAACACGCAGAAGGCCGTCAAACTCAATCCGGCTGCTAATGCCAGCATTACCAGCGTGAACCAAGCCGTTTTTTGTGTCCTGTTCATAAATACTTCTCCTTACATGCGTATGGTATATCGAACATAATGTAAGCTCTACATTACATTATGTCAAGTAGACTTCACATTTTTTTGCAAAAATTTTACGTACGCGGGTTGAGGAAACATTCCCAAATGACTGGTGGCAACGCCGCTGTATCTTGTACTGGGCGGTTTAGAGGCGATTTTCCGATATATACCGTATGCAGGTTACGACTGTTCAAACCAGACAGTGCCCGTTTTGCGCTGAGACCATACTGAAGGCGGCAGTGAAGTGCCGGTTTTGCGGAGAATTTCTAAATACCGACCGTGCGAGAGCACTCACCCGCCAGGCGGGCGGAACATCTGTGGCTGACGGAGAAAATGGCGAACAGACGAATTTGGAACAACTGCTATTTGCCGGCCAGCCGTCGCTTTGGGCGATGGCGGGAGCGATAGCGAAGGCAAGCGTGGTAATGGCGATAGCCCTGGTGCTGGTGTTCTGGCATATCGAGCATATTGCTGCACTGAAGATTTCGGCTGAGCACGCGGCTGTTGTGGGTAGGTATCGGCCATTGCTTGGGGTGGCTCTGGGCTTAGTGGTTCTTATGGTTCTTGCCTATAAGGTTCTCGAACTGAAAATGACCAGCTATGCGGTTTCGGCGGAAAGGATTGAATACTCCAGGGGGATACTCGACCGCAGGGTGGACAACCTCGATATGTTCCGCGTTATCGACCTTAAGCTTCGCAGGAGCTTTCTGGATTGTCTTGTCGGGGTGGGGACGGTGATGCTGACGACGACGGACAAGAGCCACCCGGAGTTTGTTTTTCAAAAGATAAGATACGCCCGTGAGCTTTACGACGCCATCAAAAAGGCCAGCTTATCTGCCGACCGCAGAACCAACGTCATACATATGGAGTAGGCCCGTCGAGCTTGCTATGTGCGTGTTATCCTCTCTCAAGCTCTATCAGTCTTTTTTTGGTGCTGGAGCCGCCGGGGGCGGAGAAGCGTCCGATGGAGCCATCGGCGCGGACGACTCGATGGCAGGGAATAATAAGCGGGAGAGGATTTCTCGCAAGTGCATTTCCAACGGCCCGGCTTGCGACCGGTTTGCCGATTCTGCCGGCAAGCTTTGAATAATAGAGCGTTTGGCCGAATGGGATTTTTGCGCAGGCCATGAGAACTTTGCGGGTAAAAGGCGGTAGCCGACCGAAGTCGAGGGGGGTCGTGAATGCAGTCGGCTTGCCCTTGAAGTAGGCGATTATTCGGTCCTGCAATTGCTTTAAGAGGCCCTGCTTAAATTGGGGATTATCCAGCGATTTGAGGAGATGGCGTTGGGCCGCTTTCCGGGTTGGCAGAGGCAGGCAGGTTCGCAGAAGCCCTTTTTCACTGGCAGCTAGGCCGAAGTAGCCCCAATTGGTCTTGAAAATAGTGTACTTTATCGTTTCATTCACAGGACAATCCCTGGTAAAACCGGCGGCTAAAATAGCTCGAAAAATCGTATGTATCAGGGCAAAGCCGTTGACGCAAGGTGCAATTTCTGTTAAAAGAACGGGTTTATAAACCTTCACAGGCATCGGTTTTGCGATAAGGATATAGTTGGTGGATGAGTCGTCTCTGGACCATTTGCGGAAACGGATAGACGAAATTGACCATCAGCTTGTCAAGCTGCTCAATGAGCGTGCGGCGGTAGTGGTTGATGTAGGCAAGCTCAAGAGCAAGACAGGCTCGCCCGTGTATGCGCCGGAGCGGGAGAAACAGGTATTCGAGAAGATTACCAGGGCCAACAAGGGTCCTCTGCCGGACAAGTGCCTGCTGGCGATATGGCGTGAGTTGATGAGCGGGTCGTTTGTTTTGGAAAGGCCTTTGCGGGTGGGTTATTTAGGGCCTGGCGGCAGCTTCAGCCATACGGCGGCGTTATTGAAGTTCGGGCAAAGCGTTGATTACGAACCGCTTGTAGATATTCGCGGCATATTCGATGAGGTTAGCAAGGGGCATTGTGATTTGGGTATCGTGCCGATAGAGAATACACTTGGCGGCGGTGTGATTGAGACATTGGATGCACTGGTGGATTCGGATGTGCAGGTCTGCTCCGAGATTTTGATGGTGGTTCATCATAATCTGCTGGCGAATTGTCGCCTGGAAGAGATTGAAAAGATTTATTCGAAGCCGGAGGTCTTTACGCAATGTCGCAACTGGCTGGCGGCTACTTTCAAGGAGGCGAAGACCGTTCCCGAGCCGTCGACGGCGAGGGCGGCACAGAAAGCGGCCAAGGAGGCCAGGGCGGCGGCGATAGGCTCGTCGGTTGCGGCGGAGTTGTACGGCCTGCAGATTGTATGTGAGAACATCGAAGATACATCGAACAATATTACGAGATTTTTCGTGGTCGGGCGCGACGATGCCAGGCCAACGGGCGAGAGCAAGACCGCGGTGATGTTCAGCACGGCTCATAAAGCTGGCGCTCTGGTTGACGTGCTGGAAGTATTCAAGAAGTACGACGTCAATCTGACGAATATAGAGTCGAGGCCGAGTAAGAAGAGGCAGTGGGAGTATTACTTCTTCGTCGATTTTCTGGGTCATCGCAGCGATGAGAACGTTATGAAGGCGATGGACGAGGCGCGCAAGCACTGTTTGCAGCTTTCGGTGCTGGGCAGTTTCCCGCGTGCGACGGAGGTGCTGGGGTAGAAGCGAAGCCGTGGCCGGCGAGCGATTACGTTCAGGAGAGTTATAATGCGAAAGGTGTTTGTAGCGGGCAACTGGAAGATGAATACGGACAGTCACAACGGCGTCAAGCTGGCCGAGGACGTTGTTTCGGGCTGCAAAGAGATGGCGGACCACGAGGTTGATGTGGCCGTGTGTCCGCCTTTTGTTTATTTACAGCAGGTTGGTGCGGCGCTTAGTTCTTCGCGCGTGGCGCTTGGTGCGCAGGATGTTTACTTCGAGCAGAAGGGCGCTTTTACCGGGGAGATAAGTGCGGCGATGTTGAAGGATGCCGGCTGCACGTACGCGATATGCGGGCATTCCGAGAGAAGGCACGTTATCGGAGAGACCGATGAGCTGATAAACAAGAAGGTTAAAGCAGTCATAGCAAGCGGGCTTCTTCCGATATTGTGCGTCGGCGAGCTGATTGAGCAGCGCAAGCGTGAGCAGACTGAGGAGGTGGTAACGCGGCAGCTTAAGGAAGGGCTGGCCGGGCTTACTGACGAGAAGGTTGCGGCAGTAACAATCGCGTATGAGCCGGTTTGGGCGATTGGCACCGGTTTGACGGCCACACCCGAGCAGGCGCAGGAAGTGCACGCATTGATAAGGAAATTGTTAGCCCAAATGTACGACAGGACAATTGCCGAGGAGATTCGTATTCAATACGGCGGGTCGGTCAAGCCGGACAATGCACGCGAGATTATGCAAAAGGAGGACGTGGACGGGTGTCTGGTAGGCGGGGCAAGCTTGAAAGCGGATGATTTTGTGGCGATTATCAAGGCGGCGGTTTAAGATGAATTGGCGAGTTGTGTGTTAGCACTATAGGGGAATGAATATGAGCAATTGTCCAGTGTTGGCGACGGGACTTGTATTAACGATTATAGCCGGATTCTTCGTTGTTTGTGCGGCAGCGCTGATTCTTCTCGTGTTGATTCAGAAGGGCAGGGGCGGCGGCTTGAGCGGCGCGTTTGCCGGGGGTATGGCAAGCGGGATATTGGGCAGCAAGACCGGCGATGTCCTGACGTGGATTACTATAAGTGTTGTCGGCCTGTTTCTTCTTTTGGCGCTGGCGCTGGACAAATGGTGGCGGCCTGGTGTGAGCGGGCCTGAAGTTCGTCCGAGCGCTCCTGTTACAAGCCCAGTTACGAGCGGAAGCGAGGAAGATGTTAATACGGGTCAATCGGAGCCGGCTGAGTAGTGCGAGTTTGCGGCCGGGCGCCGTGAAGATGTAAGCTGTGAGGGATTAACCTCTATGATAAGCAGTATGACCGGATATGGAAGCGCGGAAGGCCGTCTGAGCGGTGTTACCTACGCTGTGGAAATCAGCACGGTTAACAACCGGTATTTCAAGCCGACATTGCGGCTGCCCGATTCAATGGGTTTTTTAGAGAGCGATATTGAGAGCCGGTTGCGTCAGGAGCTTTCTCGCGGGACGGTCAACTACGTGCTCAGGATAAAAGGAGCGCCAGCGGAAGCGCTTTTTGAGATAAACGACAAGGCGCTGGGGACACTGATGAAACGGTTGGAGAGAATTTCGCCTTCAGGCGGGATGACCAGAGAGCTTGATTTGGGTGGATTGTTGTCATTGCCGGGGATATTGTCGCCGGCGGTGCCAAGCGCAGCGATGGCTCGGCGGATTCGCCAAAAAGTCCTGTCTGTTACGCGGCAGGCGTTGAGGGGGGTAAAGCATATGCGCCAGGCGGAAGGAGCGGCCCTGGCAGCAGACCTTCAAAAGCACTGCGTGGCAATAAAGGTTAATCTTGAGCGGATACAGGCCCGTAGCGCCGCGGGGCCGAAGCGATATGCCAGGAAACTCAAAAAGAGAGTCGATGAATTGCTTGCAGCAGCGAAACTCAAGTTAGACGATGCAACTGTGGGGCGAGAGGTTGCAGTTTTTGCAGACAGGGCCGATATTTCGGAGGAGATTGCCCGACTTAGTTCGCACCTTGAGCAGTTTGAAAAGGGCCTGAAGGGCAACCAGCAGGCGGGTCGAAAACTCGACTTTATCTGTCAGGAGATGCTCAGAGAGGCCAATACCATCGGCAGCAAGGCATCCGACGCCGGAATTGTGCATCTGGTGGTAGAGATAAAATGCCGGATAGACAGAATCAAAGAGCAGGTGCAGAACCTGGAGTGAGCAAGAGATGATGAAAAGAATGGAGAACAATTCGGGACTTGTTGTTGTAATAAGCGGGCCGAGCGGCGTCGGAAAAAGCACTATTTGCAGAGAGGTGATAAAACGACTGGATAACGCATACCTGAGTGTATCGGCAACCACTCGAACAAAAAGCGACAATGAGGTGGACGGAAAGGATTACTGGTTTGTCAGCAAAGAGGAATTTCAGCGGAGGATAGAAAACGGGCTGCTTCTGGAGTATGCGGAGGTATTCGGCAATTATTACGGGACGCCGAAGGACAAGATGGATGAGGTGCTTGCCGCCGGCAAGGTTGTGATTCTGGAGATAGACGTGCAGGGCGGCAGGCAGGTAAAAGAGGTATATCCTGAGGCGGTGATGATATTCATACTGGCCCCTACGGAGAAGGAGTTGGCGCAGCGGATGCGCGGCAGAGCAAGAGAGGATGGGGAGACCGCAAAACTCCGGCTGGAACTGGCGGGAATCGAGATTGCCGCTGCATGGCGGGATTATGAGCATATGGTGATAAATGAGAATCTGCAAGATGCAGTCGATGAGATAGTCGGAATCGTTAGAAGCGGCAAGGATGGCAAAAAAGGGGCGGATTGAATAGCGGATTTGGTCCGCAATATGAGGCGATACGGGTCGCTTAAAAGGTGAGTAGAATTGTGGAGTGGATGGAATGATTGACGAATTGAAGAGCATAGAGCTTGTGGAAAAGGTCGGCGGACGTTTTAAGCTGACGGCGTTGATTCAAAAACGACTGATGGAATTGATGCAGGGGGGACGGCCTTTGATTGAGGACACGGAGGGCAAGACGCAGCTTGAGATTGTCGTCGACGAAATCAAACAGGATAAAATTACCATTGACTATGAGCACAGCGACATCGACCAGCCCGGAGCCAGGTAGGCCGAAGGATATGGCAGGAAGAATTAGAAAGCTTGGTGGTGTAAAAGTTATATTGGGGGTCAGCGGCGGAGTTGCGGCGTACAAGGCGGTTGACCTTGCCAGCAAGATGACTGCTGCTGGCGCTGAGGTCGGAACGGTCATGACCGCTAATGCGCAACACCTGGTCGGGGCCAAAAGCTTTGAGGCCGTTACAGGCGGGCCTGTTTATACGAGTATGTGGGAGCAGGAGGGATTCAAGACGGGGCATATCAGCATTGCGGATTGGGCGGATGTAGTTGTTGTCGCGCCTGCGACGGCCAATATCATCGGCAAGTTCGCCAATGGTGTCTGCGACGATTTGCTCAGTACGGTTCTTTGTGCGTCCTGGGCGAAGCCGATGGTCATTGCGCCTGCGATGAACGAGAAGATGTGGGCCAATCCGGCTGTGCAGAAGAATATGAAAACCTTGAAGCAGATTGGCGCGAAGATTTTGGGGCCGGGGCGTGGTTGGCTTGCCTGTGGCACCGAGGGCGTGGGGAGAATGGTCGAGCCACAGGATATTCTGGAGGCGATGGGGAAGATAGTCGCCCCCCGTGTCGGAAAACGAAAAGGCAAGTAGCGTTCGCCGGACTATGCACTCTCGTAAACGACGTCATCGACTTCACTTTTTAATCACGGCCGGGGCAACGCGCGAGCGCATAGACCCGGTGAGATTCATTTCAAACGCCAGCAGCGGGAAAATGGGTTATGCGGTTGCCCGTGCCGCAGTTGCCGCCGGTCATAAGGTGACGTTAATATCGGCGGCGACTTCACAGCGCAGTCCTGAAGGAGCAAAGGTGGTCGGGGTCGAGTCAGCCGGCGAGATGTTCAAGCATGTCAAGAGCAGCTTTGGCTGGTGCGATTGCCTTATTATGTCGGCTGCGGTTTCGGATTATACTCCGATTAGCCCATCGCGACACAAGATTAAGAAAAGTATCGGTGTGATGATGCTGAAACTGAAGCCCACGCCGGATATTCTTAAGTGGGCCGGCTCGCACAAAAGACGAGAACAGGTTGTCGTCGGGTTTGCGCTTGAGGACGCTGATATCAGGGCGAACGCCGAACGGAAGCTGCGGGAAAAGAAACTGGATATGATTGTTGCCAACACGCCCGCGGCAATCGGCAGCGAGCGGTGCGGGGTCTGGGTAAAAAGGGCCGGTCAGAAGTGGCTGCGGATAGCTAAGGCGCCGAAACGACAAATTGCCGGCCGGCTGATAAAGATGATTGAGCAATTAGAGCGGATGGATTAAGTGAAACTGAATAATTCCCCGCTGAGGACGCTTTGGGAGGATCGCGACAGGAGGATTGTCTTGTGGCTTTGCTTGTTTTTGATTATCAGCATTGCCGCGGTCTATGGTCAGGCCGTCGGCTTCGGCTTCGTCGATTACGATGACCATCTTTACGTTTCCGACAATCCGAAGGTGCCGGGTGGACTGAGCTGGGACGGAATCAAATGGGCGTTTACCACAATGTATGGCAGCAACTGGATTCCCCTGACGTGGTTGTCGCTGATGATTGACCGGCAGATCTTCGGGCCCGGAGCCGGTGGGTTTCACCTTGTAAACATGCTGTTTCATATCGTCAATACGGTGCTGCTGTTTTTAGTTTTGAAGCGATATTCGCGGTCGCTGTGGCCGAGTTTTTTTGTGGCGGCGTTGTTCGGACTGCATCCTTTGCATGTTGAATCCGTCGCCTGGGTGACCGAGCGGAAGGACGTTCTCAGCACCTTGTTCTGGATGCTGACGATGCTGGCATACGTTCGGTATGCGGAATCCTCAAAGGGTAGAGCGGTGAAGTGGTACTTCATTATGCTCGTGTTCTTTGCTCTTGGCCTGATGACAAAGCCGATGTTGGTGACATTGCCCTTTGTGCTGCTTGTTATGGATTATTGGCCTTTGCGGCGTCTGTGGCCTGAGGAGACTGTGGCTGGTGCCGGGGCAGGTCGGCTGGTGCTTGAGAAGACTCCGATGTTTGTCCTGTCGGTGATGTCGAGTGTTATGACTTTTCTTGCTCAGAGGGCGGGCGGCGCCGTAGCGAGGTTCAACTTGATGCCGTTGGGTGAGCGTGTTGCCAACGCGGTGGTTTCCTATTGTAGTTATATTCTTAAGATGTTTTATCCCGTCGGGCTGGTGGTTTTTTATCCTCATCCGCGAGGAGCTATTGACGGCTGGAAAGTAACCGCCTCGATAGTAGTATTGATGGGGGTGACTGTTGCGGTGGTATTGCTGCGGCGGCGCCGGTATTTATTGGCCGGCTGGCTGTGGTATCTGGGAACATTGGTGCCTGTCGTCGGACTTATTCAAGTGGGAGCGCAGGCGATGGCGGACAGGTACACATACATACCGCTTACGGGCATCTTTATTATGTTAGTCTGGCTGGTTGACGACCTTGTGAGTGGGTGGCGGAGCAAGGGACCTGTCATTAGCGTTGTCGGCGTGGCGATTCTGGGTGTCCTTTGTGTTCTAACGTTCAGGCAGGTTGGGTACTGGCGTGACACGATTACGCTGTTTACACATGCGGCAGACGTGACAACCGACAATTATGTTGCGCATAGTAACCTCGGAGTGGCCCTGGCAGAGAAGGGTGAGATAGCAGCGGCGATGCGTGAGTTTGAAACGGTCCTGAAAATGAAGCCGGAGGACGTCGAAACACTTTTTAATGTTGCCAAAGGTCTGGCCCTGCAGGGCAAAACAGACGAGGCCATCGAGTATTATAATCAGGTCCTGGACCTTGCGCCGGGCGATGCCGAGACATACGGTGCGCTTGCCTTAATGCAGGTCAACAGTGTAGAGTTTGAGCGGGCGATTGAGTTTTATCGCGAGGGTCTGAGGCACAATCCCGAGGACGGCGGTTTGCACGGCGGGCTTGGTTCGCTGTATTTGCAGATGGGGCGCATTGATGAGGCGATTGCGGAGCTTGAGACAGCGGTAAAACTTAAGGCGGATTCGGGTATATACGTGAATTTGGGGCTGGCAATATCGGCCAGGGGCGAAGGTGACAGAGCGATGAAGTGTTTTGAAAAGGCGATTCGACTCAATCCTGCCAATGCTGTGGCCCACTACAATCTGGGCAACATTTATCTCGCGCAGGGTCGGCTGGCCGGTGCGGTTGCTGAATACAAAAAGGCGGTCGGGAAAAAGCCGGATTATGTTAAGGCATACGGCAATCTGGCTGTCGCGATGGCACAGACGGGTAAGCTCGACGAGGCGATAGAGAACTTTCGCCGTGTTGCTCATCTCGAGCCGAACAGTCCGGATGCGCATTACAATCTCGCGGCAGCGCTGGTAGAGAAGGGATTGATTGGCGAGGCGGTCGGGAATCTGAAAAAGGTGGTTGAATTGGTTCCGGAGGATTTGCGCGCCCGCTGCGTTCTGGCGGAGTTGCTGCTGCGGCAGGGGCGGGTTGAGCAGGCGGTGGCCGAATATGAGGATGTATTAAAAATCGACCCTGACAACGAGCAGGCACGGCACGGCTTGCAGAAGGCGAGGGAAACGCAAAGCGGCGCTGAGGGCCGGCATTGAGACGGACAGTTGAGGCGGTGGTGGAGTTGCTTAGTAGTGTCTGCGAAGGGCCAGGTGGATTATCCGTTCGATAAGATTTTTGTACGGCAGGCCTGCTTTTTCTGCGGCTTCAGCGACTTCTTCGCCGTAAGCGATGTCCGGGTTGGGATTCGCCTCGAGTATGAAAATTTTATTGTCTGGCGTGAGTCGCAGGTCGATTCTGCCGTAATCGCGAAGCTGGAGAACACGGTATACGGTTTTGCAGACCCGCTCTATGTTTTTGAGAATTGCCGGCTCGAGGTCGGCAAAGCCGAAACTTATATTCCACTTCTTGCGGTACTGCTCGTTCCATTTTAGCCGATAGGTCAGCAGCACAGGGCCTTTGCCCGTGTTGGTTTCGAAGAAACACTCGCGGGGCGGCAGGACAGACAGTTGTTTGTTGCCGAGGACCGAGACGTAAAATTCTCTTCCTTCGATGTATTCCTCGGCTATGGCGGGCTGCTGCCATCGCTGGTGAACGAATTCTGCACGCTCGGTCAGAGTGGCTTGGTCGGAAACGAGGGAGGCGTTGGAGATTCCTTCGGAGCTGTCCTCTAAAGCGGGCTTGACGACGAGCGGATAGCGAAGTGTTTTCGGTACTCGCACTTTCCGGCCGGGCGGCAAAGAAATGAAGCCGGGGATTCGGATTCTATGATGGCTGAGCAGTTGTTTGCAGAGTGTCTTGTCTCTGCAGAGCATAAGCCCCGTCGGGCCCGTTCCGGTGAAGGGTATATCGAGCATTTCGAGAAGCGCGGCGATATTGGTGTCATGTCTGCGGTCGCCGGCGAGCTGTTCGGTGAGATTAAAGACGATGTCGGGTTTCTGCTCGTGAAGCGTGCCTGTCAGTGCTGCGATATCATCTACTGTACCTATTACAGTGACGTTGTAACCGAGTTCTCGCAGGGTACGGATTACGTGATACTCGGTGGTGGGCTTGTCCGGCTGACCCTGGAACTGGGGGTCGTCTGCCGGAATCTCGGCTGCGTCCGCCAAAACAGTGACCTTCATTTTTCTGCTCATTAACGTTTATCGTCCTGCGGCTGTGCTCGAAGCGTGTTACTCGCGATGGCGGTAAGCAGTGAAGTAATCGCTATTATAGTGCTCGTGTCAGCGCTTGTTGCATAGAGATTTAAAGCGTCACAGCGTCGCGTGAGGTTGTTGACAAGCTCGTGAATGTCGTATTTTCTGTGGCCGGTCCATCTCGTCACATTCTTGACGAGGTCTCGCCTGTTATTTCGCAGAAGCTTAGAAGCCCTGACAAGCGACTTGTCGGAATGGTCCGTTGTGAATAGTTTCAGCAAGCTGTCGTCGTAGTAGCCTTGGAAGGCGGTGCCGAGTGTTTTGCGTTTTCGTTCGTAGAAGGCGGCCAGCGTGGAGGTCATTCTGTCTGCTGACCAGGGGGGCTCCTTTTCAACAGTCACTATCGGGTCTTGGTTGCCGATTCTGCTCATTAGCTCGTCGACGTAACGAAGTTTTCTTAGTGCGGGCCAGCCGCGGTATTTCTGTTCCCATTGGCTTTCGGAATTAAGCCAGACGGCAAAGGTCTCGGCGAAGTCCTCGTCAGGATGCGCCTGGGCGTAGTTGCCTTCGAGGTGTATGACGTATCGTCTTGAATACGGCCGGGAATAGTACGAGTCGGAGTAGCGGGCGCTAAACGGGCCGAACAGCTCTCGCCATCTTGTTCGCTTGTAGAGCTTATAAGCATAGTTGAGAGCGTGGCCGCATTCGTGACGCAACAGCTTCATACAGGACTGCTCAGTGCCACCCTCGACGTCGAACATCATTTTTAGCTCAATTTGCTTCAGGCGGGGGTCTGCGAGCCAGAATGGTATGCCCATGATGGGAGTTTTGTCGGGGCAGAGCCATTCGTCGGCGAGGTAATAGGGGGGATGAAATTTTATGCTTTTGGCGTCTAATTCGGCGTAAAGCCGGTCTATAAGCGGTTCGAGCCAGGAGCCGGCGATTGTCACGCCGAGGTCCCGAACCCGCAGTTTCATAATTTCCTCATCCGCCAGGTTCTGCCAGTCTTTGATATGCTGCTTTTTTGTCATCGTGCGTTTTAATCTTTTATTCCGAGGTCGTCTTTGGTTAACAGCGACTCGAATTTGTAGCCGGCGTTTTTGATATTTTCGCCGGCGCCCTGTTTTCGGTCTATACAAGCGACAATTTTTTTGACCTTTGCTCCCGCTTCGGTGATTACCTTTGCCGCTTCGAGTACTTGGCCGCCTGTTGTGGCGATATCTTCGACCAGCAGGACGATGTCGCCTTTATCGAGCTTGCCCTCGATTAGCTTTCCTGTGCCATAGCCCTTTTTGCTGTTTCTAATGATGACCCAGTTTTTGCCGGTCGCAAGAGCCGTAGCCGCTGCCAGCGCCACGCCGCCAAGTTCAGCCCCTGCTATGAGGGTAACATCGTCGCTTACGTGTCGGGCGAATTCGGTACCGAGGGCTTTGAGTATATCCGGGCAGGTCTCGAAGAGATATTTATCAAGGTAGTATTTGCTTCGCTTACCGCTTCGCAGAACAAAATCGCCTTCGAGATACGCGGTTTCCTTGATGCGTCTGATTAGCTCGTCTCTTGTCACTTTGCTGTTTCCTTATACGTGTAAGTCCGCTTTTCTGTTGAGCTGTTTTCGATACTTTCTTGTGATAGGCGTTACGATTTGTTTTATGAATTCATCGACCTGCTGTGGTGCCCGGCCAACATAATCTTTCGGATTCAATACCTTTTCAAAATCGACCTTTACGAAAGCAAGGTCGGCTTTTAGCCGGTCGATAAGGTCATTGGGTTTGCCTTGTTGTTTTACCTGCGAGGCGGCTTCGTGAGAATGCCGTCTGATTTTTTCGTGAAGGGCCTGCCTGTGGCCGCCTGCTTTGACCGCCGCCATAAGGATATTTTCGGTTGCCATAAAGGGCAGCTCCGCTGCGACGTGTGAGGCGATGACCTTCGGGTAAACGACAAGGCCGTCTAAGACATTGGTCAAAATTTCGAGGATGCCGTCAACGGCGAGAAATGCTTCGGGGATGACGATTCGACGATTGGCGGAGTCGTCAAGGTTGCCTTCAAACCATTGCTCGGACGCTGTCATCGGGGGGCTGGTTGCCAGCGACAGGACGAACCGGCTAAGCGCGGTGGTGCGTTCGCAGCGCATCGGGTTTCGCTTGTAGGCCATGGCGGATGAGCCGACCTGAGTTTTTTCGAACGGCTCTTCGATTTCCTTGAGGTTGGCCAACAGGCGGATGTCGTTGCAGAACTTGTGCGCGGATTGGGCGATTGAGGCGAGCGTGTTGACAATCAGTGTATCGATTTTTCGCTGGTAAGTCTGGCCCGTGACAGGGCAGACGTTTTTGAAGCCGAAGGAAGATGCGACGAGCTTGTCGAGCCGGCTGACCTTGCTGTGGCTGCCGTCGAATAGCGCCAGAAACGACGCTTGGGTGCCGGAGGTTCCCTTGACGCCTCTAAAGGCAATAGTCTCAAGGCGGTGTTGGACTTCGCGCAGGTCCATTACGAATTCGTAGCACCACAGCGTTGCCCTTTTGCCGACGGTGGTCAACTGGGCGGGCTGATAATGTGTGAAGCCCAGTGTCGGCATCGAGTGGTATTTGCGGGCAAACCCGGCCAGGAGATTTATAACCGCGGCGAGTTTTCCGGCGATTATTTCGAGGCCTTGCCGCATAATAATCAGGTCGGCGTTATCGCCCACGTAACGGCTTGTCGCGCCGAGGTGAATAATCGGTGCGGCCTTTGGGGCTGCTTTGCCGAAGGTGTGAATGTGGGCCATAACGTCGTGACGGAGCTTTTTTTCATATTCGGCTGCGGTCTTGAAGTCGATATCGTCAAGGTGTCTGGCCATCTCGCTGATTTGTGCCTGGGTGATTTTCAGGCCGAGTTTCTTTTGTGCCTTTGCCAGTTCGAGCCATAGTCGCCGCCAGGTGCTGAATTTTTTCTGCGGGCCGAATAGCTCGGCCATTTCCTTCGAGGCGTTTCTTTCGACCAGCGGGCTTGTGTAAATGTTTGCTTCATTTGTCGGGCGTTTAGCCATACGTTTGACATCCTTTAGAAATACTACTTGATTTTGTACTGCCTTTTATATGCTTCGATTATTGCTTCTTTAATATGCGATGGCTTAACCTCATGTTTTTGAAACGCAGTTATATTATTGTGTTTCAAATGGAGTTGGCCTTCGCCGACATTGCCTTTGTGTTGTTTTGAGCAATAATATTTGTTCTTTTGCACCTCGTTACTGGAAAGCACCCAATATCTAATTATGTCTCTCCAAACGCCCATCCACACAAATACATCCGCAAACCTCGGTTTTATCTGCTCAAATATCATATCAAATGGTCTGTTGGAATCAAAAGCCAGCGCCTTCACATAAAATGGTTCATCAGGTTTGTCGCCGTCAAGGGCTCGGGCAATTTTCAATTCTATGCGGATGCCATGAGAATTATTTTTTCTGTCTTTCCAGTCCAGCCAGAGATCATATTGTTGATTTGCATACTGAGGGTCTAAAGTCTTATTTGGTTTTTTAATTTCCGGCACAAGTAGTTTTAGTTGCCCATAAGCCCATGTATCGCCTAACCTTCTTGGGGAGGAAATCTCAAATACATAAAGGTATAGGTTCCTTTCGATGTAGGAATCTCTAAGTTCAAGATATTCGTCAAGTGTAAGTTTGTCCCCAGCTAAAAGGTGCGAGATTATATATTCGTATTCATTAAAGGGATAAACGGATTGAAGAGTTTCCAGCGAAGCACGAAAATCCCCTAAATTTTCGAGACGCTTTATCAAATTTTCGAGCTGCGCCTTGAGTTTTTCCATAGGGTTATTTTGCTGTATGCGAGTAATCAAACAAGGACCTTACTTTTGGTTTGACTTCTCTAACATCATTGTTTCCTGAATTATTATCGCAAGGCCAGTCGATATCGACCTCAGGGAAAGGTGTTTTGAATTGCCAGCCGGTTTGGCCTGTTTGTCTATAGTGTTCCAGTCGTCGGATTGTGATTTCGGCAAAAATTGGGTTAATGTCGGCTGTGAAACAACGCCTGTTGAGTTTTTCACAGGCAATCAAGGTTGTCCCCGCGTGGGCGAAGAAATCTATAGCGATATCGCCGGCATTGGAGCTGGCGGATACGATTCTTTCGATGGCCTTGAGCGGCTTCTGGGCATAACAGCCGGGGACCTTTTCTTCCATCCTGTAGAAAACCTGCTGGATATCGACCCAGACATTACCGGCTCTTATATTTTCCGATTTGCTCCGCTCAAGATTTTCGGTCAGTGTGCCATTTACTTTCTTGTAGTATCCTCTTAGTATCTTGGGAATGTCTGTGTATTCGGCTTCGACATTGAACACAGCGTTGCCTTTCGTGTAATACAATAGTTCCTGTCGCACGGCCATCCAGTTTTTCAGCGTGCCGTAACCGCGTTGATTTCTCATAGTTATTAAGCTTCGGGTTGCGAATTCTTTGAACTGTCTCATCATAATCATAAAATCCGGCAGTGGTTGAAAGCCGGCATTTTGGTCGGCGCCGAGCCAAACGTATAAGCTTGAATTGTTTTGCAGAGCTTCAGAGGTGTTGCGGACCCACTTTCTGCACCAATCGATGTATTTGTCTAGCGGCATTTGTCCTAAACTGCTACTGTCGGCATTGCCTACGGCGAAGTTATATGGGGGGTCTTGAACGGCCAAAGTTGCTTTCTCGCCAGCTATTAGATGTTCTGTGCCTTCATAATTTGAAGCATCCACGCAGGCAACTTTATGTTGGCCTTGGGGGTCCCGCCAGATTTGCCCCGGTTTTAATCGACAGTGCGGCAGCAGCAGCGATTGTATGCGGTCGTTGCTGTCAATTCTTGGTAGCTTATTTGTGCTCATTGGTCGTCCTTGGTATTAGTTAATTTCTACAATTTTGCTTGGCGTTCGGCCAATAATTTTTCAATTTCGTCGATGTCGGCTTGTGGAAGCTGCCAGTCGCCGGCGGGTGCGGTTTCTTCGATTTGGCCTGGTCGGCGCGCACCGACTATCGCGGACGTAACTTCCTCTGTTCTTAGGACCCAGGCGATTGCGAGCTGGGCCGGTGTTTTGCCGTTTCGCCGGGCGATTGGCCGGAGCTTGTCGACGAATTCGAGGTTTATTGAGAACACAGGTTCCTTGAATTCAGGGCTTCGCAGGCGGTGGTCGTCTGGGGCAAGGGTCGCGAGGTATTGCTTGTTAAACTTGCCGGTAAGCAGGCCTCGTTGCATAGGGCTGTATGCGACAACGCCGATATTATTTTCTTTGCAGTAAGGCAGCAGCTCGTTTTCGGTATCCCGGCGGAGCATACTATACGGCGGCTGGAGCGATGCGACGGGCGAGATTTTGCGGATGCGGTTGAGCTGTTCTGTGTTGAAATTGCACACGCCGATATATCTTACCTTGCCCTGTTCCTGCAGCCGGGCCATTTCTTCCCAGCCGGCTTCGATTTCATTGTCGGGGTCGGGCCAGTGCATCTGGTAGAGGTCGATTGTGTCGATGCCGAGGCGTTTTAAGCTTGCCTCACATTCTTTACGAATACTTTCGGGCTTCAGGCAGCCAACCTTTTCCCTTTTTTCGTTCCAGAGCAGACTGCATTTTGTCGCTATGATTGGTTTTTCTCTGGTTTGTTCGAGCGCTTTTCCGACAAGCTCTTCGGAGTGCCCGCAGCCGTAGATGGGGGCGGTGTCAATCCAGTTAATGCCAAGCTCAAGGGCTTTCAGAATGGCGGCGATGGCCTCGCCATCGTCCTGCGGTCCCCAGCCGAACTGCCAGGGGCCGCCGATGGCCCAGGTGCCCAGACCGACGGTGGTCAGCTCCAGGCCAGTATTGCCTAATTTTCTTGTCCGCATAGTCAGGCCAACCTAAATGAGAGGACTCTCGTAATAGGATATTGCCGACGGCTGAGTTTATCAACAGTATTGGCTACTTTTTCGAGTGAGCCGTATGTTGGATTTCAACGCAGCGTTGTTTCGTTCCGTCGGTGCTTTGCCGGGGTCATATCGAAAAAGCCCTTCTTTTTTAGGAATTGATAAAGGTAGGATACTACGACCAGTGTCACGCCGGTGGCCAAGAAGGCCAAAATTCGGTAAATCGTGCTGACCGCGCTGGTATCCACGATAAACACTTTCAGCAGCAATACGCCGAAAACACTCAGGCCGAGATACCGCAGGGCCTTCATTTTTTGCCAAAAGCCGCCTGCGAGCAGAACCAGCCCGTAAATCGCCCAGGCAATCGACATCCACATACTTGCGATGAAACGCCAGTTCATCCATCAGCTTTTCTCCTTAACAGTTATATTTCTATTGCATCCGGCCAGGGATGTTTCATCGCGACGGTCCATATTTTGTTGATATAGCTTAACGCGAAATAATTTTGCAGCAAGTGTACCCAGAAGGCGCCGGCATTGTTCAAAACGAAGCTGCCATTATGCTCCTCTGTCATTTCGAGAAATTTGAGCATTTTGAATGTGCCGTTAAGTTTCCTGTCGTTGACGCCGAACCGGCGATAAAGCACGTTTTTGGGGATAGTTGTGTCATACAGCCGCCAATACAGCCAGAAATAGTCCCTCATCTTCTTGTTGAATCGCATTTGCAGGGCTGTCGGGAAAACGCCGGACAGACATCTGTTGATATATTCGTTTACAGAAAAGGTATTAAGGTAAAAGCCGTTAGTTGTCAGAGTTCCTGCACCTGCGCCGAGTCCGATATAACCGTCCCGTGTTACCGACGAGTATCTCGGAACGCTGCCTTTCTTGAAGCTCCACACGGATACTCGGCTGTATCCCTGCGAACGGAGAAAATCGTTGATGAGATAGTACTGGCGGCGTCTTTTACGCAGGCTGGGCATTTTGATTTGCCGCAGTTTCTTATAGCGGCCTACGGTCGAATAGGGAAATGTAAAAAGCGGGTAGGTCGTTATCTGGCTTGCGTTTAGGGCCACTGTTTTTCGCAAGTCGTCCAACAGTTGCCCCTCGGTCTGGGCAGGCAGGCAAAACATCAGGTCAACGTTTATCGATGAGAAATCGGCGGTGATGAGTTTCCTCAGAGTTAGTTCGGCGGTTTCAGACGAATAGTTCCTTCCAAGAAGCTGCAGGCATTTGTCGTTGAAGCTCTGAACGCCGAGGCTGACGAGATTCACACCGCATCGTTTGAGATTGGACACCGCTTCATAGTCGAGGCCTGCGGGATTGGCTTCAATGCATATTTCGCCTGTCAGCTCGAAATGGCTTTTGAGCTGCGCAAGAATATCCGTAAGCCGGTCGGATAATAGTGTCGGTGTTCCACCTCCAATATAGACTGACGATACTTTGAGCTGGCCGGTCAGGTTTCCATACATATTCATTTCGGCCAGCAGGGCTTGAACGTAAGGTTCAACCAGCGTTTCATCGTAGGGCACTTTGTTATATGGACAATAAGGGCAGCAATTTCTGCAGAATGGGATATGGATGTAAATATGTGTGGGCCCAATATCACCGAGAGATGGTATTTGAGCGGGCTCGAATACATATCTTGAGTCTTTTCCCGTAAGATACCTGCGAATCCATTTTGTGATTACACTCATCATTTTGCGAGGTCCTGTTCATTGAGAACTTGGAGGGTTCCCTCGGCTCATTGCACTCGATGCGCCGCAAGCCACAAACAAAAGGCCGGTCAGGGCAAACAGGCCGAAGACCCAGTTGAACCAGAGCGTTCCCTCGACAATGTGAAATACGAGTGTGCCAAGCAAAATCATTGCACCTCCGACAAGCTCCCATCTCCACGCGATAATCAGGCCCAGACAGATAACCAGCATTGCGAATAATTCCACGGCAACGTCGAACGGCTGGGCAAATGGATTTGGCGGTCCGCCTTCACCGATTGCCATGGCCAGAATCAGCATCGCCAATCCCGTTGCCAGCAGCTTGGTCAACAAACGTAAAGTGGCAATCCAGAATTTACCGCCCTTTTTGGAAGAGTGCATTTTTATTCCTGTCGACGAATTTCATTGATATATATACTATTTAATAGCAAACTGTTTTCATAAAAAAATTGTGACCAGTTTTAGCTGGCCCTTATTCGAGCTGCTTTTTGTTTTAGGGTGATATAAATCGCCAGAAAAGCCAGACTTGGAATGACTGGCCAGTGGCCGAATTGACTGAATAGCGTGCGGCTCGAATAAAGAGGCGCTTCAGCCATTATGTAACCAGGGCCTTGTTTGAAGTGGTCTTTTTTGGCCAGTATTTTGCCGTCGGGCGCGACAATTGCGCTTATACCGTTGGTGGTAGCGCGTATAACGGTATAGCGGGACTCGATTGCTCTGTGAATGCTGATATATAAGTGATTTTCTTTGATCTCAAACCAGTCATTGTTGAGGACGGCTACCAGCGGAACTTCTTTTCTGCCATATTCACGAGAAAGCCGCGTAAAGGTATCATCAGCACAAATCATTGCGCCGACGGCGACTCCGTCAACGTCGATTTGAACCAGCCGGCCGTCACCTTTCCTAAAACGTTCCAAAGGAGCAAGATAAGTTTTTGTATATTCACCGATTACCTGTCCGGAGGGGCCGATGAACATCATTCGGTTTTCATTTGCTTTTTTGTCCACGTAGCCGATTGCCAGATATATATTGTGGTTGCGGGCGATATGAGCGAGTTTTTCCACCGGTCGAGAGGTACCCTGCAGCCGCAATATCGCCTCAGGGCAGACAATAAGACGAGCCCCGTTTTCAGCCGCTTCAGATATCGGTTTGGCAAGAAGGGTATCGAAGCCGGATGTGGAATAGATACTGCCGTAACGTTCAACGTCGGCTCTTGTCCAGCCGACAGCAGCGACTTTGAGCCGGCCTACCGGCTGACGCGATTTGAAAAAGATACTGGATGCTAAAATAAGCAGCACAATCGCGGCTATGCAGATGAGAACTCTGCGCCAAAGCACCGGACTAACGATTAGCTTGACTATCAGTGCCTGCAGGGAAGCAAGGACAAAAATAATGCCTGTGATTCCGGTTAATGAAACGAATTGTATTAAGCCGGGATAATTCGACCAGGAACGGCCAAACGATTGCCACGTGCCCCCTATCGGAATCACCGTGAAAATTAACCAGTCGATCACAACAAACAACGCGCCAACGGCAATTGCTCCCGATACGCCGGAACCGGCAAGCATTCTCCCGGAAGCCCAAACCGTGGCGATTATAAGAATCGCTGCAAAACCCATCAGTGGTGCACAAAGAAGGAAAGGTAGACGGATGACAAAAAATTGCGGCAATATATAGGTAATAGCCATAAACAAACCCGCAACGAGCATACCTCGGCTGCCAACCCGTTTGCTGGCGCCAAGATAGAGCACGGGTATCAAAGCAATAATCTGAAGTGGTGCAAAAGCGGGATATATGGTAGGGATGGCAAAAAGCAGACCACTAATTGAGCCAGCGAGGAGACAAAGCATGCTCGACCATAACACATTGTTATTATTGGAACTATCTGTCCTTTTACCTGACATTGTACTACCGTGAACAGCTTGGAAATTTATTCTCTTAATTTGACGCGAATTTTTTCGAGCATTGTCTTGAGTGTTTTTATCTGCGACTGGTTCAGGCATGCCATTGCGTGACAGACCTGCTGCATATATAGTGGCTCGACCTTCTCATAAAGTTTTCTGCCTCTGGCGGTGAGCTTGACGATATTGAATCTACGGTCGTTTGCGTGAGCAGTGCGTGTGACGAGTCCCGCTTTTTCCATCCGGTCAACAAGCGAGGTGATATTGGCGCGGTTCACTAACATCATATCGCTGATTTGCGCCTGGCTGAGACCTCCCTGCTTGCCGCTTTCGTAGTGGAGCAGGCCCATCAGGTTGAACTGCACGTCGGTGAGCTTGAACTGGCCGAAAAAATTATCAGCGCGTTTTTTCATCATTGAGGCAGTATAGTAAACGTTCAGCAGCGCCTCGTGCGCCGGCACCACATAGCCGCGTTTTAGTCCAAGCTCCTGTTTTAGCGTCATAGCAACCTCTTCGCCTCTCGTAAATCCGTTCACATATAAACTATATACTTATAAATCGGTTGTCAAGGGCATTTTGTGGAATTTCCAAAAAATTTTGTTATTGCTATGGCCATATAATCCTGCTGACTCGCCGGTTGCTGACAAAAGCCGTTAATTATGGTAGCATAGATGCTTATGAGAATACCGCTGACGAAATATGGCTGGCCGCAGGTGTTATTTTATCCGGGTGTTGTGCTGTTTTTTATGGTTATGCTCTGGTTCTGGGCACATCCGACGACTCCTGTCTGGGTGGTTCACTACGTCGAGATTGCACTGGGGCTGGTTTTCGTGTGGGCTTTGTCATTTTTCCGTGACCCGGAAAGGATTGTGCCTGAAGACGTGAATCTGCTATTGGCTCCGGCTGACGGCAAAGTAACGGATATCGAGACCGTAGATGAGAACGGGTTTATCAAAGGCAAAGCACTGCGGGTCGGGATATTTTTGAGCATATTCGACGTTCATATAAATCGCTCGCCGTGTGCAGCCAGGGTAGAGAAAATCACATACCGCCAAGGCAAATATACCAATGCGATGAACCCGGAATCAGGGCGGGTGAACGAATCAAATGACCTTTGGCTTGTCAGAACCGAAGCGCCGGAGGATAGATTGATTGTTCGCCAGATAAGCGGGGCGATTGCTCGCAGAATCGTCTGCGAGGCCGAGCCGGGGCGGCAATTGCGTGCGGGCGAGCGTTTTGGTATGATAAAATTCGGTTCGCGAACGGAGTTGTATGTGCCGTTGCGCGACGATATCGAGTGCCTTGTGAAGATTGGCGACAAGGTCAAGGCGGGGCTGACGCCGATGATGAGGTATGTCCATTCTCCTTAGCATCCAGTAAATGGAGAATATATATTGCTGTTTTGATATGATATATGAGAGCGGGTGCCTTGTAATAATGGTTACTGCGAAGGATGAATATGAGCGAATCAGAGCCGGTTAACGAAGGGTATCAAAAACCGAGGAAGCTGAGGACGGAGGCGGCGAAGGAGAGTTTTCTGCGGCGGATGAGAAGGCAGCGGCTCAAATACATCACCATTCTGCCGTCGCTCGTTACGATAGTAAACGGCGCGTGCGGTTTTGCTGCGGTAAGTTTTGCCAGCCAGGCAGTAAGCTCGGCGACGGGGCAGTTCTCTTATCATCGTCTTACGCTGCCTTATTTTGCATTGGCCGGCTATATGATTCTGCTGGCGATGCTGGCGGATATGCTTGATGGTCGGCTGGCGCGTATGAGCCAGAGTACGTCGAGCTTTGGCGGTCAGCTCGACAGCTTGTGCGACATAATCAGCTTTGGTGTGGCGCCGGCGTTTCTGATGCTGAAGATTGTGCAGCAGCATCTTTCATTATTGCCTGCAGCGGGCGCTGGCGTGGTTGTGATAAGTTTCGTTGAGCGATTTGTGTGGCTGGCGGCGGCGGCGTATCTGAGTTGTGCAGCGATTCGGCTGGCCCGGTTTAACGTCGAGAACGAGGAAGACGAGTCGGCCCATATGAGTTTTATCGGGCTGCCCACGCCCGCCGCGGCCGGTGTAATAGCCAGTTTGGTGATATTCCATCAGGAAGCCGTGTCGGAGCTTTCGACGCGGTCTGGCGGACCGGGGTCGGTGAGTTTACTGCTGACGGACGTGATAATTTATGCACTGCCGATAATTGCAATCGGGCTGGCGGTGTTGATGATTAGTCGAATCCGGTACGCACACGTCATCAATCAGTATATAAGGGGCAAAAAACCCTTTGCACATCTAATCAGGGCGTTGTTGTTTTTCGGGCTGGTAATTTGGAGCCGGCAGGTTGCGTTCGTGGTGATTTTCTGCGGATTTGCCGCGAGCGGTTTTCTGAAATGGTTTTATTACAGGGTAATCCGCAGGAGCCGGTCCTTGCTCGATAAATCCACGGCAGCGGCTTTGCAATAGTCGGGAGCCGATATCACATCTTTTTCTGTTGCCGTGTCAGGGAACAAGCGTTTCTTGGCGGTTACTGATTCTACATCTGAGCGGCATCGTGCTTGTGTGTGGCGGGCGCATTGGCTATATTGGCGCTCCTATGGTCGGAGGCGACAAGACAAGACGACACATAGCGGCCAAGATAGCACTGCCGGGTATTCTTGTGATTTCGTTGCTGGTGGCCCGGGCGGTGGTGGGCTTGCGGTCCGCTATTCGTCTGTCGGCGCCGCTTGAGCTGAGCTATTCGGGATTGTCGGTTTCAATGCCTTCGGGCAACGGCTGGCAGTTCGAGGGTCGGTGGATTTATGACGGGGACGGCTTTACCCTCAGCAGCATTTTTACGGTTGGCGGGCGGACAAGCCAGGGATACACGCATTGCCGATACCTGCTGGCACCGGAGAAGGGCACTCTGCAGGAGCGGTTCAGCCGGAATCGGGGACTGACAGGAGGTGAGCCGGTGGAGACGGGCCGGATGCAGGTGGGCCAACTCGTTGTTGACTGGGCGAGAATGACAGGTCAGCCCGGTCAGCCGACACACGGAGCTTTCGAGGTAATCTTCGGCGTGTGTGAACTTAAGGGGGGCAGGCAGCTCGAAATCGAGGTGTTTCAGACCGCAGACGAACCGGGTTTGACAAAGCGGGTCTTCGATAAAATCGTCGCCGGCATAAATGTCGAGGATAACGGGCTTCTGCAGTCGGGCGAGCAGATAGTCGGCCAGGTCAGGGCTGCGGGATTGAGCGGTGTTATACCATCTGACGGCGAGCAGGTTATTTATTCTCTGGCTGATGCACGCGGCAGGACCATTGGTTTTACGATGGATGCGTTGAAGGCGGGCGAGACGGATGGTAAGTCGATGGTGACAGCGGCGAGCTATCAATATGTGCGCGGGCCTATACCTGATGAGCAGGTTGGGTTCTTCCGCGGCAAAAGCGCGTTTGATGAATTTGTCTGGAGGGTGGAAAGCAGCTCGCGGGCGGGCAGCAGAGGAGTCGAGATGGTGGCGGAGGCGAACGTTCTTGAGGTGCGCTTGGCAGCAGGCGGACGAGTGACTAAGGAGAAGAAGGAATATGTGCTCGGCGATGCGATGGTGCCGGATATTGTTACGGAGCCGATTTTAAAAAGGATTTTGGGCGACGAACGGCAGGCAGTCGTTATTGATGTAATCAGGCCGGACGGGACGATCACTCCGGTACACATCAGCAAGATAAAACCAGCCGACGGACCAGAAGATGGTTATGTGCTCAGGGTGGAATTGCTGGATGGGCGGGGCTATTGGCAGGAGATTCACTACGACGGCTCAAAGGAACCGAGAAGCATAGTGCTCTGGCAGGAGGGCAAATATACCCTTGAGCGGACCACCGCAGAACAAATAGATAAGACCTTCCCCGAGCGTGCATACCTTGTTCGCGACCAGAGCCGACTACTTGAACCTGAAGGACAAGGGCCTTAAGTGTTGGGGCTTTTACCTTACCCGGGAAACACCTTCTCGTAGGCAGTAATCAGGCGGTCCATAAAGAGATTGTATTCGTCGTCAACCGTGCAGCGTTTCGGGTCCGCTTCAAACCATTCAATCGATTTTTTGATTCCCTGCGCAAAAGGAACCGTGGCGGAGAAGTCGGGGACAAGTCGTTTTATCTTGGTGTTGTCGAATACGGCGCACCATGATTTGTCGCCTAAAAGCGGGCCGATGTGGTCGGGGTCGAATTTGCAGATAAAGTCCGAGGGGATATAAACCGGATTTGCTTTTGCGCCCGCGGCTGCGGCTATCGCATCGTATATCTGTCTCCACGTAAGCGCCTCGTCGGATGTGATTTGGATTTCGTGGCCGATGGCCTGGATATTGCCGACAAGGCCGATGAAGCCCTTTGCGAAATCCGTGTTGTGCGTCATCGTCCAGAGGGTTGTGCCGTCGCCGTGGATGATAATTTTTTTGCCCTTGCGCATCCGGTCGACAAGCGTCCACGGTCTGGTCCAGCTATTAATCGCGGCGGGTATCATCGTGACGCCGTATGTGAACGATGGCCGGACAATAGTGACGGGAAAGCCGTTGTTGTGGTGTTCAGCCATCAGCAAGTCCTCGCAGGCGATTTTGTCGCGCGAATACTGCCAGTATGGGTTGGCAAGCGGAGTTGATTCGGTGATGAGCCAGTGAGCAGGCGGCTTCTGATAGGCCGATGCGGAGCTGATGAATATGTACTGGCCGACGTTGCCTCTGAATGTTTCTATATCGGCCTCGACGTCCTGCGGCACATAGGCCAGCCAGTCAACGACAACATCGAAGCAGTGTTGCCTGAGCGCGTCGGCCATCGCCTTTTTATCTCTGACGTCGCCGATGATGACCGTAGCACCCTTTGGGACGAATTCTTTTCTTTGTCCCCGGTTGAACAGATAAAGCTCAATGCCCTTTTCGACCGCCAGCTTTGAGGCCGCAGCGCTGATTATCCCCGTCCCGCCTATGAACAATACCTTCATTTGCACACTCCACGTTTGTAGCCACATAAGGTTTAACCCCCAGGATGAACCCTAGGGCATTTGATTATCCCATTTTGGAAACGCCGGTCAGGTTGTCAACTATTTCCCGGCTGGTACGGAGGCCGGTGCGGATTGGGCTTGACGAGAAGACCAAAAACAGGTAGCTTGGCACACTTTCCTAATGGGTAAACTTACAGCGGTAATTTGCTTTGAGAAAGGAAGCAAGATGTTCACGACGATTGTTGATGTAAGGGCAAGGGAGATTTTAGACAGCAGGGGCAATCCCACGGTGGAAGTGGATGTCCTGCTGGAGGACGGCTCATTTGGACGTGCCGCAGTGCCTTCAGGCGCCAGCACCGGCGCTCACGAAGCGGTTGAACTTCGCGATTCCAAGGCCAAGCGATATATGGGCAAGGGAGTGGTCGGGGCGGTAAAGAACGTGAACGAGGTAATTACGCCTGAGGTTACAGGTATGGATGCCGTGGCTCAGGAAGATATTGACCGGCTGATGATAGAGCTGGACGGGACGCCGAACAAAGGCAAATTGGGCGCCAATGCGATATTAGGCGTGTCACTGGCGGCGGCCAAGGCGGCTGCGGCAGCATCGTATCTGCCTTTGTATCGTTATTTGGGCGGATGCAATGCGAATATCCTGCCGGTGCCGATGATGAATATCCTCAACGGCGGCAAGCACGCGGACAACAACGTTGATTTCCAGGAATTTATGATTATGCCCATTGGTGCGCCGAGTTTCGCAGAGGCGCTGCGTATGGGCGCCGAGACTTTCCACACTCTCAAGAAAGTTCTCAAGGACAAAGGGTATTCGACCAGTGTCGGCGACGAGGGCGGTTTTGCACCATCGCTGAAGACCAACGAAGAGGCGCTCGAAGTGGTGATGGCCGCGATAAAAAAGGCGGGCTTCAAACCGGGCAAGGATATCGCAATTGCGCTGGACCCGGCTTCGACGGAGATGTTCGACAGCAAGAGCAAGAAATACAGCTTTTTCAAGTCGGCCCCGAAGAAAAAGGTCTCAAGTGATGTGATGGTCGAGCACTGGGCCAAATGGGCGAGTAAATACCCGATAGTCTCAATCGAGGACGGCTTGGCGGAGGATGACTGGGCCGGCTGGGTGAAAATGAACAAGAAAATGGGGGACAAGGTTCAATTAGTCGGTGATGATTTGTTCGTGACCAATACCGAGCGTCTTGCCAGGGGTATTAAGCTCGACTGTGCAAACGCCATACTGATAAAGCTCAACCAGATAGGCACGCTGACGGAGACGTTCGAGGCGATAAATATGGCCAGGCGCGCCGGGTGGAATGCAGTAATCAGCCATCGAAGCGGCGAGACCGAAGATTCGACAATCGCGGATCTGGCGGTGGCTTCGGGCGTTGGGCAAATCAAAACCGGTTCCGTCTGCCGAACCGATAGAATCTGCAAGTACAATCAACTGTTGCGAATTGAAGAAGAGCTCGGTGAGGCGGCGAGATATGCCGGATTTATGTTCAAGGAAAGCTAAGAGGAGCACTCGAAAGATGAAAGGCAGGCGTGGAAGCCCCGGAGGCGGGAGATAATGCACCTGCCGGTTTTTTTGCTATGCGAAGCGAGAGGGTCATTCGAGCCATTGCTTTTGTCGCGTTTTTCAGTATCGGGGCGGCAGTGTTGAGTGGCACGGTGCTGTGCGACGACCTGTTGGAATACTTTCACAACAGGAATCTGCTCAAACAGGCCGAAGTGCACCTCGAAGAAATGCGGTCATTGAACTCCGATTACGATGCATTGCTCGGTGAGCTTGAAGCTGACCCCAATCAGCTTGTCAGGTTGGCACCTGCGACGCTGGGCATTGAGCCGAATGAGCCGAATACAGCGTATCCGCGTGCTACTGCCGATAAGCTGGCGGCGGCGAGAATTGCTTTAAGCGAAGAGCCAAACCAGCCCGCGTTGACCGAGTCGGCCCCGGAGTGGCTCGGCTCGTGTTGTCAGTGGCCACGCAGGCACGTTCTGTTTTTCTGTGGAGCGGCTTTGGTGCTCATCTCATTTATTTTCTTCGGCCCAACGAAAAAACCCAGCCGGTCAATGACGGTTAAGTCCAAAACTGAACCACCAGTGAAGTGATTTTAGTGTTTTTGTCTTGCGTGTGCCTGGGGCTTGCCAGGGATATTACTATTGCTTCGGCTGGTTCTTTGCCAGGGCAAGCGGTATATCGAGCCAGAATGTTGAGCCCTTCTCGAGCTGGCTTTCGAAGTTGACCTGGCCCGCTAACATATCAGCCAGCTCCTTGCTTATAGCGAGTCCTAATCCTGTGCCGGTGGACTGTCGCGTCATTGGGTTGCCGAGCTGGCGGAACTTCTGGAAAATCTTTTCCTTATCGGTTTCAGCTATGCCACAGCCGGTATCGGTTACTGAGAAACGCAGGGTCTTTTCATCGAGCAGTGCTGCCTTTAGCTCTATTTTGCCTCGTTCTGGTGTGAACTTGATGGCGTTGCTCGTGTAGTTTTCGAGAATCTGCTGGATTTTGCCGGCGTCGGTGACGAGGGTGGGAATGTCTTTTTGCACTTCGAGTTTGACCTTGATTTTCTTTTCGCGTGCCATTTCGGAGAATGAGGCGACTACGGCTTTGCAGATTTCCCCGGCGGTTGTCTGTTCGATGTGCAGTTGGATTTTGTCGGCCTCGGCTCGTGCCAGGTAAAGCAGGTCATTAATCATATTGAGCAGCCGCTGGCCGCCGACGATGATGTTCTCAGCGTATCTTTTGCCCTTTTCCTGCTTGACCAGTTCAGGTTTATCACGCAGGACCTGGGCGAAACCCATAATGGAGTTGAGCGGCGTTCTGAACTCGTGTGAGATATTGGCAAGGAATTCGCCTTTGACCTTGTTTGCCTTGAAAAGGTCTATGTTGCGCTCTGAAAGTTCGAGTATTTTTTCGTCGAGCTGTCGGTTTGCCTGGCGGAGTTTTTCCTGGGTGGCCTGCAGGTTATCGAGCATGTGGTTAAAGGCCTCTGCGAGTTTTTCGTATTCGTCGCGGGTGCTTATGGAGCTTCTGATGTCGAGGTTGCCTTCTGCGACGTTATTTGCCAGTGCGCGGAGCTGGCGAATAGGTCGCAGGATAACGCGCTGCGTTATCACGTAAAACGCCACGATTGCTCCAGTGCCGCTGATAAGGCCCGCGACGAGCAGCCAGACGCGATTCAGCAGGACGGCCCTGCGTATTTCTGTGGCGGGCCTTTCGACTATGACCGCGCCAATGGGTTCGTTGCGATTGAATGGACCGGCTGAGCCCTGTGGGTTGTGGCAGGTGATGCAGCTTTCGCTGGCGCGAAAGACGCGCACATAGCTTGCGTAGAGCTTGCGGTCTCTTTTTTCGAGGCGTATGTGGTCCGGCGTTTCCTCGTCTTCGAGCATCGCATCGATCATTTGTTGCTGCTGGTCGGAAAGTCCTTCGATATTTTTCTCGTCCTTTTTGAAGCGGAACCAGTGAATGTCGGTTTTGTTGGGGTCCATCACTTTGCCGGAGTCGTCGAGCGCCGCCAGTGTGGTTTCGCCGCCGGGGTGCAACTGGAAATGCCGGCGAATCAGGTTTTCGGCCCTGGCCCTGCTGGTGTCTAACAGGATTTGTCTGGTAAGCTGTCGCATCCAGCCGTAGGGGATAAGAAGCGCCAGCGCCAATATCAGCACCACCGCTAAGCCGAATGCAATCCGGCACTTTTCCGCCAGCGAAAGCGGCGACAGGTGCAAAAGCACCAAAAGCTTATGGTAAATTTTTTCTATCTTCCTCAACATAACGTAGCGGTCATTTAGCTAGGTCAGCGACCTCGGTAACTAAAATGTCCATACTGTCCCGGTGTGTGCCTTTGGCCACTTTACCATCGGCCGTGAGCGGCATTTTGGACATAGTTGTAGCGTGGCCTGCGACCAGATAACCTGTTTGTGTTTGCAATAGTTCAAGTTTGACACATTGCTCTGCACCTTCGATTGGCATTTCCCTGAGTATTCTGCCTTGCTTAGTGATTTCCCAGATACTCGCTGCGCGGAATTTATTACCGGCCAAAACGAAATTTCCCTTTTTATTTACTATTGTCCTTAGCATCCCCAGTCCGCCGGCTTTACCGAATAAACTATCGATTCTCCAGAGAGTTTTCAGTTCTTCATCCAGTCCGACTACGGAAACATCCTGTTGAGGGAAATCCTCCTTATTGAATAAAACAGCCGTTATATTGCCGCTCACTGTTACGCTTGGGTGCCTGCCTTCAAAAGTTGTTTCGCACAGGGAATTGCCATCGCGGTCGCATTTGATTATCCAGACCTCCGAGGGACCTCCGCCAAATTTATTGTAGTTGCCGGAATCAGCCGCAAGGATGAAACCTCCATCCTTTTGCGGGGCCAGCCCCGTTGCCCCTTCCATTTTGCCCTTATCGTATTCACGACGCCAAATTTCGTTGCCATCTATGTCCGATTTTGTGACGCAGGCATCCGAGTTCCCACTCCCTTTGTGGACGCTGCCGTAAAGCAGGAGGCAATCGTTTGTTTTTACTAATCCCTTAATGTCGAAAATCTGTTTGGAGGACAATTCCTTCGAAAACACTATGGAGCCGACCTCGTCGAGCCGCACAAGCCAGGCCCTTCTGGGTCTAGGCCCCAGCGTCTCGATAATTAAAAGCATCGGCTCATCCTGAAGTGAAAGACACTGTGCCGGCAAAAAGGGCCTGTCGGCCTGCATGCCGGCAGGATTTATATCTTTTACCCAAAGCTCCTTGCCCTGAGTATCTATTTTCCATAGCACGACTTTGCATTCGTAGTTTTCCTCATCTGTTTTTCGGTGGGAGATACCAGCTACGAAATAACCATCGGGCATTTTAGTTAGTGTTGGCCAGGCATCCATCCAATCATCGTAACTTAGAGTTGTGTTCCAGACTGCGCGATAAGCAGGTTCTGGCTCAACCTCTCCGGCGGCTAAGCCAATGCAGCAAAAGGTCAAAAAGACAGAGGAGCAAATATGCTTATGTTTCACGCGTGCCTCCCTTGCCCAAAAGAACTTTTCGGCGAATTATTTTGCAAATAGCAACTCTTTTTACAAACTGCCGCTTTATTGATTTTGTTTCTGCTCGTGTGAGTGTCTTTGCATTCGCAGGTTGAGCTCGTCGAGTTGTTTGGTGTCGACCTCGCTTGGAGCGTTGGTGAGCAGGCACTGGCCTCGCTGTGTTTTCGGAAAAGCGATGACGTCGCGAATGTTGTCTGTTCCCGTAAGCAGCATAATCATACGGTCAAGTCCGAGTGCGATTCCGCCGTGTGGCGGTGCTCCGTGTTCGAGGGCCTTGAGGAAAAAGCCGAATCGCGCCTTGGCCTGTTGTTTTGTAATCTTCAGCAAGTCAAAGACTTTCGCCTGTATTTCGGGCCTGTGGATACGGATGCTGCCCCCGCCGATTTCCGAGCCGTTGACGACGACGTCGTAGGCCTGAGCGGTCAGGTTGGCCGGATCGGTGTCGAGCTTCGGTATATCCGCAGGCACTGGTGCGGTAAACGGGTGGTGCATCGAGTCATAGCGGTTTTCGTCGGCGTTCCACTCGAAGAGCGGGAAATCTACTATCCAGACGAATTCGAAGCGTTTTTCGTCGTATAGCTTGAGGTCTTTTGCGATTCTGCAGCGAAGAGGAGCGAGGGCCTTATTGGCGCCTTTTTCGTCGCCGGCAACCAGCAGCACTAAGTCGCCGTCTTTTGCATCGAAGCGTCCGGCCATTTCTTCGAGCTGTTCGAGCGAGAAGAATTTCGACAGATTACTGACGAGCGTCGTTTTGCCGTTTTCGTTTTTCACTTTGAACCAGACGAGTCCTTTCGCTCCGTAGTCGGCGACGAAATTAGTCAGCGTTTTTTCGATATCGTTTCGCGAATACCTGTTGCCGCCTGCTGGTGCGCAAAGTCCCTTGACAATTCCGCCGGCTTCGACGGTGGATGTGAATACCTTGAAGGTGCTCTTTCCGGCTATATCGGATACGTCTTTTAGCTTCATATCGAAACGCAGGTCGGGCCTGTCGATACCGTAGTCGGCAAGCGCCTCTTTGTAGCTCATCCTTCGCATCGGAACAGGCACATCAACGCCGAGTATCTCGTTCCAGATGTTTGCGATGAGTTTCTCGTGGACTCTTATCACGTCGTCAACGTCGACGAAGCTCATCTCTACGTCGATTTGGGTGAATTCCGCCTGCCTGTCGGCGCGGGGGTCTTCATCGCGGAAGCAGCGGACAATCTGGAAGTACTTGTCGATGCCGCTGACCATCAGGATTTGCTTGAAAAGCTGGGGCGACTGGGGCAGAGCATAAAATGTGCCGGGTACCAGCCGGCTGGGGACGAGAAAATCGCGAGCGCCTTCAGGTGTGCTCTTGGCGAGCATCGGCGTCTCGATTTCCCAGAAGCCCAGCGAGTCGAAGTAATCGCGGGTCAGCTTGGTTACTTTGTGGCGGATTCGCAGCTTATTCTGCATCGCGGGTCGGCGCAGGTCTATGTAGCGATTCTTCAGGCGGACTTCCTCGCCGGTCTTTTCGGCGGTGTCGATTTCAAAAGGCGGGGTCTTGGCGGTGTTGAGAATTTCGAGCTTATCAACGGCGACTTCTATCTGGCCGGTGGCGAGTTTTGGATTTTCCAGTCCTTCGCCTCTGTGCTGTACGACGCCTTCTGCGGCGACGACCCATTCGCCGCGAACGGTCCGGGCCAGCTTGTGGGCCTCGGCCTGCTTTTCCGGGTTGAACACGAACTGGGTTATGCCGGCCCTGTCTCGCACGTCGAAAAATACCAGTCCGCCGTGGTCACGATAAGACCTGACCCAGCCGGCCAGAACGACCTTTTTTCCGGAGTCCGACAGCCGGAGTTCGCCGCAATTGTGCGTTCTTTTGAGCATAGATTTTGCGCCTAAAAAGCCAAAGTATCATAAGGCAAACATTTATTATGAAGATTTGAGCATAGCCAAAATCGCGTCTGGCGTCAATAACCGATTGACGCCCCGGCTGTGGACCGGCGGCTCGCTTGCACCGGTTTAAGCGACGGGCAGGGGGTAAGGGTTTTGCTTGGCTATTATAAGGAAATTCCTTGCTTCTCTATCAGGAATAATTGCAGGATAAATTTTTGTTTGTCGAACATTTTTTTATTGCAAGAGTAAAGGGCTTGTAGTATAGTGATGGTATGGGGTTAAGGAATACTTCCCAGGGTGGGTCAACAACGAGTTGAGTTACGATAGTATTCTGGAAAAATAAAAGCCGAGTTTTGGCTTGATATAAACCACGGGCTGAGGTTAATTCCTCCTCTTCCTCCCTCCTGGCCTCAGCCCAGCTTTTTTTTCAGACACTCAAATCTTTAACAGCTTTCACTTTCAGAAACAAGCTGTCCGAATCTAATTTGTCTGTGGAAATTGCAGCGCAGGTTTTCTGTGCTGGCGGAGGTGGAGCTTGATATCGATTATCGTCTTTAAGACGATTAAAACGACAAGCACTCCGGCGGGCGAGCCGATGGAAAATGAAAGAAATGCACCTGCGAGTATCGCGATGTGCATAACGACGATTCTAGAATACGACTGGCCCATAAGTTCTTTGGGTCTGGCGATTTTGTATTCACCGGCAATGATGTAATTTCGGACAAATGAGACGCCGTGACTTAAAAACAAGGCGCCCATAACGTATTTCATATCCGGTGGAATGCTTGTCCAGCAGTGCCGGATAATGCCGACCAGCAGTTGCACGAAGACCAGAAAGCACGGCCAGGGATGCCGGCCAATCTCCAGCGCTTTGCCGGCATTATTTTCTTCTCGTATTTACCCGACGGTTTTTAAGACATTATGTATGTCGGTCGTTATCAGCAGGCAATTTAGCAAGGCAGGCGTGGCGGGTGTACGGGCTGTGTGGAGTGAGAGGACGGCTGGGATTACTTGCGCAGCAAGATTACAGAAGATTTTTTCGGCAAACCCGGCAAAAACGCTTGACTGGCTGGGCAGGCAGGATAAAAAGTGGCGACGTTAGCTGCTGCGTCGAACTTAACTGGCGAATCGGCGTAGAAATTATGAACGATGACCACGGGCTGGGGCGTTCTCTCCTCTCCTCCCTCCTGACCCCAGCCCAGTTTTTTGCGCAGATAGTCAACCCATCGACGTTCGTAAGTGATTGAAATCTATGGGTTTGCAGAACTGAGACCAGCGGGGGTCATGGATAACCTGACAGCAGAGTCAATTCTGCCGACCATCTGGGCGCTGGCCCAAACAGGGGTTGGAAATCCCGAGGTTTTTTGGGAAAAATTCCCCTTGCATAACTTGTGCGGTTGTGGTAAAATCATACGATAATCGGAAGCGAGGAGTTTGACTTGCTCAACACACCGTTTCGGCACACACCCGCCGATAGTTTGTTAGAAGAGAGAACATTAAATAAATAGCCAACAACAGGGCTGGGATATCTCGCTTTCTCCCCTCCCTCCGACCCAGTCCTGTTTTTTTTATTTTCTGCGCGGCTTTCCTTCCCAGTAACAGCGTTTGTCAATACGCTCTACGTTCTGTTCGAACGTTGTTTGCAAAATTCACGAAGAAATAGCGCAGGGCGTCGATGGGGTGGTCGTATAGGCCGTCTTTAAGGGGAAGTTCATCGCCGGTCGGCGTATCGGGATAGTGGTAACAGGTAAGGGCCTCAATAAGCCGGGCACATCTTGGCGAGATGACGAGTCGGCTTTTGCTGTCGCCGGAGCGGATGGCCCGGCGGATAAGCTCAATACCTTCGGCAATTCCGCTTCGGCGATAGCGGACGTTTATTCCAAGCGAACGCAGTTCACGAACTGCGCTTGTGCCGGTAACGTCGTTGGCCCCTGCGCCGGCGGGGTCGCAGAAAGTTGCAGAGACGGCTGATTCACCGCCGGGGGTTCGGGTCTGTAACTCTGTTGCGTGGACATCGATTGTCGCGCGGGAGCGAACATATTCATCAATGACCCGGACCACACCATCAGTATCGACCTGAATCCACAGGCAGACGAACGGATTTGCGAAGCCGAAATCGAGCGAGCGATACAAAGGCAGATTCGGGTCGTAATCGACCGGCCGAACGTGCAGGCCATAGTCGAACTGGTCGAAGACGACGTTTTCAAGGTTAGGTTTGATACAGAGCATCTCGGCCTCGAAGCCGGCGCGACTGGAACGTCGCATCTGAGTAATGCAGTCGTCGATTTTCAGATAGCCGTTTGCCTGCTTTGCCCTTCCTGCACAATCGCTCCACAACGGGCACTGCGAGCAGCTCCTGTCGGTGCATTTTTCTATCGTTTCCCAGATGCACCATTTGAAGACGGGCGTTGAGTACTTAGCTGCCGCCGAGACTACCTTTTGCATAAGGCCGTATGGCTTGTGCATTGTGCTGATTGATTCCATAGCGGCGATGATGTGGCCGATTCCGCCTTCGCTATCGCTACGGCGGACAAGGCTCTGGGTGGTGAATTTCGCGGCGTTAAATACGTCGGAGTCGAAAAGCTCGACTTCGTCGCAGCGGAGCTTCTGGATGTGCTGGCCCCGGACGCTTGTGTGCGATTGCGTGAGGACCTCGACGGCTGAATTGTTGATGAATCGACAGCCCGATTTTCGTATTGGGCCTGCCAGAAATTTCTCGAAGCCAGCCAGCAGAAAGCCGGTGAGGTATTGATACATTCTGCCCGCTTGGTCTTCCGAGCCGGCTAAGATTCGCACCTGGCAGTCGGGCTTGAAGATACAGTCCAATAGCGTCGCTACTGCCGCGAGGTCGGTCTTGCCGCCGCCGCGATTGGCCCAAACGACGCAGTCGCCGTTTGCCGGTTTCGGCTCGGCGAAGTCGCAGATGAAACTGTGCCAGAGATAATCCAGCGGGCTGTTGTGCTCGGGACAGATTGCCTGAGCCGGCACATCCATATTTAGGAATACCTTGATGTAGTTTTTCAGGTCAGCTTTGGTTCTTGGCCTGGTTCGTCGCAGCGATTCATACACGCGTGCCGCTGCGGGTGCACTAAGGTCGTCAGTCATAGAATACCTCCGTAACTAAAGTTAGGCGGATAAATCCTCCACAGGCGGATAAAAGTGGTGCATTTGATATTAATTTGATAGCATAGAGTCTTTGGACTTGTCCGCCTGCGGCTGAATGGATTCGAAGGAGTCATATATGGAGAAGCTCGGCATTTCGGTTCAATCGCCCCCGGAGCACAAAGGAATCGCTGAAAAGCTCTCGCTGTTTCGTCATAACTATAGAAACTTCATCGAGGGTCTGGGAATTTTAGGGGAGTTCTTTTCGAAAATCCCTTGTGATGAACCGGCCGGCCAGGGACAGGCGTCTGTGCCTTATTGGTCGAACAGCTACCTGCCGCCGGGCGACGCCATCGCCCTGTGCGGATTCTTGGTCAAATATAATCCTGTCATTTATATGGAAGTCGGCTCCGGCAATTCCACGAAATATGCAAGGAGAGTCATTTCACATTTCAACCTTAGAACAAAAATTATTTCAATCGACCCCAAGCCCCGGGCCGAAATCGACTTGCTGTGTGATGAAGTCGTCAGGGCACCACTTCAGATGGTTCCCGTAGGAGTATTTCAGAAGCTTTGCAAAGATAACATCTTATTTGTCGATGGTTCGCACAGGTGTGAGCAAAACTCGGATGTTACATATATGTTTCTGGAGGTTCTGCCGAAAATCAAGCCGGGGGTCATATTGCATTTCCACGATATTTTTTGGCCTCGCGATTACCCCGACAGGTGGGCGGACCGCCTTTACAACGAACAATATATGCTTGGAGTTTTGCTTCTTTTTGGCTGCGGCTACGAGATTTTATATGCCGCCTCATTTGCCGGCAGAGACCCCGAATTAAGGCAGGAGTTTGAAGCAGTTCTCCAGCCGTTCCTACCCCAGATGTGTACGTGCGGCGGCGGTTCACTCTGGATGAAACTGAATGCGGGTTCTTCTTAAGCTTTCCACTTCTAAATCTTAATAAGAAACCGGCGATGTTACTCTACGTCGATTTTTTGGATGCGGGTCAGGTGTCGGCCGGCGTCAAATGGTGTGGCAAGCCAAAGCTCGACAATCTCAATGGCCTCATCGAGGGCCATCATCCGCTCGCCTAACGAGAGCACATTTGCGTCGTTATGGGCCCGGCTGAGACGTGCCGAGCGCAGGTCCCAGGCGATGGCGCAGCGGATGCCTTTGACCCTGTTTGCGGTGATTGCCTCGCCGTTGCCTGAGCCGCCGAGGACGATGCCTCGCTCGTATTTACCTGCTGCTACGGCCTTTGCCACCGGTCTTATGAAGTCCGGATAATCGCACGAGGCCTCCGAGTAGGTGCCGAAGTCCTTAACCTCATGGCCTTTCTCAGTGAGCCAATTTTTGATTTGTTCTTTGTATTTGAACCCTGCGTGGTCCGAGCCAATCGCTATCTTCATCGTCGTCTCCTTTGCGTCACAGGATGACAAATTTTGCATCGTTTCTTAAAGTGGGCAATTATACCTCCGTTCACCCATCGGCTCAAATAGCTGGTTTTATTTTCGTCGCGGGTGTTAACGCTTGGGTCAAAAATGGCTTATACTTTATACAGAGGGGGTTAAGCAGCTTTTTAAGAGAGACGAGGCCTGAAAAGCGAGGGTGAGATTAGGGCTCTCGTCTCTCTTCTGTTATTATTTGGCCCCGCCTGAACTATGTCACCATCCTCCCTATCAGTGCGTTGCTCATTTATTGGTCAATTCAAAAGCTCAATAACTTAGGCAAGGCGGTTTTGCATTCGTAAAAACCTGACGTATACTTTATATGGAAAAAGACCCGGCGCCGGGTTTGGGGCGTTATGTAGCAGTCAGCGGACGACCAAGCTTATTAAGCCAGACCGCCCGGCAAGTTATTGCGAACCCTAAAGGGGCGTGTGTCTGGCTTTTTTTAGTCACTTGTTCCTTGTTTATCATCGCTCGCAAGCGCGGTTAACAGTTTACTGGCAGTTTCCGGTTCAAGCTCAGGCACGTCCTGCATCGATTCCGCCTGCGCGGCAGAGGGCTGTTTTGGCTCTGTGCCGGCCCGCAGATGGTTGATGATGTCGAGGCAGGCCTTACGGGCCGTTTCCTGGTTTTCGGATTCGGTAAGCCCAACAAGCTTCGCAGCCGCGACAGCGGCATAGCGTGCGAGGATTAGCTCGCCCTGTCGATACGCTGCCTCCATCCTTCTGTCGAAGGCGGCGCTGAAAGCGACGCCGGCCAGCCACTTGTCGTATAGCCGGCGGTCGATATTGTGCTTTTGCAGCACCTGCTGCTCGTCCAGCTCGCCTGCGAACAGGTCCTCAATCACTGCCTGTTGTCTTTTGGTGAGCTTTGCGGGACCGCTGTCTGTAATTATTTTTGAATGTGACATTTATAAATCTCCAGTGCGACAGGATAGTTGCTCTTTGCCGGCGAGTCGTTGGGATTGAAAGCCCGAACAGGTAACGGCCTGTTTTATTCCTTGGACCCCGTCTTTGGTGACAGATGGACAAGAGACTGGCCTTTTCTGGTTTTGATACCGAGAGATTTCAGAAATCGCTCGCGCACGAGCCGCTCCAGGCGCGCACGTTGGGGCGCCGATTGTTCATCTGTATGTAACGATATCTGCCCTCCCGCCATAGTTGCGTGACCTCCGCCGGTGCCGAGCCGACGCACTATATTCCGGACGACATTACCCGCGTCGAGCCGTTTGTCCTGGGTGCGAAGAGAGATGAGTAGCTGGTCATTGTAAAAGCCGTAGCACATTGCCCAGTCAACCTCCTCGTGCCTTAGCAGAAGGTCGGCTACTTCCCCAATCATATCAGGATTGTCAATATCTCCGATGCCGCAAATCAGGCAATGCTCGTAAAGCTCCGTATTAGCCAGAGCCGTTGTGAGCATTTGATAGTAGGCCGAAGGCACCCTTCCCTGCTGAATCTGGCTGAGCATTCTTTTGTTTGCCAGCGGATACAGTGCTTCCATTGCCTCGATGTCCGCCTGAGTGGATTCTCTTCCGAGGTCCTGGGTGTCGGACCTGATTCCGTAAAGCAGGGCCGTTGCAGTTGGTGTTTCCGGGGTAATTTGGGCCGCGGAAAGATATTCCCATAGAATAGTTGAGGTATCGCCATAGTGCTTGCGAATATCCGTGAAAGCGGCACTGCAGCTCGCTTTTCTGGCGGGATGATGGTCGATGATAATATCCGGCGTAACTTCGGCCGGCAAAGGGTTGTTCCCGGTTGCCGGCTGTGTATCTATCAGGGCGATAAGATCGAAGTTTTTATCCCTAATCTCGTCGAAAGAATGAAATTTAAATCCCAGATAATGGGCCAGCTCACGGTTCTCCGCCCGACCAATCGCGCCACCGTAGGCAAAGCTGCAGTTTATGCCGGCGGTTTTGTTGGCAAGTTCCTTAAGGGCGCATGATGCGGCAATGGCATCAGGGTCCGGGTTGTTCTGCATTACTATCAGCAGTGAATTTTTGCCCGCCCAGAGGGCCCTGAGTTTTTCCCATCTCCTGTGTGTTTGGCTTTGTTTGGTCATTGTATTTATAGAGGGTATTTTTCTTGTGCCACAGGTCTTATTGAAAGCCCAAGTGTAGCGATTGATGCCGTTAAATCATAATCTTTTTCCCATTTTTTCCATATCACTTACTGGCGTTTAGCCAGAAGGTGCTCTGTGGTTTTCGCAAGAGCCGTTGCGTGGTGTTGTTGCACCGGTGCCGATGCTTTTTGTCAGGTTCGCAATTGAACGCGGCGGGCAAACGCCGGAGCCGGGGGAGTAGCCCAGTTCTTTTTTCAATCTTGCCATAAGTGCCGCGGCGGGATTGCGGCAGGCGGCAACCTCTCTGGCGATATCCAGCACGCGGGCATAAATCTGCTCATCGAACCTGCCCCGCACAATCTCTTCGGCCAGCCAGCGGGTAACGTTGTGAAAGCAGGTGCGGTCGGATTGATTCATCGGACGAATAATCTTTGTCAGGGCGTCGTGAAACAGAAGCGAATTAGCCCGAACCGGAGCCGAAGAAGAGAGAAATTGACTGTCCGTATTCGTATTCGAGCTCGGAATATCTTTATCTTTCCTTTCGGTTACATTTCCTTTACTTTCCTTTACGGTGGTTTCGTCACTGGTTGCGTTATGGCTTTGCCATCTCTTTTGCGCACCTTTAACTCCCGCGGAACGCCTGGCTTGCGCGAAGCGTCTGGCCCTGGCGAGTTTTTTTGTGACCATTTTGTGGCTGATTGTGTCGCCCTTTACGACGAATTTGCCCCTGATTTGCTGCCAGATTTTCTCGAAGTCATCGCATCGGAACATTGTGCTCATCCTGTCGATGTCGAGCTTCATTCGTCCGCCGTTGCAAAACAGATACAGCATAAGCGTCAGATAGACGCCCCGCTCAGAGACGGTCATCATCTGGAAATCCGGCTCTGCGATAATCGCCTCCGGCTCGAGCTGAACGTATCTTATCTTCGCCATTGTTATTCCTCCGACTTGTCCTGCTGCGGCCTTTCCAGAAAATGTTCTGCGATTTTTGCAATCGCCGCGGCCCGCCTCTGTGCCTTCGTTTGTTTGTATGAACCCCCAACATAAAGCTGGGGGCTTATTTCGGCAATTGCCTTTTCGACAATCTCCTGCTGTTGCTTTGTTACGAAGAACACAAGCGGAATCGCGAATTGCTCGGCATCCGCTTTTTTGATGACGCCTGTAAGTTTAAGGTCGCACAGCCGGTCAATCTGCTTTGCCGTCCGGGGCAGTATCTTTGACAATTCAAGTGAGCCGAAACGCTGTCTTAGCTGTTTGAGTAGTTCGATTTTTTTTAGCGGCACGTCACTGCCGCACAGCCGATTCAGTGTTGCAAGCAATACACCGGTCTGCTCGTCATCGACATCCCAGACGACGCAGTCGGCCACTTCTTTGCCAAGCTGCTTAAGGGCCTTTACACGATGATGGCCGTTGATAATCTCGAATTGGCCCTTTCTTTTAGGATGCCGCCTGACAACGATTGGCTCATACAGTCCGGTCCGCTCGATATTGCGAACCAGCTTCCTGAACGTCGCATCACTCATCACGTTCGGGTTGTCAGGATGAGGGACGAGCTTGCTTATCGCGATTGCCTTTGTGCCGTTAGCCATCTAAATCCTCGGCTCGATATCGGGATTTTTCCAGAAGTAATAGACTGGCCGGTCGGTTAGCTTACTCAGGATAAACCTTGTGCGTTCGATGCCCGGCTGCGTAAGTCGTCTCTTGCCGTAGCCCTGCAAAAACAGCGACATTTCCCGTTCGATGAAATCGACCCTGGGCCATCGTAGCTCATCGATTCTCTGCTGGACAAACTGCGGGTCGATAAGCTCTCTTTCGCAAATACCGGTGGCGTCGAAGGCCTCGATGAGCCGAACGCACGCCGCCGATGCCGGCGCATCGAAGCGTGTCATACCGGCCTTTTCGAAGAAGGGATTTACCCTGCCCATTACGGCAAGTGCCTCGACGAATGCGACGTTGGTTAACGGCATTGTTTCGCGGACGAGCTTTGCCGCCAGGCCGAGCGAGCGAAACCTCGGCTCGATGATTACCCTGCTGATTGTGCGGACGTTTTTGCCGATAATTTTCAGACGGGTGCATCTGTCCAGTCCGGCGAACAGCCCCCCTGCCGCGACGTTTCTCAGTTGCGCCCCTGCTGCCGGCATCGAATAGACAATCACGCCGACTGTATGGAGATTTTCAGCCGTGCGAAATCGGCCCTTAAGTTTGAAGATAGCGGCATAAGGCCCTAACCGCCCTTCTCGATAATGATATTGTGAAAGCGACTCATAGTCACTTTTGCTGGCTTCGACAATCTCGAGACTTTTTGTAACGCTGCAGCTCATCTTCTGTCTTTATAAGTAACTTCCGCCGGTCCGGTGAAGTATTTGACGACCAGGACATCCGGCTGCAAGTCGGCCAGGATATCTTCGTGACTTGATGCGAGAAAGAAAGTTACGTTGTTTCGTTTTGCGAACCTGCGAACGTTATAAGCAATAACTGCTGCTGTGATGCGGTCCAGGGTGCTGCAAAACTCGTCGGCAAAGATAAACCAGCCGGCCTTGACCAGCGAAAGAGCGCTGGCCAGGCGAAATCTGTATTTTTGTCCCTCGCTGAGGTTCGCGGGCGCAGTGAGGATACAAAAGACGTCGCTCAGGCCGGCGGCGCCCAAAAGCGATAGTGCGTTAATCATCGTCGTATTTTGCGAAGGCGGCCGGCCGACGCAGTCGATAACGGCCCTGTCATCGGGTAAATTAATCTCGTCTATATTGATTCGCTCCTCGGCCGGTATCGCGTTTTGCAGCTCACGCAGCAGAACGCTTTTGCCCGCCCCCGAAGGCCCGGTGATATAAACGATGTCGCCATCACTCACTTCAAGAGTACATTTGTGAATTTGTCGATTGTTCCTGAGCCGTTCGGTATTGACGCCGAACATCCGCATCACCATCGATACTCTGTCGGTGATGGGCAACTGGTTGTCGAATTGTTTCGATACTGATAGTCGTCGCATCGGCATTTTTTTAATCCACCCGGGTAAGTAGCTGGATGAGCTTCAGTGTTGCTCTGACTGAGTAGTAGGTAACGCTGTGCTTTTCGGCGATTTTCCTCATCGGCAGACCCGCCACGAAATAATCTCTTGCTATTTCGAGTTGTTGGTCGGTCAGCTTGTCGCGGTTTCGCAGGCACGTGATGAACTGGCCGTCTAACAGACGGCGAATCAGCTTGTGTATCTTGCGGGCGACGTTTGCCTCGTTGACGCCTGCCAATCGGGCCATCTGGCTGTATGTGTTGGCGTTATCCAGGTACATCTGCATAAGCAGCCGGTCTTTGCCGGTCAGTAGTTCCGCCCTGCTCCTTAGCAAGTCGATGCGGTCTTCAAGGTTATCCCCCGCAGCGTTACGCCTTTTAATGTTTTTTGCCGCCCTGCTTCGTGCCATTTAGCTACACTCCGTCCCCTTCGGCCGACCTTCATTTTTGGGGCCCAATCGCCTGTTTAAGACCATTGTTGTTGTCTATACACCAAACATCAACCTGAATGTAGCCATAAGCTAAACATTTGTCAAGTGTTTTTTATGTATTTTTCAAAAATAATTACAAGTTCGCTATCTGATTAACTTTATAGAAGAAGGGGCTTCCCAATTGAAAGGGGCACACCCACGGCCCGGGTGCCGATGTGCCTGAAAGACTTTGATTTGCCGCTGATTGGAGGGTATTATCCCGCCTGACTGTTATTGCAGGATGATAATGAAAGGACGCATCTGAGAGTGGCGAATCATATCAAAGACGCAGGCGGACCGTTGATAATCGCGGTAGAGACCAGTGGCCGGCTGGGTTCGGTGGCTGTGGCGCAAGGCGAGCGGCTTCTGGGAGAGAAGCAGTTTTCCGGCCCAATGCGGCACAGTGCAGAGGTCTTTCCTTCTATGGTCGCTCTGCTTAAGAAAGTTGGGAAAAAGCCGGCTGATATAGAGCAGATTTACATATCGGTCGGGCCGGGCAGCTTCACCGGCCTTCGCATAGCAGTAACCATCGCCAAGACGATGGCCTTGGCCAACCAGGCGAAGATTGTTGCCGTCGATACCCTGGATGTCATCGCGGCCAACGTCGTTTCATTAACATCGGGGCTTATAGAAAAAGATTTGAAGCCGAACGAAAGACTGGCGGCGGTTATTGATGCAAAGCGCGGGCAATTTTTCATAGCCGTTTATGACAAGACCGGCAGTGCCGGCTGGCAGAAGATTATTCCGGACTGCCTGATGACCGCCGATGATTTTCTCGACCGTTTCGCCGGCTGTGGAAAACCGATCGCATTACTGGGCGAGGGGCTGGTTTACTATAAGGACAAATTCAAAGACCCCGCCGTGCGTTTTCTCGATGAAAAGTTCTGGAATCCGACGGCAGCCAATGTTTACCGATTGGGCTGGGAAAAAGCAAAGCACACTGAGTTTACCGATGCTCTTACCCTGACACCCAACTACCTCCGCCTGCCCGACGCAAAGCCGAAACCGGTTTAGAACCGGCGTTTTGCCCGGCTGTTTTCACTTTGTCACAATGCCAATTGGTCCGCCCGATATAAGCGAAGCCACATTGGCGAGAATGCGGGGCAGCATAAGCCCGCCGCGTGTCGCGAGGTATTTCGGCTCCCAGACGGGGGAGAATTTTTCCTTATACTGTCGCAGGCCCTGAAAGTTATAGAAGTGCTCGCCGTATCGAAATATGAACGCGCCGGTCCGCTCCCACAATGGTGCCAGCGTGCCGGTCTGCAGGCCCGACAGCGGAGCCATACCCATATTGAACCACTTGAACGCTTCATTTTTGCCCCAGAGCATCAGTTCGACAAAAAGATAATCCATAATCCCGCCTTCAGCCGACGACAGGTGCCGCATAAGGTCGATAGACATCTCATATTTCCCGGCGCCCGCCCAGACGTTGGCAAAGGCGACGATACGCCCGTTTGATTTCACGACCGCTACCGGCGTCCGCCTGATATAATCCGGTTTGAAACAGCCGAGCGAAAACCTTTTTTCTCTCGCGTGCCTTTCGTCAAGCCAGCCGTCCGAGATTTCCTTCAGCGTGTTCATTATCGCATCGACCTGGCCGGGCTGGATAATTTCGAACGTATATCCGTTTTTGACCAGTTTATTGTGCGTGTAGCGCAGTCCCTTGTGTTCACCGCCTTCGAGTGAGAATTTTTCAAGGTCAACTTTTGCCTCTTCGCCGAGTTTGAAAAACTTCATACCGAACTGCAGATACAGTGGCAGGTTCGCTTGGTCTATCTGGTAAAAGACGGGCCAGCCGTCGTGCTCGTCGCACAGCTCACGAAATTGCCACAGCAGGTCGTCCCAGTCCTCCTCCGGGCCGACCGGGTCACCCATCGCTACCCAGCTTCGCCCCTCGATTCCGAACATAATGAAACTGTTGCGTGCATCGTTAAAGACAAATTGCTTGTCCCCGAGCAGCGCCAGATTAGCGCTGGTCTTTTTGGATTCTGCCACAATCCTGCCGATCTGGTCCTGATGGTCAACCAGCATTTCTTTCATGGGGTATGCCCGGCTGCGCAGCAATCGTGCGATTACAAGCAGAAGTATGACGCTTACTGCTCCCGCCGAGCCACGAAGAAAACGAGGCGCATCGGCATTAAAGGCGAATTTCCACCATAAATCGTGCCCGTATTCCACGTGCTTATATGAGAAAAGGCCCAGCCAGACCGAACATAATACGGCGATTACGGCGAGAATGACCCAGCCCGAGGTCAATCGGCCCGCAAGAACGGAGCTTTTGCGATAGAAACTGGACCGGCAGGGCAGCAGCATCAGCAGTATTACCAGCAGGATAATCGCTTCTTCATAATCCAGCCCCTTGAGCATCGAGAACACAACGCCGGCTATGAGCAGCGCCACCGTCAGGTGATACGCCGCGTCCACTTTACGCTGAATTGCCCTGGCGAGAATCAACAGCCCTGCGCCGGCCAGTGAGCCGAGGAAATGAGAAAACTCAATCGCAGGCAGCGGCAAAAAATCCCTCAGCCAGCCAATCCGTCCCTTTTCTGCGGGCAGCGCTCCCGAAACCAGCAGAACCACGCCCGAGACAAACGTCATCACCGCGAGAACGTTCGGCATAATTGCCCCGGCGATTTTGCCGAAACCGGAAGCCAGGCGGGTTAAAAGCCCCCGTCTCAGCAGAAATTCCATCGCCACAAGCAGCAGCGACGCCAGGCCGAACGGAATCAAATAATAAATCAGTCGATAAGCCAGCAGCGAACTGATTATAGAGGCCGGCTCGTGAAACGGCGACAACAGCAGAATAATGGCTGTGTCGAATACGCCCAGCCCGCCGGGAATGTAACTTAGCAGCCCCGCAACCTGCGCCAGCAGGAAAAGCGGCATAAACTGCAGGTAATTGATTTGTCCGCCTGCCGGCAACAGGACAAAAAGTACCGCCCCCGCTAAAAGCCAGTCAACCGAAGCGACGACTATCTGTGACCATATCAGAGTCGCGGGTGGCATTACAAACTCCCGCCCGCGTATCCGCACGGGCGTTTTTTTTACCGCCCCCAGCACAACGTAGGCAATAACCATAATGCCGAACAGCACCCCAATCGGCCGGACCGTCACAAACGGCAGATGGAGCGCGTCCGGCACGTGCTCCGATGAGAGCAAAAACACGACCGAACCCGTTGTGAAAAACCCAAGCCAGAACGTTATCATGCAGAACGCTACCAGCGTCGCGACCTTGCCCGCCGAGACACCCAGCATCGAGTAAATTCGGTAACGAACGGCGCTGCCGCCCAGAATCGTCATATTGTGACTGAACGCATATCCCACAAACGACGCCATCGCCGTTTTGGTGTATTTAATCGGATGCTTGATATAACGAAGTGCCAGCCAGTCGTAGGCCGTAAGCGTGAGGTAATCCAGAATCGTCAGCAGCATTGCCGCTGCCAGGCGCCTGCTCGGAAGCAGAGCAAGCTGCATAGTTATGTCGTGGTAATTATACCGGTTTAGCTTGTGGTGAATGACGAGCAGGGCAGCGGCGAAAAGCAGCAAGCTCAGGACCGCAACAACATAATGATGTAAACCGCGTTTCATAAGGTCAGCATAGTATTATTGCTCTGTCGCACAGGAAAGCAACCTGTTGATATTCGGCGGATTTTGCTTGGCCCGGCGGGCGGGCTGTGTATACAATACAGCCGATTTGCAATTGGCGGCCGGGCACCCTCGGCTGCAAGGCGTATTGTTTGACGCAAAAGGAGGACGAAATATGGCGTGGGGTGTGGGCGAAAAGAAACCTGAAGTAAAAAAGAGCACCGGCACCAGGATAGTTGAGCTTGGTGGAAATGAAGGAACTGGAGGAGAAGCAGCAATGGAGAAAAGGACAAAAGCGCAGCGGAATCTGGCGGGCGGAATGGAAATGCTTGAACTCGATTTTCTGTTGGGCGTCGTCGAGAGCACCGATAGCGAAGACAAAAACGACGTTGCAATGCGCAAGCTCAGCTTCAACGAGGCGCTCAGGCGCAACCAGCAGAATGAGATAGATAGCTCCGCCCTGACGGTTTACGCGGTGGATGAGAAGAACCATTACGGCAAGGACATTCAATGCGCGGCGATGAAGGTGCTTGCAGGCCGAACCGAGCACAAGGGCTCGTGATTTTTGATTTATTACTTGCTGTTTTCAATTTTCCGGAGCTGCTCTTTGAAGCTCACCGTTGCGTTGTTCGGGCGATAAATTGAAAATGGAAAATCGAAAGTCAATGTGAGTAATGGAATTGGTACTTTCGGAGTTTGTGTGTTTGGCGGCGGGCGATGGTGAGGAAACCTTCTGGACCCAACTGCTTGTCGTTGTGATATTGGCTGCGGGCTGGGGGCTGTACAGTCTTGCCAGGAAGAGGGCCAAACAAAAAGTCAGCAGAGTGGGACGATACTCTCAGGCACAAGGCCGGTACGTCCGGTTTCGGGAGCTGGCACATCAGAAATACGGTGAGCTTGTTGAGGGACTGAAGAATGCGGCGGCAAGGTTGCGTGCGGGGATTGCTGCGCCGGCTTCGAGCGCCGGCACGCCGGGGGCCGCTATACCGACCGGGAGCAGGTTGGAAAATGCACCGGCACCGGGTGAGTCTGTTAGAAAGTCCAAACAAACAGGGCCAAGAAAGCGGGATACTGCAGGAGGAATGGAGCTTCTGGCAACGGATTTTCTGGCGTGGGTTGTTGAGCAGACAGACGCAGCGGATAAGCGGGATGTTGATATGCGAAGGTTGTGTTTTGGCGAGCTTGTTCGGCGGGGCGAGCTTTCGCTTGTGGCCAGTGACTCGCTAAAGGTTTATACCCAGGATGAGGAGGGGTTTTACGGCAAGTCAATTCGCTATGAGGCGATGATGGAATTAGCAGCACGCACGGGAAAAACGCCGCACGGAACTTCAGAGCAAACAACGATGGAGACCGCAAGAGATTTGAATGGATGATGTTGGGCTGCTTTTGAAAGCATACTGGGAGAAGCTTCACGAACTGCTGGCCGAAAACAAAGACCTCGTGGCGGAAAAGATAGACGTCCTGCTCAATGGCGAGACAGAGCGGCGGAATTATTCCTTTGATGAGGTTAAGTATTCGGCGTATCGAGAGGCGGCGTTGTCGTTTGTCGAGGAGCGGATAGAGACCTATAATCCGGTTGGTATGCAGTATCTTTTTGCCCCGGACAGACGACGTGAAGCAGCCGAGCTGGAATTTGGATTGGACTGGTTCGACGGCAAAGGGGAATTTGAGCGCATTCTCAAAGCGGCCGGACACAAGGCCAGGCCGAATCAAACTGATGAGCAGATTCGCCGGGCGGCCTGCGAGCTTATACGCGAGATGGGGGCGTATCCTGATAGAAGCATAATAGCCGGCTATGAGGCGGACCCGCAGGAGAGGAAGCTGGCCGATTATGTCGTGGCCATAGCGATTGAGGAGGTAATTTGCTCAAAAAGCCGTTAGGAACTCGGGCGAGCGATTCGTATATTATAATTTAGAGAAAGCTGCGCGCGATTTTCGCCCATAGAGAGGGAGGTTTTCGGACGTTTTTTGTATGCCTCGTTACAGGATTGAGTGTGGGAGGAAGTTAAGAGCGCTTACGATAATGCCGATTTATTACTGTCGTTTTTTCCGGATGTGACGCGTCAAGTTTGCAAAAGAGCGGCAAACAGGGGCGTCAGTGAAAAAACTGAATCCAATTTGAGGAGAGATGCGGACCTGACAAAGATACGGCTGTGATTTGCTGCAGTGTTCGCCCAGAAATTATGGACAAAGGCACAATAAAATGGTTGTTACTGGCTGCGGTAGCTGTTTGCGGAATGCTTGGCTATAAGGTTGCCACCCATGCGTCAAAGGGAAGCAGCAAAAAAGACGATGTTATGTACGACCGTCCTGAGCCGAGGTTTGGCGTTGTGACGGCTATTCTGTATTGCGAGGAAGACCCGACCGTTCTTATCGAGGACCAGTTGCTGCACGAGGGCGATACGATTCACGACGTTATGGTGCTCGACATTGGTGCGGAAAAGGTTCGCTTTGACAAGCAGGGAGAGAAATGGGAACAGAGGGTGCAGGAGCCGGCCAAGCCCGAATGGTGGAAGAGGAGGGGCAAAGGCGAATCCTGAGATTTGTTAAGCTATCATAGGTCAGAGGGAGGACGGCGAGAGAGCTGCCCGTGGATACGGAGGCGGGATGACAATTGGCATCGTGAGCTGCCAGTTGTCATTTTTTTGCGCTGACAGCGTAACAATAAAAAGTACTGCTGAAAGGATTTTGTAAAGGGCTTTTGTTGTTGCGCGGGAAGATTTGCTGCTGGTGCGGTTTCTTTGGTCAGTCAAGGGTCCTGGAGCCGGATTAGCTGGTCAGTTGCAAGCCCGCCAATGCTATGAATTTGTCGTCGACGACCTTGAAGATGCCCTCAAGGCCGGTAACGGCGAATATGCCCCTTGTGGCCGGCGCCACGTTGCAGAAGATAAGCTGATGGTCCCAGTCCACCAGTGTTTTCCTTAGCTTGAGCAGCTTTGATAAGCTCGATGAAGTTATTATGTCGATATTGGAGAAATCCAGCACAACGTCGCAGTCGCCTCTGTCTTTGACAATATCTGTAACGGTTTTCAGCTCGTCGCCCATCTGCGGCTCGGCAGGCATATCAACGAGAATTATATTTTCCGACCAGTTCTGAATTCCCATTTCTAAAGTCCTCTGGTAGTCAGGAATCAATTTTTTACAGCCAAATATGTATCGGCACTTGCATTAGGCGGGTTAAGGGGAAAATCTGCGGGTGCAAGGTGGTTTGGGAGAAACTGACTGGTTGGCAGGCAAACCGGTCATAACCGGACTGGCCGGGCGTGAAGGCGTTGTCGGTGGGGAGATTATAGGGTCAGATTTGGGTGTAACTCAAAACAAGGCCAAATGGTTGTGCTCACAGCTTTCTGTCTAATTTGCGGTAGCTGACGGCCTCGGCGATGTGCTCGGGCTGAATACTTTCGGAGTTGACGAGGTCGGCTATGGTTCGCGCGACTTTGCAGATTTTGTCGTGGGCCCGGGCCGACAGGCCGAATTCAACCATCGCCTGTTTAAGCAGCATTTCGCAGGGGCTGTCGAGCGGGCAGAACTTCTCGACCTGTTTGTGGGTCATCCTGGCGTTGGTGAGAATCCTGCCGTCACCGAAACGTTTTTTCTGTATGCCGCGTGCCTTCATAACGTCTGCACTTACGGTTGCGCTATCGAGCTGGTTTGCCTTTGAGCGTAGTTTGCCAAAACCCACGGGCGGGACATCTATGTGTATGTCGATTCGGTCAATCAGCGGGCCGGAGATTTTTGACAAATACCGTTCGATTTGTCCCGGCGTGCATTTGCACCGGCGAAAATCGCTGCCGTAGTAGCCGCAGGGACAGGGATTGCAGGCGGCGACGAGAAGAAAGGCGGCGAAGTATTTTATGGTTTTTTTTGCGCGGGATACGGTGACTGTTCCGTCTTCCAAGGGCTGGCGTATCATTTCGAGGACGTGGCGAGGGAACTCCGTGAATTCGTCTAAGAAAAGGATACCGTGATGTGCCAGCGAAAGCTCGCCTGGCCTGGCGTTTGTGCCGCCTCCGACAAGGGCCGGGCCGCTTGCGGTGTGGTGGGGCATTCGGACGGGGCGTGTTGCCAGCAGCGCCTTGCCTTTACCCAATAGGCCCAAGGTAGAGTATATTCGGGTCGTCTCAAGCGATTCGGCCAGCGACAGTGGCGGCAGGATGGTCGCCAGCCGTTGAGCGAGCATAGTTTTGCCGGCTCCGGGCGGGCCTATCATAAGGATATTATGCCCTCCTGCAGCGGCGATAGTGAGGGCTCGCTTGGCGGATTGTTGGCCTTTGACGTCTGCGAAGTCAACGTCGTAGCGACTTTCGGTTTTGAAAATCTCGTCAATATCTATCGAGGTGGCTTCGAGCGGTAGTTGTCCGTTCAAAAATCCGATGGTCTGTGCAAGCGAGCCGACGCCGTATACTTCCAGGTCATCGACGACGGCGGCTTCCTGTGCGTTGTCCAAAGGAACAATGATGCCACGGAAGCCGTTTGTCTTTGCTGTCATCGCCATACTCAGGACGCCGTTGACCGGCCGGACCCTGCCGTCGAGGGCAAGCTCGCCGACGATGACGAAATCCTTCAGGAGCGTGCTTGTGAATATGTTTTGTCCCAGCAGCATTCCGAGGGCGATGGGCAGGTCAAATGAGGGGCCTTCCTTTTTGACGTCTGCCGGCGCGAGGTTTACCAGCGATTGTGTTTTGGGGTATTTGTAGCCGCAGTTTATTATGGCGCTTTTGACCCTTTCGGAGCTTTCTTTTACGGCCGCATCGGGCAGACCCACGATGAGCGTTTTTTCAAAACCGCCTCGTGCGACGTCAACCTCGACCTCGCAGATGATTCCCTCGATACCTTCCAGTGCGACGCTATACAACTTGGCCAGCATACTTTCCCTCAAGAACAGGTAAAACCATGCACCGCAGAGCACGCGGAAACCCCAGAGAGAAAACATAAATCAATCTCTGCGAACTTTGCGGTCTCTGCGGTGAGTAAGTGAGGGGTATTTTAAGTGGGTATCGCCCGGGCCGCAAGTGTTTTACAGGCCGTTTCGTATTTGCTAGTCCACAAGACAGCTCACGCCGAATGTCTTACATCGCAAATCGTCGCAGTGAAGCCGGTTCTTGTACCTTTCCACAAAGCCCCCTTGACTTCTTATCACCCCTAAAATAAAGTGATGACAACTTTTTGGAGATTACTGTGTCGGTTCTATAAAGCAAATGCCTACAATACCAGAACATCCAAAGATATATCATATTACACATATCGACAACCTTGAAGGCATCTTAAGAGATAAGGTGTTGTGGTCGGATGCAAAGCGGAACGAGTTAGGGCTGGATTGCGAAATAGTGGGCATATCAACCATCAAGCAAGCTCGGCTTGAGGAATGTGAGGTTAAATGTCATCCGGGCACAAAAGTCGGACAATATGTGCCGTTCTATTTCTGTCCGCGTTCGATTATGCTTTATATTCTCTACAGGGGAAACCATCCAGATATTACCTACAGAGGCGGACAAGGACCAATTTTGCACTTACAGGCTGATTTGATATCTACGATTGAATGGGCAAAAAAGAACAAAGTCCGTTGGGCTTTCTCTGATCGAAATGCCAGAGAGCGAATTGCCAATTTTTACAATGATATTAACAAACTTGATAAAGTTGATTGGTCGGCGGTGGATGAAACAAATTGGCAGGATACAATAATTAAGGAAGGGAAACAGGCGGAGTTTCTGGTGTATGGATCATTCCCATGGCAACTGATAGAAAAGATTGGCGTACAGAAGAACGATATCAGGAATGCTGTAATCGAAAAGATTGGCGATGCACATGCAAATCTGGTAACGGTTGAGCAAAAATGGTATTATTGAAGATGTTAAGGAAATAAACATGATAAAGATAACGCAGGGCGACATACTCAAGGCCGATGTTGAAGCTTTGGTCAACACCGTTAATTGCATAGGCGTAATGGGGCGGGGGATTGCTTTACAATTTTCTAAGGCGTTCCCGGAGAACTCAAAGGTCTATAAATCCGCCTGTGATAAAAAACAACTCCATCCCGGCATGATGTTGGTTTGCGAACTAAATCGCTTTGAAAATCCTCGATATGTCATCAATTTTCCCACGAAGCGCCACTGGAAAGGAAAAAGTAGGATCGAGGACATCGAGTCCGGCCTGAAAGCTTTGATAGAAGAAGTGCGTAAAAGAAATATTCATTCTATCGCGATTCCCCCTTTGGGTTGTGGTCTGGGCGGTTTAAACTGGGAACAAGTCAGGCCGCTGATAGAAAATGCTTTTGAGTATTTACCGAATATGAACGTATTGCTTTATGAACCTGCTGGTGCGCCTGCGGCAGAAATAATGGTCAAAGAAAAAACTTCTCCTAAAATGACCGTTGGACGGGCAGCATTATTAGGATTAATGCGTCGCTATTTGGAAGCTGTGATGGATCCATTTGTTTCATTGCTTGAGATACATAAGTTGAGTTATTTCATGCAGGAAGCCGGGGAAAAACTTAGATTACGATATTCGAAGGGGCTATATGGACCTTATGCAGAAAATCTTCGACACGTTCTGAGCCACATGGAGGGACATTTTATTTCCGGATACGGTGATGCAGAAGACAGACCTGACATACAGATTGAATTGAACTATGAAGCTGCTGCGCAGGCAGAAATATTTTTGAAGAAGCATGATAGTACAAGGGAGCGGTTTGAACGGGTTGTGAATTTAATTAGGGGATTTGAAACTCCTTTTGGCATGGAGTTACTTGCTACTGTTCATTGGGTCGCTACTCGCGAAAACGCCAGGGCGATAGATGAGACCATTTCTAAAACCTATGCATGGAACGACCGTAAACGAATGTTTCAAGAGGAACATATTCATATAGCACGGGATGTCCTTGAGCAAAAAGGATGGTTTGCGAAAAAATAAGCAATAATTGGGGAGTTGCCATTTTTTAACTAATCCTTCACCGGATAAATTGTCGGGGTAAATACCGACCCATAAAAAATTGTGTACGGAACATGATCCAAGAATCTAATTGCTCCTTGCCATTTTCTTGCAATAGCATAACCGTAGGCAAAGCTATATTTCTGCCATTCAGGCAGTGTTGAAAACTATTTTTCGTCTTTATATCTGTAGTCGGGTTTAAAATATCAAGGTGGGCAAAAAACACTTGTTTTAAACAAATGTTTTAAACATTTGTTCAGCAAAAGCGCGCAAGTCGAAAACCCTTAGTCGGCGACTTTTTGAAAAAATTTTTATCCCCTGCCACACAATCACTTAGGCCTATTTCGTCCTACCTTCAAAACACGATTTTTCGTCAATATTGCGCAAGTTCGCGCCATAGGATAGAGGGACGCGCTAGCGGCCCGAGGACGGATGACCGAGGTCGGAGGACGGAAGTAAAAAGGAAAAAGGCAAAAGTAAAAAGAAAAAAATGGGTCCCCTGCTGCCTGCCAGGTAAGCAGACTCTCCCCCGACAGAGAAACGATGGGAGCAACAGTCGAGGGCAGGCGGGGACGAGGGAGAGAGAAAATGGAAAGCGGCGTAAACGTAACAATCAGTATTCCAGTATGGTTGGACAGGATTTTCACCTGGCCGGTGATGGTTTATCGCAGGCGAAAATACGGCTATGTCTTTCGCAGGATTTATCTCGGCGATGGGGAATACACAATCGTTGACCCCGATGTTTACTATCGGCTGGGTCATTACAGATGGTATCTAAAGGGAGACAACAGAAGAAAATTTTATGCAGTCAGAAACGTTAAAACAGGTCCCGGGAGGACTAAACTGTCGAACATGCACAGGGAAATTATGAATGAGCCCAAGGGCTTTCTTGTTGACCACAAAAACGGCGACTCTTTAGACAATAGGATGGCCAATCTGCGTCCGGCAACGCAATCACAAAATCGCCAAAACGTGCCCAAGAGGAAAAATACTTCTTCGCGCTTTATCGGTGTCAGTTTTAGCAAAGAACATAAAAAGTGGCGTGCCGGAATTAACTACGAAGGGAAACGTATATATTTGGGCTATTTCGACAACGAAATCGACGCCGCTCGCGCTTATGATGCTGCGGCCAGAAAGTATTACGGCGAATTCGCACGGGTCAACCTTTCGGCTGAACACAAACCGGCCCTTAAGGGGTAGTATTGCATATAAACCCGCCGAAGGCGGGTAAAACCCGCTGTATGGGCGGAATAAACGTTTTGCAAAATGTCGCAAAATTGAGTAATCTGTTTCGGCGGGCCGAGTGGCGGAATGGCAGACGCTGGGGACTTAAAATCCCCTGCCCGTAATTGGGCGTATGGGTTCGACTCCCATCTCGGCCACTGCGGCGACTCGCCCACCGCAGTAAAGTTTTTTAGCAATTTGGTGCCGATTGGAGGTAATGTTGAATATGGCAAAGAAGGTTCCTAAGCTGGTGGATGTTAAAGAGCCGAATCTGTATCGGGAAATGTTTCCGTATAGTGAGTTTCCGCGTGCAAAGTTTGACAAGAGGCAGGTTGAATACGAGATACCTGGACAGATATGGATTACAGATACGACCTTTCGCGACGGCCAGCAGGCCAGACCTCCCTATACGCCTGAGCAGATATTGAAGATATACGACCTGCTCCACAAAATCGACGGCGACACAGGATTGATTCGTCAGTCCGAGTTTTTCCTGTATTCCGAGCGCGACAGAAAAGCGGTCCAGTTATGCAAGGAGCGCGGCTATAAATATCCCGAGATAACCGGCTGGATAAGAGCCGTGGCGGAAGATTTCCGGCTGGTCAAGCAGATGGGCCTGGCGGAGACGGGAATACTGACGTCGGTGAGCGACTACCACGTTTTTCTCAAGCTGCGAAAGACCCGCGCGCAGGCGCTTGCGGCGTATCTGGATGTCGTCAAGGCGGCACTGGATGAGGGCGTGATACCGAGATGCCATTTCGAGGATGTTACAAGGGCCGATTACGATGGCTTTGTGCTGCCTTTTGCGGCGGAGCTGATGAAACTTTCCGAGCAGTACAAGATGCCGGTAAAGATTCGTCTGTGTGATACGCTGGGCTTTGGTGTGCCGTGGGCATGGTCGTCCTTGCCGCGTGGTGTACCCAGGCTTGTGGCGGGATTGCGTGAAATCGGTGTGCCGGCGGAACAGCTCGAATGGCACGGCCATAACGATTTTCATAAGGTGGCAGTGAATGCTGCGACGGCCTGGCTCTACGGATGCTGTGCCGCTAATAGCGCCATATTCGGCGTCGGCGAGCGAACGGGCAATCCTCCGCTTGAGTCGATGGTTGTTGAGCACGCGCAAATCAAGGGTGTAACCGATGGCGTCAATTACGCTGCGATAACCGAACTTGCGGATTATGCTGTTCGAGAACTGGGCTTTAAAATCTCGAGCAACTATCCGCTCGTTGGCAGGGACTTCAACGTGACGCGGGCCGGCATTCACGCCGACGGGCTGTTGAAGAATGAGGAGATATATAACTGCTTCGACACCGACAAGCTGCTCAAACGGCCAGTGCAGGTGGCGATAACCGACAAGACCGGCGCCGCGGGCATAAAGCACTGGATTGAGGCGAGATTCAGGATTGATATAGCCAAGCACGACCCGCGGGTGACAAAGATAAGGGACAGTATTGCAGCCGAGTACGCCTCAGACAGGGTGTCCGCGATATCGGATGACGAAATGTTTAAGTGGATTAAGGAGGTCTTCGGAAACGATTTACCACCATTGAGGTAAGATACTTGGCTGAAAGAAGAATCAAAGCGGTGCTGTTCGACGTTGGCGACACTTTGCTGAATTTCGGCAGGGTGCAGACAATGAAGGTGTTTCGGCAAGGCGCGCGATTGACTTACGATTATCTGAAGAATCTCGGTCAGCCGGTCGGCGGTTTCAGTTGGTATTGCCTGCGAAATTTAGTCGCGGTGCGACTGCGATGCCTGTGGGCGGATGTTACCGGCAGGGACTTCGATGCACTTTCGCTGCTGAGAAGGTCGGGGGCAAAGCATGGCTATAAACTCACGGAAGACCAGTGGCGTGAGATTGGCTGGCTCTGGTATAAGCCGCTCGGCGGGCTGGCAAAGATCGAGCCGGATATAAAAGACATCTTGAGTAAACTTCAAAGAATGGGGCTTAAGCTCGGGATAGTTAGCAACACGTTCATTAGTGCCGGTTCTTTGGACAGGCATCTGGCTCAACTGGGGCTGCTGGACTTTTTTCCATGTCGGCTCTATTCTTATCAGTTCGAGTTCCGAAAGCCCGACAGGCGAATCTTCAAGGCGGCGGCAGCAAGCATAGGTGAGCCGGCGGAGAGCATACTTTTCGTGGGCGATAGAATCGACAAGGATATCCGGCCGGCTTTGGAAATTGGTATGTCGGCGGCGCTGAAGGCCGCTTACACAAACGCAGGCAAAAAGGCGCCACAGAGTGTCTGGCGGATAAGCCGAATTGCGGAGCTGCCGGAACTTATTAGTAGTATCGGTTCGATTAAACCTGCCATCAGCACAGGAGCGTCAGCGGTTGCGGCTGGTCGAGGAAATAGTAACCGAAGCGGTGGGTGTGTGCAGAAGGTGCTGAATGAGTAGTCGGGCGGCTGCTTTTCAGAGGTGCATCAATCCTGATTGCGCCGCGGAGTTTGAAGTCTCCGAAGTCATATTCAAATGTCCGCGGTGCGGCGACCTGCTGGATACACTGTACAACTGGGACGAAATCGAGGTTCCGAAGAAATTAGCTGACTTCGGCAGGCGCTGGGCGAACAGGCATAATGCGCTCGATTTGTCGGGGGTGTGGCGTTTCCGCGAACTGCTGGATTTTTGCGACGACGCGCACAAGGTAACAATTGGAGAGGGACAAACCATTCTGCAGTCCAACGATGAGGTGGGCAAGTATGCAGGTATGAAGCCGGGGCGATTGTTTTTGCAGTATGAGGGGCTGAATCCGTCCGGCTCGTTCAAGGACAACGGGATGGCCGCGGCCTTTAGCCATGCAAAAATGGTCGGAGCAAAATCAAGCGCGTGTGCCTCTACCGGCAATACCTCGGCGTCGGTTGCGCTATATGCGCACAGTTGCGGATTGGCTTGCACGGTTTTTGTCGGCTCAGGCAGAATCGCCTTCGGCAAACTTTCACAGGCGATGGACTACGGAGCGCAGACGATACAGATACAGGGCGACTTCGACGATTGTATGCGGCAGGTGCAGGACGTATGCAGTAAATTAGGGCTGTATCTGCTCAACTCGCTCAATCCATTCCGCTTAGAAGGCCAGAAGACGATTATGTATCGCATCATCGAAGGGCTCGGCTGGGAAGTGCCCGACTGGATTGTTGTGCCCGGCGGCAATTTAGGTAATTCAAGCGCGTTCGGCAAGGCGTTTTATGAGCTTAAGCAATTGGCGATGATTAAGCGGATACCGCGAATGGCGATTATAAACGCCACCGGCGCCGATACTCTGACCGACCTTGTAAACAACAAGAAGCTGATTTGGAACAACGGCAAAGTCGATAACAAAGTCATCACGGATTACTATGCTGACCTGACGGCCCGCAATTTCTCACCTCATACCTGTGCGTCGGCGATAGAGATTTCGAGGCCGGTCAATCTGAAGAAGTGCCTGCGGGCGATAGATATATGTGACGGTGTCGTTCGGGCGGTAACAGACGAGCAGATTTGCGACGCCAAGGCGATTATAGGAAAATACGGGCTTGGCTGTGAGCCGGCCTCAGCGGCATCGGTGGCGGGCTTGAAGATGCTGCGGGCCGAAGGCGTCATCGGGGCCGATGAGCGTGTGGCTTGTGTGCTGACCGGGCACGCACTTAAGGACCCGAATGTCACCGTCAATTATCACAAGGACAAGCAGGGACAGTTCAGTAATCCTCCGATTGAAGCGCCGAACGATTTTGACCAGATAGTCAAACTGATAAAATAATCCACAATAGAGGCACAACAGATAGGTGAACTGCTTAGTGCCGGACATTCCGAACAATAAAACCAACGGGGTGTTTCTGGCCGTCGGACTATTGGTTTTGTCGGCGATAAGCGCCGGCTGGGAACTTTCGGCAAGGCCGTTAGATGACCATGAGTGTTTCGTCGCGGTAACTGCGCGTGAGATGATTCAATGCGGCAACTGGATTATACCGACGTTTAACGGTCAATCCCGGCTGCAAAAGACGCCGCTTTCATACTGGCTGGTTGCCACGATTGCGAAGGTTACGGGCAAAGTCGACGAATTTGGCGCCCGACTGCCGAGCACGATATTCGCGGTTCTTTCCGTGTGTGCGGTTGTCTATTTTGTTTCACAATGGCTGTCGCTTCGGACGGCCCTTGTGTGCGCGGGGGTGTGGATGACGTCGCTCGGTTATATAAGTTATTCGCACAATGCCCGGCCTGAGATGGCGCTGACGTTGTTTATAACTCTGTGCTTTTTAAGTTTCTATTCTGCTGTAACCACCCAGAGCCGTAAAAGGCAGATAGTGTACATGGTTGTCTTCTGGTTCAGTTTCGGACTGGCCGACCTTGCCAAAGGACCTGTCCCGATTCCGCTGGTTATTATTCCCTTGGTTTTCTATTTGGCGATATTCAGGCAGTGGCGACAGGTTCCGAAAATGTTGCCTGTTGCAGGCGTTTTGATTTTTCTTGCGATAATGCTGGCCTGGCCGATTGCCGCTGCATACAAAGTCAACTGGGACGTAGCCGTGTGGAAACGGGAATTCATTGACCGGTTTTTTGGTGAATACGCCAAAGGGAATTATCCCATATATTACTACTTTCTTATAATGTTCAAGTACGCGGCGCCCTGGGTTGCTTTTTTACCCATGGTGCTTGCCGCCCCTTTCTATCGTGTGTGGGGCAAAAAACAGCGTATTATGCAGTTTTTGTGGATATGGTTCATCGCCGATTTTGTGTTCCTGACGCTGTCGGGAGGAAAACGCCAGCACTATGCGCTGCCTCTTATGCCGGCGATGACGATTCTAACGGGCATCCTGCTTGACGATATGGTTTTTATCCGAAAGGCCTTCAGCGGGCGATTCGCAAAGGCGGTTCTGCTGGGCCACGTCGCAGCGGCTCCCGTTGTGGCGTTTATCACGGTGACGGTTATGCTTTCCGCCAGCCGCAGCTTGTTGCCGCTGGCTGCCGCAGGCGCTGTCGTAATGATAATTCCGGCCTTGATTGCTGCCTTGTTGTTTGCGAAAAGGTATTATCCCGCCGGTTGTGTTGTTGTCTTCTTCTGGTCTGCCGGCGTGATGCTGACCTGTTATACTGAATATAGAAACCGCTGCAGCCCCGAAGAATCGACCAAGCGGTTTGCAATCACTGTGGCGGGAAAAGTGCCTGCTTTGGATAAGCTTGTGGCATACGAGTCCGTGCTCCCGGAGTTCATATATTATTTTGGGCGAGTTGTTCCCGAGATTTCCACCCAGACGGAACTTGACCGTCTCTATCAGCAGGGTTGCTGGATTGTGGTTTTTGGTAAAAAGCTTGACCAGTTGCAGAAAGACGGACGTTTTGACCTTGTGTATTTGTCGAAAGATGCCGCCAGGCACAGAAGCGACATTATCCCCGCCGGATTATTTCATAAAACCCATTTAATTTCTCCATCGCATTTATGATGCAGCAAGCGGCCTTGAAAATCACTGCGTTCGTATTTTATAATCAACAAATGCACAGGCACCGGCATTTAGTTCTGGAAAGGCCAACAAATGGATTTGATTAGCAGCCGCTGGAAGGTGTTTTTGATTCTGCTGGTTATCTGGGCGGTTATGTATCTGCCTGGGTTGGGCAAAACGGGATTCAAGGGGGAAGAGGGCCGTCGTGTTCTGCCTGCGGTCGAGATGCTCAAGACCGGCGACTGGATAGTGCCGAGAATAGCCGGCCAGGATTACTATAACAAGCCGCCGGGGATAAACTGGGTCGTCGCCCTTTCGTTTATCCTGACCGGCGAGCAGTCGGAGCTGACGGCGAGACTGCCATCCGTTGTTTTTGTCCTGCTTTTTGTGACATTTTTGGTATGTATGCCGGGAGCGTGGTTGAGCGGGCGGGGGCGTTTGATTGCGGCGATTATTTTCCTGACAAACATCGCTTGTATAGAAAAAGGCCGGCTGATTGAGATTGAGGCGGTCTACATATCTCTGACAGGCATAGCCCTTCTTTTGTGGCTGAGTATATGGAACGTAAACGGCCCGGTGTGGCTGTTGTGGCTGGCACCGTCGATTGTGCTGGCTTTCGGGATGCTCGTGAAAGGTCCGTTTATTCTCATATTCTTTTACAGCGTTGTGATTTCAGTTCTGGCTTATTCCAGGAAGCTAAAGAGCTTGTTTTCGGTCTGGCATATTATCGGTGTGGGCATCATTTTACTTCTATTCTGCGGATGGCTGTGGCTGGCGTTTCAGCGGACAGCCGCATCGGAGATGGTTGAGAAGATGAGTTCGCAATTACTGATACGCATTATTGCGGATTTCGATATTCTTTACTGGGGCCAGAACGCAATCAGGTCGTTCACCGCATTCCTTCCATGGCTGTTATTTGTGCCTATGCTGTGGGATAAATCGCAGACGTCACAAATTGAAGTGGCGTACATATCGCTTTTTCGGGGATGTCGGCTGGGGCTAGTTATTGGTTTTGTCGCGATAATCCTGATGCCGAAGATGGAGGCCCGCTATAGTATGCCCGTTATCCCGCTGACATGCGTGTTACTGGGCTGGCTGTTATCGTTTCGCCGGGAACTTATTTCGACGGACCGGCTCTGGAAGAATGTATTGCTGGGCTGTTTGGTTGTATCGTGTCTGACCGCTGTAGCCGGTGTGATATTCGTTTCAAGGTCGCCCGCCGCTATTATTGCTCTTGTCCTGGCGTTTTGTGCAACAGCAATTGTTTTCTGGAAGCGCAACGAGATTCAAGACGTTCTCGTACTGACTTTGGTTACGGCGCTGGTGTTTGTAGTAGGTATGCTGCAATATTCAAGTTTTGGCCTTGAAATCGTTGCGGCCCACGAGACTCGCCGGCCTGCAGCGATGACCGTGAACAGCGCCGTGCCCACGGGCGAAACTATCTATCTCTTTAAGCCGGGAAGTTATATATACCCGGTCGTTTTCCGTCTCCGGCCGCCCATTGATTACGTTCTCGATGCCAATGATATTAACGGGGGGGTGCATTATTTACTAATAAAAGAAGATGATTTAGAGACCCTCATAGCGGAGAAAAAAATTACCCCGGGGTCCTTCGAAGAATTATATGAGTTTCCCGAAGAGATTCCTGATGAATATATGCTGCTGCGGTTAAAATGACCAAGTTAAGCCGGAGGCCTTTTATTTCGACTTTAACTGCGGCAGCGGCTGGGGGATTTCGTCTATAACTCCGGACTGTTTTAGCAGTATCGCCAAATCAGCCATATTATTATTCAAATAGGGCAGCAGCATCGGATTATCTTTCGGGTCCCAGCCATAGCGTTTTAGTTCGCTGATGACTAAGTCGGGTTTTTTTTTCTGCACAAAGAGCCGGTATGCTGCTATGACGCCGCCGGTTCGCTGGGTTCCCGCGGCACAGTGGATCAGGACGGGCAGTTTGTTTTTTTCCGCTTGGGAAATCGCCGTGATTGCGCCGGCGTATTCATTTATATCACCGGTGCCTTTGCCTCCCAGTGGAAACCTCAGTAATCGGATATTCAGCTCGTCCGCCGCCTGGGTTTCCGCCTGCTGGTCCGGATTGTCGGGTTGCCGGGAGTTGAGGTCCACTATGACCTTGATGTTGTGCTCGACCAGAACCTTTTTCACAAGCGCCGCGGAGAGTTGTCCGCTACGGTAGATTCGCCCCTGCTCCACGACGCCGAACCGCTTGGGGATGAGGCGGTCCTCGATGACATCCTCCCAGACCCAGATGCCTGCTCCGACCACGGCCATCAGGCCTATAACGAGAAGCCATATACGTTTTGTGTTTGTTTTATTCTGTGTGGTCATTTGACCGAGGTCTTTCCAAGGCAGCGTTATTTATATAAGCTGCTTATAAATGTTCTCTCTGACTCGCCGAGTTGTTCTCGGTTAATTTTTTCGGCTGAAACCAGGACCTGCTGGAGTGGCTGGCGTTCGCCTTTTGCGAGCCAGACGGCGGCCATCACAGCCGGCCTGCTTTCCCCGCTGCCGTCGTGTATTAGCACGGGAAGATTTTCCTTATCGGCCATTATGACGAGAAACTGCTGCTGCATATTGGCATCGGGGACGTGGGCCGGGTCTTTTATGTTTCTTTCGAGCGGCATCTCGATATATTTGACGCCGTTGCTGCGGACCCAGGTTATTTCTTCGCTGTGCCAGTTTTTCTCGCGGTGCTCGGCAGGCGAGCGCAGGTTAATGATTGTGGCGATATGATATTTATAAAGCAGGCGGGTGTAGTCCATTCCGCTCGGCTGGCCGCTTGTATAAAGAACGCCCGGAGTAACTATGTTGAATCTTTTTATGTGAAAATGCCTTACCAGCAGCACGCAGGCCGCTGCAATCAGCAGGATGGTTGCAATCGGTTTAAGCGGGCTTTTGGTTTTCACTTAGTTATTCCTCAGCTTATTCCCGGCGTTTGTGGATACATCGGACCGAATAGATTTTCTTGCCCGTGGACTCGAAGTACACCCTGCTTATCATTTCTCCGATTAGGCCCGTGGCGATGAAGATAGTGCCGACCATTAACAGAACTGCGGCGAGTCCCGCCAGAGGCGCGTGCGCGGCGAGGATTGGGACTTTGTAGTAAAACTTGTCGAACAGGATATAGGCACAAAGCAGCAAGCTTGTTACTATGCAGTAAAGGGCGACCCTGCCAAAGAAGTGCAGCGGTCGGGTGATATAGCCCAGCAGGAAGCGCAGTGTAATCAGGTCAAGGGCGACTCTGAAGGTTCGGCCGATGCCGTAATTGCTTGAGCCGGACGGCCTGGTGATATTGGTGATGGGTATCTCGACGATTCTGACGCCGCTTTGGCTCAGCAGTGCCGGGATGAATCTGTGCATTTCACCGTAGAGTTGCAGTTGTTCGATAACTTCTCGGCGGTATGCCTTGAAGGTTGTTCCGAAGTCGTGAATGTCGACGCCGCTGATTTTTGAGGCAAGCCAATTGGCGGCCCTTGAGGGTATTTTTCTCATAACGAGGTTGTCGACGCGGATTTTTCGCCAGCCGCTGACGACGTCGAACCCCTGGCCGAGTTTTTCGAGGAAAGCGGGTATTTCCTCAGGCAGATGCTGGAGGTCGCCGTCCATTGAAATGATGATTTTACCGCGTGCGACATCGAAGCCGGCCGCCAGCGCTGGAGTCTGGCCGAAGTTGCGGCGCAGCTCGACGACGATAACCTTGCTGTCGGCTGCGACTATTTGTTTTAGCAGCTCCAGTGTGTTGTCCGAGCTGCCGTCATCAATGAATATCAGCTCGTAGAACAAGCCGGTTGCGGTCATCGTTTTGGTCAGTCGCTGGTAGAGTTCATTGACCACATTCGACTCGTTGTAGAGCGGCACTACAACGGAGCAGTCAACAGGGACGCTCGTTGCGTTTTGCGGTTTTGAAACAGATTGCCTGACAAGTTTTTCAGAGCCGGCCATAGTGCACCATATTTACACCTGCCTCTTTGAAATACTGTTTAGTTTTTTCACTGCAAAGCGCCTCAAGCTCGACTTGGCGCTGTTTGACCAGCCGGGTCCGGCTTGCATCGAGGTCGTATGTGTAGCCCGGATGGGTCATCACCTCGGCTGTCGCCGCTCGATTATACAAAGAAACGGCCTTGAGGAAATTAACATTTATATTTCCGGTATGTGCTACGCCGAGAAGTGCATCGGTTTTGAAAAATGCCCGGTTCTGCAGGAGATTTATCTTTGCCATCAGGCGCACAGTTGCAGCCCGTTTTCTGCCGGCGGCATCGCTGATTGGCCAGGGCAATCGGCTTACTTCTTTTGGCTCGAAGGTGTTTCGAATCGCAGTTATTTCGAAGCGATTTGCCAGTCGGCAGACGATGGAGAACATGGCAGGGAAGCTGTGAACGTGTTTGTGTGAATCGAGGTGTGTTGGCTTTAGTCCTTTCTCGATGGTCCACTGAATCTGAGCGGCAAGCTCGGCTTCGATTGCGGCCCTGATTTTGCTGCTGGCGATTGACAGCAGCGATAATCTGCCCGGGGACAGTCCGAAGTTGTCATCGGGTCCGAGCAGTGGTTCTACGATTGCATCCCGGCGAACGGGGGTGCCGTCGGTAAGGTTTAAGTGAACACCAACACCGAGGGTGGGAAGTGTCTTTGCGAGTTCGACTGCCTGTTGGGCGGCCGGCATATTGGTCATAATCGTAGTGCTTGTCAGCACACCGTTAGTGTGTGCTTCGACAATTGCCTTGTTGACGCCTTCGCAAAGCCCAAAGTCATCAGCATTTATTATCAGCCGTTTTTGCATCGGGCCAGAGTTTACGTCAGGTGTCAGGCATGGTCAAGGGCCTCGGTTCAGGCGAACGGACAAAAGCCATTTGTTTTCTGTTCTAAATAGGTCCTAAAAGATTGAAGCTGTTAGTGCTATCTTTGGGCGGCGATTGTCATTTCCACTGATGTTAGGGGATTTTTGCTGTATAGGGTCCGATTCAGTTACTGGTTAGACAAGTCAGGCAAATACTATGACGATATAAGGATTGCAGCCTAGGACAAGTCAGCGGGATTAAGCCGGCTAAATCGGACATGGGCCCCTTAAGCCCATGTGGCCGGGCGATAGATATGGACCTCCAGTCATAAGGCGGTTAATGGTATGGATGCTGTTGGCGCTAAATTCGGGCAGCTTGAGCTGGCGATGCGATGCTTGGCGGCTATCGCGGAGAACTCGCCTGAGGCCGTGGCGGCATTTAGCCTCGACGGCGCCCTGGTTTATTCGAATTCGACCTGGGCCAGGGTGCACGGATACCAGAAGAGCCGAGAGCTTGTTGGCAAGCCCATCGGTGTTTTTCAGCCGCAGGAAGGCGCAGAGCCAAGATTTGCTGCGCTGCTTGAGGAAGTAAAAAGTAAAGGGCGGCTTACCGGAGTTATGGAGCATAAACGAGCGGATGGGACGAAGTTCTCGACCGAGACAACATTGGTTAGATACAAGGATGGAAACGGTGAGATTGCCGGTCTGATTGCTTTTATGCTTGCGACGAACAAGCCGGAAAGTGCCGGTCAGTATCAGGGTGATTTGCAGCGTGAGATTGAAAAGTACCGCCTCGAGCTTAGCCGCAGGGAAGAGGAGCTTGTGGCTACTGAACGGCATCTAACCGAGCAACTGACGGCGCGCGATAAAGCGGAACGTCAGTCACTACAAAACAAGCAGGAACTTGAGCAGCTCAGGGGAAAATTGTCGCAGGTCGAGGGACTGCTGAAGGAAGAACAATCTCACCGCACGGAAATGATGCAGAGCTATGAGAAGAAGCTTGCAGAATTGATGGAGACGAACAGGCGACTTAGAGAAGAGGTTAAGGAGTTTAAACACCGCGAGGTGGAGTTTTTCGATGACATAGTCAGCGATAAAGGCACAAGTCCCCGTGTAGACGGGCTTGACCCGGAGGCATTGCAGGCACTAAGCGAGATGGCCAAAAAGTACGTCCACGCCTGAGTCTGTGTCCAGGGTCCTGCGGACAACTATGTTCTGCCATACGACAGAGCTGAGATAAACATACCTGTCATCAAAGCCAGCGAACCGAGCAAGTGGAGGCCAATAGTGACTGCGCTTGCTCGGTGCTGGGTTTTGCCGGCTACGGCCAGGTCTGCTGGGTTAGCGAATCTGATTGCGATAAATGCAATGGGCAGAGTGAGAAGGTAGGCGAGGCCAGCGTAAAGCATCATCCTTGAGGCGAAGATTGCTACTATCGCAATTGCGTAGCTTGCGGCAAGGGCGCATCGGTAAATCCACACGCAGGATTGAATACCGAATCGCACGACGAGAGTCTTTTTATCTACGGCCGCGTCGGCGGCCACATCGGGAAACTCGTTTATCAGGATGATGAGGAATATAAGAATGCCCACTATGCACCCGGCAGGCAAAGGGATAATGTCAATGGTTGCGGTTTGAAGATAGTAAGCACCGTAAACGGGCAATATACCGAACAAAAAAGCGATTGCCGCTTCACCCGTTCCGCGATAGCCGAGCTTGACGGGCGGAGCAGTGTAAAAGAAACCGCCCAGCAGGCCGACAAGTCCGAGAGCGAGAATGAAGATGCTTTTCGTAATCAGCAGGATTATGGCGCCGATTATGGCGCCTAAGGTCAGGCAGAACAACGATGCCAGAAGAGTTGATTTGGGCGAGAGGATGCCCTGTTGGATGAATTGCCTGCCGCCGGAGAATGGCGTTACGTTTCTGTTGGCCCAGTCGTTGCCGGAGATGTGGTCGAAATAGTCGTTGGCTATGTTGGCGCCGCAATGCAGGGCCATTGTTCCTAGTAGCGCAAGCACAAAAAGGTGCCACTGAAGCGACCCTGCGACTGCGAAACCGAGGGCGGAGCCGACCAGTACGGGAGCGGCACTGGCCGTTAGGAACTTGGGCCTCGAGGCGAGGAAAAGGATTATCAATTTCGAATGTGGTCGGTCAGGATTCATTGTTCAGAATCTTTTTTGAGCGATTGAGGATTGACTCAGCAGTTTCTTCGGGAGCCAAGTTGAGCCAGTGAACCCTTTTGAAAGTCTTGAACCAAGTTCGCTGTTGCTTGGCGAGCTTGCGTGTGTTTTTCTTGATAAGCTCGGTTGCTTCTTCAAGCGACGTCCTGCCTTTCAGGTGGTCGATGATTTCAGCATAGCCGATGGCACAGCGTGCCTGGTCGCTCAGGGGTTTTTCTTCGGCAAGAAGTCTTTTGACCTCATCGACCAGTCCGGCGTCGAGCATCTTTTTGACTCTCGCGTTAATACGTTTGTTTTCTTCGGTTTTTTCTCCTCGTAAACCCACGATCGTCCAGTCGTGTGCATCATCGATACTCCATTGCTGCTGAAATCGGGATATGGGCTGGCCAGTGAGTTTATAGACCTCCAGTGCGCGGATGATGCGTCGAGCATCATTGGAGCTGATTTTATTTGCGGTATCGGGGTCGATTTCCTGCAATTGTTCGTAAAGCGATTTTACTCCTTGTTCTTGTACCTGCGTTTTCAGTTCAGCCCGGATTTGTTCATCGGCACCGGGACCTTCGAAAAGGCCGTAAAGCAGCGCCTTGATATAGAGTGCAGTGCCGCCAACGGCGACAACAGGTTTGTTGCGGTTTTGAATGTCTTTTAAGATGGCGTTGGCAAGTTCAAGAAAGCGTGCGACGCTAAAAGTTTCGCTCGGCTCAACGACATCGATAAGGTGATAAGGGATAAGGCCTCGGACTTCTTTGGGGGGCTTGGCTGTGCCGATATCCATTCGGCGATAGACTTTCATAGAGTCGATGGAGATGATTTCAGCGTCGATGGATTTTGCCAGCTCGAATGCAAGCCGGCCTTTGCCGGATGCTGTGACACCAAGAATGAGGATACGTGTGTTATTCATAATTTCCTTTAGCCGTTTTGGAAGTGTTGTATAATACCGCCTGTAACCGCAAGATGCAATTTTAGCGGGGCAGTTAATTATGATGTTAAACAGCGATTCAGATGGGAGGTTTTCTGTCGAGCTTGAGAACAAGGTCGGACTTGTCAATAAGGTGCTTGGGCGGATTTTATCGCAGCCCGGCTGGATTGCGTGCGAACTTGGCGAGCCGTTGCATTACGTGCTCGAGGGCCCCGGCAAGCGGATTCGCGGGGCGGTGGTTTTGTGGTGCTGTGAGCTTGTCGGTGCCGGTGTTAACCACAATGCCGAGGTAGCTGCGGCGGCGATAGAGATGGTACACGCCTATTCGCTTGTCCACGATGATTTGCCTTCGATGGATGACGACGAAATACGACGGGGCAGGGCAACGTGTCACAAGAAATTCGACGAGGCAACAGCGATATTGGCTGGCGATGCCTTGTTGACGCTGGCGTTTGAGCTGTTGGCAAAGGAGATAAGTGAGCCAGAGATGGCCGTTTGGCTGATTGCCGAGCTTGCCCAGGCAGCCGGTCCTGCCGGTATGGTGGCAGGACAAATGGCTGATTTGAAAGCCGTCAATGGACAAGCAGACGAGGAGATGCTCAGTCGGATTCACACAAACAAGACGGCCAAGATGTTCGCTTCTGCTGCGGTGGTGGGAGGAATCTGCGGCGGGGCGAATGAAGAGCAATTGGAGTGCCTGCGAGGGTATGGCTTTAAGATAGGTCTCGGTTTCCAGATAGCGGATGACATACTCGATGTATCTGCGACCAGCGACCAGTTGGGCAAGACCAGCGGCAAGGACATCAGGCAGGGCAAAGTAACTTATCCTGCTGTGGTGGGATTGGAAGGGTCGAAAGAGCTGGCTGCAAGATTTGCCGACGAAGCTGTTGCGGCCCTAAAACCATTCGGCGCAAGGGCCGACATTCTTCGCCGGCTTGCCAGTGCACTTTTAACAAGGACCAGATAATCCTGCCGGATAATTCTTTCTATAATAATTAGCCCTACACTTAGCTCTGGCAGCGTTTTGCTTGCTGTGCAGGCCGGGAAACGGCTGTAGCAATACTGATAATGGGGGTTTTGGTCTCGCACCAATTTTGCCTTGGAAGGGTGCGACATGGTATCCATCTGCCGGAAGTGCTCGGCAAAGCGCAACTGAGACAATCGGCTGCGTTGCGAAAGTATTGAGGGATTTGCCTAATCAAAAAATGTCCGGCCGGCCGATGATATTAGCAAGTCTGTGGGGGATAGACTGTGGAAGTGTTGTTTTCTCCTATAGGGCTGGTTGCGCAAGTCTATGACCTCCCGCCGGCGGCGGTTTTGGTGTGGGGGGAAATTCATTTCTTATCTGAAAGGGAGTCACAAGTTTGGGGGGACTTTTTTGACCTTTGTCATTTGGCTTACAGGGTTCGCCCCCCGCCTCGCCCCCCTTAAGTGAGACATGATATAAAAAAGTTAGTTTTGCGAACCAACGGGCCATAGGCGAAGTGCTTATGGCCTTTTTATTGCCATTGCTGGGAATTGCGTAGGATTGCCGGCGCGCCGGAGTTCAATTTTGTGGGTGGTAGTCGTGCCAGCCGGCAGGTGCGGGGACGTATTTGCCACTGAGCCAGATGTCGCCCGGCAGGATTCCCGAGAGCAATCTGGTGTCAAGATAGTATTGCTTGACGTAACCGTCGCTTCCAACCAGGCCGACAACGCCCCTGATTCCCTCTGATATCGACCCGCGGACTATGAGCCAGTCCTGGCTGCCATTGTAATTTCTTCTATCGCCGTAGGAGCCCCTTTGAACGTTTTCAGCGCCGAATCCGCCCCCGCCAACGGTCATAGCTGCTTCGATGACCATTGTATCCGGCAAGTAGCGGTCGTTGTCGGCGTCGTAAGAGTGTTTCTTGTTTCCGATTGGCTGATAGGTGTGGCCTGGTATGGGTTCATCATAAGGCGAACCGGGATAATAGTTACGATAGCCGGTATTATAGTTTCCCGTACCGCTTGCTATACCGGGGTCGACGACTTTGATGACTCCTTTTGCGATGAGGCCGAGGACGTTAGTATTATTGACGTCCGGCATTCCTTCGGGGGTGTGCGGGCCGTCGACTACGATTGAGTCTGCTATCCATATATTGCCGGTTGAGACAACAGTTATCTTGTCTTTTACTACCATATTCTGGTAGGCGTCGCTTCCGATTACGACATCGCCGTCGATGAAGATTTGTCCGCCGGGGGCGCTCTGAATGCCGCCGAATTGCTGTGTGACGTAGGTATCTTCGATGGCTATGACACTGGAGATTTCGGTGTTGGGCTTATAGTGATAGGCATAAGTGTCGTATGTTTGGAATCTGTTTCCGCCGCTGCCCCATTCGATTTTGTAGTCCCAGGTTTTATCGTCAGCACGACTGTATCCTCTGACGGTGCAATTGTTGGTCAGACGGACTTTGCCGACACCGCCATCGACGAAGAATTCAAGTTGAACAGCACTTCTTGGGTTCGTGACGGAGGCAGTGCCGTTAGGAGTAAACCTGTATGATAGGGCGGTGCTGTTGTAAAAGCGGTCGATTTTGCTCTGGATGGCGGCTTCATCAGTGATGCGGACGTCGGGCTGGTTGAAATTTATGCCGTCTTGAAAAAGTGACATAACACCGGAATATTTATCGCTGCCTCCTGAGGTGAATCTGGATTCGCCCATATTGGCCGGCTGGAGGAAGCTGGGGGTTCCGATGATATAGATGTCGCGTTCGTCGGGAGAATCGCGAAGGTTGTTGATGTGAAGTGGTATGTCGATTATCTCGCCATCGGCGAAGTTGACCGGATAAGTGGAGGTCGTCCCGTAAGGGACCCGGCAGACTCCCATAGCCCAGCCGGTTACTTCCTGCATTACGGAGACATCGACGACTTTAGTGAACGAGGGCCTTCCGCTTATTCCTGTGGCGAAGACTTTGAATACGGCTCTGGAGCCGATGAAGTCGAGAAAGCTGACCTCATAGCTGCATCTGCTTGTGGTAAAGTTTATGGTTCCTGAGCCGCCGCCGTTTTGCAGAGCGCCGAGTATATCGGTCTGCTGGCTCATCCAGAAGATGGCCCGTTCGTAGCCGGCTTCTGCTGCGAGCATAGCTTCGGTTTCGGCCTTTGTGCGGACGCCCTGCAGGCGGGATGCGTAATTAGTCATCATGGCACCAATGGTGAGAGCTACAAGTATGGCCATCACCATTATGACCAGCGGCAGGACGAAGCCGCCGGCTCGAAGATTATCATTAGCTTTGTGAATCATCGCGTAGTCTCCTTGACGGACTAATGAGGCCATTCGTTTCTCATCAATGTAGCGGCGACAGTTGTCTTTGTGGACTCGTCAGTGGGGTCGTTGACCGTCAGCCGCATTCGAATACAACCTTTTCCATCGCCGGCCATATTTCGTGTTGTGTGGCTGAATTGGAGGTCGACAACGTCTCTGGCCAGAGTAACGGTAGTTACGTCTGCGCTTGAGATTCTGTGGCCGAATGCATCGACACCGCTGGGCGGGAAGGGTCCAAAGTCGACCTTTAGTTCATCATCGTCGAGATAGAAAAGCGCGTATGCAGTAGCGGTCCTGGCGGGGTCCATCAGCGTTTCATCGAGTTCGGTATCCCAGTAGCGAAACTCGACGGCTTGTCCAGTTACAACCTCTTCGGGGTCTGTGGTCGGTGTGACAAGCTCAAAATCGCTGCCTGCGACTCTGTAGAAGCGGTAGTCGTTTCTGTTGGATTTTCGGCCGATTGCGCCGAGAGAGACCATCGCGTCGAGAGCACCGAGGCGGGCTTCGGAATAGGCGTCATTATATGTCTGGTTCCAGCTTTGATATCCGCTGTGGACGAGCAGAACGGCGCTTAGCATAACAATAGACGAGATGCCGACAGCGACCATCAATTCTATAAGTGTAAGCCCGGCGCAGATGCGTCCCGCATTGAGCATTGTTCGTTTTGAATTTTTCGTTTTCATTGGTTCACTGGTCTCTTCTGGCATAAGTAGTCAACACGACGGTCGGGTCGTCGACACTGATAGGACCTCTTATGTAGTCCAGTCGCCATCTTATGGTGACCGCCAACTCGAGCAGTGTAACACCTGCGACGTCATCGTGGGCGATTTCGCTGCGCTGGAGATTCGCAAAAAAGGTTTGGTTGTCGAGAGATATCAGGGAAGAGCCGAATTCTCCGCTGTCGGTCGGAATAAAGCCCAGGCCGAGTTCTTCGGAGTCATAGTCGGGGTCGCCGCCTGTGCTTTTCCAGTCTTCGAGGATGAGTTGTCCTATGCGTGTTCCGGTGGTCTGTGCCTGAGCGGCCCGGCTGTGCTTTACGCTGTAATATTGATAGCACAATGTGCCTAAGGCAACGACAATGGTAATCGCCACCGCAGCCATTACTTCAACGATTGTGAAGCCGGCACAGTACAGCCCTGCTTTTGAGATTCGGCCATTGAACAAAATTAGACGCTCTTTTTGCATAAAGACCATCGAATCATAATTCCTTATCACAGCTCAAAAATAGGGCTGTGCGGTGCGTCGGGGTATCTCCATTTTAAAGTGTGCTAAGTTTTTGGATTATGTCCAAAAAGCCACAAGCGGATAATCGGCGTTTTTTGCGTATCCTTTAACCACGAGGCGGTTTTGAGCCCGGCCAGCACTGGGCGGGGCCGCACAGTCGTGGACGCCCATGAAGAGCCCAAAGCCGAGTATCTGGCAGTTGAAACTTATGCGACACAAGCACCGTCCTATAATTTCGCTCGCTTACGACTTAGTGCGAGTGAACTTGAATGTTTGCAATGGGATAGGTTTATTTGTACAATGCATAATCTGTGTGTTTTTAGGACGTTGCTGTGTGGGAGTGGTAAATTCCAAAAACAAGGGGCATTTATCGGGTGGCAGTCATAGGCCAGTGACCCTGCACCAGGGCGGTGCAGGGCGAACCAATACTGAGCCGGAGTCATCCCGCCCAGCGCTGGGCCGGGCATCAGCGGCTGAAACGAGCGCTGGGTTACTTGAAGGCATAGGCTCTCCGGCGGATTTGAGGGGGCTTTCTGTAGGCCAACTGAAGACCTTGGCCGGTGAGATTCGCCGGTTCATTTTAGATACAGTCAGCAACACAGGGGGGCATCTTGCCAGCAACCTCGGTGTTGTGGAGTTGACGCTTGCGCTGCATTATGTATTTGATTTCGGGAGAGACAAGCTGTTCTGGGACGTGGGGCACCAGTGCTATGCGCACAAGATAATCACTAGTCGCAGAGAGCAGTTCCGTAGTCTTCGGCGGGTTGGTGGTCTTAGCGGATTTCCCAATCCGGCCGAAAGTGAATATGACCAGTTTGCCGTCGGGCACGCAGGCACGTCGATAGGCACCGCCATTGGTATGGCGCTTGGTGAGCATCGACAGAACAACAGCGAAAAGATTGTGGTGCTAGTCGGCGACGCGAGTATCGTCAACGGCGCCAGTTTTGAGGCGCTGAATAATCTGGGACTGGTCAAGCGACAGCTTCTGATTGTGCTAAATGATAACTCGATGGCGATAGACGCGACGCAGGGAGCGGTCGCCAAATATTTCTCGAAGGTTCGGCTAAGCCAGACATACGAGGATTTGAGAAGGACAACTAATGAGATACTCGAATATATGCCGGTAATCGGCAGGACGGTCGAGGAGGCGATAGAGCGGATAAAGCGAAGCATTCGAATGGTACTGCCGGCGAGTCAGTTGTTTGAGAGTTTGCATATTCCGTATTTTGGTCCGGTGGACGGGCATGATATAGGTTCATTGATACAGCTTTTCGGAGCATTGAAGGAGCTTAACCACCCGGCGATTCTGCATTGTTACACAAAAAAAGGAATGGGCTTTACCCCGGCGGCAAGCGTGCCGAGCAAGTATCATTCGACGGGACCTTTCAAGATAAATGGCGATTCGTGTGAGGAAACTGAGGTGGCAGAGCCGGGCAAGCGGCGAAGCTTTACGCAGGTGTTCGGCGATGAGCTGGCAAAGCTTGCTGGGAAAAACGACAGGATTGTCGCGATAACCAGCGCGATGTGCGACGGCACGGGTCTGATGCAGTTTCGCAGGAATTTCCCGGACAGGTTTTATGACGTCGGCATAGCGGAAAGCGTCGCGGTGCAGATAGCGGCAGGGATGGCGAAGAGTGGATTGCGCCCAGTTGTGTGCATATATTCGACATTTTTGCAGAGGAGTTTCGACCAGATATTTCAGGAGGTGTCTTTGCAGAACCTGCCGGTGGTGTTTTGCATCGACAGGGCCGGTGTGGTTGGGGCGGACGGTCCGACTCATCACGGGCTAATGGATATTGGTTATTTGCGGATGATGCCAAATCTGGTGCTTATTGCACCGGCGGATGCGGTGGAGATGAAAGCGGCACTGGAGTTTGCTATTGAGGCAGACCGGCCTGTATGTATTAGATATCCGAAGGATTATGTTTCGGCTGAGCAGATTGCACAATCCAGTGCAGAGCCGTTTGTATTGGGTAAGAGCGTTACAGTAAAACGCGGCGACGGAGCGCGGATAGTAATAGTATGCTACGGCAGCATTCTTTCGGAAGCAGCTCTTGCTGCAGAACAACTGCACATTGAGGGCATAGAGGTTGAGCTGGTAAACGCGCGATTTGCAGCACCGGTTGACAGACGGATAGTTGAACTGCTGGAGTCGGGAAAGTCGGTGCTTACAGTGGAGGACCACGCACAAGCGTGTGGATTCGGCTCGGCTGTGCTGGAGACTGCGAGCAATCGCGGCGGCGGATTTGTGGGGGCGTTGCGGGTATTGGGGGTGCCAAGGCGATTTATCAGGCATGATTTGCGGGCCAGGCAGCTTATGGAAGCGGGAATAAATGCCGAAAGAATTGCAGAGGCGGTCAGGAAGATGATGGGCCGATGTTGAGTCGTCAGTTCGCGGTGCGAAATTGAAAGTGCCGAATTATGGGACGGCAAACCCGTAAACAAATACTGAAGCTGGCAATTCTGGGGGACAGTAGGAAGGGGCATGTCGCCGAGGCGATTGCAGAGTTTTCCGATTTTATAAAGCGCAAGGCCAAGACAATAGTAAGTTGCGATATTGACGAGTGCAGCCCCGAAATGCTGGCCGGAGCCGACTATGCAGTGGTCTTTGGCGGAGATGGCAGTATTATCGCCACAGCCAGACATTTGAGCCGGAGTGGTGTTCCTGTTGTCGGGGTCAATGTCGGCAAGCTGGGCTATCTTGCCGAGTTCAGCGTGGATGAGCTGAAGGAGTTTTTCCCTCGGCTTCAACGAGGCGGAGTGCTGATAGAAAGGCGCATGATGCTGCTTTGCCGCGTGCTTCGAAATGGCAGAGAATGTTTTCGTTCGACGGCTGTAAACGATGTTTTCATCACGGCGGGTCCGCCGTTTCGAATGATTGAGTTAAGGATGTCGGTGGATGGGCAGCATCTAGGCGGGTGTGTCAGCGACGGTCTTGTCGTATCAACACCTACGGGTTCTACAGCATACAGCTTGTCTGCGGGGGGGCCGATCCTCTCGCAGCAGATGCAGGCGATGGTGATTACGCCTATTTGCCCGCATTCTTTGAGCTTCAGGCCGATAGTGATAATGGCCGACAGCATCGTTGAGATTCAGGGTGTGCGCTACAATGAGGGAACGACGGTATCAATAGACGGGCAGGTGTCGCTGGAGCTGGGCACGGATGACGTGGTGCAGGTGAAGCGTCATCGCCAGGATTTTCTGGTCGTTAACAATTCACTTCGTAACCAGTGGCAGACGCTGGCAGCGAAGCTGGGCTGGGCTGAGAAGCCCAAGTATAAAAGTATTTAACCGGCGAGCCAGTTAATGAACATGTCGGCTTGCCTGGGGTATAAATGATTATGAGAGGCCGAAACTTGCGATATATTTCGGTGTTTTTAGTGATAGTGTTCTCTTCGGTGGGATTATCGCTTGAAGACCCCGTTTCTACCAATCCGCTTGGGCTTGGAACGGTTCCGCCTACCGCGTATGAGTCGGGATTAATCCCGAGCATTAATCCAATCGATACCAGGGGTAATCTTATCATAACGGGAAATGTTACCGGCGGAATGCACTTTCGGGGCGTTGTGCCTTATGGCGGAGCGACAGATTTTATAGCTCCGGCCAGTTCTCTGCAGCATACCTCCGGAGCATTTGATTCGTTTCTAAGGCGTTCTGCCGGCTCACAGTATTTTGAGTCTTATGGGGGGGGGGTAACTCCTTATTATTCACCAACCTTGACGGCTACGAAGCTTACACCTTCGGGAGTGACTGTAATTCCGCCACAAACGGTCCGGAGCTATGGGGTTGATTTATCTTTGGACAGTGATTTGCGGCGCGAGCAGGAAGATTATTACAACAAGAGGCGTGTTCCGATTGCCAGCAAACGGCCATTGTCGATGGGACAAGGTGATTTGGAGGAGGTTCTCGAGCTTGATACTTCCAAGTTCCCGCAGGGAGTCGAGCCGGTTTCACAGGCGCAGTCACAGGAACAGTTCTGGCAGGAATTGGGCATTACAATAGAGCGAAGGCCGGTGCCGGCGGTAGATACAAGGGAAGATGTTCTGCCGCTTGGTATGACGGCTGGGGCGGAGACGGACGTCGCGGCATTACTCGGCACACCTACCGGCTTGTCTCCGAGGTCTCGAGCCGGGCAGACGGAGCAGATCGACAGTGCTGTCCTGGAGCCGAAGGTGCAGCAGCCCGGCAGCGTATTGGAAGCCAGCCGGAATTTAGACACTTATGAGTTGATGAAGATTCGATTGGGAAAACTGACGGGAGATGTAGAGGGCCTGGGTGAAGAGTTGGTTACTGGCCAGCTTGATGCTAACGTTCCAGCGTTCCGGCCGGCAACATCGTCAGCAGGGCCTGCGGATGCTTTGGAGAGAATCTTGAGTGGTCCGGCATTGCCGGAAGTAGCCAAGACGAATGTGTCCACTATTGGCACCGCGGGAGCAGGAGACCCGTATAAGAGTTTTGCTGCCTTCACTAATGACAAATTTAACCAATATATGAGTTCGGCTGAAAGTTACATGAAGCAGGGGAGGTTCTATCGTGCCGCCGATGCATATACGCTCGCTGCGCTGGTCAAGCCGGGAGCCCCGCTTGCGAACGCGGGTAAAAGCCATGCACTGTTTGCCGCGGGCGAGTTTTTGAGCAGTTCGCTGTTTCTTGCAAGGGCAGTTGAGATTTTCCCTGAGTATGTGAAATTAAGAGTGGACCTCGTGGCAATGATAGGCGACAAGGACAAGGTTGAGAAAAGGATACTCGAAGCCAGAGAGTGGTTCGATAAAAGCGATTCTGCCGAACTGGGATTTTTGCTTGGCTATGTTTACTATCAGATGGACCGGCTGGAGTTTGCGAGGATGGTAATCGAGCGTGCGGCAGAAAAGATGCCTGAATCGGAAGCGATTGCCGTGATGAAGAAAGCCATACAGGAGCGTATAGCAAATTTGTAATGCGTGAAAAGTAAAACTGCCGTTTGCACGCACCTGCTTAGTCTGGTAACTTGTGCCCACCATGAAGGAAATAAGCAGTCCTTTTAATATGGAGGAAGTTTTTGCGCCCGGAGGTGCGATTGGGCGGTTGGTTGCCGGTTACGAGCCGCGTCAGCAGCAGGTTGAGATGGCCAGTGTGGTGCAGAGGGCTTTATCATCAAAGCGGCATCTGGTTGCAGAGGCGGGAACGGGTGTCGGCAAGAGCTTTGCATATCTGGTGCCGGCGATAGAGCGGGCCTGCAGCGCGGCCGGCAAAGTCGTTGTCAGTACCTTCACTATCACTTTACAGGAACAGCTAATCAATAAGGATATTCCCTGTCTCGGCAGATGTCTGCCGTGGCGGTTCAGGGCGGTGCTGGCAAAGGGCAGGGCGAATTACCTGTGCAAGCGCCGGCTCGAATTTGCGATTCGCAGACAGGTTGGATTGTTTGACCGGTTCGGCCAGGTGCTTGGTCAGATTAATGACTGGTCAGGACAAACCAGAGACGGCTCGCTTAGCGATATTCCTTTTATTCCGGATGGCAGGGTGTGGGACGCGGTCAAAAGCGAACATGGGAATTGTCGCGGCAGGCGCTGCAGGCATTTTACGAGTTGTTTCTACTGGCAGGCGAGACGACAACTGGAAACGGCGGATATGATTGTGGCGAATCACGCGATACTGTTCAGTGACCTTGTGCTGCGAGAGGAAGGTGCGTCGATACTACCAGAGTATCAGTGGGTGGTCATCGATGAGGCGCATAATATCGAGCGAGTCGCAGAGGAGCATTTCGGGATTGATATAAGCGAAGGGGCGGTGAAATTCCTGCTGGACGGATTGTATAATCCGAGGACACACAAAGGTCTTTTGGTTTATGCAGAGGCGGCGGAGCTTACAGATGTTGTTGTCAAGGCGGGGCAGGCGGCCAGGAAGTTTTTCAAAGATGTTCGACGGTGGTACGAGAATACGAAAGAGCAGACCCATTCGACAAGCTCCCCTCGACAAAGCTTGGGACAGGCAGGGCGAGCCAACGGCAGATGCTACGTGAATTTTATCGAGGATGAGGTATCGGCGCATCTTAAAGAGTTGCGTTCGCGATTGTCGAAGCTTGCGGCACAGGCCAGAGACGAGGATGAGCGATTTGAGATAACGCGATATGTTGACAGGTGCGCGGCACTGTTGCAGGACATAGAGGCATTTCTACTGCAGAGGAGGGAGGGTTGTGTGTATTGGGTCGAGGTCAATGAGGGCAGGCGTGAAAGGGTGAATTTGCGAAGCGCACCTTTGGACGTGGGGCCGGACGTGAGGAGGTGCCTGTTCGACAAGTTTGAATCAGTGATAATGACAAGCGCGACACTAAGCAGCGGCGAGGTCGGAGGCCAGAGGACAAAAGACAGAGGACGGAAGACAGAAAATAAAAGCGGATTTGAATTCTTTGCCGGCAGAGTGGGATTGTCCGCCTTAGGCGAGACCTCGCCTCTTGGCGGGCAGAATTGTGATGCGGTAAAGTTGGGTTCGCCTTTCGATTACGAAAAGCAGGTGACGATTTATATCGAGAAGGATTTGCCGCAGCCAAACGACGATGAATTCGTTGCGTCGGCCTGCGAGGCGATAAAGAAGTATATCCTGCAGACGCAGGGCAGGGCGTTTGTTCTTTTCACAAGTTACAAAATGCTGGGGGGCTTTGCGGAGCAGCTTACCGACTGGCTCGACGAGAATAATATAGAGTTGTTGCAACAGGGGGCTGGTCTGGACAGGACAGCGCTATTGAAACGGTTCAAGACGGACCAGCGAAGCGTACTGTTCGGGACGGACAGTTTCTGGCAGGGGGTGGACGTGGCGGGAGAGGCACTATCGAACGTGATAATTGTTCGGCTGCCATTTGCGGTTCCTGATACGCCTTTATTGGCGGGTCGGCTGGAAAGAATAAGAGAGGAGGGCGGGAATCCGTTTGTCGATTATCAGTTGCCCTTAGCGATAATCAAGTTCAAGCAGGGCTTCGGCAGACTGATTCGCACAAAGACCGATACTGGTATTATTGTCATTTTAGATTCCCGCATATTGAGCAAATCCTACGGCGAAAAGTTCTTAGCCGCGGTTCCGAAGTGCAGGACGGAGGTTGTGACTCACCGCGGAGAACGCTGAGACCGCGGAGGACGAAAAAGAGAGGACTGAGAACCCGACTTTGCCTCACGGCTAAGCCGAGGCAAGTGGAAGGCAGAAGACGGGGAGCAGAGGAAAAAGACAAAAGGGAAAAAGGAGATTAAGGCGGTCAATTCGAAATAGTGAAGCCGTAGTGAAATTATTGGCAAAGTTATAGCACAGCCAATGGCGCAGCCAATACCACGGCCAAATTCTTTGTTCTAAATTCAAGTCATGCCCTGCGTTTTCTCAGGACTGACAAGCCACAGAGTCCCGATTTATCGGGATTAGCCACAGAAAACACCCATCTCGACTCAGCGTCGAGCCGGGGCGAGACAGAGGACACAGAGATAAAAAGGTTTTTAGACACTGATTGACACTGTTTTTTGGATGGAGTGAAATAAAATCGGCCGTGGAGACGCGTTAAAAACTCCACAGCCGATTCGTAGTTCTGAATTTTTAAATTCAAGTCACGCCCTGCGTTTTTGCAAGAGTAGACCGTCGAGGCCATGCAATAAAAGCTCCGCGTTATTATTACCAGCAGTCATTTTGTCGCACAAGGGTACATTCAAGCCAGCGTGAGGCCATAATCGCAAGGTCAAACAGGTCGACTTTGCAATTGTTGTTTATGTCTCCCTCAATAGAGTCGGTGCATCTTCGCAATAGTTCCGTCGAACTTAGATCATTACCATCAGTGCCACCAAACACAAAGATATCGCTTCCAAGTACAGCACTGGCAAATTGACTTCGGGCAATATTCAGCGACGGTTCCATTCGCCAATTTGTTTCACCTGGTGTCCAAGATTCAACCGAGGAAAGGTAACCGTCCGACGCATTATAACCTCCTATGGCGTAAATCCTGCCGCAAGCGGTTTGAAGTTCATAGAATTCCCGTGATACATTCATGAGAGGTATGGAAGTATCCCATGTAGAATCAAAAGGGTCGTAGCACCATATCTGTTTATTATCTCCGCCAACATTAACATATATCTTGCCGTCTAAGGTAGTAGCTCGCCAAGGTTGGGTAGCAACAGGCATGTCGCCTCCAACACGCCAAGTGTCTGTTGTTGGATTGTAAATGTCAAAACGAGATAAAAGGGTACCATAATGGTTTCCACCGAAAACGTATAACTCACCCTTAAATGCAGGAACGCCTGGTCCACTGCGAGCATACACAGCAGCTTTGGATTGCCATGCCTCGCACGGGTCACCATCCCACCGTTCATTTTCTGACCTGCTGTTGACTACATGACCTCCGACAACGTAGATGTAGTCCCCTATTACAGCCGAACTCAGGGAGTGTCTTGCAGTTGGCGTGGAATTAACAATGTACCAAGTGTCACTTCTTGGATTGTACCTCGATACTGTGTCTTGTGCATACGGTGTACCTACGCCTGCAATTGCATATACGAATCCGTTTAAAGCTTCCCCTGTCAGTCCTTGACGCGGGATATTGAGCTGTCCATTCAGAAGAATCCATCTCGGCTTATTCAAAAAGAGCTTATTAACCGAAGAGCCGGCTCCGGTAAAGCATACTTCGTAGATGTCAGGATAACCATCAGCGTCAAAATCTCCAACAACTATATCATGGGCGTCATCCGTGTTTGAAAGACCGGTCTGCGATGTGATATCTGTAAAAGTTCCGTCATTGTTATTTCGGAAGAAGTTGTTGCTTCCGTATCTTCCACCGTCCGCAAAAAGGTCGAGGTCACCGTCGAGGTCAAAATCAAAAGACGCTACATCATAATTATCACTTCCAGCCGTTGTCTGCACTCCTGCAGAAAGTGCGACTTCACTGAATGTGCCGTCTTGGTCGTTAGAGAATAAATAATTGTTCGAGTCTCCCGCAAAGACATAGATATCATCCCAAGTATCCCCATTAAAGTCTCCTACAGCTAAACGGCCGCCTTCACTGGGGAGATTAATATCAGCAGAAGCCGAAACATCAACGAAGTTACCATCATTCTCATTGTGATACAGAATCGTGTTACCCGAGCCAGGGGAGAGAAACAAATCATTGTATCCATCATTGTCAAAATCAATCCATGCTGGAGTTGCATTTGGCGGAGTTGATGGAAATGCTTCGGACGTTACATCAGTAAAAGTACCGTCCCCATTATTCCTATACAGTGTCGGGGGTTCACCGAAATACAAATCTGGGTAACAATCCTGATTATAATAATCACCCCAAATCGGCTCACTCGGAGTACTCACACTAATACCCGAAGGAGCGGTCACATCTTCAAACGTGCCATCTCCTTTATTACGATAGAGTATAGCACTCCCGCCCCCAATCAGGACATCCATATATCCATCGCAATTGTAGTCTGCTATTGCGAGGGCATTGCCATTCCCACTGAGACCAATGGATACACTCGTGAAATTCGCATCACCGATTTCTCTCAAGTTGTTACGATAAGTTCCGCCAGAACCCGGATTGTTCACAAGGTGAAGGTCTAAGTCCCCATCGTTATCGTAATCGATCCACACAGCACGGTTGCCACTGCCTGTATCCGCTACACCTGATGATGGTGCAACATTTTCAAAATACGTTGTGTCGGCCGTGCTTATTGAATTAAAGATCATAGTTGCTATCATTATTGCAAAAAGAACCGAAAATCTATTTTTTCCTTTTGTTTTCATTTTCTTACATCCTAAAGTGTAGTTGATGTGTGCGCAGAAAAACGGGTTTAAAATAGCTGTAAGCATTTAAGGTGGAGCGCGGGAATTGGATTGGTGTATCAAAAAAAGATTAAGAAAGCGGAAAGGCGAATTACCTAAATTGCCCCCCCTACCAGATTGACATCTCTCCAGTCCTCCATAGTTATTTTCTCTCTCCGCGGGAAAGGGTTTGAAGGTCACATCGCACGGGCGCTCAGCGGCCACGCAAAAGAGATGAGAAGGTGTGGCCTTATAACCCAGTTCCTCTTTAGACACGATTACCCATAGTTGATTCGGGACAGAATGTCAAGAAAAAAGTGCGGGAAACTGAGTTATTTAGATGCTCGATGCACGATTCTCGATACTCGAAACGGCGTGTAAAGCGCGGTCGGAAGGTGTTAAACTGGGCAAGTTAAACAAACGTATTAAACGTTTGTTTTAAACATTTGTATTAAACATTTGTTCAGCAAAAGCGCGCATGTCGAAAACCCTTAGAAGCCGACTTTTAAAAAATTTTTTTTACTCCTTTACTTACCAGAACTTAAGCTCATTTTGGCCCTTCGATTTATATCAGGAAATCCCTTAGTTTTCGACAAAAGCGCGCAAGTTCGCGCCATAGGATGGAGAGACATAAGAAGTGAAAAGTTAAAAGTGAAAAGGCAAAAGGGAAAAGTAAGTAGGACAGGAGACTAAAGGCAGAAGACAGAAGGCAGAAGTAAGAAGTCAAAAGGAAAAAGCGAATTATGGATTCCCGCGTAAGCGGGAATGACAGCAAGAATGCAAAAGTAAGGTAGTGATTGAAAGAGTGGTCAATAGCGAGGGCTTGTGATGGCATATGAGCTTACTATCTTCAAGGGAACTGAAACGGAGCTGGATGGGGATTACTTGGACTGGCTGGTTGATGAACGAGCGGGGCAGGTGCAGACGCATTTCGGCAAGCTGTGGGAATACTACGCGAATCCGATATTGGATTTGCACCCTTCGACAGGGCTCAGGGCAGGCAGTTTTTCAGTCGGGCGGAAGGTAAACGAGAGCGGCAGATGCTACGTTCAGGCGCAGGAGTATGGTCTGCCGGCAAGGATAACGGGATTAGTGCGATGCGCTGAAGCGGGGGTGTTCGGCGGAAGAGCGGTCGGGGACATTCAGCGCAAGGAGGTGGTTGTTGAGAACGATATAGCGTGGCGGATAAACGCCGCGGTGGATTTTCTATTTGGTAAGCCGGTAAGCGTAGTATCCCGGTCACCGGACGGCACGAAGCGAGCAGAAATCGAGGAGATATTGAAGGCGGTTTTTTCGGCCAACGGCGGAATCGGGTTTTTACAGGATATGGCAGTGCTCGGGGGCGTCTATGGTTTCGTCGATTGTATGGTCAGGCCTGGCCGAGAAGTGTATGAGCGCATTTCCGACTCATCCCAGGACCTTACGTACGAGGTCGTGCTGCAATTAGCACGAACAATCGGGCTGGAGCTGATAGAGGCGCCCCGGGCGCTGCCTGTTCTGGATGAGAATGATTACCGCAGGGTGATTTACTACGTGCAGCATTTTCAGCAGGCGAGGAATCAACTGAGCAAGGGCGGTGCGTTGTCGCGGCTGTTCGGCAAAAAGAGCGATACGCGGCAGGTTGTCTGGGTGACTGAGATTACTTCGGCGAGTGCGTGGCAGAGATACGAGAACAAGGAGCTTGTTGCGGAAGGAAATCTGCCATGGGGATTTTTGCCTGTGGTGCACATTCAGAATATGGCTCAGCCATTTTACTACGAGGGGCAAAGTGACGTTGAGCCGCTCGTGCCGATACAGGACGAGCTGAATACGCGATTAAGCGACAGGGCGAGCCGGATAACGATGCAGTCATTCAAGATGTACCTGGGCAAGGGCATTGAGGGATTTACAGACAAGCCGGTTTCGCCGGGCGTGATGTGGTACACGGATAATCCGGATGCGGCGGTAGAGGAGTTCGGAGGAGATACAGAGACGCCGAGCGAGGGGCTGCACATAGCGGAGATGCGTGAGGCGATGGACAAAATCAGCGGAGTGACACCGTTGGTGGCGGGCGTGATTCGCAGCAAGTTAGGTAATCTGACAAGCGCGGTAGCGCTGCGGCTGACGTTGATGGGGATGCTTTCCAAGACGGAGCGGAAGAGGTTCAGCTACGGCGAGGGGCTGAAGAAAATTGTGCGGATGGTGCTGGAGATTCTGGACAAGGCGAATATCTACAAGACAGGCGAGCGTGACAGGGAGGTGGAGATAATCTTCCCGAATCCGCTGCCGGAGAATGTGATGGAGAAATTAGAGGAGGCGAGGGCCAAAAAAGAGTTGGGCGTTCCAACTGAGCAGGTGCTCAAGGAACTTGGGTATGAGAGAAGTTTGGGAGGTGAGTAACGATGAGTGCGTCAGAGACGCAAGATGATTTGTCAGAAGACAGAGCGGAGCAGGAAGACGGGGACAATACCCGGTTAGTTCCTGTGGTTGAATCGATTCGCTACCGCAAGCGGGCACAGAGTGCCGAGAGGCGTGTTGAAGAGCTTGCGGGAGAGCTGGAGGATGTGCGTTCCGAGGCGAAACGGCTGGCTGATGAGCTAAAAGGGGTTCACAAAGACCAGGAGCTTGTGAAGCGGCTTGTTGCGGCCGGCGCGAGAGATTTGGAAACGGCGGTGCTGATAGCCAATACGCGGCTCGCCAGTGATGAGAAGGCGAATCTGGACGGCGTTGTGGAGCAGTTGAAAAGGGAAAAGAAGTATATGTTTGATGAGCAAGTTACTACGGGTGCATCTGTAAGAACGTCACCGGCGAAGGAACAGAGAAATGCCGGAACTGGTCTTGAGAGGGCGGCAAAGAGGGCCGCAGGCACAGGCAACAGGACGGATTTGCAGGAGTACATGAAGAAACGAAGAAGCGTTATTTGATTGTGGATTTAAAATGGATTCCCGCTCCGCCACACAGACGGCGGACAAGTTTCGCGGGAATGACAAGAAAAGATAGGAGGACAAGATATGGCATTTACAGGAAAAGCGACATATTCAGCAGGAGCGACTTTGCCGGAGCTGGCTGAGGATGTTTCGGATTTGATTGGGATTATCTCGCCTTATGAAACACCTCTTCTGGATGCACTGGGCGACCCGATGCGAGAGGCGACAAGCACGCATCATGACTGGCTCGAAGATGAGCTGCTGCCAAACAAGGACGCGGTGAACGACAACACGTTTACCGACCCTGATGTGGACACACAGTTTGACGTGGACAACGGCAGCAGGTTCAGGGCGGGTGATCAGATACAGATTGAGGGCAGCGAAGAGTTGATGCTGGTTACAGCGGTCAACGGTGACACGCTGACGGTGGTTCGCGGCTATGCGGGCACGACGGCGGAGGATTTGGCGGACAATCAGGCAATCAACATCTTAGGCAACGCTGCATTAGAAGGCGATGAGAAACCGGGAGCAAGATTCACAAATCGGACACGGCTAGGCAACTACACGCAGATATTTGCGGCGACCGTTGAGGTCAGCGGGACGGATGTTGCAGCGAGCCACCTGGGCCTGGCGGACGAGATGGATTATCAGAAACAGGAACGGCTACGCGAGCTGATTCGAGACCTTGAGAATACGGTAGTCAATGGTGGACAGCCGGCAGGTAGTCCGCAGGGAAGCGATTCGATAAGGCGGACGATGAATGGGATTGTGCAGCATTTGCAGACGAATGTCTTCCACACCGGCGATGCTGGTTTTCCATCGGGCGATGACTTAGACGAGGCGAAGATTAACTACGTGCTGCGGAACATCTGGGCCAGCAGCAGCGGCAATATCGACCTGATTGTCGCCGGTGGCTTTCAGAAGCGCAAGATTAACAATTTTGTATCGAGCAGCAGAAGTTTCGCGGCAGGTGACACAAAATTCACAGATTTGGTCAATGTCTACGAGAGTGATTTCGGTGTATGCCGGATTGTTACGACACGGTGGATGCCTCAGGATGGGGTGTTGCTTCTGGATTCGTCGCGGATATCTGTGCTGCCGTTGGCTGGTCGGAGTTTTCACTTCAAACCGTTGGCCAGCGCCGGCGACTATGAATGCGGCGAGCTGATTGGCGAATATACGCTTGAGTTAAAGAACGAGGCGGCAGGCGGGATTATTCGGGGACTGAGCGTGAGTTGAGCGTTTGATGGATAGCGGATAGTCCCGACTCATCGGGACTATCCGCGTCCCGAATTGCGAGAAGGGAGTATAGTGACAATGATAAGGTTCTGTAATGATATTGATATTTTGAAGTATGAGCCGGCATTGTTCGGCGAACTGCAGTTGGCAAATCAGATTCTGGCTGCAGGGTCTGGTGATGAGCTTGCCGGGACGACGTTTTCCGCCAGCGGTGCGGACTTTGAATCGGCGGGCGTTGAGCCGGGCGGGGTGATTTACCTGCGGTCGGCAGACGGGTTGCTTGACGGCGCTTATGAGATTGTGGCGGTAGATTCGGCGATGCAGCTTTGCGTGTCGGTTCTGCGTGGGGATTCGGAAGCGGACCCGATAGCGCCGCCAGGGGCCAGTGACATTTCGTATCGTGTCAGCACGCTTAGGCCACAGGCGGTGGAGACGAGCCTGCGACTGACGCGGTATCTGGGAATACAGCCGGGTCAGCCGGAGAGCGATGTTTCGGCAGAGGATATTCTGGATGCGGGAGTGCTAAAAGAAGTGTGTGCGTTTGGAGTGATAGCGTCGGCGTATTCGATGCTGGCGACTAACGTCGGCGGGGAGCAGTTCTGGAACAGAAGTATGCATTACGAAGGGCTGTATGAGAAAGGCAAGGAGCGGTGCAGGGTGGCTTTGGATGTGAACGGCGACGGTATTGCAGACAGCGTTCGATTTGGCGGGTGCGGTCGGCTGATTCGTGATTAGTCGGAGGAGGAAGTATGAACGTGACTCTGGATGGACAGTTGTTGTTTGATGAACCTGTGGCGATTGAAGCGGGCAGCGTCGAGCGGGAGTCAATTGAGCGGTCGGTTGCAGGATTAGACGGTGTATTGAGTGTCGATTTGGGCGGACGCAGCAGAAAGATTCGGCAGAAAGGCAAGCTGCGGGCCAGGAGCAGGGTAGAACTGAATGGCAAAGTCGAAGCGATATCGGCGTTTGTGGATGGCGACACTCATACTCTGGTGGATTTGCAGGGCAGGACGTTTGAAAACCTGCGGGTTGATTCTTTCCATGTGAAGAGTGAGCAGGTAAGCGGGAGCGGCGTCGTTGTTGATTACGAGATGATTTGCACGCAGTTGGTGGCGTAACGATGGGACTTATAAGCAGCGGAATAGATAAAGTTCGGGCATTTGAGCTGCCGGTTGGCGTGCGGACGGATGGCGGGATTGTTGCGGGACAGAGGGTTTGCTTAGTGCGATGGCGGTCGGAGTGGACCGACAAGATTCATCAGGTGTATGTCAACGGAAAGTTTGCTGGAGCGACGATTGATGCCGAGCAAAGGCAAATGGTGGTGCAAGTGGCCAGTTGTTTCGACAGAGCAGCGAGAGTCGAGGTTTTTGCGGTTGAGCCGAGTGAGGCGGATATCGATTTCAGTGGCCAGTTAGATAGAAGCGAAGGGGACAGCGGTCGTGTTAAGCTGAGCTTATTGCGGAGTCAGCGGCTGCCGGCCGATGCGAGATTCAAAGTTTACTATGACAAAGGGATGGGTGATATCGACTACGGGGAGGCGATAGGCGAAGGTTCTGTATGGGGATGCCGGCAGGATAAAGGGGGCTTTGGCTTAGCGAGGTTCGGTGAGGGGGATTTCGGCTACGAGTGGTCGGCAGGCGTGGGATTCGGCAGGGGCAGCTTCGCGTTGGGCGAATTTGGAGTGGATGCGGATATTATCGAATGGGTGAGTTCGGCATTGGAGGCGAGTGTGTATCGATTCGCGGTAAAGACAGTTGACGAGAATGGTAATGAAAGTATCGCCAGCGAGACGGGGGATATAACAGTAATACCGGCGGCGAAACCAGCGAGTGGATTGGATGTGTTGTCGTTTGACAAAGGAGCAAATGTTTTGGCGCTTGAGACGAGTGGCGGACAGTAATAGTTCGACAAGCTCTCTATGAAAGGAGCAGGATTATGGCGGAGGTTTATCCGAGTGACAATGAATTATTGAATCTGCAGGCGGATGGTGAGACTGGAGTGGAATATATAGCGACGGGGCAGTCGCCCTACTACCTGCACTTTCGCAAACTGCTGTATCGAATACTGCTGGCGACGAGACGAGCGAATGACCTGAGGGTGTTTGATGAAGGCGGGCGGGATATGGGCGTGAAGCGAGGGAAGTTCTGGGCGGGGGCACAATTGGTCGAATATGGCGGGTCGTCCGGGAACACTTTGGCGGATGACAAGCCGGACATTTATGTATACCTGACGGCGGATGGAGAGCTTGTCACGGATGAGTATGACGGTTTTCCGGATATGGCAGAGCAGCCGCATATTCGCTTGGCGACAATCACGACATCGGATGGGGATATAGCATCGATAACAGACCGACGGGTTGGTAATAGTATGCTGCCTTATGGTTCGGGTGGAGTGAAGACAGCTATCGAGGCGCACACGAGCGACGATACGCTTGCTGAGTATGAGTCGGGGAGTGTGCATACGAATCTTGGTTCGACTGGGACGGTTACGCTGACACTGCCGGCATTGGCATCTGAGGGGGCGATGTTTACGTTTGCGGTTCAAGCGTCACAGGAACTGCGAATCGACCCGGGGACGAAAGCGATAAGGGACGACAGCGGGCAGACTGCGGATAAATACAAATCGGCAAGTGCTTTGGGTGCGTGTCTGAAACTGGCGGCGGATGCGAACGGCAACTGGGTGACGGTGGCGAAGAACGGGACCTGGACAGAGGAGATATAGGGATGGTTTACATGAATGATTCGAGCAGGGTGTGGCACGTTGCAAAAAGCGGCAATGACGCTAACAGCGGGCACGCGGGGCAGTACCCGGTGAATCTGGCCAATGATGCGAAACTGACAATAGGTGCGGCAAAAAATGCGGCGAGTTCGGGCGATACGATTATTATCTGGCCGGGAGATTATGAGGAGAGCGTTTATCTTTCTTCTAAATCATTGATGATAATCGGGACCAGTCGGAGCAAGACCAGAATAGTTCCATCGAGCAGTCACGGGTTGTGGGGTCTGGGACCCGGTTGTGTTGTGCGTAATTTGTCGATAGAGGCGGTAGTCGGCGGGGCCCTGGGTATAAATGCTCAATCAGTAGCGGGGCTTACAATTGATAATTGTGACCTGTACGGGGCTTATGACGCTGTTGCCATCAATCAGAGCACCGACGTCAGGATTATGAACAGTAAATTGCAGGGTAAGTACGACGGCTGTAATTTTGACAGGGTCTCGCGCCTGCTGGTCGATAACTGCGTCTTCTTCACGGACGGCACGTACGGCACAAACGCGTCTTCGAGAGGGGGGTATCTGCCGGGCGCTTATGGCGTGATACGAAACAGCATATTCTGGGCGGAGCGAAATGACAGCTCATCACAGACATGCGCCGGCATTGACACTGTAACTGGTATGCGGAGCGCGAACTTAGTATTCGACAATTGTCTGTTTTACGCTAGGAATGGGACGAATAATACGGGCAAATGCGCCGGCATCAGCATCGATTATGTGGGCGACAAGATGACGTTCAACAACTGCGTGGTCGTTGTGCCTGCGACGAAAGGCTCGATTTACGGTGTGCATACGAACAAGAGCGGTGCAACAGCACTGTTGAAGAACTGTATCATTTCGGCTTCTGCCAGCGGGACACCGACGCAGATATATGATTTGAAGAATGCGATCGGGTCGATAGTCGCAGCTAATTGCAGCTACGCGACGGCCAGTGGGGTTATAACACAACAGGCGACCGGCTGGGCCAACGGACTGGCGGAGGCGTTGTTTACCAATGGTGCGGCGAACAAGCTGGTGGTCGATGGTTCGGGCAGAGTCGATGCGAGCAGTGTAAATGATATCGACGGTGACTTGCTGGCCAAAGCGGCGAAGATGCTGATGAATAAGGCGGTGCAGAACAAACTCACCGGCGAGATTAAATATTACGACGACGACAGCCAGACGGTGATACTGACACATACGCCAGATGAGGATGGGTCGAGCTTTACGAGGGCGGTGAGCTAATGCAGCCGGTGTGGCTAAAAGAGGCGTTGTTCGCGGGGCAGACAGCCGTCGGGCATAAGCTGGCTACTTCGCTTGGTTTAGGGTGGTTCTGGTCGAGAATCAATGGCTGTCGGATTGTGTATCGCGGTCAGAGCATCGAAGGGATTGATGAAGTAGTTGCGGTAACAGAGGCGGACGCAAGTGAGATTGAATTGCCGAGTTATCTGTCACACGAGCCGGGGGAGGTTTGGTTTTATGTTGTGCGGTGCGCGAATCGATGCGGGAAGATTGAGCGGACGCTGCATGCGGCTGTTAAGGTTGCGATTGACGGTGAAGGTGAATTGGATGGAGGTAAGCCAAATGATGTTTTTGGTCTGGCGGCGGGACAGAAGCGAGATAGGAATATCGAGGTCGTCTGGCATTATTGCCCGATTGAACAGGAGGGTCCGCCGGCGGAACTGAGAGTGTATTTCGACGGCGGGACGGGGGAAGTTGATTATCAAAATCCCGTGGCAACGCTGAAGTATAAGGGGCGGAGATTCTATCGGTGCAACAGCGAGCAATCCGGGCAGGGGCGATATGCGTTTTCGGTAAGGGCTGCGGATGTGGAAGGCAACGAGCATAAGTCGATGAAGACAATCGCTGTGGAGGTTGTAGAGCGACAGCCGGAAATGATTGAGATTGTGGATGTCGAGAGTGGATAGGCAATGACAATGAACAGGGTAGATTTATATCAGCCGGAGATAGATAAGTCGGCGATGCCAGCGGGTGGAGCGTTTGTATTTGTCGAAGGGAGGTTGTGTCCCTGGCTTGAGGTCGTCGAGATAGTACAGGGCGGTCGTGGCGAATATGGTTCGGCTCGATTGATATACAACCCGGCTGCAGATTCGCAGGGAGATATACTCAGCATCGAGGAGATTGAAGCCGAGATTGGGATGGGCAGGCCGGTCATTATCAAGTGGATTTACAATGCGCTTTATCCGGCAGGAGGTGCAGAGGGGCTGGTGATATTTGCAGGACAGGCGGAAAGAATCGAGACGAAGCTCGGGCCTGATGGCGAGACTGTTGAAGTGACGGTCCTCGATTATAGCGCCGTGCTCGAACGGATAAGCGTATTCGGCAGATGGGTGCGTGATATCGAAGGGCGGGTCGTGTTCCTTGAGGGGATGGCGACTGTGTTCAACGGAGCCGGGCAGGCCAATGCAAGCGACGAATTAACGCAGCACCAGGGCAATACCGTTCGGCTGTTCGCGGTGGGCGAGACGGATTCGCGGTTGTGGAACTGGGCGGACGTTATTAGTTATCTGCTTTGTGAATATGTGCAGGCGGGTGAACTGTCCTGGCCTGATGAAACTCGTCTGCGGGCCATGACCGAGGGAGAGGTGGTGCGAGAGCTTGATGTTACCGGCAGGAGTCTTCTGGATGCACTTGAAAAGTGCTGTGAGCAGGCGGGGCTGGAGTTTAAGTTTGTTCCGAGGTTGAGTGAAAATGGGCCGAGTCAGGCGATAGTGTTTTACCGCAGAGGCGCTACCGGAAGCGTTGAGCTGAATCTGCAGCAATCAGGCGAGAGATTGAGCATTGCAAAGACAAACGTGTGGAAGGCGACGAGCGAAAAAGATTTCTGGCCTGTAACGCATCGATGGACCGGCCAGGGGGATTATAAGGTTTTCGAAGCGACGTTCGAGCTTATCAAGGGCTGGCCATGGTATGGCGAGGAGCTTGACTATGAGCTGTATTCGCCGACGACGAATCCGGAGTTTCACAAATATCGGGACGTGTGGCGCAAGTGGTGCCTGAACGAGGCGGGGGAATATACCGACGAGCCGTTTACCCAGGGGCCGGCGTTTGACTTCTCGAAGATATTCGGCACGACGGATTATGTGCACAGGCGAAGGAGGTTCTGGCCCACTATCTCATGCGATTCTCAGGGAAGGTCGCTTGGGTATTTTCTGGAGTATTCGCTCGATGACGGCGTGCACTGGTGGCAGTATCCCTGTGCGTTTGAGATTCTGCTGGACGAATGCGGGATATGGCTGGCGAGCGACCGGCTGGACGTCAAGACGTGGATAGCGGCAATAAAGAACGTGCTGTGCTTTCGGATAACTGCCTCGGTAGTCAGCGACCAGCGGCTCTCGTGCAGCATTGCGGATGGGCCGGTGGGTTCAACCGTGCCGGTTGTTGAGCAGGTGATAACGGCGCCGAGCACATTTAAGTACCGCAAGGTTACAGGCGCCAGCGTATTAGCCGGTGTGCGGGACGACTCGATGGGTGAGCCGGATGAGGTGGACGATACGGCGGCGCTAATGCAGTTCGTAAGAAGGCGGGCACAGGCACAGTCGGCTGTTATCGAGACTTTCGACGTGCAGACGCCGTATCTCGGGCTGGGCTTTGAGGTGGGCGATATCGTGACGACAAGACCCGAAGACAGGGACATATTCTCGGTGCGAAGCGATAACAGGAGCACCTGCACGATCGAACGGGTGCGGATGGATTTTACAAAGCAGGCTACGCGGTTGAAAGTCGTCAGAAGCAGGATGACAGCAATGTGAGGGGCGGAAGATGGCAGGTCGGGTAATAATAAATCCGTTACTGGGTATGATGGAAGCCGGTGGGCCGGCGGAAGTAACTCGGGTGGTAAGTGCGGGCGGCGGGGCCGTCGCGTTTGCGGCGATTATCAAGAGCAACCACTCGCACAACGTCTATAAGGTCCGCGTCGTCGAGATACTAAGCGCCGGGCAAACACCGCAGGAAATCGGCTCAGAACTGAAGGCGACGAACCTGGCGGAGGATTTCACCCAGCCGGGACAGCTCTCGGCGGGGACGTATGTGCTGGTTAATACGACGGGCGATAAAAATGTTTTCTACGCGCAGCTATAAGGGGGAAAGAGATGTTGCAGGAAAACGGCAAAACGTGGCGGCTCAACAGGACGGTCAATCTGTCGGTCTTAGTGCAGTTGGCGTTCCTGGCGACCCTGATTGTGGGTAGCTGGGTCAATCTGCAAAGACAACTCGATTTGCTCCAGCGAGACGTTACGAGCTTGCTGGAATCGCAAAGGCGTTTTGAAGGCAAGGTCGAACAGCTATCGGAAAAGTGCCTCAGCTATGAGTATCGACTCAGGGTGATAGAGAAACGTTTTCCACAGTTTGATATTTCAATAAACGACGGAGGGTATGAGCAATGAGAAAGAAATTAGCGATATTGACGGCGTGTTTATTTATTGTTGCTGGGTGCGGGAGTGTTCGTTTTGCGCCGAGTCAGGAGCAGAAGGGAAATGCGTGGGTGCATAATCGCACGGCGGCGATAGCGGCACAGGAGGCGTCGGCTGAACAGACGTCGCCGAAGCTGCAGGCGTTGACCGGTTTGAGCGAGATGCAGAGCAGGGCGTTTGTGGCGTATTGCGGACTGCCTGAAGAATTGCCGAAAGCCGATACGGCGGAAGATGTGCTGGCTGAATCGAATGTGCGACTGGCGGCGATGGCGATTGAGCAGTCGAAACAGAGGCCCGATGTGTGGGACTTGGCCGATGCGGTGATGAGCTTGGGCATAGCGGTAGCGGGGCTTTTCGGCGGGGCATACGCGACGCGAATCGCAAAATTCCTGCAGGAGGCAAAGGCAAAATCGAACGCGCTGAAGGAAATCATACTAGGTAACGAGTTGTTCAAGCAGACAAATCCCGACTCGTCAGAGGCATTTAAGGAAGCGCAGAAAAATCAGTCGCCATTGACAAGGCAAGTCGTTGCGGAGCTTAAGGCATGAAGTCGAACTTCAGGCATTTTTTCGGCGGAGCATCCGAGCTGGCTGACACAGCTTCTTGTTCTTCGCTCGGCTGCGAGGATTTATCTTCATCCTTCTTTGTAGGTTGGCCGGGTGGGGTTTGCTCTTTGGTCTGGGTTTGTGGTACAGCCGTTTCGAATTTTCTGAGTTTCTCGAGTATGTCTTCCATATTTTCCGGCTTGAGGACCGACTCATCCGCCCATGCGGTGGGCCTGTTGCTTCGTCCAGCTTCGATGCGGATGTTGACGTGTCCTCGCGTGAGCGGATTTGCGTCAATCTCGAAGTAGTTGAAGCCGCAGGAAATGAAGTCTTGTATGATTTCAACTCGTTGGGGGTTAAGGAAGGTTTTGGCAAGGTCATGGTTTTCGGCGTCGTAGGTGCCGAGCAGGTTAGCTTCGGGGATTTTGAGCCGGTGTCTGCTCAGGACGGCCTTTGTAGGCAGATTCATGAAATCGAAAATGCTTTTAGGACGGTTCCAGAGACGAACTGAAAGTCGTCGGTTCCACGGGTTGAACAGTGTAATCAACAGGTCTGACGCCGGACTGCCGGGCGTGCTGTTATGCTCTACTGCTTCGATTCTGACCGGCTCGCCTCGCCATTTTCCTTCGATTATGGCCTTGAAGCCATTGACTGTTATGCGGGAGGTAATCCTGCCTTCGATTATCGCAAGAAGCGGATGCATTCGTTCACAGGTTCTGCCAATTAGAACGGTATAGCCATAGTAGAGAAGACCAATGAAGCCAAAAGACGTAACGAGAATCACTAATTGTGCCATTTTCTTCCTGCCTCGCTAATAGGGTGATAAATGCGTGTAATTGTTATCGGCCAATTTGGCTGGCTGGATTAGTTGGGATTTTCGGGTTTTTTTGGGCCTTTATCTATAAGTAGTTATCGACGGCCAGGGAGGCGTTTTACGATGATTTGCAGTGGCTGTGGCCGTTTGTGGCACCCGCGTTGTAAATTAAAAAAGCGGGCATGGAGAAGGAGGAACTATCCCAGGCCCGCTTGGGGTGTGATTCATATATGCCTGTGCGTCTCTCTCACCTTCGACTCACCTAGGCGGGCCTTTAGGCGTGCATGTGTGAATCACAATGCTGAATACGTGATATTCCTGTCGAGAAGTCAAGGTTTTTCCACGGTCGCCCTGATATATTTGCTCAGGACTTTAGTCTATAAGTTAGGAGGCGAGCGGGGGTTTTGAATCTATCGGGGCCTTCATAACAACCCGAGTTCCATTTCCCGGCTCAGAATTAATCTACAGTCGCCCACCCATATATTCCAATCTTTCTTTGATGTTGAAAAGCCCGAAACCGCCTCCTTTACCCGATGGCAGGCGGAGCTTGTCCGCATCGAATCCGGAGCCGTCGTCTTCGACGGTAATAACAACTTCCGTATCGTGCTTGGCGATGCCCACTTTGGCGTTTCTGGCCTCGGCGTGCTTGATAATATTTGTCAGAAGCTCACGCACAGCTTTAAACAAGACGACCTTAATGTCTTCGTTAAGCTCAATTTTGCCGCCTTGAGAGGTGAATTCGCACTTCAGGCCGGCCTTTTTCTGAATCTCGAATTTCAGCCAGCTCTTCACTGCCGGCTCAAGTCCGAGCTCGTATAAAACAGGATTGCTCAGCTCGAATGTCAGGGAGCGTATGTCGTCAAGTATATCGTCCAGCATATTGCACTCGTTATCAAGTGCAGCCAGCATATTCCTGTCCGACACGGCGGCCCTAAGTGCCTGCAGACGGAATTTTGCCATTGCGAGCTTTTGGCCGAGGTCGTCGTGAATCTCCATGGCGATTCGCCGTCTTTCTCGCTCCTCGGCAAAAGACAGTTCAGCGGTAAGGGCCTTTAGCCGTTCCTGATAATCGTGTAGCTTCTGTTCGGCCCGTTTGCGCTCGGTTACATTCTGGACAAGAGCGAGCATTGTGGGCTTTTTATTTAAAACAATAGAATTGATGCGAATCTCTGCCGGATACTGCGAGCCGTCTTTTCGCCGGTGGGTCGCGTTTATCAAGAGGAATGAATCGCCCTTTTCAAGATTGTGCCAAATCTTTTCTCTGTCTTTTCGTGTAATGCTTTCTTCATCGATGTCGCCGACCGTCATGGAAGTAAGCTCGTCTTCCGTGTAGCCGGTCATTGTGCATCCGGCCTTGTTTACCTGGATAACCCGGCCATCGAGGTCGTGAACGAAAACGCCGTCCGGCAGATTTTCGAGGATAATGCGGAACTTCTCCTCGCTTTCAGACAGTTTCTGCTGAGTTCGTTTTTGCTCGGTGATATCCGTGGCTATATGGATGATTTTGTTCAAAGCCCCGGATTCGTCATGTAACGGCGTGCAGGATACGAGGAAGGTCCTGCCCAGCGCCTCCATTTCCATTTCGACTGTTTCAAAATGGCCGGATTGAATCAGCTTCTCCATCGGGCAGGCATTGGGCGGCTTGCTTTTTTGATGGAACACATCATAGCATTTCCTGCCGACAAAATATCCCATCGGCTTGCCTGTTAATACCGCAACGGCCTTGTTGCAGACAACTATTGTGTGGTTGGGCTTGAGGATAAACGACGGGTGTCCGATGGCCTGAAAGATATCCTCCCACTCCTGTCGAACAGAACTCGGATGTGTCCCGGCACTATCAGATTTTTGCCGTTGCTCGCCGCTTTTACGCAGACCTGCCATTATGTATTCCTGCACGTACTATGCCATGCCTTGGCATAATGGCCTACTCCGCCGAAACGCCTAAAACTCACTCGCATTTTCCCTCAAGCGGTTTGAACTGTCAAGCCATATCTGGGAAAATAGAACAGATGTTCCGACGAAGGAGAAATGGAGGAGAAACTGTGTATCGCCCCGATTATTACCCGCTTTTCTTAAACGAACTTTTGAAAAGGACGATGCTAAACCCCCAAAGTTTTTGGTTATGGGCGTTGGATTTTAAGTTATTGACTTGCAGTTTTGCGGTAGCTGCGGACGGCAAATGAGGCGTTTTTACAGTTCTCTAGGGTTTTTCGGCATCAGTAGTTGCTTCGGCCGACCCGCTTCGACCGCGAAGCGAGGCGAGTTAGTAATATGATTTGAGCCAGTCGATGGCCTCGTCTTTGTCGCCAAAGACCCTGGATTGAAGCAACGTGAGACATGCCACGTTCTGGAAGAATGTGAGCAGGCTGCCGTCGGGCGAAGAGGGGTCACACAGGATAGCTATCTTGTCCCCCTGACAAAACCCGGTGTTTTTGAACATCGTGGGCAGTTTGTCAATCTCCAATATGGATAGTGCGACCTTTACGTCCTGGCAGTCGATAAAAAACCGGTTCACGCGATGTTCTCGTCCGGCCGCAAGCATCTCTTCGCTCAGCTTTATGCTTTCATCCCATGTCATTCGGCCTGATGCCTTCGCGTATACGATGCCGTATTCTTCAAGATAGTCAATCAACAGGTTCATTACGCGTGTCCCCCGGCAAGCTGCGTGAGATGATGTTCTGTTGCTTGTCGTGTATTTTTACACGTGTCCGGAATGAGAAATCGGGTGTGATACCGGACCGAATTAAGCCGTAGTCGCCCTGTTATCGGGTCGGATGTGAGGTTTACGACGCTGATTTACACGAAAACAAAGAGCCGTTTGGTGATGCTGCTTATGGTGCTCCCTCTATATATAATATACTCCAGGATTTGCAAAATCAAAATAGAAGAATTCGATTGGGAATTTGCAGCGGTGTTACTTTTCAGGCCTGTAGGACCTGCCTGATTTCAGCCAGGCAAGCCCTTCGTCTTTGTCTGCAAAGTGCTCGACTTGAAGCGACAGAATGCTTGCAACATTCCTGAAAAACGTAAACTCGCTGCTGTGCGGCGATGACGGGTCATATATTGCGGCTATCCTGTATTCAGGCCCCAAACCCATGTCCTTTAGCAGCTTGGGCAGGTCGTCTATCTGCAGGACGGTAAAGTTAGGCACCATATCCCGAAAGTCTATGAGAATCTTGTGCGAGCCCTGCTTCTGTGCGAAAGGATATACTTCTTCGGCAAATCTCTTGTGTCATCCCAGGTCATAATGCCGGATACCCTCGCTGAGACGATTCGATCCTCTTCGAGATAATCAATCGTCCATTCCATCTCCTCTGCCCTCATTGGGGGTATATTTTCCGAGTTACCCTGCTAATATAATCAGCTATTTCAGTGGTTTCAACTACTCTTTGTTCAGGTCAGGGCAGTTTTTTCAGGCCTTCGGATTTGACTTTCCACAGGCCGTTATTCGGAAAGCCAGGAGCGTGTGTGTCGGGGCAATCGTCCCAGCCGGCAGCCATCATACCAACTGCTGTCAATAAACCGCCATTGCCGGGCAGGTAAATCGGCAGGTTCGGCTCTTGGTAAGTATGCCCGTTGGGTAAATAGCGATTCTTTGTTACATCCATTAGTAGCGCATCGATAGCTGTTTCCGGCTCACCCAATCGAGCGGCGGTCATCGCAATCATTGGATAATCCCAGCCCCACGTGTCTTTGTGGTTCCAGTTTTTCATCACGTGCCGCAGCGTTTTTCTCATCGTTTCTTTATCGAGAAGGTGAGTCTGCGGCAGCAGTCCATACGCCGCCAGCATTGCGGGATGTCCGCCATCGGCAACCATTGGCGCTTCCTGCTCAACATAGATTCCGTTATGCACCGGCAGCGGCGCCAGATGCTCGATGATATGTTCCCATTCGGGCTGCGGGTTCAAACCCAGTCGTTGTCGCCACTGGTTGGCTGTTTCCAGACCCCACGCCCAGTAGGCCAGCTCGAATGTGGGGTTTTTTGTTTCGGCAAAGTCCTCCGGTCGAAATTCCCTTGCGGAAATTAATGGAGGTCCCAGCTCGAAGCAGTCCCGCTGTTCGTTCCAGTGGACGTATGAGGCCATAAATTCGGCGCTGAGCTGAACGATTACCTGGTATTCTTCGAGCGTCTGTTTCGTCGGCCGTTGCCGGTAAATCAGTTCAGCGTAATAAATAGGATGCGGCTGCTGCCATATCAGCAGAGGCCCGATATTGGAAGGCGCATCCTCGCCGTCAGGCCCCACCATCTTGGGCCAGCGAACGCCGTCATAGCCCTGTCGTTGAGCAATCCCCTTTGCGACGGGCAGTGTCTGTTTGTACCAGTCCATACTCTTTTCGAACATCTCCAGCTGATTCCACAGTGTGAAATGAACGCCGTGCCACCAGTGCATTTCCAGATGAAATTTGCCGAACCAGCTATTACAGGTCAGTCCCGTTTCCTGTGGCGGGTACTTCTGGGCACACTGTATTGCGGTAAGATACTGGGATAAAACAATCCGCCTTTCCAGTTCCTTCCAGCGAGGGTCGGTGCTTTCGGAAAGGTCTATCGCGGCGCCCGTTGTCCAGAACCGTTTCCATGAATCGTTGCACTGCTGCCGGACAGTTTGATATTCATATCCGGACAGGTTGTTCATCTCTTTTGAAAGCAGCACCAATAGTTGCAGAGAATCGTTCTCGCCGGAAGGGATTATCCGATAGCTGTGTTTCGCAACTTCCTTTAATTCACATTTCTGGTCGTATTTAAAAACGCAGTGGTATTCCAGGTCGTTCATCTTGTGAAGTATATCGCCCTCTCTTGGGTCATTTTTCATAATCTGCGTTATATGCTTGTCGGGATGTTCCCAGCTTGATGGGTTCGTTCCCCAGACGCCGGAGGCGTAAGGGAATTTTAAGGATATTCGAAGCCGGCCTGATTTCAGGAGTTGCGACTTTACGCTAACGGCAATCATATCCAACTCGGGATGACAAAGCGTCTCGACTTCGACGTCCTTGTTATCCAGTTGGAATCTGCTGTTCAGGATACCCTGCCACAGGTTGAGAACCTGATGCGTATTGCGCAAATCTTCAGCGGAGGCCTGTGAGCCGTCCTCCTTGAGCAGGACAAAGCCGATTTGCGACAGACTGGTCTGGTGCGGATTGGCGCGTAGATACGCAGCCGCGGGTGATTGGCGGATGATATTGTATGGCACTTTGCGCCCGTAGGTATCAAGCTGCACGAAAGTATCCGCGAGCTTGTAGTTCTCGGCATTCGGGAACGAGTGCCATCCCCATTCGGCCATCGTCGTCAGGGGGATTCCTTTTTCGCACATTGACGCAAACGTCTGCAGGCCGGTCAGGTCCGCCGTGAAAGTAAATTTGCCGTTGCCCACAGAAAGCGGCGAAAGGGCATTGAACTCGCTCAGCGATACATTGTGCCGCTGAACAAGGGCGTAACGGTCAATCTTCTGCGATTCATCGCTTTCTGCGAACGCGGCCTGAACGAAGCAGGCAAGCATTACCGCCAGCATTCCGGCTCTTCTCATTTTAGTCGTCCTTAAAGAATCGACGATATTGTGTCATAACCGGGTTTGCGGGTCAAACGCCGGTGTGTTTTGTTGTGTGACTACTTGTCTGATTCGAGCCACTCGGTCGCCTCAGCCGGGTCGGTGAAAACTCGAAACTGAAGCGACTCGACGAATGCCGTATCCCTGAAAAATGCGAAAGCGCGGCTCATTGGCGAAGCGGCGTCGAACAGAATCGCCACCCTGTCTTCGGCGGTGACCCCGATTTGTTTGAACATTTCCGGCAGATTGTCGACCTGCAATATGGAAAGGCCGTGCTCCATTTCCCGGTGGTCGACAAGGAACTTCCGCACGCCGTTTTTGCGTCCTACCTCCAGGGCCTCCTCGCTCATTTTCTTGTTCTCGTCCCAGCTTATACGGCCGTAAGTCTTCACGCACACGATGCCGTTTTCTTTGAGATATTCGATTGTCCATTCCATTGCCGGTAGTCCCTCTGGCTACTTGCTGTGTGATTTGTCCATAATACTATAGCGTGGCATTTCTGCTTTAGTCAATACTCCCATCGTCCCGGTTTTTTACGGCCGACCGTTAGTTTCCGGTTAATAATGCGGCCTCCTTTATTTTGACTCAAGGATTATCTTTCGTCTGGTCGAGGACAGTAGTGATATACTTTTGTTATCGCTATGGCGGATGGGTTAGCTAGGGTAGGCAAAACAAGCCCAGGCCGCCCATCGTATTTATTGTTTTCACGCCTGCGAAGACAAGTCTGTAGCTTTTGGTGTGTGTATTGTGACCGGCCGGCATGCCGGAAAATAACGTTTGGAGCAGGAATTGACTGATGAACAAACAAGAGGTGCTAAGCTCCCGCGACCTCGGTCTCGAATTCGCCGCTATCTGCGGCAAGCACTTCCTCGGCATCGAGCACCTTCATTATGGCTACTGGCCCGATGGCCTGGAGGTAAATATAAACAACATGCGTCTTGCGCAGGAGCACTACACTGATTTTCTCATTTCCCACATCCCCGCGGGCGTTCAAACCATCCTCGATGTCGGCTGCGGCGCCGGACAGACGGCGAAGCGACTGGTTGATATGGGCTACAAAGTCGCCTGCGTTTCGCCAAGCCCGGTGTTAAGTAAATGCGTGCGGGAACTGCTCGGCGACGACGGTAAAATCTTCGAGTGTAAATATGAAATGCTCGAAACCGAAGACAGATACGACCTGATTCTCTTTAGCGAGAGCTTTCAGTACGTCAATATCAGAATTGCTCTGGACAAGACCCTTGAGTTCTTAAATCCCGCCGGCTGGCTGCTCATCTGTGATGTATTCCGAAAAGATATCGTTCAGGCCCCGGACGAAAAGGGTGTTGGCGGCGGAAAACGACTCGCGAAGTTCTACGCAGGAATAGTGGACTTTCCGTTCGAGCTGACCAGAGACCTGGACATCACCGCCAGGACTGCACCTAATCTCGACCTGCTGGACGATACGCTCAGGAACGTCGTCCGGCCGATGCTCGATTCAGGAATGAGCTTCCTTTCCGGAAGGTATCCGCTTATGAGCAGGTTCCTCCGCTGGAAGTACCGCAGGAAAATAGAGGGCGCTTACCAGAAGTTTTTCAACAGCCATCGAACCAGCGAGAACTTCGAGAAGTTCAAAACCTATCGATTGTTTCTTTATAGAAATACTTGTGCCGTGCCCGCAGACGCCAGGCCGGCTCTGCCCGCAGATGCTGCTCCAGTCGCGCTGACCAGCAGCGCGTGAATCACCGGCGCAAAACGCGACGCCGGGACCGCGGAACCTCCTGCCAAAGGCACCCGGTTTTAAGCTTTTTTTCACTCAACTGGCTCTGTTTTTCGTGAGATTTTTTTCTTGCACGCCGGCCCTTCTGTTGTTAAATTGCTGCCGATAGCTGCATCCGGGGGTCTGCGGCGGGTTAAACTGACGGGCTGTACTTGAATAGATAAATTCAAATGAATTTAGTTGCTAATCGGCATCGGGCCGAAGAAGTATACTGGTTTTACGAACCTTTAATGGCAGGGCACGACAATCGCAAAAAGACCATACAAGCAGGGACCATATACAAGGCAGGAAATCGCCGTTCTCAAAAAGGGGTATCCGGCCACAAGCGCGGTTGAACTGGCGACCAGACTCAATCGCTCGCTAATCTCCATCCAGAAACAGCTCCGAGGGCTGAGTATCGGCAGAAGAAAAAAAGTCCGGTGGACGCTCGGCGAACTTAAGTGGCTCCGCGCAAACTACAAGGATACAGCCACCTGGGAAATCGCCAATCGGCTGGATAAAACCCCCTCCGACATTAAACGCAAAGCCGCCGAGCTGAAACTGAAGAAATAGCCGCGACCCGCTGACGAGTACCGAGGATTAAAAGGCGACGGATTCCTCGCCGGGGATAGCGATGTTTCTTGGTCATCCATTATCAATAATCAATAAAGAATGATTATGATAGTCGGTGTTATGACTGCAAATTTGCATCTGCAGGGTATCGGCTCGCTAAAGCAAAAACGCAGCATCGTCAAAAGCGTCATTGGCCGACTCAAAAGCCGATTCAATGTCTCTGTCTCCGAGGTCGACCACAACGACAGCAAACAAATCGCCACACTCGGCATCGCCGTTGTCGCCAACGATACCTCTTTCGTAGACAGCCAGCTCGAAGCCGTCGCCCACTTTATGCGTAACGACGGCCGATTCTATCTCGGCACCACAGAACGCGAGACCTTCGGCGCATAACTCCTTCATTTGTGACTCGTGGCTTTCCCTCCCGCAGGCGGATTATTTCCTGGGCTTGCTGAGTTTCTTTATTGCTTCAAGTTCTAACAGCACCTGCTTGTCTCTCGGCCGATTCATCGCCAACTTCGATTCTATCAGCGCATCAAGCGTCAGCACCCTCAGCCGTAAACCTCCCGCCTTGATTATCTGGCTTGCCCGTTTTACCTGCTCGTAATTTCCGATGCCGTCAACGGTGCTCACGCAGTCTAACTGTCCGATATCGGTATCGAGATACAGGTTCTTGAACCGCCCGCAGCTTTCCTTGTCCAGTTCCAACGGCGTGTGTTCGGCTTTCCTGCGATGGACCGGATTGAAATCTGCAATCGCCTCCTGAAGCGCAAACAGATTCTTCGGCGAAAATTCACAGCAGATATCCATATCGAGCGTTACGTATGTGCAGCCGTGAACCACACCAGCAAAACCGCCGACTATCACAAACTCGACCTTCGCCCTGACCAGCCGGCCCAACAAGCTGAAAAAATCGCTCGTCATTGCACCTCGGCCTGGCGAAGCCGCTCGACGGTATTGACTGCTATGTTGTGTCGTCTGATGCGCTCGGTGTGGCTTCTTTTGAGGTTGGCCGTCAGCCCCGACACGTCGATTGCATACTTTTCCTCGGCCGAGAGAAGCGCCACTAATTTGCTCCTCCTGCCGACCGAATTTGTCTGCTGTGATTGTCCTGCCATACAATAAGTATAAGCCGAATCGGCCTTGTCCTCAAGCCCAAAGTATTCCTTTGGCTGCTGGCCTACCCTGAGCAGAGTCGAAGGGCTTGCCCGGGTCCACGCCTCAAAAATATCCCAAAACGCAACAAACCGTAGCAAAACGGTAACATTCATTACCTAAATTATAGGTGTCGAAGAAGAGATTTTTTGATAGCGTGTTTCTTGAAAGGAGAAGTTTATGAAAGCAACGGTAAACATCACAATCGGCGTCCTGCTGGCCGTCGTGCTGTTGGCTGGCAGTGCCAAAGCCGGCTCAACTGGCGAGTTGCTTCAGCAGGGGCTTTATGCCGAGGAGGTCGACGGCGATATCGACGCAGCTATCAGGGCTTATGAACAGGTAATCCAGGATGGCACTGCTCCGAGAAACCACGTCGCCCAGGCCCTTTATCGCCAGGGCGTCTGCTATGTAAAAATCAGAGACGATGCCTCAGCCAGAGAGGTGCTCGAAAAGCTCACGACCGAATACGCCGACCAGACTGAAATCGTCGAGAAGGCACAGTCAATTCTCGACGACCTGCTGGATTTCGACCCGGCCACACTGATGCCGCCCGACACGTTAGTGTATGTCGAGCTTGGCAGTCCCGGCAGGCAGGTCGAAACAATCCTGAATATGTTAAAAGGCACGCCATTCGAGAATCCCCTTGCCGCCATAGCCGGCGGTGCTGCCGCCGAAATAGGTCAGAAATCTCCCGCCGATATAATGGCTGCATTGCTTAACCCGAGTATGATGGCTGAGTTCAAGAAGGTTAAAAGCTCCGCTATCGGTGTTACGGGAATTGCCCAGAACAATCCTCCTATGATTTTGGTTTTGTATCCGGGCAAAAGTGACGCGTTGCGGGGGATGATTCTGGCCGGACTGAGTATGGCCGGACAACCCGGAGAACCACTTGAGGGTATGCAGACCCTGAACATTCAAAATGCCGCCGCGGTGGCACACGATGACAAGGTGATTATTATCACCAGCCCGCCCGGCCAGCTTCCCTGGTGTGTCAGGCAGTACAAGGGGCTGGCTTCCGAGCCGACGCTTGCATCGAGTAATCCATCGTTTTCAAAGCTCGATAAAAAGCAAAGGCGAAACAATGCACTGACTGTCTGGGCAAACGTTGACCAGGTTTATGCGGGTGTTCTACAGCAATTCTCTCCAGGCCGGATACCCCAGCAAGTCCGTTGGGCTGACGCATTCGTCGATTTTGGCAATATCGATAGTATAATTTTAACCGTCTCAATTGAGTCCGATGGCATCACTGATACGGACCAGGTTCTCTTAAAAGATGGCCATCGCTGCCTCGTTTACGATATTTTTAGAACGCCCAACATCAATCCAGCCGCACTCGAGGCGGTGCCTTCCGATGCAGTCGCCCTTGTAAGCTTTGCGTTATCGCCTGAGAGTGAAGTGCAGGCCGATACGCTGCGCACACAGATTAAGAACGTCACAGGTCTGGATATCGGCCGAGAGATTTTCGCAAATATCGAGCAGGTGACTGTGTTCGCCGTTCAACCCAAAAAGCCGGACGTCTTCTTCCCGGCCCATATGGGCCTTGTGCTCACGAGTCATAATCCACAGCAAACACGTGCGATTCTCGAAACGCTTCTGCGAGCCGGCGACCTTGCTTCCAGCAACCAGCAGTCTGTCCAGACCGAAACTCCCCCCGCCGGATATCATCTCGGCTTCGTAAACAGCCAGCCGGTCTACTGTTATTTGGAACAGGTAAAAAACGCCACTATACTTTCGCTGAATCCTGACATCACGCAGGCCTGTCTGGCTGCCATAAACGAAGGCAAAAGCGTTTGTAAATCGGGACCGCTAAGTGCTACTGTGAACAAGCTGCCGCCGAAAGCCAGCAAAGTTGTAGCCGTCAATGTCGGCGGGGCTATGCGTATCGCCGCGCCAATAGTGATTGAATCCTTTCCACAAGAGCGACATGAAGAGCTCCAGGACAGTTTCGCTCAGCTTGCAGGAGCTGCTGACAAAACGACAGTTGAGATTCGCACCGAAGAGCAAGTCAATAGCTTGGTTTCCACCTCGGCTATAACCGGTCTGCCGCCTCTAAACCAGGTTTTTGGCCCGCTTGCTCAAATCACGCAGATTGCCAATCAGGTCAAAACCGAAACCAGGGCAAGACAGTTAAAAAAGGCCCCTGCTGTTACCATCAGACAGGCATCCGCTGCGCCGGCCATTGATGGTTTGGCCGATGAAATATGGTCTGTTGCAGGCCAAAATAAGATTGCAAATGTGATGTTTTCGCCGCTGTCTTCACCAAACGACCTCTCGGCATACTTCAAAGCAATGTGGGACGAAAATAATCTCTACGTACTTGTCGACGTTACGGATGATATTCTTAAAAACGATTCAACCCCGGACCAGTGGTGGTTTGATGACAGCGTCGAAGTATATATCGATGCCGACAACAGCAAGTCAAATCAGTATGATGAAGATGACGCCCAGTATCACTTTGACTGGGACACAACCAGTCCAACTATGGGTGTGCATAACCAGCATGGCAGGATTGAAAATGTCGAGTTTGCGATGGTAACAACGGAAAACGGATACCGCACCGAGATAAAGTTTCCCTGGTCAACACTGGGTGTCAAACCCTTTGCGGGGATGTCGATAGGCCTGGATGTTCATGTCGACGACGACGACACCGGCGGCGACCGTCAGACAAAGCTGCAATGGTTCGCCAAACAGGACCTCGCCTGGCAGAATCCGCAGTTGTTCGGCACTGCTGAGCTGTCGGGCCTGGTCGGCTGGTGGAAGTTCGATGAAAAAGAGGGCACTAATGCTGCGGACAGTTCCGGCAACAGTAATTCCGGCACGCTGCAGGGCAACCCGCAGTGGCGGCCGTCAGCCGGTAAAATCGGCGGCGCTCTCGAATTCGACGGCGACGGCGACTTCGTCAGTATCGCCAACGAATCGAAATTCGACTTCGCCGGCCAGATAACAATTTCCGCCTGGGTCAATATCGCCTCCGTCCCGCAGGAATGGACCGCGATTATAACCAAAGGCGACAGCTCGTGGAGATTGTCAACCGTCCAGCAGACAAGAAGGTTCCATTTCTCGGTCAACGACTGGAATCGCATAACGCTCGACGGAATGCGGACGGTCGATACGAACCAGTGGCATCATGTCGCCGCGGTTTACGACGGCAGTGAGATGCGTATCTACGTCGATGGCAGTCCCGACGTCTCAAAGCCGTGGACCGGCGGTATCAACGCCAATGACTTCCCCGTCTGTATCGGTGAAAATGCCGAGCAGACGGGCCGTTTCTGGCACGGTCTTATCGATGAGGTTCGCGTTTACAATTATGCCCTTTCGGAAGATGAAGTTGCAGAGCTCGCGGGCGCGCAATAAGGAAGCAGACTTTGAAAATTGGTGCAGGCCTTATCGCCGGACGTAACCAGTTACAGTGGGTGGTGCTGCTGCTGGCAGCCTCAGTGGTGCTGCCCACTGTAAGCTTGCTGTGGTTTATAAGCAGGGTCGTTTCCAACGAACGGCTGGTCATAAGGGAAAAACTCTCCGCAGTGTATCAGGATAAATTAGCCGAGGCCGCCCGGAAAACATCCGAGACCTGCGCCGCCAGGTTGAACGCCCTCGACCGGATAAAGCCCGCCACAAATCCTTATTCGCTTTTCACTCAGCTTGTCCTGGAGCACAATTTCGAAGGCGCCGTCATACTCGATGAGAGTGACGCGGTTGTTTATCCGACATCTGCTGATGTCGTGGGCCAGACCTCAATTGCGGATAGCCGTCTGACTGCCGCCCGACAGCTTGAGTTTAACAACCGCGACTATGCCGAAGCGGCACAGCTTTATGATACGTTCTCGACCGACTCGAATGACCACGTTGCGATTACGGCGATTATGGGTAGCAGCCGCTGCTTGTCTCATCTTGGCCGGCTTGAAGAAGCAGTCGAGCAGTGCAAAAAAGCCGCCTTCGGCCCGCTTGCAGAAAACCCGGATGTGGCTTTGCCCGTCGCTAATGCACGGTTGCTGCTGCTTTCTCTGCTGAGACAGTCCGCCCGGCAGGCCGCCCTCGTCGACCTTTTATCGCTGTCCAGGGCAGAGCTTCTGCACCGGACAGTAAACGCTGTCCTTGTACAGGTTTACAATACCACCGGCGACCGTGCCCTGCTGCCGGCCAACCAGAACCTTTTTATCGCAAAGAAACTCCTGCAGTTCCTTCAGGAAGTCCCGTCACTTAGTGATGCAGTTGCTGCCGACCGGGACAGACTCGAAAAACTTGTCGCCGCCGAAGAGTTTTCCATCTCCGTCGCTGAAAATTTATCTCTCGCCGGGAAAGCTGCCGACCGCTTCTTTCGCGTTAAAGCAGGTCGAAAAGATGCCTGCGCTCTTTGGCACAAGACTCCGTCGGTCGGCTTGTTGCTTTTGTTTTCCGATGCAGGAATTTCGTCGGTCCTTGCCGCCTACGATAATGTGCTAAAGAGTCCCGGTTCCAGCTATCGCATAGTCGATGCTTCCGGCAATTATGCCGCCGGCACGCAACAGCCGCAGGGCAGACCATTCATCAGCGTCGCCCTCGCGGACTGCTTACCGGGATGGAAAGTTGAGCTGTTCCTTGACCGGAGCGGCATCTTTGACGAAGCCGCCAAAAAGCAAATCGCCGTCTATATATGGACCGGCGCTTTGGTAATATTGCTCATCCTCGTCGCGGGTGGTTTCGCCGCACGGGCCGTCGGCAAACAAATCCGCCTCAACAAAATGAAAAACGACTTCATTGCCACTGTCTCTCACGAGCTGAAAACGCCACTTGCCTCGATGCGTGTCCTCGTCGATACGCTTCTCGAGAGCAACGTCAAAGACGAGAGACAGGCCAAGGAATACCTGCGCCTGACCGCCAGGGAAAACGAACGGCTTAGCCGAATGATTGACAACTTCCTGACCTTCTCGCGTATGGAGCGAAACAAAAAGGCCTTTACAGTCGAGCCGACCAGCCCCGCTGAGATAGCCAATGATGCGGCCGAAACCGTCAGGACAAAGTTAACCGCTGGCCGGCGTGACTTCGTAGTCGATATCGCGGATAACCTGCCACAGATACAGGCCGACCACGATGCGATGGTCACCGTTGTAGTCAACCTGCTCGACAACGCCTGTAAATACACTCCTGACCCGAAACATATAACATTAAAGGTCACCGACGAGAATAATAACGTCTGCTTTGCGGTCTCCGATAACGGCATAGGGCTTTCGCGTCGGCAAATTCGCAAAATCTTCGACAGCTTCTATCAGGTCGATAGTTCGTTAGCCCGCCGAGCCGAGGGTTGCGGTCTGGGGCTGAGTATTGTTAAATTCATAGTAGATGCCCACAAAGGCACAATCTCCGTCGATAGCAGGGTTGGCAAAGGAAGCACTTTTACAGTCCGAATTTCCGTATCCCCAAAATCCATGGATTGAGAAATGGAAACGATTCTGATAATCGAAGACGACCCTACAATGCTGCGGGGCCTTAGTGATAATTTCGAGTTCAAGGGCTATAAGGTCATCACCGCCTCCGATGGCGAGAAGGGTCTCGACGCCGCTCTCAATGCGAAGCCCGATTTGATTCTGCTCGACATTATGCTCCCCAAAATCAATGGCTACGAGATATGCCGGCTGCTTCGCGAGCAAAAGCTCGAAATGCCTATTATTATGCTCACCGCCAAGGGTGAAGAACCGGATATCATCCTCGGCCTCAACCTCGGCGCCGATGACTACGTCACCAAGCCCTTCAGTATCAAAGAGCTGCTCGCCCGCGCCGCAGCGTTTCTTCGCCGGGCCAGAATAAAGCAGCGGGATATTTATGCGTTCGGCGATTATCACCTCGATATCCCGGCCAGACGACTTAGCCGAAAAGGAAAAGAAATTGAGTTGTCGCCCAAAGAGTTCGCTCTTCTCGAATTCTTCGTCAAGAAAACCGGCCGGGCCTTGACCCGCGATGAAATCCTAAACTCCGTCTGGGGCTATGACTGTATCGTTACTCCTCGCAGTATCGACCGGTTCGTTACCACCCTGCGTGAGAAAATCGAACCCGACCCTCACAGCCCGATTTTCATCCACACCATAAGACAAATCGGCTACAAATTCGAACCGCCCGAACCAGATTCCGATGCCCCCAAACGCCGTCGATGATTGTATTCACTGCCCCGAACGTAAAATGTAGGATGGGTTTCAGTTCATCAATCTGTCCCGGCCCAAATGCCGCAATCAAAGGGGATTGACATCAGACGGCGCCTCGGCTAAAATGCTGCCTTTTGGCAGAGATTGTGAACCTGAGGATTGGTTTATCGGATTGACTGATGGCCCAAATTACACTGCCGGATGGCAGCAAGATAGAGGCTGCTGACGGCGTAACGGCAAAGCAAATTGCTGAGCAGATAGGCCCCGGCCTTGCGAAAGCGGCTGTGGCGGCAAAGATTAACGGCCAGCTCGTTGACTTATCAACTCCCATAACCGCCGACACAGACCTACAAATCATCACGCCCAAAGACCCCGATGGGCTCGAAGTGATGCGACATAGCTGCGCTCATATTATGGCCGAAGCCATCTGCAGCATCTGGCCCGCAATAAAGCTCGTCTACGGCCCGACAGTCGTAGACGGATTCTATTACGATATTGACCTTGATGAGCCGATTCGCCCCGGCGACTTCGAGCGCATCGAGGAAAAAATGAGCGAAATCGTCAAGGCCGACCGCCCCTTCGTCCGCAAAGAAATGTCGAGAGCCGACGCCATAAAAAAACTCGCCGGCGACAAATACAAAACCGACAATGTTAATCGCGCCGACGGAGATATTATCAGTTTCTATTCCTCAGGCGACGGCGACTTTGAGGACCTTTGCCGGGGCCCGCACGTCCCGAGCACGGGTAAAATCGGCGCTTTCAAGATTATGTCAGTCGCCGGCGCATACTGGCACGGCGACCCGACACAGAAGATGCTCCAGCGAGTTTACGGAACCGCCTGGAGAAGCCGCAAGGAGCTTGATGACTATCTGACCCGGCTCGAAGAGGCAAAAAGACGTGACCATCGCGTCCTCGGCAAACATCTCGATTTGTTCAGCTTCAATGAGGCCGGCCCCGGATTTGCCTTTATGCACCCCAAGGGTATGATTATCTGGAACGCAATTGTTGATTTCTGGCGCGGCGTTCACAATAAGTACAACTATGAGGAAATCAAAACCCCGATAATTCTAAACGAGCAGCTCTGGCATAAAAGCGGCCACTGGGACAATTACAAGGAGAATATGTATTTCACCCGCTTCGATGATGCCAGCTATGCCATTAAGCCGATGAACTGCCCCGGCGGATGCTTGGTCTACAAGACCCGCAAGCACTCATATCGCGAATTCCCCCTTCGCGTCGCCGAGCTTGGCCTTGTGCATCGCCACGAAGCCAGCGGCGTTATGCACGGCCTGTTCCGCGTCCGCCAGTTCACTCAGGACGACGCCCATATCTTCTGCACACCCGACCAGATTGAATCGGAAATAATCGGTGTCATAGAGCTTACTTTCGAGATATACCGTGCCTTCGGCTTTGAGGATTTCCATGTCGAGCTTTCAACCAAACCCGAAAAGCACATCGGCTCCGATGAAATATGGGAAATTGCAACAAACGCCCTGCGCGAAGCGCTTCGTCACAAGCAAATCGATTACAAGGTCAACGAAGGTGACGGCGCCTTCTACGGGCCTAAGATAGATTTTCACATTCAGGACTGCCTCAAGCGCTCCTGGCAATTAGGCACCATTCAGCTCGACTTCTCGATGCCGCAGCGTTTCGAGCTTGTCTATACCGACAAAGACAACACCGAAAAGACCCCGGTTATGATTCACCGCGCCGTCCTCGGTTCTTTCGAGCGGTTTATCGGGATACTTATCGAGCATTATGCCGGCGAGATGCCCCTGTGGCTTGCACCCGAACAGGCCAGAATTCTTCCCATAAGCGAAAAGACCAACGACTACGCCGGCGAGGTCGAACAGGCCCTCAAAGAACGCGGCCTTCGCTGCTCTTGCGACTTGTCCAACGAAAAAATCGGCGCCAAAATCGCCCGCGCGCATATCGAAAAACTCCCCTATATGCTGGTGGTTGGCCCCAGGGAATCGCAGTCCGGAACCGTCAACGTAAGGGTTCGCGGCCTGCAGGAAACGAAGACCGTAAAACTCGATGAGTTTATTACAATCGCAGAAGGCAAAATTGCCGATAAGCAGATAGAGCTGGCTGTGTAGGCCGGCCCAAAATTCATAATCGATAGCTGTTTGATGTTTTTTAAGAAAGGTAAGGTGAGCAAACATTAAAAAACGAGGATTGAGGGTAAACGGAGGAATAAGAATCCCCCAGATTCGGCTCGTTGATGAATCAAACAATCAGATTGGGGTCGTTGATACAAGGGCCGCCCTTGAAAGGGCACGCGAGATCGGCCTTGACCTTGTCGAGGTCGCTCCTACAAGCGACCCGCCCGTCTGCCGCATAATGGACTACGGCAAATGGCTCTATGAGCAAAAGCGAAAACAGCGAGAATCCCGCAAAAAAACCCATCACGCGAGCACGTTGAAGGAGATTCGCCTCCGTCCCGAGACCGATCCGCACGACATCGACATCAAAATAAAGCACGCTCGGGAGTTCATCGAAAAAGGACACAAAGTCCAGTTCACGCTCATATTTCGCGGCCGGCAGATGCTGCATCGCGAAAGGGGCTTTGAGCTTCTAAACCATATTGTCGACATAATGGCCGATTTGGCAAAGGTTGACCAGCAGGGAAGGATTATGGGCAGGAGAATGTCCCTCGTAATCGCCCCGAAATAGCAGCAAGGTGGCTCCGGCCATCCGGGTGGCACAGGCTTCCAGCCCGTCAAGGCCCGGCTGAATTGTCCAGCATGAATGCACTGAATGTTTACCCGCTGTCCGTGTGGTGGGTCGTAGTCGGGGGGCGAAGACAAGTGCAGGGTTGGGGCACTCCGCTGTTTTTTCTGTCCGGCCGCAAAATCATTATTGACCGCAACGGGCAAATAGTGTATCCTTCCCCGTTTACTTGTGCCGGGTGATGTGGTTATGCGCCCGGCGATTCGCGTTTTTTTCAGGATTGTTGCTGATGCCAAAGCAGAAAGCCCACAAGGGAATAAAAAAACGGTTCAGAATTACAGCCAAAGGCAAGCTAAAGCATAAGCGGGCCTGCGGCAGTCATTTAATGAATACAAAGAACGCCAAACGGCGACGAAGGATAGCAACCCCGGCGGTGCTCACGGGGGTATTCGCCGAGAAAATCAAGCTTATGTTTTAAGCTTGGAAAGGAAACACCGGATGCCAAGAGTCAGAAAAGGCGCCGCAAGGCGCAAAGCACATAAGCGGGTCTTGAAAGCCGTCAGGGGCCAGAGAGCTTCTGCGGGCCATCTTTATCGCTCGGCAAAAACCGCCCTTGTCCGCTCTGGTGTCTACGCCCGTTTCGGCCGGAAGCTCCGAAAACGCGACTTCAGGGCGCTTTGGATTACTCGTGTCACCGCCGCCTGCCGACAGCGAGGAATTATGTATAGCAGGTTTATCAGCGGCCTCAAAAAAGCGAACATCGCGCTCAACAGAAAAATGCTCAGCGAAATCGCAATCGCCGACCAGGCCGCGTTTGACGCCGTTGTTGACGCTTCAAAGGCCGCGAAGACATAGAAGGTTAAAGCCCGAAGTCCGGCCTGAACCCGTGGCTAAACCGTCCCGATTTATCAGGGCGGGAGGGGCCCAACTCCCCCTGAGCACTAATGGCAAAAAAGAAACCCAGCAGGATAAAGGTTGACCCGGAAGAGGCGGCACAGCGCGTAAAGAAGATACTGCCGGTTCTCAGAAAGCTGTATCCCGGTGCGACTGTGGCGCTTCGGTTCGGCAATTCCCTCGAGCTTTTGATTGCAACAATACTTAGCGCACAGTGTACCGATAAGCGGGTCAATATGGTGACCCCCGGTTTGTTCGCTAAATACAAATCCGCTAAAAACTGGGCCAATGCGAAACTCGAAAATATCGAAAATGACATACGCAGCACCGGTTTTTATCACAACAAGGCCCTGAGCATCAAAGGCGCCTGCCAGGTGATAACTGAAAAGTATGCCGGTAAGGTCCCGGATACGATGGATGAGCTTGTCAAGCTGCCCGGCGTGGGCAGAAAGACGGCCAACTGTGTCATGGGCAACGCGTTCGGTCAGCCGGCGATAATGTGCGATACGCACGTCATTCGACTGAGCCGCCGGCTGCAACTGTCGCAAAACCAGGACCCGGTAAAGCTCGAGTTTGATTTGGCCGAAATAATCCCAAAGAAGGATTGGACCGTGTTCAGTCATATGCTGATTCTGCACGGCCGAAAAGTCTGTGTGGCACGAAAGCCCGACTGTGGTAACTGTGCGATAGCTAAGTACTGTCCTTCGGCGAACAAGCCAGCTCTGTGGTGACAATCACGAGCGAGATAACGGGCCGAAGGGATTTGAAGGAGATTTTTGCGAATGGTGAATATAACCAGTCAGCCGGTTGAAGACCTGTGGCGCATATTCCGAATAATGTCCGAGTTCGTCGAGGGATTCCAGGAGCTGTCCACCGTCGGACCGGCGGTTTCGTTCTTCGGCTCCGCCAGGGCCGGCCGGGAAGACCGCTATTATAAGCTCGCTCAGAAAACCGCTTACGAAATAGCGAAAGAGGGATTTGCGGTTATAACTGGCGGGGGCGGAGGAATAATGGAAGCGGCCAACAAAGGCGCGGCCGCAGCGGGGGGCAAAAGCATCGGCCTGAATATCGAGCTGCCCCATGAACAGATTCCAAACGAATATCAAAATATCTCGCTGAGCTTCAGATACTTTTTTGTTCGCAAGGTGATGTTCCTCAAATACGCCCACGGTTTTATAGTGTTCCCCGGCGGCTACGGCACGATGGATGAGTTCAACGAGGCACTTGTGCTGATTCAAACCCTCAGGCAGGCCAGCTTCCCCGTTATTCTTATGGGGAGCGATTACTGGAAGGGGCTAATCGACTGGATTCGGGACAAGATGCTGGCCGAGCACGGCTTTATCTCACCTCAGGACCTGGACGTATTCTCACTGGTGGATGAGCCGGAGCAGGTGGCGAAGATAATAGTCGAATTCAGAGAAAGCGCCGCGCCCAGCGGCCTGCAGCTTCCCGGCGGAATGAAAAAAGAGTAGTAGTGTTTCTATCAGCTTTTTTCAGGCGCGACCGTGTTGGTTACCTCGGCAAAGTGTTTTAGCAGGTAGTCCTTCCCCGGCCCGCCTAAGTGCTCCCAGGGCAGAATATCATTCGCTGCGAATTGCCTTTGCGCGGCAACGTCAAGATTCATACTGTGTTTTTGAAAGGCGCTTTCCCAGCTCTCAGGTCTGAATGATTCACTCCACAAATCGAACTTCGCCCCGTTTCGCCAGGCGCTCTCAATGACATTCGCCAAACGTCTGTCGCCGCGCCCTATTGCCGATTCGAGCAGCGATTGCTCAATGCCGTGGAACTTAAACTGCAGATACTTTGCGCCCAGTTTTCTTTTTTCAGTTAGTATTAGCTGCTTGGCGTGCTCGAAGTAATCTCTCGTTTTTTGCCCCAGCCAGCCGAAAGGCGTATGCGGCTTGGGTACCAGCCAGCTAACGGTGATATTCACTTGGGCCGTCCTGCCGTCCACCTCCTTGCGAAGAGTCGCCAGTTCGCGGGCAAGGTGCACGATTTGTCTTATGTCGGCTTCGGTTTCGCCCGGCAGCCCCGTCATAAAATACAGCTTGAGTTTCTGCCAGCCGGCCTTGTATGCTGCCAACACCGCGGCGAACAGGTCCTCGTCTTTAAGCGGTTTGTTTATGATTTTGCGTAAGTTCTCCGTCGCGGCCTCGACCGCTATTGTCAACCCGCCTTTGCGCACTGAAGCCACCAGCTTCGGCAGTAACTGCAAATTTTTGTCCACCCGCAAACTCGGCAGGGATAGCCCCACGTATTTGTCGCTGAAGTACTCGTGCAGTTTCTCGATTAGTATCTCAAGGCCGGGATAATCCGCAGTCGACAGGCTGAGCAGGCTTATCGTATCGTAGCCGGTTGCGTGATAGCAGGCCTTTGCAATGTCTATGATTCTGTCGATGCTGCGATAGCGTATCGGCCTTCTGCAAAAGCTCGCCTGGCAGAATCTGCATCGGCCCGGACAGCCGCGCATAATCTCAATACTCATTCGCTCGTGAACCGCCTGCGCGTAAGGCACTATCGGTTTTGTCGGCACTGGCGCATTATCGAAGTCATCGACGACCGCATTATTGAATTCCGTCCGCAACTCTGGCTCCAGTGCCGTGAACGACTTGATTTTGTCGCCGGCGTATTCGAATCTGTATAGTGCGGGAACGTAGAGCCAGTCGAACTTTTTTGCTGCTGCGAGAAGGATGTCCTTTTTCGGGATTGCTTGCTTTTTCAAATCGATAACCAGCCGGGCCAGCTCGACGACGGCCTCTTCCGCCTCGCCTAAAACAAAAGCATCGATAAACTCAGCCATCGGTTCGCAGCAGTTTGCCATTCCGCCGCCTGCGATGACAAGTGGGTCGGTCTCGCTTCTGTCGGCGCTGCGCACGCTCAATCCGGCAAGGTCGAGCATATTGAGAACGTTCGTATAACAAAGCTCGTTGGTTATGCTGAAGCCGATTACGTCGAAGCTGTTCACTGCGGCCCTGGATTCGAGCGAAAAAAGCGGGATGTTTTTCTCGCGGAGAATTTGCTCGGCGTCGAGCCAGGGAGCGAAGACGCGTTCTGCCGCCACGCCTTCCAGACTATTGAGCACGTCATAAACAATGGCCAGCCCGCCGTAGCTCATACCGACTTCGTATGTGTCGGGAAAGCACAGTGCAACTGTAAGCTCGCAGTTCTGCAGGTCCTTTTTTATCTGGTTTATTTCGCCGCCGATGTATCTGCCGGGCCTGCGCACAAAAGGCAAAAAGTCTCGTTCTATTCGCTCGGCTATTATTGTCGGTTCTCTTTTGTTCACGCCCGCATTATAGCTTATAATCGACGGATTCGTATAGCTGATATCGTTTAGGAGTATTCTATGAATCACAACAGTCGGCGAGTATGGTTTGGCATCCTCGTAAGTGTATGTTTGATTACGGCCGTGTATGTCGTTGTCAGAGTAACACCGAAGCAGCCGGTGCAGGTCAAAAGCGCCTACCGGGAGGTAATGGGGACGTTTGCCCGAATTATCACCGTGGCACACAGCCAGCGACAGGCTCAACGCTGCATCGAGGCCGGATTCGATGAGCTTGTGCGAATTGATGCACTAATGAGCGATTACAAGGCCGATTCCGAACTTAGCAAAGTAAACCGTGAGGCGTTTGCCGGGCCCGTCAAAATCAGTCCTGAGCTTTTCGGGATATTGCAGAAAAGCGTGGAGTTCAGCCGGCTAAGCAACGGTGCATTTGATATTACCGTCGGCCCCCTGGTTGACCTCTGGCACCGGGCGGGCGAAGCAAATTCATTGCCCGACGAAAGCGCCCTTGCCGAAGCCAAAGCGAGGGTTGGATATGAAAAACTGTTACTGGATGCCAATGAATTAGCCGTGAGATTTGCTGTAAAAGGTATGCGGCTGGATTTGGGTGGGATTGCAAAGGGCTACGCAATCGACAAAGCAGTCGAGGCGATGAAGCTGTCGGGAGCCGTTGCGGGTATGGTAGATGTCGGCGGCGATATCCGCTGTTTCGGCAAACCGCTTGATAGAGATGCCTGGGCGATTGGCGTGCAGGACCCAAAAGCTGCCGGAAAAGATAAAGACGAAGCGATTGAAGGTCTGATTCCCGGAGACTATCTAATGGTTGTGCGGCTGAGTAATGCCGCTGCTGCGACAAGCGGGGATTACAGGCGGTTTGTTAAGATTGAAGGAAAGGAATTCAGCCATATTATCGATACCAGCACTGCCGAAGGGGCTGGTAAATTGACCAGTGTTACCGTCATCGCCCCGACCGCACTCGAAGCAGATGCGCTGGCAACGGCGGTAAGCGTTCTCGGAGTCGAGAAGGGCATTGCACTTGTTGAGCGTTTGTCGACCGCCGAGGCCTTACTGATTACCGCCTCGCCGCAGTTCGAGTTACTAAAAAGCAGCGGAGCTGATGCATATCTGCATTAACGCTACCTTTGAGTGATGCTTTTTGAAGAAATGGCTTGAACAGAGGAAGCGAAAGTTGTATAAGAATCAGTTTTGAAGTGCGTTTTTGGCAGTTGGCACAGCAGCCAATTGGTTTTGCACATCTGGGTTTTTGCCGGAGAAAGCACAAAACTATGGGTTTTTTCGTATGGGGATTGTTTTTTCCGCTCGTCTCGGCGAAAGCCATAGCCGGGTAGGTTTTATAATCGTCTTTTTCAAGAGAGGTTGATTAATTATGGCTCGCAAAATAGTAACGATAGGCGGTAATGCCGCGGCTGCCCATGTGGGGCATGCAACCAATGAAGTGATAGCGATATATCCGATTACGCCCAGCTCGCCGATGGGCGAGATAGCGGACGCCAAGACCGCCAAGGGCCAACCCAATATCTGGGGTATTGTCCCTTCGGTTACAGAAATGCAGTCCGAAGGCGGCGCCTCGGGCGCGGTGCACGGCGCGCTGCTTACCGGCGCGCTTACTACAACTTTCACCGCGTCTCAGGGCCTTTTGCTGATGATACCCAATATGTACAAAATCGCCGGCGAGCTGCTGCCGACCGTATTTCATGTCTCGGCCCGGTCGCTGGCCTGCCAGGCACTTTCGATATTCGGCGACCACTCGGATGTAATGGCCTGTCGACAGACCGGCTTTGCATTTCTCTGCTCGTGCAGCGTTCAGGAGGTAATGGATATCGCACTTATAGCCCAGCGGTCAACCATTGAGAGCAGCGTGCCGTTCCTGCACTTCTTTGACGGCTTCCGCACGAGCCACGAGGAGCAGAAGGTTGAAGAGCTTACCTTCGACGATATGCGGGCAATGATAGACGATGAAAAAGTGGCTGCCATCAAGGCTAGGGGGCTTAGTCCCGACAGGCCGATGATTTCCGGCACCGCCCAGAACCCCGATGTTTATTTCCAGGGACGGGAAACGGTTAATAAGTATTATGCCGCCGTGCCCGCGATTGTGCAGGAGGCGATGGATAAATTCGCGCAAATCGTCGGCAGGCATTACAAGCTGTTCGATTACGTAGGCGCGCCGGATGCTGAAAAGGTCATTGTGATAATGGGCTCAGGCGCCGATACGGCGCACGAGACGGTCGAGTACCTGGTCTCGAAAGGCGAGAAAGTCGGTGTCATAAAAGTTCGGCTGTACAGGCCCTTAAGCGCCGAGCACTTCATCGGCGCCCTGCCGAAAACCGTCAAAAAAATTGCCGTTCTGGACAGGACAAAAGAACCGGGCTCACTCGGCGAGCCGTTGTATGGTGATGTCCGAACCGCCATAGGTGAAATGATGGCTGCGGGCAAAACGGCTTTTGAGAAATACCCCGTTGTTGTCGGCGGCAGGTACGGTCTCGGCTCGAAGGAATTTACCCCCGCGATGGTTAAAGCCGTCTTCGATAACCTCGATACCGGCAAGCCGAAAAATGGTTTCACCGTAGGCATTGTTGACGATGTCACAGGGACAAGTCTGGACGTGGATGAATCTTTCGAGGTTTCCGACGAGGGCTACTACTCGGCGATGTTTTACGGCCTCGGCTCGGACGGCACAGTGGGCGCCAACCGAAACTCAATCAGGATTATTGGCGAGCAGACGGACAACTACGCACAGGCCTATTTCGTTTACGACTCGAAAAAGGCCGGTGCCGTTACGGTCTCGCACCTGAGGTTCGGCAAAAAGCTGATTCGCAGACCGTACCTGGTAAGCAAGGCGGATTTCGTTGCCTGCCACAATCCGAGCTTCCTCGAAAAATACGATATGCTCTCCGCGGCCAAAGATGGGGCGACTTTTCTGCTGACCAGTATGTATGGGCCTGACAAGGTCTGGGACACCCTGCCGCAGGAGGTGCAAAAGCAGATAATCGACAAGAAGCTCAAATTCTACGTTATCGACGCAATCTCACTTGCGCAGGAGCTGGGTCTCGGCGCTCGAATCAACACGATTATGCAGGTGGCTTTTTTCAAGATCAGCAACATCATTCCGCTGGATACTTCAGTAAAAGCAATCAAGGACGCAATTCAGGCCACATACGGCAAGAAGGGCGAAAAGGTTGTCCAGATGAATTACGCTGCCGTCGATGGCGCCCTTGGCAGAGTGTACGAGGTCAAAGTTCCGGATAAGGTTACAAGCAGGACGAAAATGCCGCCTGTTGTTCCTGATGAGGCACCCGAATTCGTGAAGACTGTAACCGCTGAGATGATGGCGCTTCGAGGCGACAAGCTGCCCGTCAGCAGTATGCCCGCCGATGGCAAGTGGATGACAGGCACTACCAAATTCGAGAAGCGCAATGTCGCCGTCAATATCCCCGTCTGGGAGCCGGACATCTGCATACAGTGCGGCACCTGCTCGCTTGTCTGCCCGCACGGCACGATAAGAATAAAAGCATACGACAAGAAGCACCTCGAAAAAGCCCCCGCTGCGTTCAAAAGCGCCGACGCCAAAGGAAAGGATTTGGCGGGGATGAAGTTCACCGTTCAGGTGGCGCCTGAAGACTGCACCGGCTGCGGCGCCTGTGTTCAGATGTGCCCAGCACAGGAAAAAGACGCAGACAAAAAACCCACCGGACGCAAGGCAATTAATATGGCGCCGCAGGAACCGTTGCGGATGCAGGAAAGAGAAAACTACGATTACTTCCTGTCGATTCCGAACACCGATGCGAAATTATTCAAGCGCCAAAGCGTCAAGGGCAGCCAGTTGATTATGCCGTTGTTCGAATATTCCGGCGCGTGCGCCGGCTGCGGCGAGACCTCCTATGTGAAACTGCTCACGCAACTATTCGGCGACAGGGCCATGATAGGTAATGCCACCGGCTGCTCCTCAATTTACGGCGGCAACCTGCCCACAACACCATATACCACCAGAGAAGACGGCCGCGGTCCGATATGGAGCAACAGTTTGTTCGAGGATAATGCCGAGTTCGCTCTCGGTATGCGGCTTACCGTGAACAAATTCAAAGAATTGGCCCTTGACCTTTTGGATAAGGCGGCAAAGGCCGGCTGTGTGAAGACCGACCTCGCTGAGCAGATTAAAACCGCGGTTATTTCCAACGACCCGTCGCAGGAGGCGATTGAGCAGCAAAGAGCGAGAGTCGATGAGCTGAAAAAGCAGTGCAAAGCCGGCGATTGTGCTGACTGTAAGCGCCTGCTCTCGGTTGCGGATTATCTCGTGAGAAAAAGCGTCTGGGCGCTCGGCGGCGATGGCTGGGCCTACGACATTGGCTATGGCGGGCTCGACCACGTGCTCGCAAGCGGCCTCGATGTAAACGTGCTCGTGCTCGATACCGAGGTGTATTCCAACACCGGCGGACAGATGTCGAAATCGACGCCTCGCGGAGCGGTCGCCAAGTTTGCTGCAGGCGGAAAACCGTCACCCAAGAAGGACCTTGGCCTGCTGGCGATGACCTACGGCAATATCTTCGTCGCCAAGGTCGCAATGGGCGCCAATACCAACCAGACCGTGCGAGCATTCGCAGAGGCCGAAAGTTACCCCGGCCCGTCGCTCATTATTGCCTATGCCCACTGTATTGCACACGGAATCAATATGACCAACGGCTACGAGGAGCAGAAAAAAGCAGTTGCCTGCGGACACTGGCCCCTGTACCGGTTCGACCCACGGCTAAAAGACCAGGGCAAAAATCCCCTGCAGCTCGATTCCAAACCACCGACCCTTGCCTTTGAGGAATACGCTTACGGCGAAAACAGGTATCGCACGTTGCAGCGGTCGAAGCCCGAAGTTGCAGCCGAACTGATGAAGCTGGCCACTTCTGACGCGGTCGGCAGGTATGCTTTGATGGAACAGCTTGCAAAATTACAATGCGGGCAGAGCTGATTTTACGCCCCGAATACTCGATGGATTGGATGTATGGGCAAGGTTAAAGCAATCGTATTGCGTGCCGCGGGTATCAACTGCGACCTCGAAACCCAGCACGCCCTCGAATTTGCCGGTGCAGCCGCCGACCGTGTCCACATAAATCGAATCATCGAAGACAAATCCCTGCTCGACGGCTACCAGATACTCGTAATCCCCGGTGGCTTCAGCTATGGCGACGATGTCGCAGCCGGCAAAATCTTAGCCAATCAAATCAAACACCACCTCTTCGAGCGGGTGCAAAAGTTCATCGACGACGGTAAATTAGTCCTCGGAATCTGCAACGGCTTTCAGGTCCTCGTCAAGGCGGGAATACTCCCCTTCTTCGCTAAAGCTACGCAGGGCAAGCCCGGCAACGGCCACGATGGCGGCGTTACTATTACATACAACGACAGCAACAAATTCGAGGATAGATGGGTATATCTCGCCCCGCAAACCGACAGGTGTGTATTCATCGAGCCGGCCAGGCGAATCTATTTACCCATAGCGCACGGCGAGGGCAAAATCGTCACCAAAGACCAACAGATTCTTGAAAAACTCCGGACCGACGACCTTGTCGCGTTCAAATATGTCGACGAAAACGGCAATGAGGGCGATTACCCGGTCAACCCCAACGGCTCTTTCGAATCGATTGCCGGCCTGACGGACAAAACCGGCAGGGTCCTCGGCCTTATGCCCCATCCCGAACGGCACACGAGACACACACATCATCCTCGCTGGACCCGCCGGACGAGCAACGAACAAGACGCCCCTTCGGCAAGCTCAGGGCAGGGCGACGGTATGACAATCTTCAACAACGCCGTCAAATACGTAAATGCAAATCTGTAAGTCAATACTTCGGGTATCGGGTTGCTTTTAATCGGAATTGTCTAAGATACTCATAAAGGCCTTCTGGGGGATTTGCACGGAGCCGATGTTTTTCATCCTCTTTTTGCCTTCCTTTTGCCTTTTGAGCACCTTCATTTTTCTTGTAACGTCGCCGCCGTATAATTTTGCGGTAACGTCTTTCCTGAACGGCTTGATAGTTTCTCTTGCGATGATTTTGCCGCCGATGGCGACCTGCAGCGGAATCTCGAACTGATGACGCGGGATGGCCTTGCGCAGGCGGACGAGCATCTTTCGGCCTCTTGCTTCAGCCGTGCCGCGATGCACAATCAGCGACAGTGCATCGACAGGAATCTTGTTGATTAAAATGTTTATTTTGACAAGGTCACTCGCCTCGAAGCCGATGAATTCGTAATCCATCGTCGCGTAGCCGTGGCTGACGCCCTTGAGTGAATCGTAAAAGTCGTAAACTATCTCCGCTAACGGCGCCTTGTATTCTAACATCACACGGGTCTGACTGAGATAGTCCGTCTTGAGCAGTTTGCACCGCCGGCTCTCGGCCAATTTCATAATCCCGCCAATCGCATCAATGCCGGTGATAATCTCCAGACGCACAAACGGCTCACGAAGTTCCTCTATATGCGTTACATCCGGCAAATCGGCCGGCGAATCGATTTTTTTAACCTGCCCGTCCGTGGTCAAAACTTCATAGCTGACGGTCGGCGCCGTCTGAACAACGTCAATATCGTTTTCGCGTTCTAAGCGTTCCTGGATAATTTCCATATGCAGCAGGCCCAGAAAACCGCATCTGAAGCCGAAGCCCAGGGCCGGTGAATTCTGCGGCACGAACGAAAAACTTGCGTCGTTGAGAGCGAGTTTCTCGAAAGCCGAGCGGAGTTTCGGATAGTCGGTGTTATTGCCGGGATAGAAATCCGAGAAAACCATCTGTATCGGCCGAATATAACCCGGCAGCGGCTCGGCAGCGGGCCGGGAATCGTCCGTGATTGTATCGCCGACGGTAACATCCGACAGTTGACGAACATTGGCGATGACGTAGCCGACCTCACCGGCGCCGAGCCGTTCGACGGGCGACATTTTCGGAGTGAACTTTCCCAGCTCGGTTATGAGGTATTTTCTGCCGGAACGCATAAATCTGATTTTCTGCCTTACAGCTAATTCGCCGGCAAAAACCCTGACGTAGCAGATGACGCCGCGATAATCGTCGCAGATGCTGTCGAAGACAAGCGCCGCCGTCGGCTCGCCGCTGCGGTCGGGCGGCGGCGGAAGTAGTGTTATTACCGCATCAAGCAGCTCACGAACGCCGGCGCCCGTTTTTGCACTGATGCGGAAACAGTCCTGCTTCCTGATGCCTAAGACGTGCTCGATTTCCTCAGCGGTAATTTCCGCCTGGGCGCTGGGCAGGTCAACCTTGTTGATTACGCCGAGAATCTCCGCACCGGACTCAGTGGCTAAATACGCATTTGCCACCGTTTGTGCCTGGACGCCCTGGCTTGCGTCAACTACGAGAAGTGCCCCTTCGCACGCCTTAAGGGCGCGCGAGACTTCGTAATGAAAATCGACGTGGCCGGGCGTATCGATGAGGTTCAGCATATATTCCCTGCCCTCGTGCCGGTATCTCATCGTAACGGCTGAGGCCTTTATCGTGATGCCGCGTTCCCGCTCGATATCCATATCGTCGAGAAGCTGGTCCTTCTTCTCACGGTCGCTTACCGCACCGGTAATCTCCAGTATTCGGTCGGCCAGCGTGCTCTTGCCGTGGTCGATGTGCGCGATTATCGAAAAGTTGCGTATATGTTCCGTGCTCATAGTTCTCAATGAAACTCTCAATATAGCATAGCCCGTCCTAAAAACAACATCACCATCAGACCGCCGCGAAGTCGCACAAGACCGAATCAGCGATTGGAATCGCTTTGCGGGTCAGGAACAACCGGCCGGCAGCCACTTCAATCAGACCGAGCTGCCTGTATCTGTCGATTGGTTCGGCAAACAATTTCCTCACCTCAAAACCAGTTCGGCTCTCGAATTCTTCCAAGTCGATGCCACACCGTCGGCGGAGATTCAAAACCGCCGTCTCACAGGCGCACTGGAGCTGATTTGGAGTTTCGCATTCGATGGCTACCTCCGCGTTTTCTTCAATCGCTTCGATATACTTTCTTATGTCGGCTATATTTAGAGTTCGTCTGCCTTGCCAATACGAGCCCGCAGCAGGCCCGATACCGATATAAGGCCGGTTCGCCCAGTAGTTGAGGTTATGTTTGCACTCGAACGAGGGCTGCGCAAAATTCGATATTTCATACTGCCTGAAACCGGCCCGTTCAAGTTCGTCGATGGCCGTCTCATACATTGTCCGGTCGGTTTCTTCGTCAACCGGTGTAACTTCCCCTGCCGCTGCCGCTTTTTGCAGCGGGGTTGATTCTTCATAAGTTAGACTGTAAGTGGAGATATGCTGGATTCCCAGGTCAATCGCGGACTGCAAGCTGTTTTCCCAAGATTCCAATGTTGAGCCGGGGACGGCGAAAATCAAATCTATGCTGATATTGTCAAACCCTGCCTGTTTTGCCGTCTGAACGGCCCTGCAAATATCGGCCACCGAGTTTCTTCTGCCTAAGAAATCCAGTTCGCTGGCATTGAAGGATTGTGCGCCTATTGAAAGCCGATTGACGCCGCAGACGCATAATTGGCTCAGTATGTCTTCGTTGACTTGGCCGGGGTTGACCTCGATTGTGAACTCCTCCGGCTTAGGCCATCTTGAGGTAATTTCATTAACCAGCCGGAGAAGCTGTTCCCCCGGCAGGCAGCTTGGGCTTCCACCGCCAATATAAACCGTTTGAACAAAAAAAGACTCCTGACCCCTTTTTCTGTCCAGCTCGGTGATGGTTACCGAGACCAGCCGGACAGTGTCGTGGTTTTTTACTGGCTCGGAGTAAAAACCGCAGTACCGGCACTTGGCATCGCAGAAGGGAACGTGCACATATAAGCCAGCCGGTTCGCGATTGAGTTTTTTGCTGTTCATCCCCCCAAGTTTAGCATAAATGCTGAACTTCTCCAACTTCGGCAAAGATGTGACCAGAGTGCTACTGAAAAAGTGGCGCCTATGGCAGATGACGCACTTGCAGTCCTTTGGCGAGTCAGTCCGCCGAAAGCGAGACCTCGCCAAATGGCGGGTTCGCTTGCGGGGATTATTACTTAAGTCGCGTCCGTTTGGGTTCGATATAGACAACAGTGGTGTTCTGCGCCGGCAAGGCCCAAGTAAACGACCGAAAAAGGATTACCTATGGCAACTATCCTGGTGGTGGAAGACGAGCTGGATGTGCAAAAAGTCGTCGCCAAGCGGCTTACCAGCCGGGGCTTCACCGTCCACTGCGCCTCCGATGGATACCAGGCGGTGCAAAAGGCGCACAAGATAGCTCCCGATTTGATAGTGCTTGACCTGCAGTTGCCCGCTGGCGACGGCCTGAGCGTCCTGCGGAAACTGCGAATATCGGACACCACCAAAAAGACATATATTGTTGTCCTGACTGGAATGACCAATGAGCTTTATAAGCAAAGCGTCCTGATTGAAGGCGTCGATGCGTACCTTCAGAAGCCCTACGACGCCCAAGTCCTTCTCGATACAATCGACAAGATACTCAATAAGACAGCGGATAGTGAAGAGAAAGACGCGCCGGCGGAACCAACACTCTTCGATTTCGCTAAGAGCAAAAATCAGGTCGGCAAATAGAAGAAGAACGTCGAACCTTTGCCGGGTTGCCCGCCTCGACTTGCCAGACCCGAGTCGGGCGAGGCGGGCGATTCGGCCCAAATTCTGCCTCTATGGTGTTCGACAATCAGTTTGGAGATGGCCAGCCCCAGGCCCGTGCCTTCGATATCCTTGACTTTCGCCGACTTGATCTGCCCATATTTCTGGAACAGCTTTCCCAAGTCGTCCTTGCTTATTCCGCAGCCGGTGTCCGAGACCGCGACCACTATTGTGTTCTCATCTTTTCGGGTGCGCAAACAGATGCCGCCCGCGGCCGTGAACTTCAGGGCATTGCTGACAAGGTTTGTCACGACCCGTGTGATGCCGTCATAGTCAAATTCCGTCTTTGGCAGCCCCTCTTCAAGGTCAATGCGGAATTCCAGGCCTTTCTGCCTCGCCACCGACTCCATCGTTTTGTGGACGTCCTTCATCAGCTCGTTTATATCGTTTTCCTGAATATTGAAATGCTGCCCGTCGGCCTCTATCTTCTGATAGTCGAGAAAGTCGGTAATAAGCCGGGTCAGGCGCTCGACGTTCCTTTTGGCGAGGGCAAGAAACTCCGTCTGTTCGTCGTTGACCTCTCCGGCTTCGCCGCCAAGAACGATATCGATGCCCTCGCGGATGGCCGTCAGCGGTATGCGCAGGTCGTGCGAAACCATATTCACGAGGTCAGCTTTCGCTTCCATTGCTTCTTTGAGCTTCAGCCCCACCTTTTTCCGTTCCAGTGCATAAAGCAGTGTCCGGCCTAACATATTGCCAATCGAAGGGCCCTTGACGAGATAGTCGGCTGCGCCTATGTCTATCGCTGAAAGACCCGTTCGGTCGTCAGCCAATCCCGTCAGGACCACAATGGGGATATCCCCTGCCGCCTTGATGGCACTTTTAACCGTATCAAGCCCCACGCTGTCCGGAAGCCCCAGGTCGAGCAGAACAACGTCAAATCGGCCGCGTTTAAGCTTATCCATCGCCTTCGACAGGGTGTTTGCGGTCTCAATATCAAATTTGACGGGGTACGGACAATCGAGCAGGGCCCGCTTGGCCGCCAGATAGTCCACTTCGTCGTCATCAACCATCAGAACGCAGATTTTGGGCTCCACTGTGCCTCCTCGAAACCGTTATTCATACGCCGCCGCACCTTTCGATTGCCATAAGTTATCATACCCCCGTTTTAAATCGCAAGCATTTCAGGCATTTCGTAAAACTTTTGCCGCCACAACCTGATAGTTGGCAATTCGACCGGACAATACCGACCAGTCGGGGTTGATTTTGGGGGCGATAAAGGGGATTGGGGTAGTTCGGCCAGCCAAGCTGACCCGGCCCGCTCGCAGGGGCCGACGGGCAAAAATTTTGCCGTAAGCCGGCTTTTTTGAGAGGTTTTTTGTTGACCTGATGCGAATAAGAGATTATGCTCTTTCTCGATTTTGCCGATTATGAACCCGATTGGGGTTTGTCCCGTAATTTAAGAGACAGCTTATGATTGTTTTTGCATCTGGGCGACCTCGGATAGGCCTAAAGGCTTGTCCGAACGGCGGTTAAGCTACAAGAGACACTTTTGACGTTTGTTAGAAACACAGCTTACTTGGAAGAAAATGAACTTCCGATAATGACGTTAAAAAGTGCGATAGTGCGGAGATTAAATCGTTAAACTTAGAAATTTCGCCGAAAGGCGATAGGAGAATTTGTGTTGAGTGTAATAGCTTCCGGTTTTGTGGCGGAAAAACCAAAAGATGTGCAAAGGGAGCCTGATTTGTCCTTTTGCCGTCCGCTTGACTGGTGATTTTACTCTCAGGACTGTAACGATTTTTCTCCCTTCAGGCATTTCTCAGTAGCTTTCCTGCCGTCAATCCCGTGATTTGGGTTCATCGCGGACATTGTTTAACTATTGGGCTTTCAAGTTTTAAGAGGGTAGGGATATGGACGGTATACTGATGCAAATTGACGCCTCCGCTATCCTTGCCGTGATTGCCGGCATTTTTATTGGTATTTCCGCCGCGGTTCTTGTGGGCCGGTTCATCAGCAAGGCAAAAGCAAAGACCTTCCAGGAAGACCTCCAGCGTCAGTTGGATGGCGCCAAGAAGGAAGCGGAGAACATAATCAAGGCCGCACAGATAGAAGCGGCCGCCGAAACAATCAAAAAGAAAGAGCAGTTTAACGCCGAGGCCAACCAGATTCGTTCCGAGCTGAGGGAAACAGAGCTTCGGCTGAGTAAACGTGAAGACGTGCTCGACAAACAGGTCGAGATGGTCAGGCAAAAGGAAAAAACGCTCGAAGAACAGGGAAAAGAAATCGACAGGCGTATGTTGAATATCGAGGCCAAGGACAAACAGCTCTCGATGGTTATCGCACAGCAGAAAAATCAGCTCCTGAAAATGACCGCGATGAACATTGAAGAGGCCAAAGAGCTCTTGCTCAAGCGCTTGGAAGATGAATGTGAGCTTGAGATGTCCGCTCTGATTCAGCGCAAGGTCGATGAGATGACGGAAGTGGCCAACGAGAAAAGCAGGGAGATTATCAGCACGGCCATTCAGCGATACGTCGCCGAACAAACCTGCGAGGTCACGGTTTCCACCGTCGAGATTCCCAACGACGATATGAAGGGCCGGGTCATCGGCAGGGAAGGACGCAACATACGGGCCTTTGAAAAAGCCACAGGTGTGGATGTCATCGTCGATGATACGCCGGGGATGATTGTGGTAAGCGGCTTCGACCCCGTCAGACGGGAAGTCGCCCGGCTGGCTATGGAACGGCTGATTCAGGACGGCCGAATTCACCCATCAAGAATCGAAGAGCTTGTCGCGCAGACAAAAAAGGATATAAATCAGAAGGTTTTGCAGATTGGCAAAAATGCCGCAGTGGAGACCAACGTTCGTGGCCTGAGCAATCGTGTTATGAGTATGATTGGCGCGTTAAATTACAGGACAAGCTATGGCCAGAATGTGCTTCGCCACAGCGTCGAGGTTGCCTTTCTGGCTCAGGTTATGGCCGATGAGCTCGGCTTGGATGGCTCAATTGCCCGCCGCGCGGGACTGCTTCACGACATCGGCAAGGCACTCGACCACGAAATTGAAGGCAGCCACCCCGACATAGGCGCCAATTTCCTGCGAAGGTTCAATGAGTCGCCCGTTATTCTCAATGCCGTCCAGGGCCATCACGGCGATATTCCGCCCGACAATCCTTACACGCCTTTGGTTGCCGCAGCGGATGCCATCAGCGCCTCGAGGCCGGGTGCCAGAAGAGAAACGCTCGAAAGATACATCAAGCGGCTCGAAAAACTCGAAGAGATAGCCAACAGTTTCCCGGGCGTGGATAATGCCTATGCGATTCAGGCCGGCCGGGAAATCCGCGTCATTGTCAGCGCCGAAAAAATACCCGACGAGTCGGCTATGAAAATGGCACGCGACATCGCCAAAAGGGTTGAAGCCGAAATGACATATCCCGGCGAAATCCAGGTGACACTGCTGCGGGAACTCCGCTGCGTCGAATACGCAAGGTAAAGATAGTGTGTATCGTAAAGGGTTATGATTGAAATTGATTATCGATGATTGTAGCTGCCTTTGGCAGGTCACCAATCATTGGTAGTTTTAAAAATTATGAAGCTCAATATTCTTTGTATAGGTGACATAGTCGGCAGGCCGGGCAGGCGGGTGCTGGCGGAAAAGCTCAAACAGCTTGTAACAGACCGGCAGGTTGACTGCGTCATCGCCAACGCCGAAAATGCCGCCGGAGGAAGCGGCATTACGCCACAGATATACAACAAGCTGCTGCGGTACGGAGTCAATATGGTTACGTTGGGCGACCATACTTACCGCAAGAAGGAAATAATCGAGACGCTGGAGACACAGGACAATATCGCCCGGCCGGCCAACTGGTCGGAGCTGGCGGCGGGCAGGACCGTGGCGTTGTACAAAACAGGCAAAGGTCCCGCTATTGCTGCGGTTCCGCTTATCGGCCGGCTCTTTATGAAGCCCGCCGAATGCCCTTATAACACGATAGATAAGCTGCTGCCAAAAGTGCAGCAGCAGGCCGAGATTATATTTGTCGATTTTCACGCAGAGGCAACCAGTGAAAAAATCGCAATGGGCTATCATCTCGACGGAAGAGTCAGTTGTGTCTTCGGCACTCATACCCACGTTGTCACTGCCGACGAGAAAATCCTGCCCAAAGGCACCGCTTATATCACCGATATCGGTATGACCGGAGCCCACGATTCGGTGATCGGCCGCGGCAAAGAAAGCGTGCTCAAATCATTCAGGACACGAATGCCGGTCCCCTTTGAGGTCGCCACCGACAACGTCAAGATAAACGGTATACTGGTTACCGTCGACAGCAGCACCAAAAAGGCCGAGAGCATCGAGCGAATCAGAGTCGACGCCGAAAGCGCCGATGCCACGCGATACGACAGCGACGACGGCAAGCCTGAATACTACAACACCTTCGAGTAATCGGATGATTACATACCGTCTGTCACAGGGGTCCGGCAAAGATACTTAATGACCGAATCGAGGCATTGGCAGGGTCACGTCTTTTTCAGCTATAATCGCTGCCGCCGAGCCGACTAACAGCACTATCCCGAAAATAACCTGCAGTGCGTTGAACGATTCCCCGAAGAGCAAGTATGAAAAAATAATCACCATGAACGGCTGAGAAAGCTGCACCAGCGACGGGATTGTCGCTCCGAGCCGGTGAATCGAAACGTAAAATAGAACGTGGCCGAGACCTATCGCGATAATCCCGGATACGGCCGCCGCAGCCCAGACCTTCAGTGGCATCACGAGGCATTGCCCCGGCTTACCGACAAACATCGCCAGGACCGACAGTCCCACCACCGTATAAATGCTGATGACCGAGAAACCGATTCGCGAGTTGACATCTCGCATCGAGACTTTCACCGCCACCGTGTAAAGTCCCCACATAAATGCGAATAGCAGTGCTATTACCGTGCCGATTATCGTGTGTGATTCCTGAAAGTCGTATTTGAACAACATAACGCCCGTCACGCCCACACCTGATAGAACGAGACTTAACCAGAAGTAGGTGCTTCTGACCAGCCCTCTCTCGTCGGAGAAGAACGTGATTGACAGCACCGCTACCCAGATTACCGAGGTCTTGACCAGCAAAGTGGCAAAGCCGGGGTCGATGTAGTAAAACGCCGCGGCCCATAGACTTTGCATAATCAGATTCGGCGCCAGAGGTACCAGCGCACGTGTCCAGACCTTTCTCGGTATACGGCCGGCTCTTGCGTCTGCCAGCAGGAACGGCAGCCAGAACAGGCACGCTGCGATATATCTGAGCGCATTCTGGGTCCACAGGTCGATATAGCCTGTGAGGTATTCGATAAACAGCGGGCCGACCGACCAGCAGATAACTATTCCTATACAGCTTGCCGCGGCTAATGAATCGATGGAACGTAGGGCTGATTTGCTCATAATAGCCCCTAACGCAAAAAGGGATTTCTTGCTTTCTCCCGCCCGATGGTGGTTCGGCCGCCGTGACCGGGATACACAACTGTCTCGTCGGGCAGAACCAGCAGCTTCTGCTTTATGCCCCCTATTAATTGTTCGTGGCTGCCGTTGGGAAAGTCCGTCCTGCCCACCGAGTCGGCGAAAAGAGTGTCACCGACAAAAATCACGCCCTCCTGCTCGGCATACAGACAGATTCCGCCGGGCGTATGGCCGGGCGTATGTATGACCCGAAGACGAATCCCCGCTTCATCGATAATGTCCGGCTCGTCGATAAGACAATCTGCACTCTCGGCTGACAGCGACCTGCCCGTCATAGCCGACAGATTGCCGACTGCGTCGGTCAGCAGTATGGCGTCGAGCTTGTGGATATAAGTTTTCAGCGACGGAAATTTCGCTCGCAGACTATCGACGCCTGCAATATGGTCGATGTGGCCGTGCGTGAGAACCACCGAAGCAGGTTTCAGTTTGCCTCGGTCGATAAATTCCATAAGCGGCCCGGCGTCAAGGCCCGTGTCGATAATAAGACACTCGGTTGTCGTGTCGCTGCTGCGCACGACATAGCAGTTGGTTTCGAACTCTCCGAGTACAAGCCGGTCGATTCTCATTTGCTCTTATTCCGTTAAAAATTCGCAGGATAACAGGCGCGGCCTGGGCCGTCAATGACCGGCTTGGGGCTTGACTGCAACGCGGCCCTCTGTTAGTGTAGTCCGCTCTCTTGGAGAACGTGATTGCGAACACGTAGAATGACGGTTTTGGAGAGACACTGAGTGAAGGCGTTTTGGCGCGTATTTTATTATATCTGGCCGCAGTGGCCACGCATAGTCGTGGTCGTAGTCAGCACTCTGATTGGGTCTGTATTGTTGTCGCTGAGTTTCATGAGTCTTATCCCTCTGCTCAAAGTGATGATGGGCCAGGAGGGATTGCACGGCTGGGTCGATAGAAAGGTCTGTCAGTGGCGATATGGAATCAGCTTTTATGTCCCCGAGAGCATAGATTTTACCAGGAATAACGGTCCTGATATCGGCTACTATCTGCTTGTTACTTCAGTCGATGATGACGGACCTGCCGACAAGGCCGGAATCAAACCGGCCGACAGAATAATCGGCGCCGGCTCGCCGGTTGAAAGTTCGCAGGAAACCAGGGTGGTCTTTACAATGCTTCTGGAGGCATTTGCAACCAGCCGGCTCGAGACAATCGATGTGCGCTTAAAAAGGCTCGACGAACAGCACGCCAAGTTCGGCGAAAAATTCGTCGAACTCGAGAATGTCCCGGCCGGCGATTTCAAAGACAGGGTCGGTGACTTTGCGCAATGGGCCGTCTCTTTTATCCCGCGAGACCAGACACAGGACAATAGAACAAAAGCTGTAGCAGCGATTATCGTTGCGGTAGGTGTGTTGACGGTCATCCGCTGCCTTGCCAAGTTCTATCAGAGCTACCTCGCGGAAAAAGTCGTCCATGTCGGCGTCAACCGGCTCAGAGAGGATGCATTCGCACACGTGATGGATATGCCGGTCGGTTTCTTTGATGGCGACCGTCCCAGCGACTCGGTCAGCAGAATGGTCCACGACACCGGCGCTATGGGCAACGGCATAAAAATCCTTCTGGGTAAGGGGCTGCGTGAACCGCTCAACGCAATACTTCTGCTTGTAGTTGCCGCCCTTCTGAACTGGCAGTTGACCTTGATTTTTCTCTGTGCCGGACCACCGATACTCTGGCTCGTTGCCCGCCTCGGAAAGAAAATGAAAAGGGCCTCAAAAAGGTCCCTGAAGGCCTGGTCGCAAATGCTTTCCAAACTGCAGGAAGTCGTTGCCGGCCTCAAGGTCGTCAAGGTTTACAACCAGCAGGCATACGAACAATCCGCGTTCAAGGTGATTAACAAGCGCCTTCTGAAGCAGTTATTGAAGATGTCAAAAGTCGATTCCGCCACCAATCCGATTATGGAAGTTGTCGCTATGGTGGCCGGCTCCATTGCTCTGGTCGTTGGCGCAAGCTGGGTCACACAAAATCATATGGAAGGACCCAACTTCCTTGTGCTGCTGGGCCTGCTCGGCGCCGCGGGCGAAGCCGTTCGCAAGACGGGAGATATATATACAAAGATTCAGCAGGCAAACGGCGCAGCAGAACGAGTCTTCTCGATGATGGACCAGCCGAGGGAAAGCTTCAAGGACGGGACGATTGAGCTGCCCACGCTCAGGCAAAGAATCGAATTCAGAAACATAACCTTCACTTACCCCGGCGCCAGTGATTCGGCGCTCAAAGGTATCAATCTGGTCGTGCAGGCCGGCCACAATATTGCTATAGTCGGCCCAAATGGCTCAGGCAAAACAACCCTCGCAAACCTGATGCCACGTTTTTACGACCCCGACAGCGGGCAAATCCTTATTGACGGGACCGATATAAAAGATGCCACGCTTCGCAGTTTGCGAAACCAGATAGCAATGGTTACACAGCAGATGGCGGTATTTAACGACACGATAGCGGCCAACATCGCATACGGGAAAGCCAACGCCGGCATCGAAGAGACTACCGCCGCTGCCAGGCGGGCCTTCGCACACGAGTTTGTCGAGCTTTTGCCCGATGGCTACGACACAATCATCGGCGAACAGGGCACAGGTCTCAGCGGAGGCCAGATTCAAAGAATCATTATTGCCAGGGCCATTCTCAAGAACCCCTCCATTCTGATTTTCGACGAGGCCACCAGCCAGGTCGATGCCGACAGCGAGGCCAAAATTCACAAGGCCATCGAAGAAATTATGCACGACAGAACCAGTTTCGTAATCGCACACCGATTCAGCACGATAATCGCCGCCGACGTGATTGTCGTAATGGATAAAGGCCGGATTGTTGCCCAGGGCCAGCACGAAGAGTTGATGCAGAATTGCCCTCTATACCAAAGCTTGTATGAGACGCAGCTGGTCAAGACATAGCTCGACTCGATGGCAGAAAGCTGCTGCCGGCTAAAAAATACTTTGTCTGGGTTATGCGGTGATTGCATAGCGTCGGGCAAATCTGGTAGTGTAAAGCCGGCTGTCTTGTCGATTATTGTTCATAGGACAAGCTGTTCGTGCAGATGGACGATTGACGCCGTTTTTTGTGGGGTCTGTGTATGATAAACCTTGAAAGACAAAAGATAGCACACGGATTGTTCAAACGCTACGCGGGCAATCCCATCCTGACAACACACGACTGGACCTACGCCGTCAACGCCGTTTTCAATCCGGGGACCGTCAGAATCGACGACGAAACGCTTCTGCTGGTTCGGGCCGAGGATATGCGGGGTTTCTCGCACCTCACTGTTGCTCGCAGTGCCGACGGGCTTACCAACTGGAAAATAGATGAAGCGCCGACCTTCGAGGCCGACCATGATTCGCGTGAGGAAAGGTGGGGTGTGGAGGACCCTCGTATCGTCTGGCTGGAAGAGCAAAAACAGTATGCGATCACCTATGTCTCCTTTAGCGAAGGCGGCCCCGTTGTCTCGCTGGCTATTACCAAGAATTTCAAGACCTTCGCCCGGCTCGGAGCGCTTCTGCCGCCGGAGGACAAGGACGCCTGCCTTTTACCGCGAAGATTCAAAGGCCGATTCGCACTGATTCACCGCCCAATCGTCAGAGGCGAAGCGCATATGTGGATTAGCTTCTCGCCGGACCTCAAGCACTGGGGCGACCACCGCGTCCTTATTATGACCCGCTCGGCCTACTGGGATTGCCACCGCGTGGGGCTCGGCTGTCAGCCCATTGAAACGGATATTGGCTGGCTAATCTGCTATCACGGCGTTAGGGATACCGCTGCAGGAGCAATCTACCGAGTTGGACTGGCCCTTTTGGATATCAACGAGCCCTGGAAGGTGCTTAGAAGAAGCGATGAATGGGTGCTCGGGCCGCAGGCCCCTTACGAAAGGGTGGGCGATGTCGGCGATGTCGTGTTCCCGACCGGGGCTATTATAAACAAAAAGACCAATGAGCTTTCCCTTTATTACGGTGCAGCCGATTGCACTGTGGCAGTTGCATCCGCAAATCTTAACGACGTCCTGGATTACGTTATGTCCTGCCCCGAAGGGGAGTGGTAAGCTAGTCGTTAAGCTGCTGTTTTAAGTCGTCCAGAATACGGTTGTAAACCGCTTCGTCGATTGTAGCTCGAAAGTCAGGGTCGGATTCCCAGAGCTGCTCAGTCCAGTCGATAAGCTTTTGAATCTGCTCATCGGTAAAGACTATGTCTTCGGACGCAACAGCTTCGCAGGTTATCTGCTGGGGCCATTGCTCGGCGGGATAAATCTGCTCAGCAGCTACAGCAGCTCTCGAGCTCATAAATCCGCCGGGCTCGCCGAAGGAAGCCATATAGAACATATCCGACCACGGCGCGAGCCACAGCCAGTCATCGCAGAAGACGGCCAGGTCGTCTATATCGACGTCATTATCATCATCGAGCGACATATTCGGGTCGTCAGTCTGCCAGGCGACGACCCAGATTGCGTAATCGATGAAGTTGACAATGTCGTTTTTGTCGAAGTCGGCCTTCGGCCGATAAAGCTCATCAGCCCCCATATCAATCCTTAGAGCCGTTACTCTTGGTTCGCCGTCGATATCTGTCTGCCTGTCATAATCGCCATTGGGGTCGCCTCTGTCAATGCACGGCGAGCCGGAGCCAATGTGATAATTATCATTAGCATCGTTTACAAAACAAGGGTCGTAATTTATGTTACCGGTACCGGAAAAACCGCCCTGGATGCAACTGTATGTTATATTGTCAAAGTCGTCATTATCTTTATGCAGACTGCCATTACCATTGCCCCAGATAATACAGTTGCTTACGGAAACATCTGTTGCATAATTTGAATGTATTCCATAGTCATTATTTTTAGCTATGGTGTTGTTTGTGATTATCGCATCGACAGGATAAGCATAGGGAATATAAATCCCATCACCGCTACCACCTGCTCCATTGGAATATATCAAGTTATTTTTGATTTCAATTTCATTGCTATACTTGGTATATGAATAAATTCCGTTGTCGTTATTTCCGCTGATAGTATTATTTGTAATAGTCACGGAATAACTGGTATAATTAGGGGTATAATTGTATATACCTTCACCGTTGTTATTCTTGATAAAACAATTATGAACAATAATATTACAATCATGATTTTTAATTCCTTCACCACCATTGCCCTGGATGGAACTATTGTAGATGTTTACAGTGGAGGAGTCGCTGCATTCAACGCCTTGCATTGCGCTATCCTCAATGAGACAGTTGCTGAGCGTTATATCGGAATTGAAAATATTTATACCGTCTTGAGCGAAACCTGCACCATTACCTGTAATCTTACAATTTGTAACATCAACTGTGGCGCCATAAAGAAAATACAATCCATGGCCGCCGCAGTTTTCAATAATGCAATTTTCAATAGCGCTATTGTTGGTATCATCTGATGGTTCGCACCATATCCCGTAATCATTAGTTGTGATTTTAAAGCCGGTTAGTATTGAATTGTCATAGAATTTTACCGCTGGTGTTTCATCACCTCCTGAACCCTTAATGATAGTTTCTTAAACCACGTCCCAATTATCTGGGTAAGTGCTTTTTAGTGTGAGCGATTTAGTCAAAAAATCAATATTTTCAAAGTAGGTTCCTTCTGGTGCTTCGATAATATCACCACTGTTGTTGACATCATTAATAGCTGTTTGTATTCCGAAGTGAAAAGTCTGTTGCGTTAGATTATAAACTACGTTTATATTATGAGGAATATTACTATCACTTGCCTTTATGGCGTTGCCTAACCCCAGACTTCCCACGCCGTGCTTGCCCCACGTCCACACAACTCCATCAGAGTCGATAGCAATGCAGTGCCAGTAGCCGGCGGAGACGGCGACAATATTTTCGAGAAAACCTTCGTTCGGCTCATGGGTTCGGTTATGATTTAAGTCAGGGCCGACGACCTTTACAGGAGTGAAACACGGGTCATTTGTGCCGTTTCCGAGCTGGCCATATTTGTTATCGCCCCAGGTCCAGACATTGCCGAACATATCGAGCGCCATAGAATGGCTGT
>CAZQWM010000002.1:0-80674 GCA_964597035.1 uncultured Pirellulales bacterium
CCGTATCATGGTCGTAATCGAAGCTGCCTTCACCGGGGTCGGTTACTGAGCCGCCCGCTGTCGATGATGCAGTTAACGCCCTCTGGTCTATTGCGAAGTTGGCGACGACTGAGTAGTCGGCGTCCATTATTACCGTTGTCGAGGCCGCGTTCGGGTCGGCTACCTTGCCGTTATCTACTGCAGTACCTGTCCAGTTGACAAAATGATAGTTCGTGCCGGCTGTAGCAACGATATTCGCATAAGTACCCTGGTCATAATAGTACGTATCTTCTCCCGGGGTCGTAACAGAACCGCCCGAAGTTGATGAAGTAGTCAAAGCCTTCTGGGGAGTTCCGCCGGCCGAAAGCCACAGAGTCGTTACAGAGCTCATCGGTATAGTCAATGTCCCCGTTCCGTCGTAGCTGCCGATGTAATCGCACTCCAGAGAACTGGTTGTTCGATAAACCTCGCCGCTGTCAATTGAAAAGCCCGTAAAAGACAGGTCGGTTTCAATATCGGTATCGGAGCTGGTGTTGATGATTACAACTGTTAGCTCCTGATTGCTGGGGCTTATATAAGCCGACATTCTCAGCGCATCAGAATCGTCCGTGGCATCCACCCGCTCCCAGCCCGGATGGATGAAGGCCGAAAAGTGTTTGAAGCCATAGTAATCGTTGTTTATGGTATAAGTGGAAGCACCATAAGACGGCAGTGTCACAAGGCCTCCATTATTCCAGAACAAATCCCAGTACAGATATCCAGCAACTTCTTCGACAGTTAGAGAGTTATGCAGCAAAAGCGCTATATTTAGCGCATCCGGCCAATCATCTGTTGCGTGCTCGTACTCCGTTTGGAACAGGGGTTTGGTGCTGCCCCAGGCAGAATTAAAGTTGGACATCTTGGTAAGATATAGGTCGGGGTCGTCACCACAACCCGGACTGCCTCCGTTATTGCAATTATATAAATGATGTGCGTAACCATAAAAACGGAGACGTTCGGATACGGTGAATGCATTTAAATAATCGTCCGGGCTGTAGTCGCTTGCGCCGTCAAAGCCGCTTGTTTCAGGTCCGAGCATTTTTGGCATAGACGAACCCATTTCGGTATCCAACTTTCTCCAAACCGCATTGAATGCCTGGTCATAGCCGGCCCTGGTTGAGTTTTGTGTGGGGTCGAACAAGCAGCGGTCATTACCATTGTAATCGGGCTCATTTTGAATACTGATGTAGTCGGCATCTACCCCAACACCTGACCATGCACCAATACTCTCATACCACCATTGTGCAAAGCCAGTGTAATTATAATTGCCGAGACCTCCCTCGAGAGTTCCTTCGTTCAGCTTGCCGGTGCTTTTTAAGTATTCCGCCGGCGACCAGGAAGAAATCATGATTTTTAAGTTTGGGTTACGCTGCAACGCTTCACCGACGATAGTGCCCGTATTGGACATGTAGCTCTGGTCATCTATATAGTCGTATGTGTTTCGTACCCTGTATATATCAAGGCCCAGGTCACCGAAGAGCAAGTCATAGATTTCTTCACTCTTAGTGTTACTCGTTAGCCAGTTTTCGTACCATGCGCCCGCGGCCCCAAAGCCCTCAATCTCCTGGTAGCGAGTATTCACATTAATCGTGCCCTCCGCCTCAGGGTCGATGGGACCAAACTCCGGACCATATACTTCCGCGTCATCGACGTAGATATCTATCCCTGAATCCGGGCCCTCAAAGTACACAAGCAGTTGCGATAATGTGCCGGTAACATTCAGTGTATAATTGCCCGAGAGTTCAACCCAGCCACTATTGTTAGCGGTTGCAGAATCTACATTAACATATGTGGGGTCGCCGCCGTTACTTTCGTCAGTTTTCTGAACAGATACCTTGACAGTTGCACTTGAGGCGTTTCCGATTCTGACCCAGCCGGATATCTGGTAGGTTTCACCGGGCACCATTTTGTCCCTCATATCCTGCTGGACACCCTGCCAGGTGGCGGTCCTGTTGTATGCCCGTCCGCTGCGAGAGCCGCTGTGCACGGGTGAAGTAACCGTAGTAAAGTCGCAGCCCCGAGCGGACCATTCGGCCGTGCCGCTTTCGAATCCGGGATTTAAAAGCACATTTGTGTCGCCGTAAGACGACCCCAATGAAAGAGCTGTGATGAAAAAGACACTCAAACAATAGTATTTAACAGACATCTTCTCCTCCTACAAAAAGTAGATACCATCCGGCAAACTATTGCTGCAAAAATCCCCCACAATATCCCTGGATAAACAAAAAGCGCAGCATAAATTTCGGGCGTGGCCGCGCCTTTGGCAGGCATAGCTATTCATTCACCTCTCATCCTACTACCATATCCCCTCTAGATTCTATTATAACCCCCTTATTTTTTCAAGACTTATATCACCTGGCAGGTAAAAAATTAGGGCTGGTAAATATAACTTCTTGCCAACCCATAGATTACAACTTCGGAAGCAGAAAAACCCGAACCCCGATTTCCCGGAGCAATGGCTAAATAGAGGTTTTTACGGGGCCGTTAGTTATTGATATGCAGGATTTTGGCCCCCTCGAAACCGTTGAATCTTGTCGAAGAAGCTATGCTGTATGCCCCGATATTCTCAGTGCACAGATAATCGTCGATTTCCAGATTCCCCGGAAGCTGTTCGGACAGCGAAATCTTATCGAAGCTGTCGCACGTCGGCCCGACAACCGCACAAATCTCTTTGGTTCCGCGTTTGAATGAGTGAAAATTCGGAATCCAGTGGTCGTAAACAACTCCTGAAAAAGTATGGTAAACCCCGTCGTTTATATGATAAAAAATCTTTCCCTCTCTTCTCGCCTTGCCAATTATTTCTGAAATTAATACTGCTGCACTGGCCACAATAAACCGCCCCGGCTCCGCTATAATCTCTATATCTTTCGGAAACAGCCGCTCGCACTCGCTGTTTATAATATTCGCGAGCTTTTCAAATCTCGGAACCTCCGAGTTATACGGCACAGGGAATCCCCCGCCGATATCGACTATCTTCAGCTCGTAACCCTTATTCCGACAGTTATTAAAAATCTCGCTGGTTATCTGAAGTGCCGAAGTGTAATTATCAAAATTAGTGCACTGGCTGCCTACGTGAAAACTCAGTCCCTCGACAACTAATCCGCAATCAAACGCCTGCTTTACTAAATCATCCGCGTCTCCCGGCTCAGCACCAAATTTCGAGCTCATCTCAACCTGTGAACCGGTATCAGGAACTTTCAGCCGTAAAACCAATCCTGCTGTATCGCAGTGCTCTTTAATTTTCTTCAGTTCATCAATGCTGTCGTAGGTAACAAGGGGCTTATAACGCTTTATTTTCCTCAGGGTTTGCTTGTCCTTTATTGTGTTCGAGAAGATTATCTTATCCCAGATGTAGAAATCCTTGTCCTGTTTGGCATAATGCCTGATGAAGGTGTAAACCTGCATAAACTCATTGTAGCTGGCAACGTCGAAACTGGCACCCTCATTGAAAAGGGTCTTGATTATCTCCTGATTTGAGTTGGCCTTGACAGCGTAATACGCCTGAACCCTCGGCAGGTGTTTCTTAAAAACCTGATAGTTCTTCCGTATTTCCGCGTGGTCAATGATAAATAACGGCGTCCCGTGCTCTTCTGCCAATTTAATAAACTTCCTTTTCACATCCTCTCCAGCATCTTTCCTTAGCTGCCCAACTTCCTGATTAGTTCCTCGTGCTTTATGAGGAACTTGTTGTTCTCAAGATACGATTTTATCAGCTTCTCCCGCAGCTCGTCGCCACGGTCATACAATCTCTTCTGCTTCTTCGCTTTCGTCGTCTGTATCACATAAGCAGCCATTATCGGCAGCGCCACCGTAACATCAAGATACGCCGTCACGGTCTCATCCAACTTCGTTGGGTCAATTTTCCCCCAGCTCGCCGCCTCCGACGGCGGCGCACCCGACAATCCCCCCGTATCAGGCCGGGCATCCGTTATGTTGATATCATAATCCTGCCCTGCCTCCGGAATCATCAGGACCTCCTGAATCTGCGGCTCCGTCTGCAGCATAAAATTCTTTGGACTCCCCCCACCAATCAGAATAACCCCGGTTTTCCCTTTCTCGTAATTCTTTGCGTTCAATATAATCGCCGTTGAGTCATTCACGTCGATACTCGGATTGATTTTAAGCTTGAACAAACTCCTTAGCCCTTTCGCCTCTGCAAGAAGTTCCAGGCCCGCGATATTCATCCCGATAGTTGAATCGCCGGGACTCGATGTGAAAACCGGTATCCCGTGCCGGTACGCCGCGGCCAAGACGCTAACTTCGCCAAGTCCATTTTTCTTTTCGTGCTCGTTGAGGGCCTTGCCCAGATAATGATAGAACTCCCGCGTCCCCATTTCCTTCTGAAATTCCGGCCTGACTAATATCTCCATCAACCGCCTGTCCGTCTCCATCAGCACGTCTTCATAGTCGAACAGGATGTCATAAATCCTCGTAACACCCTTATCCCGCAAATCCGCATCGTCAACAAGATGGCTACCTCTGAACATCGGCAGGTTAAAGGCAAAATGTATATCGTGATACATATTCGCGCCCGTTGCGCTTAGCCAGTCAACAAAACCGTGATTCATCAGAGGAATTATCGCAGAAGGCCCTAATCCCGCAGGCGTCAAAGCCCCCGCTATGCTCAGGCCTATCGTGACGTCCTCCTGCGAATAGTTGTCTCGCAGAAGGTGACAGGCCGCCCGCAATCTCCCGGCGTTGTAGGCATCCATATTATCAACGAGTTTCACTACATCGGTCGTCTTGCTGATTGGTTCCGGAATAATCCGCTTTCCTGACAGATACCCTGCTTTGCCTGGGCAATTCTTTTTATCTCCTGCCATCGTCTGTCCCGTCCCTTTCATAAATCAGAAACTATTTGCACTTACAATTGACTCTCAGCCACCCTCTTCTGAAGCTTATGGCGGGCATTTTAGTTTAGTGACCGACAAAAATCAACTCTCGGTCTATCAGCCCATCAGCAGTTCGAACTGCTCCGGGCTAAGTGACTGCCGAAGCTTCTGCAAACCGACCAGCTCGATTTGCCGAATCCTCTCCTTGCTCAGTCCCAAATCTTCCCCAATCTGCTTCAAGGTCTTTTTGTTCTTTTTAACCAATGTTCCTTCAAGCCCGAAATGGTTTATGATTATGTACTGCTCACGCTCTTCGAGGTTATCCCGTATAACCTGTATAAGGTTGTGCCTCGCTCTTTCCACCGCCGCCAGGTCTGTCGCACCCGATTTCATTTCTTCCGCAAACTCGGCCAAATCCGTCGCCGCCCTGCCTGCTCTGCCCTTTTGTCCCGGCACCCTATGCGCAAAATCCTTGCTGATTGCCCAACTCGCATACGTCGCAAACCTGAATCCCTTCATATAATCGAATTTCTCCACCGCCTGCATCAGCGAGACGTTGCCTTCACTGACCAAATCCGCAAGATTCGCACCCGTTATCGTATGTTTGCCGGCAACGCTGACCACTAATCGCAGATTCGCCTCGATTATTACCTTCTTAACCTCCTCCGCCTGCTCCAGATACTTCTCAATCTCATCCAGCCGGGCGCTGGGAACATCCCCGGCACTGATATCCGCTCTCGCAGCGCACGCCCGATACTTCAAATAGTTATATCTTCGAAAAAGCTGCTCTTCCTGCTGCCGGTTCAACACCGGCGCATCCTTTATTCCCTCAAGGTACTCACCCAAAGAATGCCCACTAAGCTCAGGCCGGGCAAAACTCTCACTCCGCTCAACCCTGTCCAGCTCAATCCTGCCCCCGAGAATCCTTTCTTCAGCGTTTTCTTCGCCAAACTCATCGCTTTCTACATACTCAATTTGTCTGGCCAGCAACGCCTGTACTCGTCGCTTTTTCAATATCCTGTAAATCGAGCTTCTGCTTTTCCCGAACCGCTTCATCAGCTCCCTGATGCCCATCCCCTGCCTTTGCAGTCGTTCAACCTCTGCCCCCTCCGCCGGACTAAGCAACTCCCCCACTTCCCTCAGCAATTTCGCCCTGTCGGGATTGGTCTTTTGATAGTTCAATAAAACACATCGAATCGTCTCCTGCCCCCTGCCGACCTCACCAGTTATCTGCTGTATTATCCGCCGACGACTTAGCTTTGTCCGACTGCTCAGTTCCCCCGCACGTTTTATTATCTGCCGTTTCTCTTCCGATGACAGTCTTGCAAACTCCCTTGCCCTGTTAACAAACCCGGGATTCTCGCCAAGAAACCTATCAACCGCCGATTGCAAAAACCCCAGCCGTTTCCTCCCGTTCTCAAAAATGAACTTGCGCACCCGCAGCCCGCGTTTTCGCCACCGGTCAATCGTCTTTGTCGAAACACCAAGCTTCTTTGCGAGTTGCTCCGTCGTATAAACCTCCTCGCCCTGAAGTTGCGCAGGTGGCGCAACCTGCCCGCTGAGTTTCCACAAAAAAATCCGCAAATCCTCAGCCAAGTCCTCCCCTCTTAAAAGTCGATGCCCCACCTCCCCCTTTGGCCGAAAGTCGGTAATCCTGTAGCACACAAATTCAAAAGGATACTCCTTGTCCTTCTCGATTATATCGAGAAGCTCTTCGGCCCGGTCAACCTGTTTGCGCCGCTGCCTCGGCGGTGCGAACCGAACCTGAACCAAAAGTTCCGCCAAATCCTTGTCTCGTATTTTTCTCATAGTCGGCGATAATTCTATCGCGCCGCGCACAAAAAAAACAGCACCGTTAAGGTGCTGTCTTTTTTCTCAGAGTATTATCTCGCAATCTTACGCAATCAGCCGCTTCGCCAAATCCACCGCCGATGCAGCATCCGGAGCATACCCGTCGGCACCTATCTTGTCGGCATAATTCTGGGTTACGGGTGCCCCGCCTATCATCACCTTCGCCCCAACGCCGGCTTCTCTCATAGCTACCAGTGTTTTCTCCATTGCAGGCATTGTTGTTGTCAATAGCGTACTAATACCCACAAGGTGCGCCCCCGTTGACTTGATTTGTTCTATGAATTTCTGCGAAGGAACATCGACGCCAAGGTCAACCACGTCAAAGCCCGCCCCTTTAAGCATCATCGCAACGAGGTTCTTGCCGATATCGTGCAGGTCTCCCTGCGCCGTCCCTATAACCATCTTGCCGACCGGCTGCACGCCCGCCTTGACAAGCTCCGGCTCCAGAACCTCCATCGCCGACTTCATCGCTCGCGCCGCAATCAGAACCTCCGGCACGTACACTTCGCAGGCCTTGAAGCGAACACCAATCACTTCCATACCGGCTATCAGACCCTCATTGAGGATTGTCTCCGGCGAAATCTTTTCCGCCAGCGCATCTTTTGTGATTTGCACAGCCGTATTCTGGTCGCCCTTGATAACCGCGTCCGCCAATGCCTTCAAATCCGCCATCTTCGTGCACTCTCCTAAAAAAACACCCCGTCATTGCCAAAGCGAAGCGGTGATTAGACAATATCTCCGCCCCCAAAGCAAGTACTAAATCCCCCTGCCACGCCGACTAAACCTTCTCAAATGTAAACCTGTGCTGCTCGGCATTTACTCTAATCGTATCGCCGTCGCCGAACTTACCCGCCAGAAGTTCCGCCGCAAGCGGATTTTCCAATCGCTGCTGTATCACCCTCTTCAAAGGACGAGCACCGAACATCGCATCATAACCCTCGTCCATAATCTGCTCACGCGCCGAATCGGCAAATTCAAGCTCAATCTTTCGCTCCCGCAGCCGGTCCTGCAGATACCGCAACTGTATATCTACTATTTTCTTCAGATGCTCCCGCGTCAGTATATGGAAGACAATCACTTCATCGACCCTATTCAAAAACTCCGGCTTGAACACTACTTTGAGCGCCTCCTTGACATGCGCCTCAATCTCCCAGTCTGCACCGGCTTCCTCGGTCAGTTTCTGTATCTGCTCGCTGGCGATGTTGCTGGTCATAATAATGACCGTGTTCTTGAAATCCACCGTCCTGCCCTTGCCGTCGGTCAGCCGGGCGTCGTCAAATACCTGCAGCAGCACGTTGAAAACGTCCGGATGTGCCTTTTCAACCTCATCCAGAAGCACCACCGAATACGGTTTGCGCCTTACCGCCTCAGTCAGCCGACCTCCTTCCTCGTAACCCACATACCCTGGCGGCGCTCCTATCAGCCGGGCCACCGAATGCTGCTCCATAAACTCGCTCATATCTATCCGGACCATCGCGGTCGGGTTGTTAAACAGAAAATCCGCAAGCGCTTTTGACAGCTCTGTTTTGCCAACACCTGTAGGCCCAAGGAACAAAAACACCCCTATCGGCCGATTCGGGTCGCCCAGTCCGGCGCGATTCCGCCTCACAGCATTACATAGGGCTTCCACTGCCTCATCCTGACCCACCACGCGCCGCCGAATATGCTCCTCCATCTTCATCAGCCGTTCACGCTCACCCGCCAGCAGCCGCGTCACCGGCACACCAGTCCACTTCGACACAACCTCCGCAACATGCTCCTCCGTAACCTCGTTATGCACCATCGTCCGTTCCGTCTTTACCAGTTCCGCCTCCTTCGCCTCAAGTTCCTTCTTTAATTTCGCTATCGTCTCATATTTCAGCCGGGCCGCCTGCTCCAGTTCACCCTTACGCTGCGCCTCCTCAAATTGAACCTGTGCCTGGTCGATTTGCTGCTTCAGTTCCTTAATCTCGTCTATCTCGCCCTTTTCCTGTTCCCACTGCGTCGTAAGCTTTCTGTCCTGCTCCTGTAAATCAGCCAACTGCTTCTCTGCTTTTTTCAGCCGCTCTTTACTCGCCTCGTCACTTTCTTTTTTCAGCGCCTCCCTCTCGACCTGAAGCTGAATTATTCGCCTGCGAATATCATCCAGTTCAGCGGGCAGCGAATCGTTTTCAATCCGCAGTTTCGACGCCGCTTCATCAATCAAATCAATCGCCTTATCCGGCAGCCATCTATCTGAGATATACCTGTTCGACAGCGTCGCCGCTGCAACAAGCGCCGAATCCGTTATCCGCACCCCGTGATGCGCATCGTATCGCTCTTTCAGTCCACGCAGAATTGTTATCGTATCCTCGACGTTCGGCGGGTCGATTAATATCGGCTGAAATCGCCGTTCCAGCGCAGCATCCTTTTCAACATGTTTGCGATATTCATCTATTGTCGTCGCCCCGATACACCGCAACTCCCCTCGTGCCAGCGACGGCTTCAGCAGGTTCCCCGCATCGACAGCTCCTTCGGCCTTTCCCGCTCCAACAACCGTATGCAGCTCATCTATGAATAGTATTATCTGCCCCTCCGCCGCAATAACTTCCTTCAATACCGCCTTGAGCCGTTCCTCGAACTCACCTCGAAACTTAGTCCCTGCAATAAGCGAACCCATATCGAGTGCGACAATTTTTTTGTTCTTCAATCCCGTCGGCACATCCCCCGCTACTATCCGCTGCGCCAAACCTTCCACGATTGCCGTCTTACCGACGCCCGGCTCACCTATCAAAACGGGATTATTCTTCTTCCGCCGGTTCAATACCTGCATACATCGCCGAATCTCCTCGTCCCTGCCGATAACCGGGTCGAGCTTGCCCTTGCGGGCCATCTCCAATAAATCAATCCCGAATCTTTCCAGTGCCTTGTATTTCGCTTCCGGTGTCTGGTCGGTAATCTTTTCTCCCCCGCGAATCTCCTTGACTGCCTTTTCTACCTGCTTCGCCGTAACCGAATTAACCTGCAGAACCCCTTTCGCATCACTTGCCACCGTCGCCAGCGAAATCAGCAGATGCTCTACGCTCAGGTACTCATCCCCCATCGAATCCGCTTTGTTCTGCGCATCTAAGACAATCTGATTCAACGCCGGGTCCGGCAGCATTTGTCCGCTCGATTTACCCTGTGCCAGTCGTCGAAGCTCGCTTCCCGTCATATCCTTTATGCGCCCGACGTTGGCGCCTATTTTCTTTAAAATCTCAGGCCCTATCCCTTCGCCGTCGCCGACTATCGCGCTCAATAAATGCAAAGGCGAAAGCACCGTATGCGATTTGGCCATCGCTATCTGCTGCGCCGTCGCCAGCGCTTCCTGCGCCTTCAATGTGAATTTATCAAATTTCATTACTCAAACCCTTTCGTTTGCACATCAACCTGCCTATCCAAAGTGCAAACCCCGTGCCCAAAACCTGAAAACACACAAGCCCATTAAATTAAAAGACTTACAAATCCCTCATCCCCCTCTCTACTATGCCACTTTGGCAGACAAAACGGTTTTCGAACTACCCAAAGTCCCCTATGCTCAAAAGCTGTACCGAACACCCGTGTATATATTCGTATTGTTCTCGAACTGGCCGAAGAAGGTGCTCTGATAATCGCCGAAGAAGATATTCGCGCCAGCCTCGACGGCCAAATTATCGCTGACCTTGTAATTGACGTTAGGCCGCATATAAACGTCCCTGTCCGAAGGGGAAAAATATGTAAACAGCGAACACCGCAGGTTCTGATTCATCAGCAGTTTCGTCAATCGAAACGTTATCAGGTGCCTGTCCCTGTCGCGAGTGAGACCGGAAGGGTCACTATCCTTATACTTATCGTAATCGAGCATATGCTCGACATAGTATTGCACCGAGCCGGTAAAATCTCTCCCAATCTCCTGCGTATAGCCGACGAGAAACCGCATCTCGGAATTATTGATATTGCCGTTTGTCCCGCTCTGGTCATCCTCTGATTCGTAGTATCCGAATTCCAGGTTCCCGATACCCTTGCCGACATTGCCTCGCACGCTCGCGCCATAAACGCTCAAATCAGGAAATATCGCCTTGCCCCGCGCGACATCCTGACCCGCTGGACTCTTCCAGAAACCACGATACGCATACAGTGCATACTCATAGTTATTGATGTTCTTATATAGCCGAAGCGCAATTTCATCATCCCTGAACCATCGGTCCGGCTTATCCGTCTGCACTACCGCATCGCGCCCCGCCAACCTCTCGAAATTGGAATTCCAGTAACTTATCCGTTGTCCATTAATAAACCGGTCGCTGTCGAACTGCGGCGTATAGACAATATCAAGGTTGGCCACATCGCTGAACATACTGACCTTCGCCGCGTCCGACGGGGCTTTTAGATACTCGGTATCCCTGCCGATAAAAAACGCCTTCCAGTCTTTGGGGAACATATCGTTGATAAAAACCAAATCGCCCGTTCCCCACGTCAGTATCTGCCTTCCGACCTTCAAATCCATAAAGTCGGCCGGCATCGTGAACATATACGCCTCACGCAGGTCAAAATCCGCCTCCTCCTCCACAAGGTCGCCGATTACGTCGCCTTTGGCCTTGAAATCCGCCCATTCCAGATTCGACGACAAATCAATCTGCAGTCGCTGTTCCATAAGCGACATATCTTTCTCATACTTGTCGTTTCTGGTTCGGTATCCCGTGCGCACCTCGTAGAATCCGTGCACATCCGCATTCGTCACCAGCTCCGAAACAACATTGGTTCCCTCGTCCTCTGTCGCAATAGCAGGCGCTTGCGATATTGCAGCTACAACCAAAATCATCCAAACCCTGATTCTCATTTCGCCTCACCCTTTCACTAACCAACAGTCGCATATCTTTGTATGCCAGAACGCTCGCCAAATCAATGGCTTATTTTTGCTCGCGCCCACTGCTGAATTTCCATATATTCGCTTTCGTCCTCAAAAAAAAATGCGACAATGTCCCCTTATTCCCCTTCCCTGCATAGGGAATTGCAAGTGCCTTGAAAATAACCCCTTAGAAAATTGTCCCATTCTACAGTATGGATTTCCAGCATTCTTAAACCAGCGAGATCCGGAAGAATCCCCTTTCCGTTTGAGATTTTTCCTTGACATCTTGTGTTTCTTAGGGATATTATTATAGTGACGTGGGGTTGGTTATTCGCGCACCCGCACCTATATCCACGGAAGAGAGAGTGATTGAAGAATGAGCAGCCAGCGAAAGAAGGAGAGTGTTATGAGAAGGTTCGGGTGTGTTGCTGCATTTCTGTTTTGTTCCCTGATTCTAACAATAACTTCAACTGCTTTGGCCGACGATGGCGAATGGGGCACCGAAACAGACCCCTGCGACATCGGCTGGATTGGCGATGAATTTGAATTAGACCTCATTCACAACGATGCGGACCCCTGGAAGGGCTGGGCCGGCATGTGGGTTAGAAACAACTGGTGCGGCGAAAATTGGGGTGACTTCCATTTGACAATCAGAGACGGCTATCCTTATGGCCCCTCCGATGTGGACTTCATTGTAGATGAAGGATATGAACCTGTACTGCTCACATACACTCCCGGTTCCGGCTGGGAAGAATATGCGAATCTGACCTGGAACCTATCGCCAGATGGCTCTGCTCTGGATTTATTCTTCTACGGCAACCCGATTGAACAAGGCGAAATAGCGAAAATCGTTGTCTATACCGACAACAACTCAAGCGGCCTAACACATTGTACTTGGTTTAAAATCTGTGTTTATCCGACGCCTGTTCCGGAGCCGGCAACAGTGGTACTGCTTGGCCTTGGTGGTATAGTCCTGCTGCGTAGAAGAAAAACTGCGTAATATTCAAGCAGTTCGACAACTCAAGTTTACCTTATCGCCTCCCTTGGCGGCCTGCGAAGGTATCGCTCCGTGAATATATCTGTCAACCCGATATCGTACTGCACGTCGCTGAACTCCATCTCCGTCTTGCCGCCCGTATTCAAATCCGAAACAACAGACTTTACCACCGTGGGGAATCCCTGGATTGTCTCCACCTTCACTGATTCTATCACGCGATAGAGCTTGCCATTCTTGTCGTAGAACTCCATTTTCATCGGCACGAAGTTCCTACGGTCTATCCAGACATTGTAGTAACTAAACTCGACATTGTCCGGCTCCTTCGGCACATTCTTCACAATGTAATACTCATCCGTTGTCTCGATAAGTTCGTGCGTATCCTCGGCCAAGCTCCGCCCTGACACGTCTTCATACAGAAAATCTGACCCCACGAAACTGGTCCGTTTGTCGCTCGCCGCTACTCGCTTCACGAGGTCAAGCCCCGGCAGATACAGCCACCTGTCATCGTCCTTATCCATACCGACATGCTTGTGAACCATAAAAACCATTTTGCGCACGTCCGCCGGCCTTAGAAAATAAACATAATAATCCTGGTCAGCGCCGTCCGCATCGTCTTTCCTCAAAATGATAAACTCGCGATTCCTCGTCTGCCCCCTCTTGTCCGTAATCGTCATTGTAACTTTCGCCTTACCGTCATCGCCCTGGTAGTACGCCACAAGATTTGCCTTATTCACTATAGTGTCGACATCGCTGATTTTCTCAGGCGCATTCGAATCAGCGCCAAAACCCGCCCCCGCACACACAAACACAATTACCATCGTCGCCAAAAATCTCATTCATCACCTCTCTTTCATTCCATTGATTATCCCTGGCTTTTGACGCCGAGCTTTTTGAGTATCGTCATCATCGGACACCAATTGGTAAACACCGACTGCAGTAGATTGATGCCCACAAAGGCGGTAAAAAACAGCCAGTAAGGCGAATGATAATGCGCCAGCAGCACGGTTGTGAGTATAAAAAATCCCGCGATGGCCCTGAGATACTTTTCAACATTCATAATTCACCTCAGTCAAAATCGTATTTGCTCAACAGAGATTTACGCTCACGCGCCGGTTTCTGTTCGGACATCCCTTTCCGCCGCATCTGTTCGCCTGCACGCCTGCCTGCGTGACACTATCCCGCATACAAGCCCCATCAAGGGTATCGCCACTATGACAAACCACGCCAATCTGCCCGGGCTAAGATGCCAGTATTGATGCAGATTTATCGCCACCAGGGCGGTAACCGCGACGGAAATGACAAAACAAAAACCACAGTTACAACTCGGCGACATCGGCGCCTTTTTCAGCTTGAACAGCGCTTTCTCCGCAACCTTTATAATCGCAGGCAGCACCATCAGCGTAACCACTCCGGATAAAAACATTATCGCACACAAAAACATCCCCACCGTCCTGTATGGCACCAACGGCGCAGCAAGCAACGGCAAAAATCCTATCGCGATAACGAGAACGTTTCTGCTTATCGCCCTGGCCGGCTCATCGAACATTACGCCTGAACTGGCCTTCCAAGAACCCGTTTCAGAATAACTCGCCCGTGCACGTTCCAGAAAATGTATCGCAAAGTCGACCGCCATCCCTAATGTCAGCGCGCTTAGAACCGCAACAGGCATATCGTAATCCTTGCCCACCAATCCTATTATCCCGTAGATGATTACTATTGTAACCGTCAACGGCACCATGCAGACAATTCCCCACAACGGCGACCGGAACAGTATTGCCATCATAATAAACACGATAATAAAGCTGCCCAAAAACGACTGCAACATCCCGAAAACCATCTTCTCCTGCCAGACCGTATTGATATAAGTCAATCCTGCCCAGTCGTGCTTCAGCGGAACAGGCGGCTTGTTCTCCACAAAAAACTGATTCACCGCCCTGACCACCTTCTCCATATCCTTGTTGTCACCGCTGGTAAGCTGCATCCAGATATTTGTCTTCATATAATCGTATGTCACTAAGTGCCACAAATCGTCCGGATTATGGCTGCTCTGAAACTGCAAAAGACACTGCGCCACCGCCGCTGACGTCCTCGGAATAATATAGTTTTCGGGTTTGCCGTCTATCAGCTCCTGATGGACTTTCCTGACCACATCCGCCACCGAATTGCTTTTCCCAACAAGACCGGAATTCTTAAGATAGTCCTGCAGCTTCACAATGTACTCCAGCACCTCAGGCCGTTTGAATACCTTCAGCCGTTCCTTCTCCGTTTCAAAAAAACCGACAATCTCATACCACGTATCAGCCGCAGCATCGTTTCCCGCATCTTCTGCCGTCTTTAGTTTTTCGTTCGCAGTCTCAACAAAACCTTCCAGATACTGTTCCCTGCCCTGCTTTTTCGAGCCTCTCGAAAGAATCAGTTTTTCAACTTCACCAACCAGGTCTTCCGCCTCGGGCACTTCCTTTTTTAGCTCGGTACCTTTTTCTATCCACCGGTCTCGCACGGAACCCACAAATTCCATGTCGATGTCACTTTCATCCACCGGTTCGAGAACAAGATACGCCATATATGTCCCGCCGAAGTGCCTGTTCAGCTCGATATCGGCCTGGCGAATGGGATGCCGCTTTGAAAACCACTTCACGGGGTTGTCGTTTATCTGAATTCGCGTAATTCCGTAAACTGCAACCGCGGTAACCAAGGCCGTAATTACCAATATCGGTTTGGCCCTGTTGTAGGTTAAAACACCCGTCCTGTTGAGTATCCTCGTAAGCCAGCTTTTCTTTTCCACGTGCACCACGGCCCGGCCGAAATTTTCGAGCCGTTTATCCTTTATCATCATCACGTAAGCCGGTATGAATGTCACCGTAAACACCCACGCAATCATAATCCCGATAGCCACAAAAATCCCGAATACCTGAACCGGCGGTATCGGCGTCAACGCCAGAGACGCAAATCCCGCCGCAGATGTCAGCGACGTATAAAGCATCGGCGTAAACAGATTCCCCATAACTTCCCTGATGGTTCCGCCTCGTCCCTTCTGTCTCGTGTAAAGGTCGAAAAATTCGGAAAGAATATGAATCGAATCCACTACCGCTATCGGCATAAGAAAAATCGGTATCATCGAGCTCATAATGTGCACCGGAAACCCGATGCCGATGAGAAGACCCATAGTGGATATCACCGAAACCATCGCAACAATCATCGGCGAGATAACAAGCACAAGCTTGCGGAAGAAAAGAAGCATAAGAACAAAAATAACAACCATCGCCAGCGGCGCCGACATCGCCATCTGGATAAACATCTCGACCCCGAACGTATCTTCCGCCACCGGCAGACCCGTAATGTGATACTCCTCGTCGCCCTTAAAAGTCGCTATCTTTTCATTCAGCTTACTGTACACACGATAGCTCAAATCCTTGCTCGTCAAAGGCAGATACAGACATATCGCCTTGCCGTCCTCGGATACAAGCGTCCCCTTTAACAGAGGATTACTCATCGCCCGGTTTCTTATTTCGAGCGATTCCGCCTCAGTCGCAGGCGGCTTGTGCATCAGCCATTCGAATCGTACCTCCCCGGGCCCGCCCTGGCCGATATAGTCAACCGTCGACGGCGCAAGCAAATCCACTTCGACTACGCCAACCTCTTTATTCGGATCCTTTCCACTCGGCCAGGTAAGCCCCTTCGCAAATTCCGTCAGCTCATAGATTCTCGAAAGCGATGCGGGATTGAAAACTCCGTTGGGATTTTTGTTGTTGACGATGCCGACGACCACGATATCGCTTAAAGAAAATCCCTCTTTCGTCCGGTTATGAAACACCCGCACCGGCTCATCTTCTGAGAGCATATTCTCCGGGTCGGTATCGACCATGATGAGCGGTATAAGTGCCCCCAATCCGAGCGTAAAAACCACCATTACCGCCGTAACAAGCTTATAGTGCCTTATCGAATAATCCACTATTCCCTGTTTGAAGCCCATACGACCTCCAATTGTCAAATACCAGACACGCCCTGCTTTATTAAGGATTATCTATTCTCAAATCCGCAATCCGGTTCACTGGGAAGTAGAATTATATCGAAAAGAATCGCCCTTCGCTGTCTTTAATCTTCCACTTTCCCCTGAGAAGGACAACTTCATCCACCCTTGGGCGTGCCAAAAATCTCGAGCGTCTCCTTAATCACCGGCAATGTCTTCGTCGTCACCTGCGGATTGTCGGCTTTACCCCTGACCTCAACACGAACCACCGCCCGGCCAAGCCCTTCCGTCAGCGACTGCCAGAACGACGGCTTAGACGCTGCCAGACGACGCCCCCTCGCCGTCAATGTCAAGCTGATATCGTCGCTTTTCAAATCCAGTGTTCCGGACCCGTCAAACGCAAGCGACTTGCCCGATAAATCAAGCTCCCGGAAAAACACCCTGTCGTCCTGGATATACGCATCAACCACCATCTGGTCGAACGCATAATCGCTTGGCTCAGTCAGGTTTAGAACCTGCAGAAGTTTCGCCAACGGCGACAGCTTTCCAATCTCCATATCGATTATCTTCAGCCGGCAGCGGCCGATTTCTATACTGTCGTTGGCAACCGAACCCAATACGCTAAGCGACCCGCTTATCGAACCCGTTGAATAATGTTCCTCACCCTGCGGCTCCCTGTTCGGTGTATCTGAAAGGAACTTCTCAAGGTCCGCGCCGGCCACGCTCGCCTCAAGAATATAACCCAGCCCCGTCTCCTCCTCACCTTTGAGTTGCAGCTTGCCTATCATTTTCCCGTCGTAAAAATCCGCTACAAAATATCTGCTGAGCCACTGCCGTCTTCTGGCGTCATACATTAAAACGGTGTCCACCTTTGATAAATTCTTTCCCTTGAACCTGACGTTCTCACCGCTGAAACTAACCTCACCCGCTTTTATCTGAACCCCCTCCTCTTCAGTCATTCCCTCGCCCCACGCCAGCATCCCTCTCATCTTCATCATCGATTCGGTCTGCTCGCCCGCAATCCTGTGAATCGCCCTCGCCGTCATATTTCTAAGCTCAATCTGTGACCGTCTTATCGCTATCGTCCCGGAAATGTCACGAAGCGGGTAAGGCAGGAAATTGCAGTCTATCTCGTCGCCTAAACATTCTATAATCAACTGATTCTCCGAACAATCCGCCCGCGAGCCGTTGTTCATCTCCGCTTTCAGATTCACTTTCCCTCTCGGCCGAAATTCCGCAAGCAGCTCCGACATCGGCCCAGGCAGTGTCGCACCAAGCTCTTCGCTTAGCTCTATATTCTCCGCCAGCATCGACAAACAATATCCGAGCTCTCTCGCCTTTTTCGCAGGCCAAACCTGGCCCGTAAGCTTCACCTCTCCCGTCCCGTACCTCCCGTTTAGCTCCTCAACATTCACCACATCCGGACTGAATATCACCCTGCCCGTTACGTCATTGATTAAAATTGGCAGTACATTCGCCCTTATTGAGCTGCCCTTCGGAAATACTTCCGCGGTATATCCAATCACTTCCTGCCCTGCTTCGCTGCTTACCGTTATCGACGTATCGAACTGCCCCTTCGTCTCGAACTGCTCGTAAAACTCCTTCTGTGCCGCCGGCAGCGCCTCTGCAAGCGTAGAATCCAGCGGTATATTCTCCCCTTTTATCGAAAGTGCGTACATAGGCAGCCCCTCGCCGCCCATGCCAACCATCCCGTTAATCGTTATCTTCCGGCCGCCCCACTCCGAAATAACGTTTGAAAGCTCAATAACCCCCACGGAGAAAACCAATGACCCTCGCGCGCCCTTTAGCGGATAGCCGAACCCCGCGTATTTGCCGTCCACGCCGAGCAACTCCACTGCAAGAGCGCCCTTTGTGTCCGTAGCAGACTGCCGGGCACGCGAATAATTTATCGCCACCACTCCGCTCGGCGAAAAGTCCGACCAGAACTTCTGCGCGTTTGCGTCAAGCGCGTCATACAGCTCCTTGTCCAGCACCATATTCGCGCTGGTTATCTGAAGCTCATATTTCCAGTTCGGCCCGAAGTCCGTCGCCCACCCCCCAATCTCCAGCGCCACCTCTCCGTGCCGACCTACAAGCCCTTTCAATATCGCACTTTGTTCCGTAAGGTCTATTTGCCCCGTTATGTGCTCTACCGTATACGCAAACTTCGCATCGCACACTGCCACGTCTGTGCAGTTAACCACTCCAGACAGCGTGCTCTCATTAGGACGCTCAATATTCCCCGAAGCAAGCAGGTCAATATCAATTCTCCCCGACGGATTATATCGCTCAAAAAATTTCTGCAGTGCATGAACAAATGGCAGCTTTTCGGCTATCGACTCTGTGTCGAACGAAAATGCTCTTCGCGCCTCACTCGGAAAAACCGTAAATCCCTTCAGCCGCCCCATAAGCTCAAACGACTTGTCCTTGTCGTAATGTAGCTCCACGTCCAGCGTTTTTATAGTCCACGACCGCGCAAAACCCGGCACGTCATCGGACGATATCCTCCCGCCAACTACTAATCGCCCCGGCTGCCATGAACCGAAGACCGCGCTTTTACCGAAATCCTGCCTGCTCGCCCCAGATATATCAAAACTGTATCCGCCGAGGATTTTCGGCGCAGGCCGTAAACCAACAGAAACCGGAGACCTCGCTATTACACGGACCCTGCCGTCAACGACCTTGCTGTATTCGACCTCTCCGTTCTCAAGCCATACAAGAGGCAGCCGCCCACCTACTCGCGCCTTCGGTATCTTCAACGCCGCTAAGTTCCACTCACCATTGTCTGAGTTATACTGCGCCCTCAGCAAAAAATCGTCGACGTACACCTCCTTCAATCTCGGCCGCAGCGCAAATATGCTGCTCAGCCGAAAATGAACCCTTACCGTCTCTGCCTTCAAAATAGAATTGTCGTAGCTCACCTGCTTATGTGGACGAACCAGAAGCCCCCTGATAAAAACCGACCCGTCATAGCGAAACGATATTGAGCCGACCTCGATTTGCGTATTCGTAAAATCCGAAAGCAGCTTTACCGCCACCTTCGGCAAAACGCGACCCGCAAGCGAAAACAAAACCCATATCACCACGCCGCTCAGTAAAAACTCGACAAACCACCAGACCGCCCTCCTGCCGCCGCTCTTTTTACCTCGCTTTTTCAAAACCGACGGCATAGCTGTCTTCGCCCAAAAGTTATCGTCTCGCCTTCATCGCCTTGTCCGCGATGTCCCGGCGATAATACGCACCATCGAAGCTTATCTCCCCAACCGCTTCGTATGCCCTTGTCTTCGCCTCGGCTATCGTCTCCCCTGCCGCTGTAACCCCCAGCACCCTGCCTCCGGCCGTAACCAGCCGCCCGTCTTTCATTGCCGTCCCCGCGTGGAACACCACAACGTCACTCAGCTTTTCCGCCTCCTCAATTCCAGTTATTTCCTTGCCCTTCTCGTAATCACCCGGATACCCCCCCGAAGCCATCACCACGCAAACCGCAGGCCGAGTGTCCCACTCCAACGTCACCTCTTCTAATCGCCGCTCACAAACCGCTAAGCAAACTTCCAGCAAATCGCTCTTCAATCGCATCAAAATCGGCTGTGTCTCCGGGTCTCCGAACCGCACGTTAAATTCCAGTACCCTCGGCCCCCCCGCCGTCATCATCAGCCCCGCGTAAAGCACTCCCTTATATGGCGTCTCATTGCGATTCATACAGTCCACTACAGGAACCAAAATCTCCCGCTCAATCTGGCCCATTATCTCATCCGTCACCACAGGCGCCGGGCTGTACGCCCCCATACCACCGGTGTTCGGCCCCGTATCTCCGTCGCCTACCGGCTTATGGTCCTGCGACGACTCCATTAGGTAGATACTTCTGCCGTCCACAAATGCTAATATCGACGCCTCCTCCCCAATCAGTTTATCCTCAACCACTATTTTCGCCCCCGCCGCCCCGAAAATCCTGTCCACCATTATCCTCTCAGCCGCTAATATCCCATCCACCGGGTCATCGCATACTATCACGCCCTTTCCCGCTGCCAGCCCCGCCGCCTTCACCACCACCGGCTCATCCCTGCTCGCTATATATGCCTTGGCATGCTCGAACCTGTCGAAAACCCTCCCCTCAGCCGTCGATACCGAGCTTGACCGCATTATCTGCTTTGAAAACGCCTTATCCGCCTCCAGTTGCGCCGCCCTCTTCAATGGCCCGAACGCCTTTATCCCAATACCTTCGAACTCATCCACTATTCCTTCCGCCAGTGGTTTCTCAGGCCCAATTATCACAAGCTCGACTTTGTTCTCCTTGCCGAATTTGACCAGCCCTTCGATGTCGTTTGCCTTTATAGCAACATTCTCGCCGCACTTCGCCGTCCCCGGATTCCCCGGCGCGATATACATCTTTGTAAGCTGCTTCGATTGTGCAAGTTTCCACGCTATCGCGTGCTCTCTACCTCCGCCGCCGACTAATAATACTCTCATTTGCCTGCTCCGAAACCTTTCCGCTGCATCTTATCCTTTATTCGCCTCTTTCTAAAATTACTCTACCAAAACCCAGAAGACCTCTCAACACTATTCCCCTGCCCCACAATCCCAAAATCAGCGCATAAAAAACCGGCCTGCCGTTCAATTCCGACAGGCCGGACAAATCTCAGCTTTAGCTGTTATATACCTCCTACTCCTGCTGCTTTTGCGCCTGCTGCTTTTCCCGCTGAATTGCCTCGTAAACCTCTTTGCGATGAACCGGTATCTCTTTCGGCGCCGTTATCCCCAGCCGAACCTTATCCCCCCTCACGTCAACTATCGTGATTTCAACATTGTCGCCGACCATTATCGATTCATCTTTTTGCCGACTAAGCACAAGCATCTGTCAACTCCTTTTGCAGGGCGGGCTGTCCTATTAACTTACGACCAGGGCGTAACTTCTGTTCATCCCCTGGCTTTTGGTCATGCCGTATTGCAGTTCGCCGACCTGCAAATCCAAGTATTTCTTCGGCTAATTTTAGGAGTGAAAACAACGAATTTTTACTTTGTGCTGCAGGCGGCACTTGGTTATGGGACGGTTGTCGTGTAAAGTCTTGATAAACAGGAACTTAGCTTAGCTTACGGTGAAAAAAGATATTCTCGGCTGGTTCGAGCCAAAGGCGTATAGCTGCTTTTTAGTTGCTTTCGGCCTCTTGTTCTCGCGAGTGACCATAGCGTACGGCCAGCCAGTAACCGGCGATTGACCCCAGAGAGCCGAAAGCAACAATCTGAATCGGCAGGACGGCTAAGACGGAGCCGGGGAAAAAAACGGCGGGCCATCGGCTGGCAAAATCCGCCAGAATGTCGCTCTTGCCGTAGGTGCTGAGAGAAAGAGGAATTACCAGACAGGATGCTATAACGGGCCAGGTATAATCAAGGCCTAGTAATTTTTTCACAAGAAAGGCCATAACACCGAATGCGACAAACACGCCAAAGCCAATCTGGGCGTTGCTCGGCTGACCTATTACGGTGCCGGCTGACAAATCCTTCAGCGTAAAATCAGTTGCAAAGATTCCTATGAAAACCGGTACCAGCATAGCCGAAGCAACAATCGCCGCTACGGGATATACGCAGGAAACAATACTGCGCTTGGCCAGCTTGGTGTCCGGCTCAGGTTTTGGATGTCGAAGGATATGTGTCGCCAAATAACCGGCAACGACCAGCCCCAGCCACAGCAGCGTTTCCCATTCCATAGTGGAATACAGCCGTTCCCTGCTGACGACGGAACTATTGAGTTGCATCAATGACCCCATCGTACCGGACCGGAATGCCCAGACAGCAAGGCCCGCGGGAACTGCGAGTACCCCAATTTGGCCGCCATAAGGCCAACTCAGAAAATACGCAATCAATCCAACACAAAAAGCAAGCGCAAGCAGCAGCACAACATCACGAGAGCTTATCATCGCGCTGACAACCGAGACGACGCCGAACGGTTCCGCCGGTGCGACCAAAGGCCAGGCCAGCATCCCTATCAGCCCGATACCCACTGCCGCCGCAAGGCCGATTCGTATCTTAATTGGCCAGGATAACTCCACGCGTTTTACTCCAGCAAATTAAAGTCGCATAAAGATAGCACACATGACAACACTCAGCAACGCCCAATTCCACCAGCGAGATATCGCTTCTAAACAAAATTCAACCACTCGCAGACCATAACACAAGAAAAGTACCCAACAAAATCAAACAGAGGGGCTTTAATAAAATTGCGCTCTTATTCAAGATAGCCAAGCTGAGAAAGCTTCTCCGCTATTGCCGCCTGCTCATCTCTCGAAAGTCTTTGGCCCTTCGTGGATTTTATACGGATTCGCTCCTGTTGCTGCTGATAATGTAACTCCGGCTGCCTGGAAAAAACATCAATCAATACTTCACCATCCATATAAGCCGGTATTTTCGCCCCGACAGCGGCATACACGGTGGGAGCTATATTGACTATGCCGCTAAGCCTGTCATTTGCCGGATTTATATTTGCCCCCGAAATGCTGAATATCCCCTCTGGATGATGATAGCTTGAACCATCACGGGCCTCTTTTACATACTGTCGCTTATGAGCACGCAAGCTCATGTTATGCCCCGGAGACGGCACGAGTATTAAATCGCCGAATCTCTCAGGGTCGAGTCCGCTCACACCATAAAGCTCCTCCGGCGTGGCCACTCTTGCAAAAAGCGGCCTTCCCGTATAAGGATTAACGACCTGCGTAAACCGGCGGCGCAGGTCCTCAAGAACATTTCTATATTCCTCCCCCGGCTCGATGAAACCCGACGGCTGACGACCTTTCACATTTATATAGAGATAACCGCTTATGGACGTATGCATCACTACGGCTTTGGAATGCTCATAATCTATATTGACGTTCAGCCGTTCCGTATCAAAACATTCAGGCAGTCTTTTCGAGGGAAACAGCCGCCAATTCAACTTGTTTTTCCAGCTTCGAATTTCCCTGGCAATCTTACGTCTCAAACGCCCGTACAGCCGAAGGTATCCCCACTGATACAGCAGCGAATTCGGCTCGATGTCTCCCACCCTGTCCGAGAAACCATGATCGCTCACAACAACTGTAATCAACTCCTCGGTCTCTGCCAAATCCATCAATCGGCCGATTATCCCATCGAGCTTTTCAAACGCCTTGAATAACCTGTCACGCTGCGGGACATATCGGTCTCTCAAATCCGCTTTGAGGTATGACCATATCCTGTGCTGCATCATATCGATGTCCTGGAACTCGACCATCATTACGTCCCAGTTTATTTCCTCGCTGACCAATTTCGCCGCCTCGTATTTCTGCTCGAAGCTGCGCTCGACGCGTTTTACATTCTCGTCGAACTTCTCCAAGCTGTCGCCCTTCTCCCAGTTCCAGTCGGCCCTGACCTCATAGTCTCCAACACGTTCGAGGAGTCTGTTCTTGAAATCCTTCGGATAAGTTAAATCCATCTCGATGCCGGGACAGCCGTAACCGGCAACCATAATCCCGTTTATTTCCGGGCAGGGATACGTCCAGGGCACGTTTATGCTCGCCACTTTATAACCCTGATTACTCAGCTCCTGCCAGATATTCGGGACAAGACAATCCCCTGAGCTGCTGATTTCCATACGATTTTCTTTGAAGTTGTATTGCTGGAAACCGGCTATACCGTGCGTCGAAGGCAGGCATCCAGTAATACACGCGGTCCACGCCGCAGGAGTTATCGCCGGGTCGGTGGATTCGAGTATGCCGGAGTAACCCTCATTTTTCAATCTTCTCAGGTTAGGCATATGGTGTTCGAGCAGGAAATCATCAAACACGTCCCACGTTCCCCCATCCAGTCCAATAATCAAAACTTTCATACCTGCCTCCCCTGCGCTAAATAAAACATTCCTGCCGCCCCCGCTCGAATATCCTGCTCGTTCGACGAATTAGCTGGCATCGCATCTTCAATTTTTTACAACTGTGTCCTCTTATAGCATAATCGCTGCTGCTTTTCGATTTTTTTCTCAGATTGCCCCCCTTTTTTACCGCTCGACAGGTTAACAAAGACATGTGAGTAAATAAAAATCAGGAATAGTTTTTCACTCTCGCAATATATCTATGGTTTGTTTCGGACTTTTATCCACTCCCGGAGGATAGTGTTTTACAACTCAAATTCACTTCTAATTTTGATATTAGGACTTCGAATTTACGTTACAAAAGAATCACATCCTTTTGTACCTCGGCCCGCCCGTCCCCTCCGGGCACCTCCAGCGGATATTATCGAACGGGCACTTCCTCTGGCACGTCTTGCAATGCAGGCAGTTCGATGGATTCGCCGGCTTCACCTCGCCCTGAATGGTTTCATACACCCCGCCGGGACAGAACGTAATACAGGGACTGCCGAACTTCGGCGTGCATTCGGACCGGCAGACAGCCGGGTCCAGAATTGTAAGATGGCTCGGCTGCTCCTCACGATGACCCGTAGCTGCAACTGCCGTAAAGGTGTCCTTGTCGAAATCCTGATTCGGCTTCAGCCGATACTTCGCAGCCGTCATCGCCTCGTAATCCGGCTCAATCTCGAACACCGGCAGCAATTTCCCCAATACCGACAAAGGCATACCAATCAAAGGCCCGAACTTCGCCACCGTCTGCCGAAACGTCGCCGCCCGCTTCATCTCCCTCGCGACGTTCGAATTCAAAATCAATTCCGTATATTTCAGGGCCGCACCCTGTGGTGCATCGCCTGACCCTGCAATCGCCTTCGCCGCCCGCATACCGGAATCAATAGCATTATGCAGGCCCTTGATTTTCAGCATATTAACAAACCCGGCGCTGTCGCCAAGTATTAAGCAGTTGCCTTTGCCAATCGCCCCCGTCGCCGCGTCCCTCGGCACAGCGTACCAGCCGCCCTCCGGTATCATTTTCGCACCCGCCTCGACGACCGTCCCGCCCTCGATATACTTCTTTACTCGTGTGTGTTCCTTGAACCGTGTCAGCGCATCCTGCGGATTGAAATCGCAGTACCTCCAGTCCGCCCCCACTATCATCCCGACCGACAAATGCTCCTGCTGCCCCGCGTAAACAATCCCTCCGCCGAACATCCCCGGCCCGATTACAGGCGTCCATATAGGCCAGCCCATCGCGTGAACTACTCTCCCTGCGGTGAATTCGGCGTATTGTTCGGGCGAAACCTTGACTAATTCTTTGACGCCGACCGAGTAAAGCTGATTCGCCCTCCTTTTCAGCCCCGCTTTATCGACGAATTGCTCGGTGAGCAGCCCGTCGCAGCCCTCTGCCAAAACGATGAATTTTGCACGGATAGTCTCGCCTTCCAAATAATTCGGCTGCTTATTTCCCTCCTTGTCGAGTCCCTGGTCAGCTAATTTCACCGCTGCTGCGCCGTTTTCACTGGTAATTATTTCTGCCGCTGCGAACCCGCAAAGCACTTCAACGCCTAAGTCTTTTGCGACCTGTGCTAAGTATCTCGTGAGTTTACTGATTGATACCGAATAATCTCCGATATGCATCATCTGGCCGAATCCCACGCCAAATATCTTCGCTAATCGAATTGCGATATGGATATTGAATCCAAATCTTTTGCTCAACAGGAACAGAACATCATCTTTATCAATTACGTGCGCCAAGACATCCCTGGCCGCATCACTATCCCGCCAGCCGGGCGATGCCGCGTCCAACAGCGTATGAATCGGCTCTTTTTCCAGCACCGCGCCGGAGAGATTATGATTACCAAGCTCGAACCCTTTCTCGATAACGCACACTTCCATTTCAGGCCGCAGTATTTTTATTTGTATCGCGCACGCCAATCCCGCCGGCCCCCCGCCGATGACTAATACCTCGACTTTGTTATAATCATTGTTCGCCACTAAGCCGTCCCTCCCAGCACCTTGGTTAAGCTGGGGATAATATCCTCTGCCGTTCCGACGACGTAGTAATCGCACTGTTTGAATATCGGTGCATTCGGGTCGCTGTTGATTGCCACGATTGTGTGGGTATTGGCCACGCCAATCATATGCTGAATCGCGCCTGATATCCCAATAGCAAAGTAAAGCTTTGGCGCGACTGCCGTTCCCGTTTGCCCCACCTGATGAATCCTCTCGGCGAACCCCTGCTCAACCGCCGCCCGCGAAGCGCCTCTTTCTACGCTCGTATTGAGCTTGTTTTGAAGCGACTCGCACAGAAAACCTATGAGTTGCTCGTAGTTATCCCGGTTTTGCATCCCCTTGCCGCCGCTGACGATTACCTCGCTCTCGAAGTTCACCTCCCCCGCCCCCAGTTCGGTCTTTACGATTTCCAGGCTGATGTCTTCTTTACTCAGCCGCACCTTATGCCGAATCACCTCACCCTTACGCCCCTTATCCGCCGGCAACCGTTTCATCACCCCCGGCCGGGCCGTCGCCATCTGCGCCCTCGAATTCTTCGTGCAAATCGTCGCCATTACATTACCCCCGAGGGCGGGGCGGGTCTGGAAAAGGGCGGCGATTTGGGATTTTCGGGAGCTGTCGCGGATGTCGAGGCCGGTGCAGTCAGCGGTGAGGCCGCAGCCAAGACGATAGGAGACCAGCGGAGCGAGCATGCGACCCTGAGGGGTGGCGGCGTAAAGGACAATTTGTGGCCAGTAGGAGGAAATGGCGTCGGCGATGGCCTTGCGGTGGGCGGCGGGGTCGAATTCGGCGAGGAGCGGGTCGTCGATGACATAGATATTGTCGGCACCGGCAGCAATGAGTTCGGGCGGGGTGGAGTCTAATCTATGGCCGGCAATCACCACGCCGACTTGTGTTTCAAGTGAGTCGGCGAGCTCGCGGGCCTTGCCGATAAGCTCGAAAGTGGCGGGGTGAATTAGGGCGTCGCGGTGCTCTGCAACGACCCAGACCTCGCCTGTGTAACTGGGTTCGGTAAGCTTCAGGCCTGTGAGCATATCGTCGAGGGCGTTTTTGTGGAATGTTATACTGTCAGATTCGAGAATTTTGACTTTGGTCCGGTCGTCGAGCTCGTTCACATCCGTAATGCCCAACCGGCGGAGACGGTCTGTGAGGGCCTTGAAGTCGGCCTGCTCTTTAGCTGTGCCCTCGAAAGTCCGGTCGAATTTGTCCTTTCGCTTTGCGGGCAGGACGTACCGTTGGCCATCACTACCGGAACCGGCGGCGGAATCGGCGGCTTTGTAGCTTTCGATAATGATTTTGGCCAATGATTCGACGTCGGAGACGTGTCGGCATTTTCGGGTGCTCTTGCCGGGCGGGAATACGCGAATGACGGAGGTCTTGGAGCCCTTGACGCCGATGAGCGAGGCGTTTATATCGTCGGAGGTCCACTGAATGACTTTAGTTTTGTTGGCCCAGCGGGACTTTTGGAATGTCGCGAATAAGGGGTATTCATATTTGGCGACGGTTATTATTGCAGGAGGTCTTTTGGCGGCGATGACTTGGCTGCCGCCACTTATTATGCGGGTGAATTCGAACCGGTTATTTTTGTACTGGCAGTCGGTGGCGTAAACGATGCAGGGCAGGTCAAGCTCCTCTGCAATTTGCGGAGGGACCTGGGCGGTGTCGCCATCGACGGACTGCATACCGGTAACGATGTAATAGTCCTCGTCGCCATTGAACAGCTCTTTTACGATTTTGCGGATGCTGAATGCGAGGGGATTGGCGGTAGCGACTGTGTCCGCCCCGCCGAGTGCCCGGTCGGTCAACAGGACGACGGCGTCGGCGCATCGGCTCAAGCTGTAGCGGAGGACTTCTTCTGCCATCGGCGGGCCCATAGTGAGGGCGACGATTTTAGCCCCGGCCGAGCCGTTTAATCGGCGCATACGGTTTGCGAAGGCAAGGGCCTGGGTGTCCAGCTCGTTGATGACGCTGGCGAGGCGGGTCCTTATGAGCGTGCCGGTGTCTAGGTCGAAGGCGTTGTCGGTTATTTGCGAGACGTCAGGGACCTGCTTTACAAGGACTATGAAATTGCTCATAAGTTTAACTCGATGCTCGGTACTCGATACCGGATGCTCGATATTTGTTTAATTTTGTACTCCACAGTAGCTTCCCGCCCCGCTACACGTAAGTCGGATAAACTTCGCAGGAACAACAGCCCATAGAAACGAGGTAGGATAGTAAAATCGGGCATAAGTGTCAAGGGGATGCTGGATACTCGATGCTCGATGCTGGATACTCGATGCTCGATGCGGGATACAAGTTGCTGGTTGCAGGTTGCAGGTTACCGGTTGCAAGATTTCGCGATTGTCGGAGAAAAAAGCTTGTTTTCTATCAGCACTTGAGAATGCAAAAATATTTATGATTTCTGTCCGCCTGCTGAAAGCACGCGAGACCTCTCGGATTTATGATTTGTGGTGAAAAAGACGAATAGGATTCGGTTTAGGTCGAATTGGGGACGGCTGAAAAATAGGTGAGTGGCCCCATTTTGCCCCGTCCCCATTTTACCCTCGTTTTTCTTGTCTCAACAGGTCTGAACATTTACAATATAATTATGAGGGTTTTGACAATTATTTTTATTCTTTCCGCGTTTCAAGCGAATGCTCTCTGCGCTACTGACCCGAATCAGGCCCGGGCCAAAATTCTCGCCGCCAAGGCCCGTCAGCGGACGTTTATTTTGGATAAGATTCAGTATTTCAAAAAGGAACTTGTTGACGCCCGCAATGAGCGCATTCCCCGCCCCGGCGAGAGTCGCCCCAGCGGCAGTAGTTTTCGTTATTTCAACGAGCAGCAGAAGCGTGAATCACTCAAACGATACGAATCTATAATCAGGGATTATGTCAATATCCTGCGGCGTATTGATGCAAATGATTTGAATGAAATTATGCCCGCCTTTTCGTTGCCTTTGAAAGTCGGCCAGCTCGGTCGGGTCGGCAGTTTTCGAAGCAGTATTGTCGTTATTGACGGCAAGCCCGCACAGCGTGTATTTGACCAACAGGTGAGCATAGAAACCGTTATTGACCCCAACAATTCAATCGTAACATATTATCTTGATGACGAGCCGCAAGGGCGATATCGGGACCATTATAAACCCATAAAAACAACCGTCTGGCTTCAGGGCATTAGCACGGTCGGACTGGTCGATAACAATGCCATTGAATATACAGGTTTTCTTGAGATAACAGGCACAATTTCATATTATAGTTCAGACAATGCCAAGCGGACAATTTTTCTAATTGAGCCCTTTAAAGTACCACCGGATCCAATCTGATAAGTTTTCCGAGAATTTCAGCCCTTATCCGTAAGAGATCCATCTGTTTCAAGTTTCGAAAATCAGACCTCACGCAGGCACTCCGGCCGAAGGCAGATAAAGTGGATTCCCACTTTCGCGGGAATGACCTTTTTTCGCTTGCTTCTACGAAGGGTAAACCCCCGAATGAATTTGGGGGCCAAACATTAAGCAAACCTCACGCAGGCATTCCGCCGAAGGCCCCCGATTTTGTTTCCTAAAGAAGCTTGAGTCCCCCGGCCAACAAATTGCCGGGGCAGGGAGGGCAGGCGGGCGTTCAAAGAGTAACCCTGCCACCCCTGCCTACGATATGCAGGGGCAGGTAAATAGCAGGGCTAAATATATTTGGATTACCGCTCCTGCGGCATTCGGGGCGGCTTAGGAGTTTATTTCGGTTTAACAGCATCCACCCACAGCCAGCCGGCTTGAAACAGCGCATACTCCGGTATTGCAGGTGTTTTTTCAGAATATTTAATTTGGAAACCGGCCTCTCGAATCTCCGACAGAAACTCCTGTTCTTCCGAAAAATAATAATATGGAACATTCCCGTGGTACAAGCAGCGGGTATTCGGGTCAAAATAAGACTTCTCGCCTGTACGTAGAGTTGTAGTTAATGTTGTATTTACAAGATTAGCTCCGGCCAGAAAATACCCCCCCATCTTCAGGACACGAAAAATATTAGCTAAGCATTTCTTTCGGTCTGAACTAATAATACAATGCAGCGTTTCACCATCGATAACAAAATCAAAGAAGCCGTCGGAGTAACAGTCCATATCCACAATATTGCCGATTCTATAATCGGCCTTTGTGTTCGATAGTGCCGTTTTTTCCTGTGCCCACTGGATGGCTTCCGAAACAATGTCAATGCCATAGGCCTCGAATCCTTTTTTAGCCATAAGCAGGGTAATATTCCCGGCTCCACAGCCCAACTCAAGAACGCGGCTGTTTTTTGGTAAAGAGTTGCGAGCAAGAAAACTATTTACTCTTCTTTCTTTTGTCCTATAGCTATCCTCGTCAGTCCATCCGATTTTACCGTCGTGTTTACGCTCAATATATCGCTCTGCCCAACCGTTGCGACTATAATAGTTTATTTCCATATACTTTCCTTTAACGTAAAAGTCGGCACGATGTAGTTACGCAGGCACGTTAAAAGCTACAAGAGCACAATTTAGAAACTCAGGGCAGTGGCGGGTAAGCTCCAACGAAGGGGGTGTCTTTTGGGGACCGGCCAAGAAGGTTGCTAATCTCAGAAGGGAGAGAGGTCGCGGCTTTGCAGCTGGGGAACGCCTGTAACAACTTGTAACGACCCAGCTCGGCACACTGAAATAAAGGCCCGTTATAATCGGCGAAATTCTGACTGTGAGCTGAAAAATCCGGATACATTTTGTGCAACTGCTCCGGCGAGTCAAATGAGAGCTGGCAATTATTGGCCTGTGCAGGACTCCATAAAATCAACCGGCCTGACGAAGCATCGGCGGCACGGACATACACATTATAATCAAGCTGTTGGGCCTGCGGCTCGTTCAGCCGTTCACACAAGGGCTGCGGCTGCCAGAAAACGAGTAGTGGTCCGCGGAAATCCCCGTCAGCAGTGATAAGGTTATTGACAAACACGTGGCCGTGTCGAGCGTTGACATCGGGGGCGGTGACAGGATGCCAGCCGAAGTGGTCGCCGACTGCACTCCTGGCGGTGCGCCCGAAGAATACGGGACTATTGACCAGCGTGTTGTTGTAGCAGTCGACATTAGAACTGTTCAAGACGCGAATGCCCTGGTCGCAATTTACAAAGACGTTCGAGGCGCAAACAGCTCCTTTTGAGATTTCAAAGAAAAAGCCGCTATTGCTCGGCCAGAACCGTTCGCTGGTAACCCGGTCCCGGATATCACCTATGCCCTGAATCCAATTGTCGTAAAATCGGCCATCGACATTGCCTACGTCATACCAGATACCGTTCGAATTCGGATGGTCGATAACAAGGTTGTCGCGGCAGGTGACACGGTAACACTGATTATAGATTTTCACGGCAGCGGGGTAATAGCCGGTGATATTCTCGATGTTATTGCGCCTGAAGATGTTTCGCTCCAGCAGGACGTCGTTGGAACTGAGGATGAAAATACCTTCGGTGCTGGTATCACTCACCAGACAATTCCTAAGTATTAAACCATCTCCTCTGAGGTAAGCGCCAACGCGGCCACAGAAAGAAAGCGTGCAATTTTCCAGCGTCGTACCCACCACTTCCTTTCCATGCTCGGACTCAGCGGACAGGCCCTCGGGGTCGGTTCCTTCAATTTCAAGGGCACGGAAGGCATATTGTGTGAATGTGATACCGCGAATGACCGGGCCTTTGCCGTCGGAGGTCTTGCCGTGACAATTTCCTTTCACCCGCGTAAGAGCGTCATTAAAAGCGGTGATTTCGACCAGGTGGTCCGTCGGGTTAATGCCGAGGAAAACCTGTTTGGTGCCATAGTTGATGAAATAAGAATTTTCGTCAACTTCTCCCTCCCAGCCGACCGATTGTAAAAACCTGCCGTCCACGAAGACCATATCATTGTTAAAGCGGTGCAGCGGGGTTTGTCTGCCGTGGCTTTGACGCCGCCACCAGTCGGCTGGTTTGGCGGGGAATAAACGACGCCAGGAGTTGCTCCATAATCCATTTCTCTGTCCCTGCCAGTCTTTTGCTACCAAGGTGCCCTTCAAAACGGGCTGTTCATCCGCATAGGGCTGTATAGTGATTCCCTGGTTCAATCGCAGCTTACCAGTGCGATACGTGCCACCCCGCATAACGATTGCATCGCCGGTTACTACCCGCTTTACGGCCTCTTCGAGGGTTGTGGGCTGCTCAGGCATTTGGCCTGACTGCTCGGCACTTCCATCGGGTGCTACATAGTAAATCTTACCGGCGTCTTTTGGCAAATCATAGGTTTGCCGAATCGGGCCATAAGGGCCTCCCGAGGGTTGTGCCATTGCAGGCAATGAATAAAAGATTATGCACATAATTACGCAGCCAATATAATGCGGCTGATACCATCTCTGTATTTGAGCGTGCCAATGAGCACGATTTCGCCAAGTTCGGATTGATTGTTCAGGACCGCTTGAGTTCATTTTATTTTCCTTCCAAGTAATTGTTAATCACACGATTATATACTTTTGGCCAAAAATTGAAAGGTTCAATTTGTATCTCAATCAATGTGAGGGAATATTAGGGGGAAATGCACCACGTTTAGACAGCAAAATCATCTAATGGGGCAAACAACCAGGAGTGGGGCTAATGAATTCCCGAGAGCCGCTGGTCGGTGACAGCGGTGGTCAGTTCAGCGTTACGTCAGATTCGCAGGAGTCGGTAACGGCCAACTGCTGCATCTGTCGTTGGCACAGGAGATTGTTCTGCTCTATCAAATGGGCAATGAGACCTACCTGACTGAGCAGAATCTCGATAAGCTCGATATTGGCGAGGGTGGATTCGGGGCTGTAATTAGGCAGGGCGACTATTACACAGCCACAATTCGTGCGCTCGGTTGCAAGGGCCGCTGCGACAATGCTGAAGTCATTTACCTGGGTTATAATGGGCTCATCTCCGTCGGAAACCTTTGCACACATCTGTTTTAGAAATTCATCATTTATATCGAGCTTCTCAAAGCCGGCGGAGCTGCTCGGCCAATAGTTACCCTCGGGGCTTACAATTATTACAACGGGGCCATCCTCGGGAAGAATTTCGAAGACCTGCCGAGCGATTTGTTCATTCAAAATACATTCGGGCGAGTATACCAAACCAAAAGTATCCATTCCAAGTACTCCATAGCATGGTTTTTATACCAGCAGGGACTTCGGCATTAACCGCAGGAAACTTCGGAACAAGCAGTATATTTATGAGAAAGCGAGGCGGTTCGGGAGGCCGGAGCCTGCTTATGGGACTTAGATGACCACGGTTGTGTTAATAAGGCAGGGCCGCTTTGAATGCGCTCATCGGGAAACGCTGGCCCGGACAGTCAGTAACGTGTGCACCGGGGGTTGTGCCATGACCATATATGTGGCTTTTCGGGATTTTGTAGCGGTACTGAAGAAAACGAGTCAGTCTGATGAGAGATTCCATCTGCCGGCGGGTAGGCACATTGCCATTGAAATCACCCACGAGGCAGATACCGATACCTTCTGCATTGGCCCAGTTGTCGGGAGTTCCGCCACAATGCGCACCTGTGAGCTGTCCTCTCCAGCGGTAAGTCGGCTCAACCTCGCCATCGGCGCTGTATGTGCCGTTACCGATGACGAAGTGATAACCAACTCCCTCCCAGTGATTGCCTTCGCGGTGCCATTTATCGAAAATGGCAGCGCTTCCTTCAGCGGTTGCCGAGTGATGGACGATTATCGCCGACCACGCTCTGTCGGGGCGTGAGGGCAGCCATTCAGAAGGAACAAGACCTGTTGTCGAGGGCTGGGATAGCGCAGGATTTGTTGTTGAGGGCGAAGGGGTCGATATAGCGGGCTTAGGGTTATCGGTGGTTTCGTAATCATAGATTACCTGAGGCATCGGCTCTGAAGCACAGCCGGCCAGGACAAGAAATGTCAATGAGAAGAACCCAATTCGGCGCATAAAAATGTAGTATACCCCTTTCCAGTGCTTTCGCGTTAGAGTATTATCGGCTATGTGTCGATTTTAGCTGTAGTTTTTGGCTGGCTTGGTTTTTCTCTATATCTAATCATCCTGATGCTGTTACCCTTTTTGCCATACTCGACGACATCCATAAATGAGCGTATAAGCAGCATACCCCTGCCAGCGGGCTTGTAAAGGTTGTCGCCGTAGCGGGGGTCGGGAATGACATCAGGGTCGAATCCCTCGCCTTCATCGGTCATACAGACTTCGATTTTGTCCGGTTCGATGGCATAGTCAATCTTGATGGCCTTGGTCGGCTCCATTTTGTTACCGTGCCTGACGGCATTTATAAATGCTTCTTCGAGGGCAAGATGAACTGCAAAGATATCATCTTCACTAAAATTGAGTGCCTGCAGGCCGGGCATAATCTGCTGATAGACATCAGCAACAGCCGAAGGTGTGCTCGATAGGACTACTGAACGACTGATTTGCATATTCACGACCATAGCCCCGTGCGACTAAATCCTCCAAAACAACACAAGACCTGCGAGCATTCCTAAAACCGCTGACAATACCGGGCAGACGGGGCCTTTACTGGGCCCTGGCAAGACTGGCCAGAGCAGCAGCCCTGTCAGGGTATATATCGAAAATCTTGGTCAGTCGGGTTATCTTGAAAATCTCAAAAATTCTCGGGCTTATGTTACAGAGCCGGAGCTGACCATCCTGTTCATAAACCTTTTTGCTGACACGAATTAAGAGCCCGAGGACAGCCGAAGAGAGGAACTTTACGATGGAAAAATCAAGGATGAGGTTGATTTTTTGGGCCTGCTCGACAATCCCCATAAGGGATTCCTGCAATTCGAGGATATCCCGCTCTTCGAGGAGCTTTTCACCCGTAAAGGTAACTATGGTTGCCTCTTCGCCGTATTCAACATTGACTTTTGGCTTTAATGACGTCATAAAAATCTCCCTAAAAAGCATTAGTTAGCACGCCACGGGGGCTAAAATACCAAATTTTGGGTCGTCTGGCAAAAGATTTCAATTTTTTAATGCCCGACCCCAGCAGGCATCTGCGACAGCACCCCGGCCCCCAAATGGACCTATAAACAGTAGCCGCGGACAGGCTAATCTGAAATCCAAAGAACCGACGAAATATTTTTAGAAAAAAGGGCTTGAAGTACAAGGGATATTTTATAAAACTTCTAAAGTCTATGTCTTTTTCAGACAAAGGGGCTTGCGTTTCACAGCCGGCAATGGATAATACTGTTGAGAGGTAGTTTTGACTTTACACACTTCAACGTCCACACCCCATGGACGAGAAACAGTTGACGTGCGTGTGGGCACGCTGGAGAGTAACACAGGGTTTCAAACAAGTTTTATTTTAAGGAGGTTCAAATGAAAATCAGCAGATCAACGGGTTATGGGTTGCTGGCGGCCGGTTACATCGCCAAGAATCAGAAGAATGGGATAGTGCTGTCACAAACCATCAGCAAGGAGTACAACATACCCCTGGAATACCTGCTGAAAATCCTGCAGCAACTGGTCAGGGCCAATATTCTCCGCAGCAAGAGGGGCCCTCGCGGGGGATTTTTGCTGGCAAAACCGACGAGCAAAATAACGATGCTCGAAATTGTCGAAGCGGTGGACGGTCCGCTCGTAAGTCAGCTCAACCTTGAAGAGCACGCGAAAAAAGAGCGATTCAGCATAAAGGCAGAGAAGGCATACGCACAGGGTCTCAACGCGGCGAGAGCGGCTTACAAGAAGGTGACACTGTCGGGCTTGCTGAGTTAAGGCGGATTTGGACAAATGGAACAGGACCAGCCGCAGAGGTCACCTTCTATCCAAAGGCGGGCGACCTCTGCGGTCTGGTTGTTTTTGTATACACAGGCACACGGAAATGCATATCAGTGACTTCCAGAAGCTAATCAGCGAAAAGTATGAGAAACGGGACCGCGAAAGAGGCGTTGAGAAGACCTTTTTGTGGTTCGTAGAGGAGGTTGGAGAATTAGCAACCGCGCTGGCAAACGACGATCCCGACAACAGGCAGGAGGAGTTCGCGGATGTCTTTGCCTGGCTGTGCACCCTGGCGAATATCAGCGACGTGGATTTGGAACAGGCCTGCAGGAAATACACCAGCGGCGAGTTAAAGGGCTTCAAGCCGAAGTAGAGGCCCTGTCCAATTGGGCATTTTGCGTAATCAATTACTCGTGTACGGGTTCTTCGGGGGTGATTTTCCAGGCGCACATCGAGATTAGCACGGCGAAAAATAACGTCGCAAGCAGCCAGTCTCTACCTAACAAAACAAGCGAGAGGACGGGGTAATCACCATAAGGGGCGGCGAACTCCCTGATTAGAGAATTGACCAGCAGCACGACAAGAACAGCGGGGATGACCACCTTTATCGCATAGTCCCACCAGAAAGAAATCTTGGTCGTGGAGGCATGGTCGATGTGGTCGCGGAGCTTCTTTGACTTATATACCCAGCCGACAATGATACATTCGAACAGACCCGCGAGGACAAGGCCATACTGATTAACGAAATGGTCGACGATATCAATCCAGAAAAGCCCACCCTGAGTGGTGAAGATGATACTTCCGGCAAATCCGGCGGTACAGAGAACACTGACAACGGCACCGCGTGAATAATGGAACTTGTCAACAACACCGGCGGTAAATGCCTCGATGATTGAGATTGCCGAAGAAAGGCCGGCGATTACCAGGCTGGCAAAAAACAGCATGCCAAAAATTCTTGCCAAAGAAGGCAGCAGACTGATTGCCTTGGGAAAAGCGACAAAGGCAAGGCCGATTTCCTTGGTTACAACCTGGTCGATTGGTCGGCCGGTTTTCAGGGCCATATAGCCGAGAACTGCAAAGACGCCGAGACCAACAAATACAGAAAAAATGCAGTTGGTCAGACTGATTGCGATGGAGTCACGGACTATTTCGCTTTTTCGAGGCAGGTACGAGGCGTAAGCAATCATAATTCCAAAGCCGATGCTCAGTGTAAAAAATATCTGCGAGAAGGCATCAATCCAAACGCCGACTTCCGCGAGGCGATTGAAATTGGGGCGCAGGTAAACGGCCAGGCCGTCTTTTGCACCAGGCAGACGTACGCTCCAGAAGACGATAATTCCCACCAAAACGAACAACAGGGGCATAAAGAATTTGTTGGCTCTTTCGAGGCCTTTCTGGACGCCGAGAAAGACGATGAACCAGCTTAAGAACCAGACCGCTGCCAGGCCGAAGAGTATCGGCGTCCTGATATCCCCTACGTCAAAGGGGGAGTCGGTTCTCATAAGGAACTTTGAGAAGAAAAAGGCATTGGGATCGTCGCCCCAGGAAAGATTGAATGAATAAAAGAAGTAATTGAGACACCAGGATATAACCACGGAATAGTAGAGCATAATGCCGAACATAACGAACAATAACTGCCACCAGCCGACCCATTCCCATCGTCTGCTTATTGTGGCATACGAGGCGGGGGCGGAACCTCTCATTCGATGGCCCAGGCCAATCTCGAGAATCATCAGAGGAATACCCACGACGGCAAGGGCAACAAAGTATGGAATCAGAAATGCGCCGCCTCCGTTTTTGTAGCACAGATAGGGAAAACGCCATATATTGCCGAGACCGATAGCCGAGCCGACGGCGGCGAGAAGAAAACCAAGATGCGTTTTCCACTGCGGGCGGTGATGAGCCAATTGCTCTGCCATTTTAATTCCTTTCAAATTGACAGATAAATGTTAGCTAATTGATTTGGAAAAAGCATTTGCTTCGCGGCTGAAGTGTAATTTATCTCTGGCCGAGTCATCCATAACGGGCCGAATAATTTTTAACTTATCTTTCTATTCCGAGCAAAGCGAGTGTATCACGTTCGATAATGCCCTGTATATTGCCTCGCGGCACTGCTGGCAACTTGGCCTCAGCGAGCATTTTATTGAACCCGAGAAGCGTCTCCATGCATTGCTGGGCACGCGCTACGGGAAAGGCGCTGCCAAACAGCAGCTTGTCCATTACGCCCTGCTCGTGTGCGGCGACAACTAAGTTATACACCTGCCATGAGTTGCCGGGCTTTATCGACAGGTCCGCGTAGATGTTTTCGTGCTTCGCCAGAAGGCAAATGGTCTGCTCTCCGAACGGCAGGCCCATATTTCCAATAACCATTTTCAGGCCCGGAAAGCTGCGAGCCACCTCGTCTAAAAGATATGGCTGGGCGTATTCGAGCACTGCACCCGGCGCGTATGCAACATTATGAAAAAATACCGGCACAGTCAGTTGCTGGGCGGAGTCGTAAAGCTGCATCGCCCTGCTGTCGGCGGGATGAAAACCACGCTCGGAACAGTACAAGACGATGCCTTTCAAGCCCATTTTCACGGTGACCGCCTTCAGGGTTTTTATGGTCACAGCACCTGCCAGCGGGTCGACCACGGCAAAACCCACCATTTTCTGCGGGTATTTGGTGACGTATTCGCTTAACCGTACATTGACCTTCTCAACCGAGTCCTGCGCAGAAGCCAGCACGATGCACTTATCAACAACCTCAGCGGCCTCGAGATGCTCTGAGACTTCGAGGTTTTCCATACCGATGCAGCTTATATGCGTGTGGCAGTCAACTACCATAGCCGAAACCCTTCAAGTGACAGGTCAATATGACTATACGCTACCGGCTGTCGGAAAAACCGTCAAGAGCAAATATTCCGCCGAAGACGGCAGCGGAGCCGCTTGACCATCAGGGTTGAAGACGATAAGATTTGGTAGTCCGGCTTTAGAGGAAGGCAGTATTATGGATTGTCCGGTCTGTAAGAATGCAATGATAGCTCTGGAACTATCGGAGGTGGAGATTGACTACTGCACCAAGTGTAACGGGGTATGGCTCGACGCAGGGGAACTCGAAATACTTTTCGGCAACGCACAAAGAGCAAGCCGGCTGATAAGCTCGTTCAACAAGGTGCCAGAAACAGGCGAGCAGCAGAGAAAGTGCCCGATATGCGACAAGAAGATGGAGAAGGTCGCCGTAGGCGAGGAGAGGCCAATGCTGCTTATAGACAGGTGCATCAAGGGAGATGGGCTGTGGTTCGACAGGGGAGAACTGGGTGATATTATCGACAGGGCCAGGCTCGATGAGGACAACAAGATAAAGCAACTGCTGGCGGATATGTTCGGCGAGCAAGGTAAATAAAGAATAATAAACCTTCAATATTTAAGGAGAAAACTTATGGGTGCAGCTATTACCGTTGTTGTAGTTATCATCGTGGTCCTGTTTTTGCTGATTCTTTTTATCATCGGCGTTTACAACGCGCTGGTTCGGCTGCGCAATCAGGTTAATAACGCGTGGTCGCAGATTGACGTGCAGTTAAAACGGCGGCACGACCTGATTCCGAACCTTGTCGAGACAGCAAAGGGTTATATGAAGCACGAGCGGGGAACGTTTGAGGCAGTAACAGAGGCGCGTGCCAAGGCAATGGGTGCTCACTCAGTCGCTGAGGCGGCAAAAGCGGAAGGGGCTCTTGGCGAGGCGCTGAGCAAGTTTCTGCTCGTGGTCGAAAACTACCCGGAACTTAAGGCAAACCAGAACTTCCTAGCCGTGCAGGAGGAACTGTCGAGCACGGAGAACAAGATTGCCTTTTCAAGACAGGCGTATAACGACCAAGTGCTGTTTTTCAACAACAAGATTCAGATGTTCCCGTCGAATATCGTGGCGGGGATGTTCAGCTTCGGCAAGCGGGAGTTCTTCGAGATTTCAGAAGCAGGCGAACGTGAAGTGCCGAAGGTCAGTTTTTAGTTCTAACAACCCCCGAATAAATTAGGGGGCTAAACATTGAACAAGAACGCGAAGCGATGTGGGAACTAATCAGGGTCAATAAGAGAAACTCGGTGCTGTTGATGGCAACGATGGCCTGTTGTCTGGTTGCGCTGGGGATAGTAATCGGGATGGCGATTGCCGGGCCGGATGGTGTGATTTTGGGGCTGATTATCGCCGTAACGTTATGGCTGGTGCTTACAGTGGCCAGTTTTGCCGCAGGTGATGAGATTTTTCTCAAGGCAAGCAACGCCAGGCGGGTAACGCACGATGTGCATCCACAGCTTTTCAATGTGGTCGAGGAAATGTCAATCGCGGCCGGCGTGCCGATGCCGAAGGTATATATCATTAATGACCCGGCACCGAACGCGTTCGCAACCGGTCGAAGCCCCGAAACCGCATCGATAGCTGTGACGGCAGGCCTGCTGGCCAAGCTCAACCGCGACGAGATGCAAGGTGTAGTGGCGCACGAGATGAGCCACATACTGCATCGAGATATTCTTTTTGTAACGCTGGCGGGTGTTATGCTGGGAACGGTAGCACTTCTATCACAGCTTTTTTTGCGGAGTATGTTCTACAGCTCAATGCGAGGTTCCCGGAGGAGGTATTCATCAGGGGGAAAGGGTGGAGGAGGTGCAGCGGCATTGATAATAGTGGTCGCCATATTGGCGGCGATTTTAGCACCGATTATGACGCAGTTGCTTTATTTTGCGTTGTCGAGGAAGCGTGAATACTTAGCCGACGCGGGTGCGGCTCGACTGACTCGCTACCCGGAAGGTCTTGCCAGGGCACTTGAAAAGATTGCGGGCGACCGCTCGCCCCAGCTTGCAACGGCCAATCAGGTAAACGCGCCTATGTTCATCGTCAACCCATTCAAAAGAAAAGGACAGCTTAAACTCTCGGACCTTACGAGCACTCATCCGCCGATATCAGAACGGATAAGGATTCTCAGGGGTATGTCACACGGAGCTTCGCTGAAGGATTATTCCGATGCCTACGTAAACATCACCAAAAGCAAGACGATTCTGCCTGCATCGGCACTTACGAAAGAAAACCTTGCGCTTCGAGAGGCGAGCGCGAAAGTGAAAGACAAGCGGCTTGAGAAACAACTCAGGCAGGTCGGCGATATTATGAGGAAAGTAAACGGATTTGTCTTTTTAACATGCCTTTGCGGTCTGACGCTGAAGATTCCGCCGAACTATAAGGGCAAAACGGTTATGTGTCCGCGGTGCAAGCGAGTCCACGAACTTAAGCAAAACGCTGAAAAGCGAGGAACGACTAAGACCTGAAAAAATATCAGATTGACGGATAATAGAAATAATAACGGGCTGCCTTTAGCTAATAGGAGGTTTGGTAAAAGGCAGCCCCAACCTTTTTAACGGCACAATCCGATTTTTCCCCCAGCCGTCTATAAATTATACGTTTACTGCACCGGGTTTGTTTGTGTTTGAGAGCAAAATCACTCTCGGTTATCCGGTATAGGTGATTATACACGATTGGCGGGCGGCGTGAGGGTAATATAAGGCATTTGGCATCTTAAAATCAGGGTTGCCCTTAGCGAACCAGATATAATACGGCCGCCAGGATGTTCGTCCGGGAGAAAAACATCCGGCCGGAATATGAATATCCTAAAACCGGGTAGAGATTCGAATGTCAGTCACAGTTCAAGCACCTGGCCCAGTTCGAGGACTTTGACTGGACAGGCGGCTTTTTTGGCGAAGTCATCGGCATCGGATTTACTACCTACGATATCGCCCCAGTGATAAGGGACGGCTTGTTTTGGGTTGAATATCTTTGTCGCCTCGGCGGCTTCTGTGGAATTCATAGTGTACGTGCCGCCAACCGGCAGCAGGGCCAGGTCTATATCCTTAAGGGCCTTCATTTCATCAATCAGGTCCGTATCACCAGCGTAATAGATTCGCTTTCCGGAGATTTCGACAATGAAGCCCAGCCAGCCGTTTGATTTCTGATGAAACTGCTTCGCGGGATTATAGGCGGCTACGCCGGTCAATTTGATGCCGCATACATCAATTGTCTCGCCGGGCTTGAGGATGTCGCCTTTTCCGGCTTTGCTTACGACATCTGGCGAGGCAATCAGTTTTGTCTGCGGCGTCGAGACCTTATCGATATCATCCGCCGAGTAATGGTCATAGTGACCGTGGCTGACGAGCACAAGCGTTGCATCGTGCGGAGTTGATTTTAACTTCCAGGGGTCAATATAAACGACCGTATTGGCGTCAGATATTCTGAAGCTGGCGTGGCCAAGCCACTGCAATTTTACAGCCATCGTTTCCTCCTTTCTATTCGTGTCGGCCGGGGTCTGGGCCTCGACCCGACACAACCCAAAAAAGATAAGAACCAAAAGTCCATTTACCAGGGTTAACTTGGCGGAGGTCATGCCATTCTCCTTAAAAAACGCTTTCCCTACGAGGGGTATTAAAGCATAAATCAAGACTATCGAAAAGAACCGGCTGCGTCAAATGCAATTGTGCGCCAGCGGCGGGTTGTGCCAGTTGGGGGCGTAAGGGCAGCAAATGGCTTGCAATCCGGGGACAAATTCAGTATGATAACAGTATCGGGCCGGTTTGCCGGCAACCGACGAGTTTTAGGGGCGAGGTAAGACTTATCCTGACAAAATGAACGAAGAATACGACGTATTAAGTTACCACCAACGAAATCCGAGGATTCATATCCTGACACTGGATAAGGCCCTGGCGGAAGATGTCTACGAACGGATATACAGCGACAGCAGGATGAAATTCTATGACTTGGAGGTGCCGAAAGAGACGAAGTGGCAGCAGCGCGTCGAGGAAATCGACGGAATGGCGGGCGAGACAACTTCAGCCCGGCTTTTGATAATGGACGTGCGCAAGGCCACTTTGCCAAAGCTACAGCAGGCATACAACAAAATTATCGGGTACAACCGCAAGGACCTCAACAGGTTCTGCTTTACGATTCTGATTGGCGACGGTCCCCTGAACCTGTTCGCACCGGGAAAGTCGATAGACGTTTTTGTGCCTCATCTCGCGAGCCATCGGGTGGACTATAACGCGGCGGTGTATTTCTATGACCCGTTCATCCATTATGAGCCGGAAGAAATTGACTCCTTTATGGATGACGATTTTGTGCTGCCGACAAAGCTTCCACAACGCCTGGAATCATATTTCCCCGAGGAGGGTGTGACGGTGGATTCGGTGAGGCGTTACTTCCGTGCAGCCGGGCAAAACGAGACAGTCAAGAAACAACGGGTTAAGATATTAGCTGCGTTATATATTAAGAGAATCTCAGAGCAATTTCCCGGCCAGGAGGACCGATTGCGCGGGCTTTTATCCAAAAACGGGCTGCAATTAGCCAGCGAGAAGTTAAATATGTATCCGGTATTTTTCGAGGACTGGGTGCACGATTTGATGCAAAGGGCGTCTCGCGGATAAAAATTAAGCTGCGGAACTAAACAGCGAACTAACGCATTACCCAGCTTTTACCTTCGAAGGTAAGCTTCTGATCGGAGCGGAATGCGGGGTCGCCAGAAAGCTTGTATCCCAGCCGGAGTGTTTTGCGAAGGTAAACCTTAACGGGGTCGCCGTCGGCATCGGTTTGGACAGGATTGTAAACAACGGCGGTTTCGTTGCTAAGCCCACAAATGAAAATATCGAAGCCCCTGGCGTTTGGGTCAAAATCAGGCCATATAACCACTATGTCAACGGTGTTGTCTTCGCCTTGAAGTATCTTATCACTCACGTTTTCCACAAGCTGGAGGAACGGGTATCTGCCCTGGTGACGAATCTTTATTTTTTCAAACAAGACAGCGGATACGCCTTTTATTGCCGGGACAAGCTGAAGTGTGTCTGTCATCAGCACGCAGGTGGGGTAAAAATCGACATCAACTCCCGAACGATTAGTCAAGGTCAATATCATATACCAGTATCGCTGGTGGGTGCCGGGCAGGATAATCTGCTGAGGATGTTCGAATCGGACTTCAAGCGTCCAGTCGCCGGGTGCGGGGACGATGGCCGGTTCAGGCACGGCCGCATAAAGACTGGTTGCCACGAGAACAACCACAGAACTCAAGAAAAGGGCTCTCACCGCCGGTTTCCTTAAAAAACGTTTACCCAGGCCAACTAACAGGCGTCAGCCAATGAATCATTTATTATACAAAAAAACAGACGCAAAGACAAGAGTATTTCACCCGAAGCCCTGTTGGATTTATCGTCATCAATCGAGAGCTGGTTTCGATATTTTCGAGTATTTTGCATAGAGCAAATACGCCCGAAAACAATTGCCTAAACGGGCAAATTGGATTATCTTGGCAGGGAAACTGCAACGAGTGTTTAATTAGCGGAGACCGGCATTGGGCAGAGGACAGAAACAACTTCTAAAACAGGCAATATCGCTTCTTGAGGCAGGCGATACTACAGCAGCGGGCCGGCTGGTCAATGAACAGCGTGCCAGCGATACGGCAGAAGTGGTTCGGCTTCTCGATAACGAGCAGAGACGTGCGGTCTTTGACGTGCTCGAAAAACCCATTGCTGCAGAAGTTCTTGAGAAAGTCGATGAGGCAACCCGGGATGAGATTTTCGACCTGCTCAACGAAAACGAGCTTGTAGTAATCATTTCAGAGCTTGACTTGGACGACGCTGCGGACCTTCTGGCGGAACTTTCGGAACAACTGCGTGAAAAGGTTCTGCGAGGCATCCCCCCCACCGAAAGCGTGAAGATTAAGAAGCTGATGAGCTACTCGGAGGACTCAGCAGGTGGTCTCATGGATCCGGTGCTGATAAGCGTGCCGGAGGACGCCACGGTGGCGGAGGCGACAAACCGGATACGAGCGGCAGAGATAGACGAGGATTTCTATTCAGTCTATGTAGTGGACAAGCACGGTCACTTTTTAGGTGACGTCAGGATACGCCATCTTCTTACGTCACCGGAACACGCTATAATGTCAGACCTGCTCGACCCCGACGCCATATTCGTATCGGTCCAGGATGACCAGGAGGTGGTTCGGAACGTATTCAGCAAGAACGATTTGATTGTGGTGCCGGTGCTGGACAGGAACCATCGATTAGTCGGCAGAATCACTGCAGACCGTATAATTGAGGTTGCCGAGGAAGAAGCGGCAGAAGATATGTACGTGATGGCGGGGACGGACGCGGATGAACTTGAATCGTTTTCGGCCGTTCACGCGGCGCGCGTGAGGATGACATGGCTGCTGCCGTGTATGCTTGGGACGGCGGTTACGGCATTGGTTATGATGTATTTCAAAAACCTAAATCCCATCATTTATGTCGCAGCAGTGGCGTTTGTACCAATGATAGCGGCCATAAGCGGCAACGCGGGCCTGCAGACATCTACGATTGTAGTATCGGGCCTGGCCACGGGACATCTGGCGGCGTTGAAGCTTGCGACGGTATTTACCAGAGAAATACGAATTGCGCTTGTTGTAGCTGCGGCCTGCGGGGTCATTGGAGCGATTATACGCGCGCTCTTGCCGGTAGTGCTTGGACTAGAGGGAGCGTCGGCGATTAGCGAGCACCTGAACTTTGTATTCGCCTTCGGTATAGGAATGTTCTCCGCGATAATGGTGGCAACGACACTCGGGCTGATTCTGCCTTTTGTTTTCCGTCGCACCGGCATAGACCCCGCGATAAGTTCCGGCCCGCTGGTCACAACCGCAAACGATTCCATCAGTGTCGCCATCTATATGACCCTTACACTGCTCTTGGCAAGATAGCGTCTAAAAAAAACGGGAAAAAAACGTATTGGAAAAACGCCGAGTGGTCAATGAGGGTTACTTTTTTGCTGCCGGTACCATTCGATGGTCTCTTTCAGGCCTTTGTCGAAAGGCATTTTTGCCTTGAAGCCGAAGAGCTTTTTTGCTCTTGATACATCGAGCCGGCGACGTGGCTGCCCATCCGGTTTGGAGGGGTCCCAGCGAATTTCGCCTTTGAAGCCGATGAGCTTGGCGATTTTTTCGGTGAGGTCCTTTATCGTGATTTCAAAGCCGGCCCCGATATTGACCGGCTCGGGGCCGTTGTAATGTTCAGTAGCGAGAAGAATGCCTTCGGCGGCGTCACCGGCATAAATAAACTCTCGCGAGGCCTTGCCAGTCCCCCAGCAGGTGATAAACTCCGCTCCTTCATCGATGGCATCGATACACTTTTTTATCAGGGCGGGGATAACGTGACTGCTTTCGGGGTCGAAGTTGTCCCGCGGGCCATAGAGATTGACGGGTACAAGAAATATGCAATTTAGGCCATACTCAGCACGGTAGGCCTGCGACTGGGCAAGAAGCATTTTTTTCGCCAAACCGTAGGGCGCATTTGTCTCTTCGGGATAACCGTTCCAAAGGTCGTCTTCCTTAAAGGGGACCTCGGTGAACTTTGGATACGAACAAACAGTCCCTATGGCGACGAATTTTTCGATACCATGCAAACGTGCCTGCTCGATAAGCTGAACGCCCATCATCAGGTTTTCGTAAAGGAATTTGCCGGGATGTCGCCGATTAGCGCCGATACCCCCTACGACGGCCGCGAGGTGAACCACGACATCGGGGGTCATATCATCGTACATTCTTTCGATATCGGGGAGATTAACAAAGTTATAGTCCTCGATTCTGGGTATGAGGATGTTTTTACAGCCGCGTTTCTGCAGGCCTTTTATGACGTATGAGCCGAGGAAACCGGCTCCTCCTGTAACTACGATTCGTCTGTCTTTGAAAAAGTCGGTCATTTTTTCTGCTCGTGTTCGGCGAGCATTTTTTCCTGTTCAGCAAGTTTCATATCGGCATCGGTAATTAGTTTTGCCAACTTCCTGAAGGTGACCTTTGGTTTCCAGCCGAGGACTCTTTCGGCTTTGGCAGGGTCACCCTGTAGGAAATCGACTTCCGAAGGCCTGAAATACTTAGGGTCAACTTCGACATACTCGTGCCAATCGAGGCCAATATAGCCGAAGACTTCGTCGAGGAACTCACGGACGGAGTGACTTTCGCCGGTTGCTATCACGTAATCGTCACTTTTTTCCTGCTGGAGGATAAGCCACATTGCCTCGACGTAATCACCGGCATATCCCCAGTCTCGTCTGGCGTCGAGGTTTCCGAGATAGAGTTTATTCTGAAGGCCGAGTTTTATTCTCGTAGCTGCGCGGGTGATTTTGCGGGTAACGAATGTCTCACCTCGCCGGGGGGACTCGTGATTGAATAAAATACCGTTGCAGGCAAAAAACTCGTATGCTTCACGATAGTTTACAGTTTGCCAGAAGCTGTAGGCCTTTGCGCAGGCATAGGGGCTTCGTGGGTAGAAGGGAGTTTTCTCATTCTGCGGAGTTTCGATAACCTTGCCGTACATTTCGCTGCTGGAGGCCTGGTAGAATTTTGCGGGTCGTTTCATTCCTCGCAGGGCTTCCAGCAGACGCAACGTGCCGAGTGCATCCGTATTGACGGTATAGATGGGCATATCGAAGCTTACCTTGACATGGCTTTGTGCGGCGAGATTATAGATTTCATCGGGCTGGATTTCATTGACGATTGCGGAGAGGTTGCCGCCATCGGTGAGGTCGCCGTAAAGAAGCCGCAGTCGGGATTTTTCGTGAGGGTCTTTATACAAATGGTCGATTCTGCCAGTGTGAAACGACGAGCTCCTGCGGATTATACCCCAGACCTCGTATCCCTTTCCCAGCAGCAATTCGGCCAAATATGAGCCATCCTGCCCTGTAATACCCGTGACTAAGGCCTTTTTCATGGCTACTACGCTCCTTGAGCAAAAATCAAAAGGTCAAAGCCCAATCAAGCCGACCCGGTAGAAACGTATATTAGAAAAGAGAAAGAGATTAAGCAATAGAGAAATGCCGTGTGGCCCAAAGGAGTGGGAAACAACGGGATTAAAAGGAGTGAAAACGTGAGAGGGCAGCGGTCCGTTACCATCCTTTTCTAAGTAAAACCACAGGAACAGTCTTAAGGATGATATATGCGTTCAGGATGAAGGACCTTTTCTGGATATAGAGGTAATCGTATTTTAGCTTGTGCTCGGGCCTAAGGTCATATAGTGCTCTAATCTGAGCAAGACCTGTAATTCCCGGCTTGACAGTGAGTCGGACACCCTGCAAGTCCCTGTGTCGCCTGACAAAGTAAGGCCGCTCTGGCCGAGGTCCAACCAGACTCATATCTCCTCGCAGAACATTGAACAACTGAGGCAGCTCGTCAAGTCGCGTGCGCCTCAGGAACCTGCCCAACCGCGTAACGCGGTCGTCATCCATGACGGCCCAGACGGGCCCAGTATGCTTTTCAGCATTCTTTATCATTGTTCTGAATTTGTACAGCACGAAAATTTTCCCGTTTTTACCGACCCTTCGCTGCTTATAGAAGATAGACCCGTCAGAAGTAAGTTTTATTAGCAAGGCGCTCAAAAGCATAGGCAACGCCAAAAGTAAAAGTATAAAAATAGAACTCCCCAAATCGAAACCTCTGATGAAACCCTCTGCCAGAGCGGAAGCCGAAGGCAGACTAACAGGCAGAATGTCAGCCGGCGGCGCTGCAGCCACGTCGCTTTCGAGCGGTTGTTCAAGTAAAGCTGAAGACGACAAGTGAAACCCGGCTGATTTGGCACCAACTACTGTTATACTTGAACGACCTTTACCCACATCCTGCTTTAGATAAACCTCTTGCTCCATAACGCACCCCCATAACAACCCCTCAACTATATTTATGCGTCACAGTGACAACTACCCCTCATATTCGTGTATATCGGTCAAAACCTGACTGAAACTACATCATTTTTCTTTGCCCCAGCCAGATGTATCGGCCCTAAAACAGTGGGAACTCTGGTGCTGCTGTGTCAGCTATTCGGATTTAAGCACATCCTGAAGAACAGTCCATCAAAAACTCTCTTGAATAGTTCCCATGAGGATTTGAATCTGCTTTTATATACTCCAAAAACAGCCAACGCTGACAGGTATATCAGCGTCAAAAACACAAAGCTGTTTTTATAAGGTAGAAAATTATTCTCAGGAAATGGGATGCCGTACCTGATAAGGAAAGAAAAAAGAAAACCGAGGTTTAGTAGAAATATATTGACTATAAACGAGACAATTTGAACAATCATAGAATTTCCTCAGAACATCTTCCCCTTGTAGGGGATAGGTCTCCAATTTTCTTCTTCTTGTCTTTTTCGAAAATAACAAAATCCCATATGCCTTTTAAGCAGCCGATACCCCAACCAAAATGTATAACATAAAAGACAAATGGTAATGCAAAAAAGGAACGCAAATTTTTCCTCAAAGCAATTTTCAAAGATACAACCATATTTACAAATGTATAAAATGACAATACAAAAATAAAGTACCATAAAGAAAGTTTGAAAAATGGGGAAAATGCAAGCGAAATAATTAGACTGCCAACAAACAAAGGGGGAATTACCTGCCTTAGGGCAAAAATCCTCCCTATTTTTTTTGCTGCTAATGGCTTAAAATAACCATATTGTAATTGCATTTTCCAAAGTGCGTATAGAGATTCCCTTGCGTAGTAATAGGAAATGATCTCTGGTACTAACAAAATCGTGCCCCCGTTTTTCAACAATCTTGCATTAAACTCAGAATCTTGTGTCCTTATCAAGTCTTCATCAAAAAGTCCAATTTTCAAAAAAACTTCACTTTTGTAACATCCAAAAGGTACGGTGTCCACATATCTCTCTTTCTTTGAACCTATTCTAAAATATGAATTACCAACACCAAAAGGATGGGAAAGAGCCGAGGCGATAGATTGAGCTAATAGGGCGTTATTTCCTGGCAAAGTGATACAAATCCCCCCGACATTATCTACACCATCATGTCGCTGAAGGTATCCAACACACTTTGAAATATAATCCTGATTGTAAGTACAATGAGCATCTATCCGCATAATTATGTCTCCCTTCGCTGCTTTGATTCCTATGTTCAAAGCAGCAGGAACCGTCTTTTTCACATTATTCAATAATTTTATAAACGAATATTTTTGGGCATACTCTGATATAATTTCTTTCGTTTTATCGTTACTAACTCCATCGACAACCAATATCTCAAGTTTATCCTTTGGATAATCCTGAACAATAATCGAATCAAGACAATTCGCAATGAAATGTTGCTCGTCACGACATGGAACTATCACTGTTGTAAATGTCAAACAATCTTTTGCATGTTTTTGCATACAAGCTCCTTAAAATTTGCCATTACAACTCAAGTACTAAGAATTATATTTTAAGATTTCCACGTCCCCTCCAGATATTGACCTCTCCAATAGCACTTCCATCACACTGCCTTCTTGGATATCAGCTACACACAGTGCTTCTGAGCAACCATATTGGCCACCAGAACGCATACATGGCATACACTTCATATCTTTAGTGGTCCTTAGAGCTATGCAATTTGTGCTGTAAGGTCTAACTTGCACAGGGTCTCCGGGACCAAAAATAGTAATAACTCGCTTACCGAGAGCGGCGGCAAAATGACCAAGGCTTGTATCGTTATTAAGAAGAATTTGATGTCTGCAAACAATATGTAACACTTCTTGCAAAGTCATATGCTGGTAAATTTCAAATCTATCGTTCTTTTGGAGAGATGAAAATGCTCTAGCCAATTCAATCTCAGCTGGCCCCAGCACAACTGACACTGACCAGTCCTCCCGTAAAAGTTTTTCGGATAAACATACAAATCGCTGTATAGGCCATCTTTTAAAAGCATTGCGAGCCTCTGATCCTGGATGTAGCAAAATAGAATTTGGCATACTCTTTTCCGATGTGCAAAACGGCAAAAACGGGCAATGCTGGTTTGGCCTTTTAATTTGAAGCATATCGACAATTTTAAGATTATTTTCTACTCTGTGAATACTTGGATCGTATTGGGTAACATCGCTCAGAAACCGTGATTTGTGTTGTCTTGTTTGCAGAGCTATTTTCTTCCTCGCCCTTATTAGAGAAGCTAATTTGTCAGCCTTGCGACTATCAACACCCGCAGTAAAGATAAGAGCATCGTACTTTTTATGCCACGTTTTCAAAACAGCTTTAAGTATACCCCACGGTCCCTTACGTACGTCTGTCACTGCCCGGATGTGCACTTCTGGATAAAGTTTGACGATATTGCGTGTGTTTGGCGTTCCAAGTACAACATCGATATTTACATCGGGCCATTTATCCTTTAATGCTTTAATTACAGGCGTAAAGAATAACCAGTCACCTATGCCCCAAGTATGAACGATTAAGATTTTATGCAAATTATTTAGCACTTTCCGCTTATGTACGTATCTTAGCTACCAATATAGTCATTAAGGTATTGCCTATTCCTTGTAAGGAAATAATTAATACATTTCTTAATGTTGGTTCTTGCGTCCTTTTGAAAAATGGCATCATCGGCAATCCTTATGTAGGCAAAAAATGCTCACGGGGATACACCTCGACGTTGAGATCTGGTGACTTTGGTCAGCAGCCTCAATCTTGGAGGAATTCCCAGCCTGCCGTTTAGCACAAGTGCGTATATATAGACAAACAACATGATCAACAGCAAACTAATAATTCTTAGCAAACACCAATGGTACGCCCCTTCAACCACGATTACCAACCACGCCCAACCGATCGAAAAAGCGATCGGATATTTTAGAGAAGGCCGCGAATCAGTATGTACAAATTGCTTTGAGAACCAGGCCAAAGTGACCCCGACTAGAGCTGGTGCCAGAAAAAGCCCCAATGGTCCAAAAAATAGCAGTATACCTCCCAGCCAACTTGTGGATATACTAGCCACACCGGGACATCCAAGACTCGACCCTATAAGGAGATTGGGAGTGATGGGTTTTTCGGGATAAAGGGCCCCGGGCATCATACTAAGCAGAATATAACGCCAATATTTCGGAATATACTCAGCATAAGCGTCAGGGTTAGCAATCATGACCTGGCATATTTCCATTCCACTGAATCTAGCAACAGCTCCAGCCATGCTTTGTGTGATTGTTGGGAAGGATATCGCTTCTCCTGACCCCACACTATCACCCATCACAAACAGGTTTCTGAAGTAGGTTCCAATGACAATATTTGGTACAATTATAAGCGCAAAAAACACAAGATACCGAAGCTTAAAGCGTATCTTCTTTCTAATTAATAACCAAGCAACTGTATTAACAATCAACATCAAAGCGCCACCTTTGCTACCACTGGACAATCCATAAACGGCCTGGATGAGAAAAAGATACCATGTTCTCCAAGTGTTACCCTCACATTCAAGGAAAATCAAAAATATAAAGAAAACACCCTGACTTAATAGGAACGGCACAGAAGACCAACCACGGGATTCAAGTCTTTGTTGAATTGAATCACTGACAACCCCATGATAGGTACTTCTCGCAATTATCATGATAATAAATAACAAAGTCGCTACCGTAAATGCGTGTTTCTTGATGACATGTGACCAACGTACAGTGTAGTCAACCCATCTCTCATCATTTGTTTTTAATATTATTAAACGAGCTTTTGAAGTGAAGATGCCAAACGAAACTCTATACACAAGAACAGTACATAGAACACATAGAAAGAAAACACTTGCCATATAGAAGAGTCCATCGGCGCCCAAAAGGTCCAGAGCTGAATACCATCCTGGAACCGCAAGTGCCGCGTGAACAGTATATGGGAACAACCATGCCAAAAAGTATAGTATGAAGATATGTGTTTTAATCATTCCTTTACGTCTCAGAATTAGCATGGAGAGAAAAAGGACAAAGATATAAAGCGATAGTGGATAGTAAGAGATTTGCATAACCCTAAGTAAATTGGCTTCCTCTCATGGATTTTATTACATCAACCGTTATTATTCAACTAGTGCTCTGTCGCGTGTGATTTGAGGAGTTGTCATTCCGCACTTGATGCGGAATCTAGTAGTCTGTCACAGATTACTTGAGCAGTTGTCATGTTGAGCCCCTGTTCTTGCTTTCGCCTGCTGCCTCGACTTGCGTCGAGAGACGCAGAGACAAGCAAGAAAGCACAGGGGCGAAACATCTGGCATTTGAAAGCGAGATTCTTCGCTTCGCTCAGAATGACATTTATCATTTATCTTGCGACAGGCCACTAGCGTTCCGGCCAGCAGTGCTTTCTCATAATGTTTTTTGATAATCGGCAAGTTGTTTAATAAATTCACTAATATTATCTGGTACACTTTTAAAGAAAGGCCCAAGCTTCATATTATTTTTCAACAAACTACGATAAAACGCAGCAAATTCTTGTAGCACACGATATGTTAGAAACCGTAGAATGCTAAAAGAATGATAATAACGTATTTGGCTTCTCTTCTGAAGGATTTCTTTCATGCTGATATACCATTTATCAAATTTTGCCAGACGAAGTGTATATGCCCACATAGCATTATAGTTGAACTGTAGTCCGTTATAGAATTGTGGAAACTTATCCATCGCAATTAATATACTATCCCACAGCAAATTGGCCCTTACATTTATTCCAGGGAATAAAGATGGATGAATCTTATAATTTTCATACTCTTGGACAAACTTTTCTACATTTGCTATACCTATACCATCCCTACCGTATGCTGCTATTGCACTATTTGATTTTGGTGATTGTCCCGCCACCGTAACGACATAACCTACATTAATCGCTGTATCAGCGAAAGCTGGTATAGCAAGAGCTGTGAAAATATCTGGCTGAGTAGAATGAAATACCCGTCCGGTCTGCTTTCGTATCATATCTAAAATGCTTCTCGCAACCGCACCATGATACACGGAAGGTAAAAAAGTGAACCTAGCTCCGCCCATTTTAACTACGAATCTAGCTAACTTTTTCAAGTTAATCTCAGATGGATAAGCGTTAGAGGGCAAATAGGAAACGGAAGCCCTCTGACCGTTTGTGGGCCAAACATAGGTAGGTCTAGGCCAACAATATACTAAACTGGGTTTGCTCTGAATAGTAACCTGTAATTTATCTATCGCGCCGGGCATGATACCATCATCATCGCCAATAAAAATCACATACTCTCCCCTTGCCTTTTCTAGGGCAAAATCCCAGTTGTCGCACATAGATAAACGCTGACCTGTATTAAAATATATTAATCGCGAGTCGCTGAAATTGCGAACTACTTCCTTGGTATTATCTTGACTAAAATTATCACTGACAATAACCTCATAGTCATTATTAGTCTGATCCAACGCCGTCTGTATAGCAAAAAATAGAGTCTCGGCTCGCTCCCGCGTTGGAATAATCACAGAAATCAATGGTTTTTTGTTATAGTCAGATATTCCGATGCTGACTTTCGGGATATTATTATTAATGACTGGGCTCATTTATTACCCTTTTTTTGTTTGTTCAGATGGAGAATAGCACTTTCTTCATCTATTTTCAAGACCAATCCTGATTTTTGAATTTTGCAATTGGCTCATCATTTTATTATTTTCCCCCATTTGATTCCCCATAACATAATCTTAATATTCTGATTCTTTGGGCAAGCCAGCGGCGTGTAACCGGGGTTGCAGTGACCGATGCAAGCAGGGTTGTGGTTGAAATGCAAGCAAGATAAATAAGCATAGTCAGTTTCGACATTTCACCTGGTGTAAACAGCCACCATAACAGGGCTACCGAAAGAGCAGCCAACAATGGAACTCCAACATCATTACAATACCATCGCCATTGCTCCCCTCTAAGCAGGCGTGAATGCATGATTTGAATGCAAATTAATACATAACCGGCATTGAGGATAACCCATGCGCTTGCCGCTCCGATTACGCCATAGTGGATGGCAAGAAAGTAAATCATCGGAACAAGCACAATGGATGCGATTATATTTGTATATAATGTAAGTTTTGTCCATGCATGGGCTAATTGGAGGGCATAGGGAATGCCCATCAATCCGTTAAGGGAGGTCCCTATAATCAGGATGCTAACTATGCTATGCGTGTTTGCAACTGTTACAGGATCACCTACCCAGAGAAGTAATACTTCTGAAGAAAAAAGTGAAACTACTATCGCAGCAGGCAGGATCATTACTGACATAAGCTGACAGCTTTTGTGGTACAAATCCGTTAAGCCCTTTTGATCATTCAGGCTTACCAGCTGAGAAAACCGTGGAAACACAGCAGAGAATATAGGCCCAATAAAACCACAAAGCCCGCTTGCCACAACTGTGGCGAGGGTGTAGTACCCAAACATTCGAAGGGACAACATCTTACTCAAGACAATCTTGTCTGTCTGTGTGAGAATAATGCCCGTAACAGAAATACCGGTCATCCCAGCGGCAAAACGCCAGACACGAAACAGTGATTCTTTCTGAAAATGAGAACGATGACCGCTTTTTGGTATACTATGCCAAAAAAAAACAGCTGTCGTGGAAGTGTGGAGTATACTTGCGAAAATCTGCCATGTGAAAAATGCCTGTATTGTAGGGGAAATCTTCCAGAGGATAAGGGCAGCACCGAGGCCGCGCAAAGTAGCGGCACTGATATTAATGGCATTCAGCAGCACCTGCTTCTGAAGGCCCATCAAGCCGCCCGAATAAAAGCCGAGCGGCCATTGAAAGGCCATTACGCCGCCCATTATCATTATCGCATGGTATACTGTTGAAGGGGAAAGATTATCCGCCTTTACCCAGTAATAGGCAATAGGCCCTGAAAGCCAGACCACAGCAATACCGATAGCGATCGCCATACCCCAATAAATTACTTCCAGTGTGCGGACAAAGTTCCGTATCTCTCCAGCCATGTTCGGAACCACCGAAAGCCTTGCTAACTCCCGGTTCAAGATAGTGGTAAGGCCCATGTCAAGCAAACCGACAAGGATTTGTAGGGACACAAAAATGCCGACAAGTCCATAAGACTCGATGCCCATAAACTTGATATACAGGGGCACAAAAACCAACGACATCAAGGCAATCCATGCCTTACCGCTAAAATTGGCAGCGATGTTTTTCTTAAGGAGGCTCATAACCTTTTCAACCAGGCAGAGGGCCAATGGGTAACATTTTCAGTCAAAGGGCTTTCGTTAAACGGCCACGGTGGCTGTTCCAACACAAACTCATTACGCTTTTTCACAAATTCAATTGCTGCTTCTGCAGGGTTATCCAATTTCCATTCCGGATTACCTCTTGGAACATCGTTAAGGTTCTTCATGATGCCATCTGTGGCAACGATGTATGATCCTGGCGTGATCAAATCGCTATAAGCTTTTAATTCCTCAAGCACATGCTGTTTACTATGATTTGAGTCGAGAAAAATCATAACCGACTCATCTTGCTTGATCAGTTTTTTCACTTGGCCAACGATCTTTGGATCTGTGGAACTCCCCTCGATAAGGGTAATATATGGATACAACTCATGTTCTTCAATGGCTCTGCGGTTGTGTGGACGTATTTCGATATCCACCCCGATAACCCTTCCTCTGCCCATGATTTTACAAAGGCTGGCATAAAAAATCAGCGATCCTCCATGAGCAACACCTGTTTCAATAATGGCATCCGGTTTAACGCGAAAAATAACTTCCTGAGCGCGAATCATATCTTCAGGAAGCTGAATGATCGGCCGTCCCATCCAAGTAAATGTGTAAGAATATTTTTGGTTCCATCCGATCTTAAGCCATTGGTGGGAAATCAATTCAAATGCTTCTTTTGAATATAAATTAATTGTACGAGATTTCCCTTCTACTTCCTGAATCAGTACCTTGGCCGTAGTATCAATCGTTAATTTCATAGCTTATTATTCCTTTCTAAATTCTCCCTCCACCATTCAACGGTGCTTTTTAAACCTGCCTCAAGACTTATCTTATGCTTCCAACCAACCTGCTGAGTAATCTTACGTACATCAGCTACAAGAAAAGGTGGTTCATCCTCTGGAGCTGGTAAAACACCAAGTTTAACCAAATGCCTTTTACCTAATAAATCTGCGATAGTATAAATAATGGTCTTGAGGGCTACCGGCTGACCTGAGGCAATGTTTATAGGCCCTTGTACATCACTTTCCAGCAAAATGACAAAAGATGAAGCTACATCTTCTACATGAAGAAAGTCTCTAATCTGGTTTCCATCCGTACAACGGACTGGTTGACCTTGCAAGAGTGAAGTTACAATGGAAGGAACCAGACGACTTTTTGCTTCGTAGGGACCATAAAGAAAAAATATCCTTCCCCAAGCACTACTTATACCGGCCTGCTTAGAAAGTTGAAAGAAAATTTCCTGAAGACTATTCTTGCATGTACCATAAAGGGTTTGGGGTCTGGTTGGAGTTATTCCCTCAGAACAGTATCCATAATTCCAATCATATTCAGCACAAGTACCTGCTAATACAGCACGTTTGCCCCCTTGTTCCACAAAATTCTCCAGGAGTCCGAGACTGGCTTGCACCCATCGGATGTTCTCGTAGGATGTCCAGTATTCCCCATGAGTGGTGTACCAGGCAAAATGTAACAGGTACGTTGGCTTTATTTTAGCAAGTAATTGTTTTTGTTCTTCTGAATTTAAAAGATTACATTTATGCAAAAATACATTATCGCCTTCATCCAAACCGGAGTCATTGGGATAAAAAACAGCATGTACCTCATAATTGCTTTTTAGCAGGTATGGGATAGCGTGCCTTCCTATAAAACCACTGGCACCTGTTAAAAAAACTTTTTTCATATTTTATCTTCTGAAATTTTTATAATTCATATCTTTTTCAGATATTACCGAATTAGACAATGGCCATCTTATTCCGAACGCCGGATCGTCCCATCTAACCCCATGCGCGGATTCTGGGTGATAGAATTCCGATATTTGATACAACACAACCGTATCATCCGCAAGCGTCTGAAAGCCATGAGCAAAATCTTCGGGGACATAGAGCATCTCGCGGTTTTCGGCACTCAACTCCACATCGAGCCATTGACAATAGGTAGAAGAATCGGATCGCAGATCGATAATTACGTCGTATATCGCCCCTTTAACACAACAGACAATTTTAGCTTCTTTATAAGGAGCCACCTGATAATGCATACCCCGTAATGTGGCCTTCTTTTTGTTAAAGGAGATACTGCACTGGACAATTCGCGGATTTAAACCCTGCCTTTCAAACTCCTTCTGACAAAAAGTTCGGGCAAAGAAACCGCGTTCATCCTCTAAACGCTCCGGCTTTATAACATAAGCTCCTTTGAGTTTTGTTTCCTTGAATATCACCCTATATCACCTGTATCCCGGGAATTGCGATCACAAACTTTCCTCCCCACTCTCTAATGAAACTCATCTGTTCCATAATTTCTTCTTTAATATTCCACGGTAATATGAAAACATAATCCGGTTTGGTTTCCCTAATCATATCGGGCGCAACAATAGGTATTCGACTGCCAGGCAGATAATGACCTTGTTTGTGCGGGCTTCTATCGACTGTGTAATCCAGAAAATCCGTTCGGATACCACAATAGTTTAAAAAAGTATTTCCCTTTGCTGGAGCACCATAACCAACAATAGTCTTATTTTCTTCTTTTGCCCGAATCAGGAACTTTAAAGCTTCTCGTTTGACTGCTTTAACCTTCTCGCTGAAGGCCAGATAATAATTGATGTCAGCGAAACCAGCTTTAATTTCCCTATTTCTAAGACAAAGCGTTTTTTCAGTAACCGGCTTAGTTTCGTCTTCCTCGTGTTTCGCGTAAATTCTCAGGGAACCACCATGCGTAGAGAGTTCCTCGACATTAAAAAGGGTAAGCCCATGCGCGGCAAACAGTTTTTCCACCGTCAGGAATGAAAAATATGAAAAATGCTCGTGGTAAATAGTATCAAACTGGACCTGTTCTATAAGTTTCAACAGATGTGGGAATTCCAGAGTAATTGTTCCGGTTCGTTTTAATGCTATTTTTAACCCTTCGACAAAATCATTAAGATTGGGATTATGAGCTAATACATTATTGGCTACTATTAGGTCTGCACACCTCCCCGTTTTTTTCATCTTTTTCGCATAAGCTGTATTAAAAAAAGTAATATCAGTAGGAATTCCCTTGCTTATGGCAACTTCTGCCACATTACGAGCAGGTTCAATCCCCAATACAGAAATTCCCTTTTCCACGAAATATTGTAGTAAGTATCCATCATTGCTGGCAATTTCAACAACATAAGACTTGTTACTAACGCCAAAAGTATTTATCATTTTATCAACATAATCCATGGCATGTTTTAACCAGATATCTGAATAGGAAGAGAAATAGGCATAATCGCTAAAGATGCCTTCTGGCTTTTCAAAATCCGGCAATTGCACTAAAAAGCAGTTCTCGCATGCATAAACTTCCAATGGATAAAATAGTTCCGTTTTGCACAATTCTTCCCTAGTAAGATAAGAGTTTGACAATGGTGATGAACCAAGAGATACAAATGGATGCCCAAGTTGCCTGTTACAAAATCTGCAGTTCATTATTTTGCCCTTTTATGAATATATTCTTCACGACTACGACTCTGGTCTATTGCAACTTTCGATATCTTCGTGATTGCAATATGCTTTATACCACTCGATGGTTTTTTTAAGTCCCTGCTGAAGGTCATATTGCGGTTTCCACCCAATTATCTTTTTGGCCTTGGAGGAGCGTAGATACTGATGTCTTATCTCATATTTGGCCTGGTTGAGTATTTTATAATCAGGTCTTTTCCCCGCAATTTCATATATGGTTTTTACAAGTTCCAAAACCGAAATCGGTTTTTCATTGCTGAAGTTAAATGCCTCGCCAGACAAATTCAAACTTTGCATTTTTTCTGCAATGCCAAGATACCCGGAAACGACATCATCGACATAGATATAATCGCGAGTAAACTTGCCGTCGCTGCGGATAATCAGGGTTCTATTATTTATGGCTGACCTTATCACATCAGGCACAATTCTAGAAAAATTAAAATCGCCAGGACCATAAATATTGCCGCATCGGGTAACTGCTACCGGCAATTTATAAGTATGATAATAAGTGCGTGCTATCAAATCAGCACAGCTTTTTGAAACATCATACGGATGCGAACCCGATGCCGGCGTATCTTCTGTATATGGCAGCTTAGCGTGACTTCCATAAGCCTTGTCACTCGATGCAACTATTACAGATTTTATCTGGCTGCCGCAGTTCCTTGCTACTTCAAGGATATTCCATGTTCCTTTGATATTGGTGGAAAAAGCTCTCACTGGTTTCCGCAAACAATCACCTACAATTGCCCTTGCCGCCAAATGAAAAATAAACTCTATTTTTTTTTCTTTGACGATTTTAGACAAAAGCGGGAGGTTCTCAACATTTCCTCTGATTACATTGACCCTATTGAATTCCTTTTGGGATAAAATTGTATATTTTCTATGTGTTAGAATATCCAAGCCGTATATTTTCGCGCCATAATCCAACAGGGTTCTCGTAAGATTCGAACCTAAAAACCCTTCGTAACCTGTAATGAGTACTTTTTTGTTTTTCCAGAAAGTGCTTCGCATATCTACCAAACCTTCCATGGCGGCTCAGGAAGTATCCAAAGCTTGTTTAATAATTCCAATTCCCTGTAAGTATCTACGCATTGCCAAAAGCCGGTATGAACATAGCACATCAGATTCCCTTCGGAAGTCAATTGCTCTAAAGGCTTTTTCTCTAAAAAGCAGCTATCGTCATCTTTTAAATAATCCAAAAAAACTTTATTAAACACAAAAAACCCGCCGCTTATTAATCCTTCCCTTGCCTGTGGCTTTTCATTAAACTCAATTACCCGGCCGTCCTTCAGTACCAGGTCACCGAATCTGGAAGGAGGATGTACCGCCGTTATTGTTCCTGTTTTATTATGTTGTTTGTGGAACTTAAGCAGTTCCTGAATGTTTATGTTGGCTACACCATCTCCGTAGGTAACCATAAACAGGTCACTGTTGATATATTTTCCAACCCTTTTTATTCGAGCCCCGGTCTGTGCTTCTTCGCCTGTATCCACAAGAGTAACCTGCCAATCAGCTTCTTCATGGTTGCTGTGGAACTGAATATCATTGTGGTTCTTTAATTGGATAGTAAAATCGTTGTTCAAAGCAGCATAATTCCTGAAATACTCCTTGATCATATTCCCTTTATATCCAAGGCAGAGAATAAATTGCTTAAAACCATAGTGAGCATAAATCTTCATTATATGCCAAATAACAGGCTTGCCGCCAATTTCAACAAGTGGCTTCGGTCGGTACTCCGTTTCTTCCTTCATCCTCGTGCCTTTACCGCCGCACAAAATGACTACTTTTATATTTTTCATACTATCCATTAGCCCACCCGCACCTTCCAAAGTGTTATCTACAAGCCATTCCATAATCTGCCAAAAACCGCGTTATCAGTGCGAAAACAGGTTTTTTGGGGGATTACAAGATGCGTTCGCAATTCTATCCTTACAGCACCGCCATCATTATTGATTACCCTTAGTTAATCTTTTAAGACTCCGTCCCCGTCGGTTGCGCCATCGAGGACAACTGCAACCATCGATTCTGTTGCACCGCTATCACCAGCCAAAACTTGTCAGACAGTAAAGATTAGTGATAAACGAAAGGAAATCGGGCTAAGGTACATCAACTTCGTATCCCATCCAAAGGCGTTAAATGCTCACGGACAAACACCACAAGAACCGAGATAAACAGACCCGCCATACCAGCAAACAAAACCATCCGTTTTCTTTTTGGTTTGAACTTATGTTCAGGAGCAATGGCCTTGTCGAGGACCTGAATCGTCGGCATGCTCTTGGCTTCCTCAATTTTCGCAATCTCGTATTCCCGTGTGAGCAGCTCAAAGAGCATTTCCTTGATTTTGGCATCCCTACTCAGCAGATTGTCAATTTGGCTAAGTTCCTGCTCAATCTCTTTGAGGCGATTCTCAAGGAAAAACTTCTTGCTGGCTGCCTGGCCGACGAATAGTCGCTTGTTTTGCCTGTCCAATTCTTCGACGTATGCGTTTGCCAAGACCGCCGCTCGGCAGGGGTCTCTATCCTCGACCGTAACCTTAACAATGCCTTCGTCGCCGACCCTAATTGATGTCCTGTTACTCAATATCTGCCTGATACGAGAAACACTACCTTTGACCCTGTAAACTGTCGCCAGATCAAACCTTTCGATAAGAGCATCGGCGACACTTCTGCTGCGCAGGATACCAACGTACATATCGGTGATGCTGCTAACGTCCATTGCCTTTCGCAGTAAATCGCTGCCTACCCCGCCCAGACTACCGGCAAGGCTGGATTCTTTTTGCAGAACGTTAATCGGAGGCACAACCGAGGCAGTGGCGGCGTAGCTTTTGGGCAAGAGGAGACTTATAATCGCCGTTGTTATGACGGCGATAGTGCAAATCCAGAAAATCATTCTCCTGTGCTTTGAGATGACGTGAAGGTAATCAGCGAGATTTATTTCGTCGTCGGCATTTTGCCGGGGCGATGAGCCACTATTACTTCCAGTTATGCCCACAGTCGTCTTGTCAACGCTACTGCCTGGGCGTGAGGTATCATCCATGACAAAAGTTTCCTAAACCGGTTATAAAGCCAATATTACACCTGTGGCCAAAGCTGCCTGGAACAAAATCTGGGTCAAATCTTTTGTGGTTTTGAGCCAGAAGAACTTGTCGATTTTTCTCGGCACGAGAATTGTATCGCCGGGATTGAGCCGGATATTCATAAATCCGCCGAAGTGCCATTGATGCGACTGGTCATCCCAGTAGGCACTGCCCGGGTCTTTCTGTGCGATACTGACAACTGAGCCATCCGCTTTTATGACGCTAATCTGTTTTTTGTCTGCGTCGTTAGTCGGGCCTCCGACCCTTCGCAAGTAGTAAGCAACGGTTCTGCCTTTCTGGTATAACAAGGCCGTCGGATTGAATACCTCTCCCACGACGTTGATAACACCCGGTGTTTCAGGGATAAACAACCTGTCACCCTTCTCCAGCTCAACGTCATAAAACGAGCCCTTCAACTGCTCGAGCGGGACGAGCTTAACAACAACACGACCATCAATTCTGGCGGCACGTAGTTTACCCAGCAGCTCCCTTTTTGCCTTGAGAGACAACTCCTGGGTCTGCACAGTTTCTTCATCCAGCGCACCGCTTATCGCCCGGTCCGTGCTGGTCAAAATAGACTCTTCAATCTGGTCGATAAGTTCATCCATTCGCTGCCGCTGAACAACTTTGGCACTTTCACGGGTAAATACTGCTCCGGGCAGATATGCTCCTGGAGTATAGCCGCCGGCACGTTCGATAAGTGAGCTTAATGTCTCCCCTCTGCTTATTGGATATACGCCGGGGAAGCGAACCTCGCCGGAAATGATGGCATTGCGGTCAAACTCAAGCTCCGGTATTGACCGAACAATTAAATGGTCATAATCCTGTAGTTCAATATCTTCGACCGGGTCTTTTGCGAGAACTTTTTCGAGGTCAAGATCGAGTTTCTCAGTCTGCATACCTGTCTGACTGATGTGCTTGCGGGTAAGTTCCGCGTTTTTAAGGTAGGCGTTCTTTCGAGGTCCGCCGGCAGCATCGAGCAACTCGCTCAATCTCATCCCGGGAACAAATCGGTACTCACCGGGTCGATAAACCTCACCACCTACGGATGCGCTTCGTTTGCCGTATTCCAAGCGCGACACACCAAACACTCTTATCAGGTCGCCGTCCTGAATAATGGTCTCGGTTGCGGGTTGGCTTGCAACACTCTCCGGCTCGCCCGTCTCGAGCAAAGTCGAGGGAGCAACATTAAAATCAACCACAATGCGTTTTTGATGATTTTCCACCCTCTCCACCTGAATTTGCCGCAGCCAGCCGGCATAGTTGACACCGCCTGCCATACCAAGCACTTCCCGCAGCGTCATTTCTCTCGCCATCTCATATATAGCGGGTCTTTTTACGTTGCCACTGACCCCCACAACCGGCCCGATGAGCGGAATAAATATCGTGTCACCGTCCTGCAGCCGAACATCACCGCTCTTGTCGCCACCGAGCAGAAAATCATAAAGGTCCACGTGTATTGCCTGCTGGTTACTCCGAGACAGCCGAATATTTCGCAGTGAGCCGTTTTTCGAAGGCCCACCCGCCGCAAAAAGTGCATTTATCACCGTGGACAGAGAACTGACGGTATAACTGCCGGGCATTTCCGCTTCACCCACTACATACACTCTTATCGATCGGAGCCGGCCCATAGTTACTGCCATTCTAAAATCGGTTTGCTTACGAGAAAGCTGGTCCTCCAGATAGTCCCTAACCTTCGCTAATGTCATACCGGAAACATTCAGCACGCCAATCTCAGGTAGGACGATTCCGCCGTCCCGGTCGACTATTACGGTATATTGAGCATTAATTCTTCCCCAAAGCGTTATGGTAAAACTATCGCCAGGACCTACGACATAGTCCGGCCCTACGGGGACATTCGTAACCGGGGCAAAAGTAGACGCCGGTGCGCGAAATACGTCATAACCAAACTGTGTCAGATTTTCCGGCACCTCTCCGGGCAACTCACCAGATATTAGCCGTTCCACATTCGACACTTCCTGCTTTGCGGATTCGAGTTTAACGGTTTTAACGTCATTGATATCCGGGGTCTCGGTACTATACAATCCCGGCGACCGGCTCGAGAGTATAGTTCTGATTTGCTGAGGGGACAGCGTGTTTGGGTCGATGCCCATTTTCTCAATAGCGGTTATATCAGTGGAAGGAACTGTCTGTGCTGCTGATGCACCGCCTAACAGGAATACTGCTATCACTCCGATTACTATTATAGAGATTTGACTGATTGCCGGGCGAAGGACGCAATGCGTTATTCTCTGACGAGCGGGACAACCCAGCATCCCTGCGGATATTTTACCCCTCATCTGTCACACTCCTTTGCAGTAACCACGCCATTGACCAAGCTGTCAGATGCCACTCGTAAAATCCGCACTGGCTTACAACCAGCGGGCAACACCGACTCAACTTGCCCGGTCCTCCAACCATCCCTGTTGCGAGGGTCAGAGACCAACAAAATACAATATAATCCGGCACAAGAATCAGTCAACAGATTTTTGAAGGTTTTTGACATTTGTGCATTGCAGAATACACCAACATTTGTTGTGAATTCATGCGTACATCAAGGCATACTCCGTCCCTGTCGGCTGCGCTTAATATCCAACGGGGCAGTTTCCTCAAAAAGTAACCACTGTCTATTGTGCCGCCCAATTGTTTATCGCAGCGGCTGCCAGCCAAAAACACCCAGGACTCTTCCAGAAAGGACACAGGGCAATTCAACTAAAAACGGCGCCCCGCAACTGCCGCACGACAACAGAGCCACCCACACAACTACCCCCAAAATTACCTGCCCACCTATTCCCCTTTAGCAGGGCTGGACAGTTCCGTCGATTGCAGCACGCCTCCAGCCGCCCCCCAGGAAACAGGCGAGTTTCTTACTGGTTTTTCGACAAATCATTTATAAAGACTTTACCCTTTTTATAGGACCGGCCGATAAACTCTCCATTAGTACTTCTACCATCAAACCAATGGGGCTGTGGGCTTTGTGTTGACCAATGTATTCGGTTGGCTATAATCAGGCCAGCGGCGACTGTTTTTATTTATATCCGAGAAGCTGAGGGTTATGCAGAAAATTCTCTCAGTATTGTTAATACTTCTGGCTTTGCCATGCCTGTCCTTTGTCTCAACAAATGTCCCTCTCGACCACTGGAGTTATGATGCCATCGACAAGCTCGCGGGCCAGGGGCTTATCGACAGCTCGATGCTTACAACCAGGCCGGTTTCGCGATTCGAGATGGCAAGAATGATTGCAGAGGCAGACGAAAAATATCAGCGGCTCAACCAACAAAATGAGGTAACCTCAGTCATTCTCGAACGACTCAAACAAGAGTTTGCGTCCGAACTCGCAGCGACAGGTGCAATTGAAGGCCAGCCGATGCAGGATTTCGTCAAGCCCGTCGAAGACCCTTATGTAAAATATGTATATGCACGCTCAAAACCCGATATTGAGAACATTCGAGGAGACCAGTTTGATAAATATTCCAACACACGTGCCGGCTTTGCGTCGAGAGCAAGATTGTTCGACGTCACGGCGTTTTACCTGCACCCCGAATATCCCTGGTCCTCTGAGCAAGGCAGCCGAGATGTGAAACTGATTGAAGCATACGGCAAGCTTGCAATGGGCAAATGGGAAATCGAGGTCGGCAAGGACTCGTTGTGGTGGGGGCCGGGCTATTACGGCTCACTGCTAATGAGCAATAACGCCGAGCCATTCAAAATGGTCAAGTTATCTACGCCCGGTCCAATCCGGCTTCCCTGGATATTCAGCTTGCTGGGACCATTCAAAGCGGTATGGTTTCTCACGCAGTTGGAAAAAGACAGGCCTGTCCCTGAGCCGAAGCTGACGGGATTGCGTTTAAGCTTCAAACCGCATCCTGCGGTGGAGCTGGGTTTATCGCGAGCTATTATCTTCGGCGGCGCCGGAAGAGGCGGCCTCGGCTTACGCGATTACTGGAACATCTTTTTAGCGACAAAAGAGAACCGACCGGGCAAGCTCGACAATGACCAGTTGGCCGGCTTCGACGCGTCGGTGCTGCTGCCCATCGACTGGCTGATGCCCGCCAAATCCGTCAAGCTATATGGCGACTTCATCGGCGAAGATGAAGCGGGCGGACTACCGACTAACTTCGGTAAGCTTTTCGGGGCGAAGATATTTGATATCGGCAGGACGGGAAGAACCGACCTGACCATTGAATACGCGAATAACCACATCCCCGGCAAACCGAATGTCTTCTACAACCACCACGTCTATCAGGCCGGCTATACCTATAGAGGCAGGATAATCGGACACTATATGGGCACTGACTCAAAGGACCTGTTTGTCCGGCTGGAACACTACCTCACCAACGATATCATCCTGGGGCTGCAATACGACAAACAGACACACAATCTGTCATCGTCGCCTCAGCCCACACTGGAGCGTGCTGTAATCGACATTACCGTATTTGCACAGGATGGCTGGCAACTGAACGCCGGCTATCGTCATGAGAATGGCAAAAACGGCAGCCCCATACCGGACAATAATATCCTCCTTCTGCAGCTTACATACGATTTTTGATGCAATAAACGCCATTCGAAGCGACTACGAATCCCAGCTATGATAATACAAAATTGTAGCTTATTGCACTTGGCTTACAATTTCGTTATCATACGGCGGCGATTCCGAGAGTTAAAAATATGGGCGCAAAACCGGCAAAAGAAGTTCAGTTGTTAAGCGACATAGCAAGAGGGCTTGCAGAGTCGCTTGACCTGCAGCAGACGCTTAGTTCAATTCTGAAGTCGCTCGACACACATCTAAAACTGAGACGGGGAACAATTACCCTGCTGAATCCTGACACGGAAACCGTGAATATCGAGATAGCCCATGGTCTCAGCGAAAAATCACAGAAGATGGGAACATACAGGATGGGAGAGGGTATAACGGGTACCGTGGTCCAGACCGGCAAAGAAATAATCGTGCCCGATATCTCTAAAGACGCTCGCTTCCTTGACAAGACCGGGGCAAGAAAACATGGCGGGGGCAAACCCATCACTTTTTTCTGCGTCCCTATCAAGCTCGAGGGCGAGACTATCGGCGCACTGAGTGTTGACAGGCAGACAGATAAAACAAACGACTTCGAGGAGCATATTCACCTTCTGAATATTATCTCAACGATGATTGCCCAGGCGGTTAAGCTGAACAAACTCATCGAAAGCCAGCAAAAGCAGCTTCGCGATGAAAACGTTCGGCTTCGCCAGGAATTGAAGAAGCGGTTCAACGTTCATAATATGGTCGGCAGCAGCAACGCGATGCAGGGAGTATACCGGCTTATTGAGCAGGTTGCAGACAGCAACGCCACGGTGCTTATACGCGGCGAAAGCGGCACGGGCAAAGACCTCGTCGCACACGCAATTCACTACAACAGCCCAAGAGCCGGCAAACCCTTCATCAAAGTCAACTGCACCGCCCTGCCGGAAACCTTGCTGGAAAGCGAGCTGTTCGGTCACGATAAAGGCGCATTCACAGGCGCGACAGAACGCAAAATCGGCAGATTCGAAAGAGCGCACGGCGGCACGATATTCCTCGACGAAATCGGCGACTTTCCCGTTAACCTGCAGGTTAAGGTATTGCGAGTGATTCAGTTCAAGGAGTTCGAACGGCTGGGCGGCACAGAGACAATAAAGACAAACGTTCGGATAATCGTCGCTACGAATAAGAATCTCGAGGACCAGATAAAAGACGGCGTTTTTCGTGAGGACCTTTACTATCGGATTAACGTTTTCCCGATTTATCTTCCGCCCCTTCGCGAACGCAAGGATGACATAATGCAGCTTGCCGACTTTTTCCTCGAAAAATCATCATCGGAAAACAACAAGCACATCACCCGCATCTCGACACCCGCCATCGAGATGCTGACAAGCTATCACTGGCCCGGCAATATCAGGGAGCTGGAAAACTGTATCGAGCGAGCGGTTCTTTTGTGTGATGGCGAGGTAATACGCTCGGAGCATTTGCCGCCATCGCTTCAAATGATAGGAAAGACCGAGCGAGTGGCGGGACAATCGCTGCCTGAGATAATCGCCAACAAGGAACGTGAGCTGATAATTGACGCGCTTAAGAAATCCGGTGGCCGGCAGAGAAATGCCGCTAAGGAACTCGGCATTACCGAACGTATTCTCGGATACAAGATTAAGAAATACGCCATATACCCGAAGCTTCTTTCCTGACCGCTCTTTTATCAACATATTTGTAGATATGCATCAATACTACTACATTTATGTCGCTTTGCTATTTAGTGCCCTTCCGGCAATTAACACCATAAGTTCCTTAATAGCAAACATTTATACGTCTCACAACTTATCCATACTTCTTCTGGCACGGATATTGCTATTATATTTTCTCCAAAAGTAGGCTGGCCTATCGGCATGACAATTTCTGTTGTCGCGTTTATTGAAAGGGGGAAAAAGTGAGCTTAGGAAGGTTTGGCTGTCTGGTTTCAACAATCATCGCACTTACAGTTGCTCCGGAGATAATTTTCGCTCAAGAGAACATCAAATTCGGGCTTTCGGCAGATTACTACGGCAAGTATATCTGGCGAGGACAGGACCTCGATGACGACCCCGTATTCCAACCGGGTATTACCGCCTCTTACGGCGGTCTGACGGCCGGAATATGGGGCAGCCTCGAAACAACCAACTATACCGACAACGCGGGAGACTTCACGGAAGTGGACTACTCGCTGGATTACTCCGCAGATATTCCGGGTATTGAAGGAGTGGGGTTTTCCGTCGGTGTAATATACTACGATTTTCCGAACACCGAATTTTCTGACACAACAGAGCTTTACTGGGGACTCAATTTCGATTTGCCTCTCATTCCATCAATAACCGTCTATCACGACGTGGATGAGGCGGACGGCACATACGCATCTTTTGCAATCGGTCACAGCTTTGAGAAAATATGCGAACTTGCTCCGGACACACCGGCCGGTATGGAAATCGCAGCCAGTTTCGGCTGGGGCAATAGTAACTATAACAATTACTACTGGGGTGTCGACTCATGCAAAGCCAATGACCTCACAATGTCAGTTGCTTTCCCGTTCGCGATAAACGGATGGACGATTTCGCCAAGCTTGAACTACGTAACGCTGCTGGATAGCGCCATTCGCAACTCGGATGCTTACAGAACAGAAAGTGACTACTTTTTTTTCGGCATTGGCGTCTCAACCGAGTTCTAAATATTAGGAGCACTCGCTATGGATAAAAAAATAAGAATTCTTCTGGTCGGCTTCGGACTCCTCGTATTAGCGGGTTTAAGTTCAGCGGCTTTCGCCGAGGAAATGGACGGAACAGAAGTAGAATTAACCGCGCAAGCGTAAACGAACAGCTACAATTGAATATAAATATTGTGTGGACATGCGTTGCGGCGTTTCTGGTGTTCTTCATGCAACCAGGTTTCGCAATGGTCGAGTGCGGTTTTACCAGAGCGAAAAATGCCGTCAACATCCTTATGAAGAACCTGATGGACTTCTCCATCGGCTCGATAGCATTCTTTCTGGTCGGTTTCGGGCTTATGTTCGGCGCTACTAACGGCCTGTTTGGTACAACGCATTTCTTGTTATCCAGTACAGAGCCGGGCGGTGATTGGAACTGGACATTTCTTATATTCCAAACGGTCTTCTGTGCCACCGCTGCGACCATTGTCTCCGGTGCCATGGCCGAACGTACCAAGTTTGTCGGATATCTTAATTTACAGCTTTTTCATATCGCTGGTGATATATCCGATATTCGGCTCGTGGGCGTGGGGCGGCCTGTTAGATGGCGGCGGCTGGCTTGAGAACCTGGGCTTTCTCGACTTTGCCGGCTCGTCAGTCGTACACTCTATCGGCGGCTGGCTGGCTTTAGCGGGAGCGGTCGTGCTTGGCCCGCGTATCGGTAAATATGGTCCCGACGGCAAGGCACATGCGATTACAGGCCATAATATCCCTCTGGCTGCGCTCGGTGTATTTATACTGTGGTTCGGCTGGTTCGGATTCAACCCTGGAAGTACTACTACCGGCGAGGGATTAATCGGCTACATTGCGGTTACCACTAACCTTGCTGCGGCAGCCGGTGCGATTATGGCTATGTTTACCTCATGGTTAATAGTGAAAAAGCCGGATGCATCTATGGCATTGAACGGTGCATTAGCGGGTCTGGTCGCTATTACTTGCCCCTGCGATGGTGTGTCGCCGATAGCAGCCATTATTATAGGTTCCATCGCCGGCGTCTTAGTCGTACTTAGTGTATTGTTCATTGACAACGTTCTGCATGTTGACGACCCGGTTGGCGCCGTGAGTGTTCATGGTGTTTGTGGGGCCTGGGGAACGCTCTCAGCAGGCCTGTTCAATTTGGAAAGCGGATTGTTCTACGGCGGCGGCTTGCGTCAACTCGGAGTACAAATGCTTGGTGCTGGTACGGCTTTTGTATGGGCATTCGGACTTGGACTACTCCTGTTCGGTGCCATCCACAAGACTATGTGGCTGCGCGTCTCTGCGGAAGAGGAGCTTAAAGGTCTCGATATCGGAGAGCATGGTATGGAGGCATATTCGGGCTTCCAAATTTTCACGACAACTTAACTGTCTGTTTTTGTGACCGGAGAAGATAAAGATGAAACTGATAATTGCTTATATTCAGCCGCATAAGCTGCAAGATGTGAAAAGGGCACTTTATGAGAAAGAGGTCTACAAAGTTTCGGTAACAAACGCACTTGGTTGTGGTGTACAACAGGGATATAGCGAGAGCTATCGCGGCATTAAGTTTGAGTTCAATCTTCTGAAGAAGGTCCGGCTGGAAATAGCTGTTAACGAGGACTTCATCCAGAAAACAATAGACGCGATCATTAGTGGTGCCAGAACAGACCAGATAGGTGACGGTAAGATATTCGTAATCGACCTGCCCGAGTGTATCCGGATACGAACCGGCGAACGGGGCAAAGAGGCAATTGGCTAAAACCAGACTTGCTGATAATAGCCCTCACTTTCTGTGCCCTCAACAGGGCATCGGTTAGGACCCCGCCAGTATTCGGCGGGGTCCTGCTTTAAGCGAGATGCCATACGAATTCTACAACTATGTAGGTATTCCTAAGAAAATCTACGAATATGTAACCTGCTCGCATTAGAAAAACCCGCTCTCTTCAAGACGTAACACTATTATAAGCAAGAGCTTAGCACTTGATATAATACGAGATTTGGGCTTTGGCACAGAGGTTGCTATCTGTTCTTAATAGAAGGATTTCTATCATGTCGCAGCGAAAGATGGACGCTGGACTGGATGCCAGAAAGTTGACAGGACATATCAGGACATATAAGGAGACGCAGAAAGTGAAGGGAAAAGGCAGAAATGGTCTGTTCCGCAAAGCCGCATTGCCGGGTATTGTTATTGCGGTTTGTATGTGCGGCAGCAGTTCAGCGGAAGACGGCGGAATCGCTCTAAGCGATATCACGCAGGGCTTGGATACTGTCTGGGTGCTATTGGGTGCATTTTTGGTATTCTTTATGCAACCCGGCTTTGGGATGGTCGAGGCTGGTTTCATAAGGGCCAAAAACACCTGCAACATCCTTACCAAAAATTTTCTTGACTTTTGCATGGCTTCGGCCGGATTCTTTCTGGTCGGTTATGCGTTGATGTTCGGCGCGGGCAACGCGTTCTGCGGAACGACCGGGTGGTGCCTACTGGGTCTTGAGCCGCTTTCTAATGGTATTCCGCTTTACGCTTTCTGGCTATTCCAGGCGGCCTTCTGTGGAGCCGCGGCAACAATAGTCGCAGGTGGTATGGCTGAGCGAATGAGATTTCCGGCCTACCTGATATATTCGTTTCTAATATCGGCTTTGATATACCCGATTGTCGGCCACTGGATATGGGGAGGCGGCTGGCTGAGCAAGATGGGTTTTACCGACTTTGCCGGCTCAACGGTAGTCCATACCGTAGGTGGAGTTGCAGCCCTGGTGGGCACAAAGATGTTAGGACCAAGAGAAGGTAAATACGCCCCTGATGGAAAAGCAAATGTTCTGGCGGGTCATAATATCCCGCTGGCATCGCTGGGTGTATTCATCCTTTGGTTCGGATGGTTCGGTTTCAACGCAGGTTCGACCCTGAGCGTTGGTGACGGCGCACTTATCGGCAGAGTCGCTATCAATACGAATTTAGCGGCTTGTATAGGCGGTATTGCAGCGATGCTGACCGTATGGAAGAGATTCGGCAAGCCGGACTTATCCATGACAATGAACGGGACCTTGGCAGGTCTTGTAGCAGTAACGGCACCATGTGCCTTTGTAGAGCCGTGGGCGGCGATGGTAATCGGAGCCGTGGCAGGGTATCTTGTAGTCAGAGGAGTTGAGATACTCGATAAGCTCCAGATTGACGACCCGGTCGGCGCGTTTCCAGTGCATGGAATATGCGGAATATGGGGAACCTTGAGCATAGGTGTCTTCGGCAAAGAAGCCCTGGGATTGGCGAATAACGGATTTGTGTACAGCGGAAACCCGATGCAACTGGGTATCCAGATGGTCGGCAGCATAAGCGCAGTGGTCTTTATTGTGGTCAGTATGGGCATTATTTTCAAGTTGATAGACCTCACGGTCGGGCTTAGAGTAAGCAGAGATGAGGAGCTTCGCGGATTGGATATCGGTGAACACGGAATGGAAGCATACGGCGGATTTCAGATATTCAGCACCATATGAAGAACGGCCGGGAACAGGAGTAAATAAATGAAACTCATAGTAGCATACATTCAGCCGCATAAGCTGCAGGACGTAAAGAAATCACTATACAAGGCGGAAGTTTATAAACTATCAGTAACAAACGCGCTGGGCTGCGGTGAGCAACAGGGATACAGCGAAAGCTACAGGGGTATTAAATTCGAAGTTAATCTGCTCAAGAAAGTTCGGCTGGAGATAGCCGTGAATGAAAACTTTGTGGAACCGACAATAAAAGCGATAATCGAAGGGGCAAAAACTGGACAGATAGGTGATGGCAAAATATTCATGCTCGACCTGGTCGAATGCATTCGCATCCGCACAGGAGAAAGAGGCAACAAGGCCATTGGATAAAGAACAATAATTAGCAACCCAATTTTATAATGAGGTGAATGAATGAGTCCAAAAGAATTTTTTGAGTTTGCAAAGAAGAACCACGCCAGAATGGTCGACCTGAAGTTTACCGACCTTCTTGGCGCTTGGCAGCACTGCTCGTTCCCAACCGAGACCTGGGATGAGAGCACTTTTACCGACGGCGTCGGCTTCGACGGCTCATCGATTCGCGGCTGGCAGGGAATTCACGTCTCGGATATGCTTGCGGTGCCTGACCCAAACACCACGGTAATAGACCCATTTTTCAAGGAGCCGACGGTCAGTATAATCGCCGACGTTGTCGACCCGGTGACCAAGAAGGAATACACACGAGACCCGCGGCACATCGCCAGGAAAGGTGCGGAGTACTTAAAGAAAACAGGCATAGCAGATACCTGCTTTATCGGTCCGGAGCCGGAGTTTTTCATCTTCGACGAGGTCCGTTACGAGCAAAATCAACACACGGGGATGTATATGATAGATTCCGTCGAAGGGTCGTGGAATACGGCGAGATTCGAGGAACCCAATCTCGGATACAAGCCGAGCTTCAAGGGCGGTTACTTCCCGGTAAGCCCGACAGATACATACCATGACCTGCGTGGTGAAATGGTTTACGAAATGAACAAGGTCGGAATAATCGTGGAGGCACATCACCACGAGGTTGCCACGGCAGGCCAGGCAGAAATTGATATGAAGTTTGATGAACTGGTTAAGATGGGCGACCAGTTCATGTGGTACAAGTACATCATAAAAAACGTCGCCAAGAGAAATGCCAAGACGGTGACGTTTATGCCCAAACCGGTTTTTCAGGACAACGGCAGCGGAATGCACACACACTTCTCGCTGTGGAAAGGCGGCAAGCCCCTGTTTGCCGACAAGGGTTATGCGGGCTTGAGCGAAATCGGATTGTATTCCTGCGGCGGTTTATTGAAGCACGCACCGGCGATTCTTGCATTTGCCGCACCCACGACGAACTCTTATCGCCGGCTTGTGCCGGGCTTTGAAGCGCCGGTAAATCTGGTGATGAGCGCAAGAAACCGTTCGGCGGGCGTGCGGATACCGATGTATTCAACCAACCCCAAGGCAAAGCGGCTGGAGTTTCGCTGCCCGGACCCAACAGCGAACGGCTATTTAGCGTGGACGGCGATGCTTATGGCGGCAATCGATGGAATTCAAAACAAGATTGACCCGGGCGAACCGTTGGACAGAGACATCTACGAAATGACGCCGGAGGAACTGGCGAAATATCCTAAGACGCCCGGCTCACTGGCAGAGGCGATTGATGCACTCGAGAAGGACTATAAATTCCTCCTGGCAGGCGATGTGTTCACCGAAGACGTCATTGAAACATGGATTAAGTGGAAGCGAGAGAAGGAACTGAATGAACTAGCGCTGCGGCCACATCCGTATGAGTTTAACCTCTACTACGACTGTTAATATGTGAGAAAACGCACTTCTTGAAGTGCGAACACATACATAGGATAACGCTGCACGAGCGGTCGTGCAGTGGGCATTGGGTTGCGGGTGAGGCCTGCTCGCCGTCGCCGATCCGAGGTCGGCAAAGCGAAGCAGGTCTTACCCCATAAATGCCGACGGGTTGTTCCTTTCCCAGAATAATAAAATGCGGTAATAAAACACCGGGAGAGAATTCGGCTCAAAAGAGATATTAGACATACTGTAGACATCATCAGTGGAGCTTATGAATGATATTAACTGATTATTGCGAGACTAAGGCCGTTTGGGGCGTATAATGAAGGAAATCTCAATCCTGACAGGTATTGGCACAATAACCAAACGACTATTATGGACAAGATGAGACTAAAAGACCAGGGGCTTTACGAAGTCCGGCAGGAACACGATGCCTGTGGTATCGGAGCGGTCGTTAATATCACCGGTTCGAAAGACCATTCGATAATCGAATACGGCAAAGAGATACTGCTCAACCTACATCATCGCGGTGCGGCCGGTGCAGACGAAAAGACCGGTGACGGTGCAGGTATTTTATTTCAGATTCCCCACGAGTTTTTCTCGGCTGAGTGTGCGCAAATTGGTTTTGCCCTGCCCGAACCGGGGCAATACGCTGCAGGAATGGTATTCGGCCCGAAAAATACCGAACTGCGAGAACAGTGTGACGATATTCTCGAAGCTGCAATCGGCTACTACGGTATGCGTGTAATATGCTGGCGGGACGTTCCGACATCGAATGACTGCCTCGGTCAAATCGCACTTACCGCTGAGCCGTCGATAAAACAGATATTTGTCGATGGGGCAGGGCCGCGGGATAAGCTACCCGAACGCAAACTATATATGGCGCGTAAACGGGCCGAACGGCTCGTGCGGGAAAAGTTCGGTGAAGAAAGTGAAGATTTCTATGTGACATCCCTGTCGTGCAGAACAATTTGTTACAAGGGTATGTTCCTGGCACGACAGTTGTTCGAATATTACCCTGACCTGGCCGACAAGCGTGTAAAAAGCGCGCTGGCAATCGTTCATCAGCGTTACAGCACAAATACCTTTCCGAACTGGCGCCTGGCTCAGCCATTTCACTGCATAGCACACAACGGTGAAATCAATACCCTCAGCGGCAACCGCAACTATATGCGCGCACGGGAAACGATAATGGCAAGTCCAGTTTTCGGCGATAACATCGGCGACCTGTTTCCTATACTTGCACCGGATATGAGTGATTCAGGGTGTTTCGATTCGGCACTGGAACTACTGGTACAGGCCGGTCGCAGTATGCCGCATGCAATGATGATGATGATACCAGAGGCATTTGGGCCGAAGTATTATATCAGCACCGACAAGCGGGCATTTTACGAATATCACTCTGCGATAATGGAGCCGTGGGACGGCCCTGCTGCGATTGTCTTTACCGATGGTCGGCTCATAGGGGGAATGCTCGACCGCAACGGGCTTCGCCCCTGCAGATACCTTGTCACGACGGACGGTCTGGCGGTGATAGCAAGCGAAGCCGGTGTTGTTGAGTTTCCGCCGGAAAAGGTCAGCCGTAAAGGGCGACTTCAACCGGGCAATATGTTCCTCGTGGATACGGTCGAGGGACGCATTATCACCGACACCGAAATAAAGAGCAAAATCGCCCGCCGCAGACCTTACCGCCGCTGGCTGGAGGAAAACAGAATAGAGCTTCGAGGATTGTTCGACTCGCCCAAGTTAATCAGCAGCGAGCCGGAGACGATGACACAGAAGATGCAGGCGTTCGGCTATACGAGCGAAGAGCTGAAGATGATTCTGACGCCGATGGCGGTTAACAGCCAGGAGCCGGTGGGTTCAATGGGTAACGATACGCCCCTTGCGGTGCTTTCCGAAAGGCCGAAACTGCTTTTCAACTACTTCAAACAGCTCTTTGCACAGGTAACCAACCCGGCGATTGACCCGCTACGAGAAGGGCTTGTGATGAGTTTAATGTCGTTCATTGGCAAGAAACGAAATTTCCTCGAAGAAAGCCCCGAACATTGCCGACAACTTAAGCTGCCGCACCCCATACTCACTAACGAAGATATCGAACGCCTTCGGAGTGTGAAAAGAGAAGACTTCAACGTTGCGACGGTCATCAGCGTGTTCGATGCTAACGCGGCAGACGCCGGTGAGAGTCTCAAAAGAGCCCTCGACGAGCTTGTTGAGACCGCTGAGAAAGCCATCCGGGACGGGGCATCAGTAGTAATCATTAGCGACCGAGACATATCGGAGAATAAGGTCGCAATACCTTCACTGCTGGCGACAGCGGCCCTTCATCATGGACTCCTTAATCGGGGGTTACGCGGAGAGGCCGGACTGATTATTGAAAGCGGCGAGCCGCGAGAGGTGATGCACTTTTGCCTCTTGTGCGGATACGGAGCCAATGCGGTTAATCCTTACCTGGCATTCGAGACCCTTTTCGAGCTGCAACGGCAGGAGCGCCTGCCGGCAAAAATGGAGCCGACACAGATAGCGGATAACTACATTGCCGCGGTCAAAAAAGGCATTCTGAAGGTAATGAGCAAGATGGGAATATCGACGCTTAGAAGCTATCGCAACGCCCAGTTGTTCGAGGCAATCGGGCTGAACCGCGATGTTATAAACAGATACTTCACTGGCACAAGCTCTCGAATCGGCGGTATGGGGCTGGCTGAGATTGCCCGTGAGACCGTGGCTCGGCACAAGGCAGCATTCCAGCCCTTCGACCCGGCTCAGGGCAGGCAGCGTCCTGCGCGGGCGCTTGGGCTGGAATTCGGTGGAGAATACCATTATAGAAACACAGGCGAAAGACACTTGTGGAACCCAACTACAGTGTCGCGTCTGCAGCATGCGGTTAAATTCGACGATGTACAGGCCTATGCTGATTATTCCAAGGCAGTCAATGAACAGGCGGAAAAACTGTACACTCTGCGGGGCATGTTCGAATTTTTGCCGGGCGAAGCAGTGCCGCTTGAAGAAGTAGAGCCGGCCGGCGAAATCGTAAAAAGATTCTGTACCGGTGCTATGAGTCACGGCTCAATCAGCAAAGAAGTGCATGAGTGCCTGGCAATAGCAATGAACCGCATCGGCGCGATGAGCAATACGGGCGAGGGCGGCGAAGACCCGTCCAGATACGAGCCGGAGCCAAACGGCGATTCGAAAAACAGTGCCATTAAACAGGTCGCCAGCGCACGATTCGGCGTGACAATCAACTATCTCGCACACGCAAAGGAACTGCAGATAAAAATCGCCCAGGGAGCAAAACCCGGCGAGGGCGGGCAGCTTCCGGGCCATAAAGTCACCGAAGAGATTGCACAACTGAGATACTCGACGCCGGGAGTAACACTCATATCGCCGCCGCCACACCACGATATATACTCGATAGAAGACCTGGCTCAGCTTATCTACGACCTCAAGGCCAGCAATCCGGGCGTAAAAGTCTCGGTGAAACTGGTCGCGGAATTTGGAGTCGGGACCATTGCGGCAGGAGTCGCAAAGGCCAACTCCGACGAAGTATTAATCAGCGGGCACGACGGCGGAACCGGCGCAAGTCCGCTTTCTTCAATAAAACACGCCGGCATACCGTGGGAGCTTGGACTGGCGGAGACACAGCAGGTCCTTGTTATGAATCGGATGCGCGACCGAATCAGGGTGCAGGTGGACGGGCAGATGAAGACTGGACGCGATGTTGTAATAGCCGCTCTTTTGGGCGCGGAGCGTTTCGGGTTCGGCACAAGTGCTCTCGTAACTATGGGCTGCACGCTGCTTCGCAAATGCCATGAGGGAGCGTGTCCATTCGGTATAGCGACACAGGAACCGGAACTGCGCAAGCGCTTCGCGGGCAAGCCGGAGTTTCTTCAGCGGTTTATGTTCTTCGTAGCCGAAGAGGTTCGGCAGATTATGGCGCAGCTCGGCTTTACAAAATTCGATGATATGGTCGGTCACGTAGACCGGTTGATCACACGCAAGGCAATTGAGCACTGGAAGGCGAAGGGACTGGATTTCGCCGCGATATTCCAGAAACCCGATACCTCAGACGGCCGGGCAATCCGAGCGACCACCAGCCAGCCGAACAAACTCACAGACCACCTCGACCGGCAAATTATCAAGAAAGCCAAAGCGGCAATAGAAAATAAAAAGCCGACCGTCGTTGAGATGCCCATTCGCAACGTCAATCGAACGGTCGGAGCAATGCTGAGCAACCGAATAGTTACGAAGTACGGGCCAAAGGGCCTGCCGGACAACACTTTACAGGTCGTTCTGCTCGGCTCAGCGGGCCAAAGCTTCGGTGCGTTTCTGGCACCGGGAGTAACACTAAAACTTATAGGCGACAGCAACGACTATCTGGGCAAGGGCCTTAGCGGCGGAAGAATCGTCGTTATAACACCGCCGGCTTCACCGTTTGCCGCGAATGAGAACATTATCGTCGGTAACACGCTCCTGTACGGCGCCACCAGCGGAGAGGTCTTTATTAATGGAATGGCAGGCGAACGATTCGCAGTTCGGAACAGCGGCGCTACGGCTGTCGTAGAAGGTGTTGGCGACCACGGTTGTGAGTATATGACCAACGGCGTGGTTGTGGTTTTAGGCAGAACGGGCTGTAACTTCGCCGCTGGTATGAGCGGGGGCATCGCTTATGTGCTCGACGAATCGAGCATGGGTAATATATTCGATACTATGTGCAATCTCGATATGGTGGAACTGGAGAGTGTGTGGCAGGAAGAAGACATACGGCTGCTCAATAAACTTATTCAAAAACATTTCGACTGGACCGGCAGCGCACGTGCTCACTATATCCTGAGTAACTGGCAGGATATGGTCGGCAAGTTTGTCAAGGTCGTGCCTATAGATTATCGCAGGGCCCTCGAAAAGATGCGTGCAGCCGAACAGCGAGATACGGATACAACACCCGCAACAGAGGAAGTGTTCTATGGGTGAGGTAAAGGGGTTCCTAAAATACGGGCGTCAGTCTGTCGGCTATCGGCCGGTTGAAGAACGCATACACGATTTCAACGAGCTCGAACTTCCTTTGACTCCTGACCAAATCGTGCAGCAGGCGGCCCGATGTATGGACTGCGGGATACCGTTCTGCCACGGGGTGGGCTGCCCCCTGAAAAATTCGATACCCGACATCAATGAACTGGTTTATCAGGGACACTGGCGCGACGCCTGTGAACAGCTTCATTCGACAAACAACTTTCCCGAAATCACCGGCAGGGTCTGTCCGGCACCCTGCGAGGCATCCTGCACACTGGCGATAAACGACAAGCCGGTGCTTATCAGGCACATTGAGTTTCAGGTAGTCGAAAAAGGATTCGCCCAGGGCTGGATAAAGCCACTGCCCGCGGCAACAAAGACCGGCAAACGAATTGCGATTATCGGCTCGGGTCCGGCAGGTCTGGCGGCGGCGCAGCAGCTTGCGAGAGCAGGCCACGATGTCGTGGTCTTTGAGAAGGACGAAAAAATAGGCGGCATCCTGCGATACGGCATTCCAGACTTCAAGATGGAAAAACATATCATCGACCGGCGGCTCGAGCAGATGGAGGCCGAGGGCGCGCAGTTCCAGACGGATTTGAACGTCGGAAAGGATGTATCCAC
>CAZQWM010000002.1:80774-199911 GCA_964597035.1 uncultured Pirellulales bacterium
GGTACGGCGAAACGACAGGGAGCGAAGCGGATAATCCAGTTGGAGATTTTGCCGAAACCGCCGGAGACTGCTCCGCCAGATACGCCCTGGCCCAACTGGCCCAGAGTAATGCGAACCACCTCGTCCCACGAGGAGGGCTGTGAGCGGATGTGGAGCGTAATGACGAAGCGACTCACCGGTGCGGAAACAAGGGTAAGCAAGATTCATTGCTGTAAGGTCGAGTGGGTGGAGAGAGAAACGGGCTGGAAAATAAAGGAATTGCCGGGAACCGAATTCGAGCTTGATGCGGATATTGTGCTTTTGGCTATGGGTTTTTTGCACGTCGAGCACAACGGACTGGTCACAGACCTCGGCCTGAAGCTGGACCCACGCGGCAATATACTCGCAAATGACTACCAGACGAGCGAGCCCTGGGTATTCGCAGCGGGCGATACAATCAACGGAGCATCTCTTGTAGTGCGTGCAATCGACAGCGGCCGAGGCACGGCAGCGGCAATTGACCGCTGGCTGAGAGATAAAAATTGACAACATTGGAGCAGTGCTGTAAAAGACTGCACCAAAATCTTTATTTACCCTGACAACATACTGGGACACTGCGGTGCCGAAACGCAAGGACATACACAAAATACTAATCATCGGCTCCGGGCCGATAGTCATAGGCCAGGCGTGCGAGTTCGATTATTCAGGCGCACAGGCGTGCAAGGTGCTCCGACGCGAGGGCTATAAGGTCGTGCTGGTCAACAGCAATCCAGCAACGATAATGACCGACCCTGATTTTGCCGACAGGACCTACATCGAGCCGATAACACCTGAGATTGTCGAAAAGATAATTCAGCGGGAAAAACCGGACAGCTTACTACCGACCTTGGGCGGCCAAACGGGACTGAACACGGCGGTGGCACTGGCTGAAAGAGGAACGCTGAAAAAATACAACGTTCGGATGTTAGGCGCAAATCTGGCGAGCATCAAACGGGCTGAGGAAAGAGACCGCTTCAAAAAGACCATCGAAAGCTGCGACCTCGAAGTCCCGCGCAGCGGATATGCGCATAACTGGGAACAAGCGGAGCAATTCCTCGATTATGTCGGCCTGCCTGCAATCATTCGCCCCTCATATACGCTTGGCGGTACGGGCGGCAACATTGCTTACAACAAAGAAGAATACCACAAATACGTCCACTGGGGGCTTAACCTAAGCCCCAAACACCAGATACTTATCGAAGAATCAGTCCTCGGGTGGAAGGAATTCGAGCTTGAGGTGATGAGAGACCGCAAGGATAACGTCGTCATCGTCTGCCCGATTGAAAATTTGGACCCGATGGGGATACATACCGGTGACAGCATCACGGTTGCGCCTGCGCAGACGCTGACCGACAAGGAATACCAGATTATGCGTGACGCCGCGATTAAAATTATCCGGGCGATAGGCGTTGAGACAGGCGGCTCCAATATTCAGTTTGCAGTCAATCCGGAAAACGGCAAGCTTTACGTGATTGAGATGAACCCTCGCGTGTCGCGAAGCTCGGCTCTCGCTTCCAAAGCGACGGGTTTTCCGATAGCCAAAATTGCCTCGCTGCTTGCGGTCGGCTACACACTCGACGAGATTCCCAATGATATTACAAAGAAGACGCCGGCCTGCTTCGAGCCGACAATTGACTACTGCGTCGTAAAATGGCCGCGGTTCACTTTTGAAAAATTTCCCGGCACGGACCCGATGCTGACGGTTCAGATGAAATCGGTCGGTGAAGCAATGGCCATTGGCAGAACCTTCAAGGAAGCAATGCAGAAGGCAATCCGGTCGCTCGAAATAGACAGATATTCACTGGCTAACAAGCATATCGACAGCTCTCTTACACCTCGCCAGTTGAAAGACAAATTAAGAACGCCATGCTGGGACAGAATATGGTACGTCGCAGATGCGCTGCGGAGAAAAGTAAGCGTCGAAGAAATCTTCGGTTTGACGAAAATCGACCCGTGGTTCGTCAACAACATAAAGGACATAGTTCGGCTCGAGGAAAAAATAAAGGCCACAGGTCCCGCGAAAATAAATGCAAGTTTGATGCGTAAGGCAAAAGAATACGGCTTCAGCGACAAGTACTTGTCGTCTTTGCTCAAAAAACCCGAACGGGAATTCCGTAAGCTCCGACAGCAGATGGGCATAGAACCGGTATACAAGATGGTTGACACCTGCGGGGCCGAGTTCGAGGCCGCAACACCTTATCTTTACTCGACATACGAGCGCGAGTGCGAAGCAAAGCCAACGACAAGAAAGAAAATCATAATCTTAGGCGGCGGGCCCAACCGCATCGGCCAGGGTATCGAATTCGATTACTGCTGCGTGCACGCGGCCTTTGCGCTGCGGGAAATCGGCATCGAATCGATAATGGTCAATTGTAATCCGGAGACGGTCAGCACCGACTATGACACATCGGACCGGCTGTACTTCGAGCCGTTGACTTTTGAGGACATTATGTCCGTAGTCGAGAAAGAGAAACCCGACGGCGTCATAGTACAGTTCGGAGGGCAGACGCCGCTTAAGCTGGCAGTGCCGCTTGAGCAGGCAGGCGTCAAAATCATCGGAACCAGCCCCGACAGTATCGACAGGGCCGAGGACCGCAAGCGGTTCAACAAGGTTGTTAAAAAGCTTCGGCTTCGTCAGCCAAAGTCGGGAACTGCAATGTCGTATTCGGAAACGCTGAAAATCGCCGAAAAGCTCGGCTATCCGCTTTTGATTCGGCCGTCGTTTGTGCTGGGCGGCAGAGCAATGGAAATCGTATACGACGAGAAGTCGCTGGCAAGCTGCGTCGACGAGGCCATCGAGGTATCAGGTGAACACCCGATTCTCATAGACAAGTTTCTCGACGACGCCACTGAGCTGGATGTAGATGCGGTATGCGACGGCAAACGAGTCGTTATCGGCGGGATAATGGAGCACATAGAAGAGGCCGGCGTGCATTCCGGTGACAGCGCGTGCAGTCTGCCGCCTGTGTCACTGAGCCGTAAAATCATCGATGAGGTCTCACGTCAGACAAAAATGCTCGCATTGGAGCTAAATGTAGGGGGCCTTATAAATATCCAGTACGCCATTCATAACGGCGAAATTTACGTCCTCGAAGTCAATCCCCGCGCGTCCCGGACGGTGCCTTTTGTCAGCAAGGCAACAGGTGTGCCGTTAGCCAAATTAGCGGCGAAGGTTATGGCCGGGATGACGCTGGATGAGCTTGGCTTCACCGAAGAAGTCCGGCCGAAACATTTCTCCGTCAAAGAGGCCGTATTCCCATTCCTGAAATTCCCCGGTATAGACACAATTCTCGGGCCGGAGATGCTTTCCACCGGTGAGGTAATGGGGATTGCCGAGGAGTTCGGCATCGCATACGCCAAGAGCCAAATGGCCGCCGGCAACACCCTGCCGACCACAGGTACGGTGCTAATCAGCGTCAGAGACGACGACAAGAAAAAGGCCGTGGAAATCGCCGGCAAGCTGCACGAGATGGGCTTTAAGATTACCGCCACCAAAGGAACATCCTTTGCCCTGATTAACAGCAACATCCCTACAGAATATGTGCCTAAAGTAACCGAGGGGCGACCCAACATTATCGACGCAATCATCAACGGCAAAGTCGATTTGATAATCAATACAACAAGCGGCAGACAGGCGGCGGCCGATTCAACAGCAATCAGAAGAACCGCTCTCGACAAACAAGTTCCATACGTAACCACGATTAGAGCAGGAACGGCAGTCGTCAATGCAATCGAAGCGCTGAGAAAAGAGCGAATCGGTGTCAAGCCCATCCAGTTACGGCATCGCAAAGGGGCGCTGTCCAAATGAAGGCGATATTGTTACTCGAAGATGGAACTGTGTTTAAAGGAACGTCTTTCGGCGCAAAAGGCCAGAGATGCGGAGAGGTTGTCTTTAATACAAGTATGACCGGCTACCAGGAAATTATGACCGACCCGTCTTACCACGAACAGATAATCACAATGACGTATCCTCTCATCGGCAACTACGGGACCAACAAGCTCGACGTGGAATCGAGAAAGGTTTACGCCGTGGGTTTTGTCGTGAAAGAAAATTGCGATTACCCAAGTAACTGGAGAAATGAGCGCTCGCTGGACGAGTATCTCAAGGCCAACAACGTAGTCGGCCTTGCAGGCATCGACACAAGAAAACTCGTCAAGCACATCCGGACAGAAGGGGCTATGAGAGGCATTATCTCCTCGACGGAGTTACGGATATCGACACTGGCAAAAAAGCTCGATGAATATCCTGGACTCGTGGGAAGAGACATAGTCAGGGACGTGACCTCGAAAAAGCCCTACAAGTGGGATAAGGGCGTAGTCGATGTCTTAAAGCCCAAATCAATCAAGCCCGAACAGAAATACAAAGTGGTCGCGTATGATTTCGGCATCAAGCAGAACATCCTCCGGCTGCTCTACAGCCACGGATTCAAAGTCTATGTGGTGCCGGCCTTTACATCGGCTGAAGACGTGCTGGCAAAAAAGCCGGACGGAGTATTCCTGAGCAACGGGCCGGGCGACCCGGCTGCGGTTACCTGCGCCATTGAAAATACGAAGAAACTTCTCGGCAAGGTCCCTATTTTCGGCATCTGTCTTGGGCATCAAATACTCGGACTCGCACTTGGCGGACGAACGTTCAAACTAAAGTTCGGGCACCGGGGAGCCAACCATCCGGTTAAAAATCTCGAAACAAATCAGATAGAGATAACCAGCCAAAATCACGGTTTCTGCGTCGACATAAACTCACTTAAGAACAAAGGTGTCGAACTAACGCACATTAACCTCAATGACAATACACTCGAGGGATTCCGATGTAAACGACTTGGCGCTTTCTGCGTCCAGTACCACCCCGAGGCCTCACCAGGCCCACACGACTCAAGATATTTGTTTCGCGCGTTCACAGACCTGATGGACAAACGAAAGGCCGGCAAAGGTCTGCGATAGCCACTGTCAGTCTTGAAACTCTCCGGCTGTTATCGGTCTATGTGGACTATAAAAAGCCCTGCCTGCAGTCAATAACGGATTTTTCTCCTGAAATCGCGCCCTTAATCTGCCGATAATTTCATCGGCGGATGGGGCTGACGCAGAGGAGATATCCCAGTTATCGGAACTTGCTTCAAGCCAGAGTCCGGCCTTCGCTCTCGATGAAGTGATGAAATACAAGAATACAAATAGAGGTACTGTTCTCTGAAGCAAGGGGGACCAGTAGCAGCGAAAGTGTCTCGGAAGGGTGAATAATAGTAATGAACGACGAGATAAAAGTCTTACAGGTAGATGACGACGAAATCGACGTTCGACTCGTCAAGCGCGCCCTCACAAAATCCACTCAGGCAGATAAATTCAAAATGGAATCGGCTTCCACTCTGGCCGAGGCCGTTGAACATCTCGGGGCCAATTCTTATGACGTCATCCTGCTGGATTTAGGCCTTCCCGACAGTAGCGGTATCGAAACCGTCCAGAAAATCTGCCAGGTCAATCCCAACATACCTATCGTGGTTCTCACTGGTCTGGAGAATGAGGAGACCGGGCTTCAGGCAATAAAAAGCGGAGCGGCGGACTATCTGGTCAAAGGCCCCACGATGGAAAATTCTCTGATAAAAACCATCCTCTATGCAATCGAACGCAAGAAAGCCGCAGAGAAGCTTCGTGAATCGCAGCAGATGCTGCAACTGGTGATGAACAGCATCCCGCAGGCGGTATTCTGGAAAGACCGTAATTTTACGTATATGGGTTGTAATCCTGTCTTTGCCAGGCATGCGGGTCTTGCCTCGCCAGAGCAGATAATTGGTAAAACGGACTATAACCTGCCCTGGCGAAAAGAGGAATCGGACTACTTCCGCCAATGTGACCGGCAAGTTATGGAAAGCGACACAGGCGACTATCACATCATTGAACCACAACTACAGGCTGACGGCAAGCAGGCCTGGGTCGAGACAAACAAGGTGCCGCTGCACGATGCCGAAGGCAATGTAGTGGGGATTCTCGGGACGTATGAGGACATAACAGAGCGAAGACAAGCCGAGAGGGCCCTGCAAATCGCAGAGGAAAGATACCGCACTATTTTCGAAAACTCAGCCGTGGCGATTACTATGGCGGATGAGCTCGAACGCCTTATCTCCTGGAACAAATTCACAGAAGACCTGCTCGGTATGAACAAGAAGGACCTGTATCTAAAACCCGTGCAGTCGCTATATCCGCAAGGCGAATGGGAAAGAATAAGAACGCACGACGTCAGGCAAAAGGGAATGCAGCACCACCTCGAAACAAGGATGAAGAAAAAAGACGGCGAAATAATCGACGTCGACGTTTCGCTGAGTGTGTTAAAAGACTCCGAAGGAAGAGTAACGGGTTCAATAGGCGTCGTCAGGGATATTACTGAGCGAAAAGAAGCCGACAGGAAAATCAAGGAGGCAATGGAGCTGAAATCGCAGTTCATTTCCACCGTCTCTCACGAGCTGCGCACGCCACTGACGATAATCAAAGAGGATATTGCTATTATCCTGGACGGAGCAGCAGGAAGAGTAAAGAAAAAACAGGAGCAGATACTCGATATTGCCCAGCGCAATATTGAACGGCTTTCCCGACTCATCAATGACGTACTGGACTTTCAGAAGCTCGAAAGCGGCAGCGCTAAATTCAAGATGCAGGACAACAACATAAACGAACTCATCGAGAATGTTTACAAAACAATGGTCGGAGCCGTAAAAAAACACGGCGTGGATTTCCGGCTGGCATTGGACAATACCCTGCCACGCATAAAGTTCGACAGCGACAAAATCGTTCAGGTCCTCACCAATCTCGTTGGCAACGCTATGAAGTTCACCGAGAAAGGCAGTATAACAATCGCAACCCGCAGAATTGAAAACGCCATCCGCATCTCCGTTTCGGATACCGGCCCCGGAATTAAACAAGAAGATATGTCGAAACTTTTCCAGAAGTTTCAGCAACTCGACTCAAGTGGAGGCAGAAAGACGGGAGGAACAGGTCTGGGTCTGGCAATTTCCAAAGAGATCGTCGAAAAACACGGCGGAAGAATCTGGGCGGAATCGGAACCTAGTAAAGGAACCATATTTCATTTCCTGTTACCCATCAAGTCGACAAGCCGGGAAGCTCAATTCGTCTTCCAAGAAAAAACGCTGTAAGAATAGAGCAGCTTTGCTGAAAACTATGGGAAAGACTTAAACACCCAATCAATCTGCGAACGTACAAAAGTTTCCGTAATCTTTTGCTTTACACCGAACTACACGTCGCTTAATGCCTTTTTGCCTTCGAGTGCGTTGGCAATTTTCTCTTTCAGCTCGGCAAAGTCAAACGGCTTGGCAATGTAATCAACGATGCCAAATGAAGAGGCAGTGGCAATGTCATCCACCTCACAGGCAGCGGTTACCATAATCACTGGTATGTTTTTTAGCTGCGGATCCCTGCCGAGGTGTTCGAGCGTCTCATGGCCGTTCATCACCGGCATACTCGTATCCAGCAGGATAAGGTCCGGCTTTTCGCTGGCGGCCTTTTCTAGTCCCTCTTTGCCGTTGCATGCGACGACCGTTTTATAATTGCTCCATTCGAGGTGATGCTGGATTGTACTGACGTAATCCGGCTCGTCATCGACGATAAGTATCTTTACCTTGCCCGACTTTTTATCCGACTTAAATAACCCAAACATTTCCACTTCTCCTTTTCCCGGCCCCCACTTACCTAATCCTTTATCGGCCCAAACGGCCCCTAAAGTTAGCAAAAAGTTGCTCCAACACCGGCTACTTCTTATTCTGTTTTGTTAATTTCGGCTTCGATTCAGCCGGCGGCGCAATCAGAGACTTGTTCCTTATTTGATTGTATCTTGCCATTGCCTCTACTGGTACAGGTTCACCCTTGTATATATGGGGCGATAAAAGCACCAGCAACTCAGAGTTCTCCACTACCTTTCTATCGTCCGAAAAAAGAAGACCGATAAGAGGCAAATCACCCAACAAAGGCACCTGATACCTTATGGTCTGTGTCTCCTGCCTTCTCAAACCACCCATTACGACCACCTGCCCATCGTCTATAAGCAGCGTTGTATTTGCCTCTCGTGTGTCGACAACCGGTACGTTAGCAATTGAGGTACCGGTACTTACGCTTTGACTGGGCTTAACCGTCAGCAGGATTTGCCCTTCATCTGTTACTGTTGCCTTGACCTCCAATGTGACTCCGACTTCCTTAAACGCAGTCGAGGTCACTGCATTTCCGCCGCCGCCGCCACCGGCAGTCTGCGTGAGCTCCTGATACGGAATTTCCTCAACGGTCTTTATTCCCGCCATTTGCCCACTGACAACCATTACACGCGGACTGGCCAGTATGTCCACGGTTCTTTTTTCCTGAAGCAGATGAACGACATTGCGAATGGTGTTGCTAATAACAGACATCTCACCTCCAAGCCCGCCTGTGGTTGCATATGCGCTAGTATTGCCAATCGAATCACTGTCCGGAGCCACGATTGCCAAACGGTCCGGATAAACCATACTCTGGCGGTAAGCAAAGTCGTAGTTCTTAGTCGATAAGATATCCCAGTCGATACCTATCTCGGTATCATCCTTAAGCTTAACATCAATGATAACCACTTCAATCATTATTTGCTTGGGGGTCTGGTCGGCCTTTCTTACCTCAGTAATAATTCTCTCCAAATCCTCCTTTACATCGCAGATAATCAGCGTGTTTGTGTTGTCGTCAACCGCAATGCTCCCATACTCGGAGGACATTTTGGTCAAGGCAGTTTTAAGGTTCCGTGCCGAGAGAAACTTTAATGTTACCGTTTGGACGAATAACAGCGGCTTGATTTCATCGAGGTTTTTGCCAACCGGCACAGCCAGGTCGCCCTGTGGCATTGCACCCCCAAAAACACCTGCGAAGGGGTCATCACGGCCAAAATCGAGATTTTCATCTTCCGTCTGCTCGCCGCTGTAGCAGATAGTCGCCGTCAAAACAACAAGCCCCAAAACCACGAATTTTGCCATCCGCCTATTCATATGAAGTCAACTCCACATTATTATCACAATAAAGTGTCAGGACCGCCTGACATTTCAGTTTACCAGTATAACCAGCAATATCCATTCGCATCGAATCTATCCACACTTTGTGTTGCGAGGACTGTAACCGCTTAAAAAATCTGATAATATCACCATAGCCGCCGATAAAAACGACCTCGGCCTTTCTTCCTGTTATATCTGATTTATCATTTGTCTTTTCTCTCGAACCACCTCGCTGCTCCGGGACCAGACTGACTGATTGAATTTTGCAGCCGGCCTTACCAGCCGTGGTCTGCAAAGAAGCGAAGAACTCGCGTATCTGGTCCGGTGAGAATAGCTCAGTTTGCAGCCGGTCCGATTCCCGGGTAAGCTCCTCTACCTTCGCCCTTTTTGCCTCCAGCGTCGTGCCCAGCCCAATATACTTCCTTATTGCCTTGTCGAGGGTGGATTCGTACTGTTGCGCAGCCGCAAGCTGATTGCTAAACGGAGCAATTATCCAGCTATACATTGCGACCGCTGCAATAACTACAAGCCCGACCAGCAAGACTCGTCTCGACGAACTTTTAAGTTGCAGCACTCTATCAACTAATACTATTTTTCTTGCCATCTTCAACGCCCAATTCACAACTAAGCTGGTAAGTCATCAATCCTCTTTTCGTTCCCTGCTCCTCGGCTTTTAACAGAGCAACCGAGCTAATATTTTGTATCTTTTCGAGTGATTCCACGAACAGGTAAATCGCCTCATTTGATAACGCCAAACCTGCAATTTCTATCTTTGTGCCATTCGGGCAGGACAAACTGGTGATGCGAACAGAACGCGGGGTGGCCTTGCCTATATCGTAAAGCACTCCAACCCAGTTTACATCATGGTGCGACACTGATATTTGCGCGATACGGTTGAGTCTGCCTGCCAGGGCCTTGAGCCGCTCATCAAGCTGACGATGTTGTTCAAGTTTTTCTTGAGTGTCCCCTCCTGAAATCTGCAGCCGCTTTTCAGCAATAGTGCCGCTAATCTTTTCCGCCAACCAGGCGGGCCCCCCTACTACTACCACCATAATCAGCATCAAAACCGCCAGGGCGTTGGCTGCCACTAAAACATCTCTCTTTATTTCCCTTATCCGCATCATTCGCTGCGGCAATAGATTGAGCTTTACGGCGTCCTGCTTCACCGAAATAAGTTTCATTGCGAGTCCAATCGCTACTGGTGAAGGCCGTTGACTATCCGCCGGAACAGGCACAGGAGTATCCATAAAGGCATCTTCAGCGGTTCTGACCTGAAACTTTTCAGCGGTCATCTTCGGTCTTAGGAACTCCTCAACAGGACGAGTCGTTTGCTCGGAATCCGTAAAAACCGTAATTTCCCATTTGTCCGGGCTATCTGCGACCTCGCAACTATAGTATTTTTGAATCTCACCGGTCTCGTCGGCCAGCCAACTATACAAGTCGGTCTTTTTAGCCAAATTCCGGCTTGCCTCCTTTGTTCGAACGAAATCAATGACGCCGTTTCTCAGAACACACAATGTCAGAGTGGTTTGACGTAATATGACCAAAAGAACGTTAAAAGCGGCTTTAAAAGTGGTTCTCTCAGAGCCAATAGCTCTTATGTATGACAATATCGTCGGCTCTACAAGTTCGACTGAAAAGCCGGCGCGACTTAAGACATTGACAAGTCTCGTCAGTTTTTCCGTCTCCGCGGAGACCGCCAGAATTTTCTTATCACCCCCGCGTCTGCTTAATCCAATTCCGCAAAAATCAATTACGACATCTCCGCTCGGCAAGGCGACACAGTGCTTGACCTCGTTGCGTACAAACTGCCCCATATTTGACGGCACCTGTTTCGGCATATCTATCATCTGGATAACCACAGGTTTAGCAAACAGTGACACCGCCGCCCGCTTCGACCATATCCTGTTGCGAACCTTGAGTTCTCTTAGTGCCTTCGAAAGCAGCTTAGCATCTTCGATGTTGCCGTCCTTAACCGCTCCCTCCGGCATAGGCATAACGTCCGATTTGACCAGATGCGGCCCTTTCTCGCCGTTGGTGAGGACGACGATGCTAATCCGGTCCTCTGCGATGTCTATGCCGGTCACTGTTTTCTCGCGGAATCTCATTCGTTTATCCTCAAATTATCTATTTTTATTATGTGGGGAGAGGTGCTGCTAATCGTTACATCGGCCTCAACTCTCGCCTGGAACTGCCGGGAGGATATGCCGGTGGAGGTTATAGTGCGGTTTGGCAATGTGCCGTTCACATCAACTGTATAGGTTCCGCCGTTGAATGACTTGCTCGAAAAACCTGTTGTCCAGTTCCAATCGGTCCTAATTTGCGCAAAGGCGTCGTTAAGCCCCGCTTCGGCCGTCGCAAGCGCCTCAACGGCATATAGCTGATTCTGCATAAGCTGTAACTCCTCGATATTCATCTGCAATATGCCAACCGTGATTGTCGTTAGAAGCGCAATCGCGAAAACTATTACCAGAAATACTGAGCCGTTATTTTTCGTCTTTGTTCTCATATCAGTTCTACACTACGGCCTTATTTGTTCTCCACAACAGCCGGCACTATTATTAGCTGGTGCAATCGCTATCGTAATCATCTGTGCCTCATTCGACGCGGTCAATGCAAATGTCGAAGTCCCGCTGCTGCCTGCGGTCGCCTGCCTGACATATCCGGCGCCACCAGAGACCGTGTCGCTACTTCCTCCTCCTCCTCCCTGTACTACGAAACCGATGATTGCCTGACGGGTAGTACTGGAGTCGAATGTCGCACTTGGTGTTTCATCGACGCCGGTTGCGGCCTTGTGGCCGGTTACACCGGTATGCCCATAACTCCCAACCGATTGGTCGGTTCCTTCTGTAAAGTAGTTGTTTAATGTATATGAGCCGTTATCACCGGAAACAGCGGCTACAATTACCATATCACCATCTTCCGTAGAAAGCGGGGCGGTCTCGATTGGATTTGTGCTGCTTGTCGTTCCGGCACTGTCGCTTGCCCCAACAAGGGCCGTCTGGTCAACGTTGGAGAGGAACACGCTTGCGTATGAGGCGCTAGTGGGTGTCCCGCCACTCCAGTTAACATTAAAATTGTTATTGTAGGCGGCCGTGACGCCGGCCTCATCGAGGATAAATGCCGCAACATAATTCCGAAAGCCGAACGTGCCGGCGGTGATTTCAATAACCTTGGTCATTGTCTGCCCGCCGTAGGTCACAGAGCTAAGATTCATAGAACTGCTATACTCACCATGTGCGATGAATATCAGGAGCCGGTCTGAGCCGGATTCGGCTATATGTGTAAGACCTGAAGTCCACGAACCAAGTATTGCAACCGTGCTGCTGCCGCTGGCACTTTCGTCCATTGTGATGGCTGTATGGCCGGAAAGTCCGGGGGCGTCCTCGGTGATATCATCACCATCAAATGCCCCCAGACGAAGAATCATACAATTGTCCATCGTTGTCGTCACTGCGGGACTTGTTGGCGTACTGCTTGATTCGCCGCTGGATGACCAGACATCGATAGGATCGGTTAAATGATGACCGGTAAAGTGCATCATCCAGCCATAAGCCTGTTCATCCCCAGTCCATGTAAACTGATGGCTTGCCGACTCTGAAGCATCGGCAAGTTTCCACCAGGCGCCCAGAGTAACTTCACTGCTATAAGTATCTATGTCTATTTCAGTCCAGCCCTCACCTCCCGGAGGCGCCAGCGAGGAGGAAGTATCTCCGTCGGTGGCAACTGCCGCGATTAGCAAATCACCTTCAATGCTGCTGAGACCTCCACCCTGCACTACGAAGCCGATTATCACTTGGCGGTTCATAGTACCTACATGCGTTACACTCGGCGTCTCATTTGAACCCGTTGCGGATTTGTATCCGGTTGTACCAACAGACGTAGCCATATCCTGTTCGATAGCTTCGGTAAAACTGTTGTTTACTGTATAATCGCCTACATTGCCGCAAGTGGCGGCATCAATAACCATGTCTCCATTACTGGTAGCCAGTGCAGATGTTGTTATCGTAGCGCCGCTCGTTGCGCCGTTACTGGCGCTGGCTCCGATAAGGGTTGTCTGATTAACATTCTGAAGAAATACACTAGAGTATGACACTTCATCAGGCGTGGTGCTCCAGGCAGGAAAAAACGTATCGCTAGTTGCAGCGGCGATACCGGCCTCATTGAGGATATATGCCACAACGTAGTCCCTGGGATTCGTACCGACAATCCTCTCGATGACCTTGGTCATTGACTGGCCACCATACGTTACAGAGTTGAGACTGATAGCGGCGGCGGCTTCCTCACCATGTGCGATAAGTATCAAAGCACGGTTAGAGCCGGATTCGGCTGTGTGCGTAAGGCCTGAAGTCCATGAACCAAGTGTCGCAACCACACTGCTGTCGCCCGGCGTTGAGATTGTAATAGAAGAATCAGCAGCACTAACCTTGGCTTCGTTGAAGGTGTCGTAATCGATGGTACTGGCCAACTGGGCGACCTCATCGGGATCTAATGCACGGTTGTAGACTCGGGCGTCGTCGATTGTGCCGTAAAATGGGGCAAACGTTGGACTACTGGGGCTTGACCCCACTCCTAACGGTCCTGTATTATTATCAATATTCCCGCTCGGACCAGTCTCACTATCAACTTCTTCCCCATCAATATACAACCTCAGAGTTTCTCCATCATAAGTAGCAAATACGTGGTACCATTGTCCTGTATTAGTACTTGAAGGACTTGACGCTCTATATCTTACACCCCCTACAACCACTTCTGCTTTAAACCCATTCCAATCAAATGATTGATATGCCCCCGTATTGCTGGGGTCCTTAAATATGATCCTTTCTGCCCATTTTTTTGGTTCATCTAATTTTACCCAAGCACCCCAACTACCAATATCTAAGTTAAGAATGGGGTCATTACCACAATCAACAACATCATTAGTTCCATCAAAAGTTAACGCCCCGCTTATTTGACCTGTAGTCCATTCATTGCCGAGCATATTGGTCAAGGTGCCATCGTTACTGTTGCCACTGCTGTCTTCAGCGGTCGTTCCCGAAGTTTCGTCAAGTTTCCACCAGCCGACAAGATTAGGATCACAGCCGGAAGAGTAAGCCCAATTTATTCGTAGATAAGCCCAGGTTGTAAACGCCTGGTCCCGGCCGATTGAAGCCGCGTTGGTAAAGATGGCGTCAACCTTTACAGCTCTGATAATATTCACGTCGTCAACAGGAGACAGCTCATTATCCAAATCACACGCATCGTAGCAGGTAAACGTCAGCGAGCTGACCGGCCCCGCTAGGTCTGAAAGGTTGCCGACTTCGCCATACTCAACGTATTTGTTCGCGGCGATATCGTATCGTATAGTATTTCCGTCATTGTCCTTAAACTCAATGTAACCGTCGATATCATCTGACTCGCTGACGTCGGTTATCTTCACCGCTTTTGAAAAATTATGGCTGATGTGGTCCATCAGCACCCTGCCGTTTTGAAGGGCTTCGGCTGTGCCCTGCTTGCTGTCCCAACTGTTTCGCAATATCGCAAATTGGGGCAGGACCGCTGCGAAAATGATTGTTATCATAGCCATAGCTATGACCAGCTCCATAATCGTAAGAGCACGGCGCGGACATACTTTTTTGTTTGTCCTGTTCATTCTCTTCTGCGCATAAGAGTATACTTGCTACCGTTATTTTCGGCACAAAAGATGGGAGGCGTTCCTGATTTCAGCTATTAGAAGACTATCCGGAGGGAAACAAAAAAACAGTGAAAAACAAGTTGTCGCATCTCATGAGACAACTTTTTATGAGACGCTAAAGGCCAATGGTCTAAATAATCACAGAACCTTAAGAGGCCGTCCTATAAGCTCACCACCTCCGGGCAATATAGGTCGTCAATGTAACTTCCACCTCATCCAAAGCCAGAGCATTATCCCCGTCAAGGTCATAGCCAACAGAGACAGCTACGGTTCTGAGACTCGCGTCTTCATCGTCCGAAACATCACACAAATAAGAGCTACCAAGAGGCAAATCGTCAACGATAAATGAGTCAGAATAATGGTAAATGGAGCGTGCTCTTATCTCGTCGAGCTTACCCTGAGCAAGTGCAAGACTTTGCGTTTTCCTCTCAATGGTCGCGGAGAACATGTGGGCCCTTGTCAGCGCCCTGAGAATTGGCACCATCGCCACAACAAGCAAGACGCAGGCCATTGCAATTTCCATAATGCTCAGCCCCTTGCGCATTCGAGTGGACCTCTGCGATCTTGCTGCAATATGTGTGCGTGCAATACTCATCGGTTGTATTCTTTGCTTAATTCTCCGCACATTTCACAATGCCCGTCCCGGATATAACCGTTATCGTATACGTCCTGCCACTGGCAGAAACGGTCAACTCCGTATCGCTGCCTGTAAGCAAATTCCCAAGAGGTCCAAAGCTGAAATTGTCACCACCGGAACAGCTAATCTGCGGGTCTATCGAATGTGAATCAACTGCAACACTGTTGGAGTCATCGACTATCTGATAGCCGGCGTAGGGTGAGGAACCCGCCATATTCAGCGAGAAACCGCTAGAATTGGTTGCTGCGTAGGAAATCGCAAGTCGCCGTGTGCGGCGAAGGTCGGTAACAATCTTCTTCGCCACGGTGTGGGCCTTTTTTCGATAAAGGGCTGCCATGTTTAGGCGCGGCACTGCAATTAACGTCAACGCGCCCACAATAAGGACTACTACTATCAACTCGATAATACTATAAGCCGACTTTTGTCGCGACATAGGACGGGCCTGCTATACAATAAACGGGATGGCCGCTGACTATTCGCAGCCATCCCAAATAGAGCTATCATTAAAGCAATCTGCTGGACTAAACCAGCACGGCCAATGGCTTAATGACTGTGCACGACGCGATGTTTGGTTGTGTCGTAATCATCAGTGTACGCATCCCCGCTTATCGGGCATGTTGGTGCACCATCCGGGAAGTAGTTCGCGTCGCTGGTGACATCAGTCAATGCATCTGGCCAGGCCCCAGTAGTGCTGTCTATGTGATACATCTCTATGGCGGTGTTAAGCGTGTCAACATTGGCAGCGCACGCATTCTGCTTGGCTGTGGTCGCACTGGTGGTGATCCTCGGAATTGCAATCGCCGCCAAGGCACCCAAAATGATGACCACAAGCAACAGCTCAATCAACGTTAAACCCTTTCTCCGCTGCATTTGTTTCTCTCCTTAAAATAGAGTTCTTATAGTTGTTTCAAGACATTTTTTGATTCGACAAAGAATATCAGGAACTTTACTCAAAAATCCCTTCGAAAAAACTAATTGTATAAAATACTATCGGTAATTTTAGAGCACTCAGAGGAATCTGAATTATAGGACCAGGTGTTTACAGCCCTCTCTGACTTGTTTGAGCCAATGCCCCGGTGTTTTAAAAAGTATACAAAATGATTATCCCATCCGGCTCAAAATTTCCGTGCTACTTCAGATGGCCCATATAATCGAACATCGGCAAATACGCCCCCAGCAGGACAAATACGACAATCAAACCCATTATAAGCGTCAAGGCCGGCTCCAGCTTTACAAGCAATGAGTTTATCTTCCGCTCAATGTCACTGTCGAGAAGCTCGGCCCCCCTGGTGAGCATTTCAGGCAACATGTGCACATCCTCGCCCGAAGTGGCCATCTGCACAATTAAAGGCGGAAAGACAGGATGCTCCTTCAAGGAAGCAGCCAGTGTAGCTCCCGTCTGGATAGACTTCTGCAAATCAGCGGTGACCTCACCCATCTTTTGATTGTGGGCCACAAGATTCGCCATCTCCAACGACCTTATTACCGATACTCCAACAGACGACAACATAGCAAACGTCCTTATGAACTGAGATACCACCAGCATCCGATTAAGTTTCCCGAATATCGGCATATGAAGCTTGAAGTTGTCCCACCTCGCTCTGACCAGCTTGTTGCCCAATAACCGACGGACTAAGAGTATAATCGCCGCTACGACGATGACTATTGCCCACCACCAACGCCTTACAAAAGAACTTACCACTATAAGAGCAAGGGTAGGGCCAGGCAAAGGCGCTCGAACCTGTGCGTAAAGCTTCTGGAATACAGGAATGACAAACGCAATCAAAAGGCCGACCACTACCAGACACATAATCGTAACGAACGCCGGATATATAAAAGCCGACTGAACCTTCTGCTTTAAGCGCAGTTGTTTTTCGAGATATACCGCGCTCAATTTTAACGTCTCATCAAGCTTGCCGCCGACTTCCCCTGCCTCCACCATCCCGAGGAAAAACTCTGAAAACACATCCTCGTGCTTCGCAAATGCATCCTTGAGACTATACCCGGTCCCGACATGTGCGCGCACATCACTAATTACAAGTCTCAAGGCAGGATTGTCCGTTTGCTGCTCCAGGGATTCAAGACACTTCAGAATCGGAAGGCCGGCCGCAAACATCCCAGCAAACTTGTATGCGAATGTCACGACTTCCGACTGTCTAATCCTGCCCTGTCTGCCGAAATTTCCACCGGCCTGCTGTCCTCGCCTGGCTTTGACAAGGACATATCCCATCTTGTCTAACTCCCTGCGCAGCGCAGAGGTGCCGTCCACATCCCTGTAGGTGCCGCTGAAAATTGTCCCCCGCTCGTCCTTCGCCACGTAATTGTAAACCGCCATTATTCCGCCCTCACATCGACGACTCTGGTCAGCTCTTCAACAGTAGTATCACCGCTAAGCACTTCGTCGATTGCGCTCTTAGTCAACGTTCTCATACCTTCCTCTATTGCCTGCTGCTTTATCTGCCCATCGCTGCAGCCGTCGGTTATCATCCTGCGAATCTGGGGACTAACACCAAGAATCTCAAAGACGCCCCTTCGGCCACGGTAGCCGGTACCCCGGCAATTATCACACCCGACACCTCGATAGAGCTGTAAGCGGCCTTCGGGGCGGCTCTTGTCAAACAGAGTCTTTATTTCCTCGGCAGTGGGCTTATATGACTGTCTGCATTTTTCACAATTCGTCCTTATCAACCGTTGTGCGACGCTTCCCAATAGTGCGGACGCCACGAGAAAAGGCGCCACACCCAGGTTTATCAAACGCGACATCGCCCCCGCCGCATCATTTGTATGCAGGGTGCTGAGAACCATATGCCCGGTCAAGGCGGCGCTTATGGCTATTTCCGCTGTTTCGGGGTCACGTATCTCTCCGACCAGAATCACGTCCGGGTCCTGTCTGACAATACTCCGCAACGCCGAAGCAAAAGTTAACCCCGCAACGGGCCTGACCTGAAGTTGAGTTATCCCCTCAAGCCGATATTCAACGGGGTCTTCCACCGTCACGATATTTTTTTCGGGAATATTGAGAAGCTGCAGCACCGAGTAAAGAGTCGTGGTCTTACCACAGCCGGTAGGTCCTGTAAGCAGAATCATTCCATATGGATTGCTGACGAGCTGTTTGAATTTCAGATTGTCATCAGGCGAAGGCACAATTGTGTCAAGCGACCACCTCGCAGCGTATTTATCGAGTATCCTCATAACAATCTTTTCACCGCCGGTTGCCGGCAGCGAAGATACTCTCAAATCATACTCCCGGCCGTCATGCTGCACCGACAGATGTCCATCCTGAGGCAACCTCTTTTCAGAAATGTCCATCTCCGACATAATTTTTATGTGCGAGATTACCTCAAGCTGTGCCGACGCCGGAACGTTCAAAGTATCCTGTAAAAGTCCGTCAACGCGATATCGCACCCGCATATCCGTATCTCTCGGCTCAAGGTGTATATCGCTGGCACGCGCATCGATTGCTCCGCTTATTATTGAGGACACCAGCCGAGTAATAGGTGTCTCGGCAACCCTGACAGATTCACGCTCGGCTTCGGCAAGCTTGGTCTCCAGCAGCTTATCCTCTTCGGGGTCCTGCCCCGGCTCCTTCTTGAGATGCATCGTTACGATAGTCTGCCTCGTAACATCGCGGACGTTGAAGTGATGATGTATCGCGTGTCTTATCGCGGCAGGTGCCGCTGCAACCGGAGCAACCTCATACCCGGTTTTCATCTCAATCTGGTCGCGGATTGCGAGATTCAGCGGTGAACTCATTGCAACAATCAGCTGCTTGCCTTCCTTTCTGATGGGAATTACATTGTGCTTGTTTACCATCTCATGAGAAAGCAGATGAGCCGTCATCGAATCAACCATATCCGGAGCAAGATTAACAAACTCAATACCGTGAACGGCAGCGACAATCCGCGTGAGCTGCTCCTCATCCACGAGCTTGCCCTTCTTGAGTATGCTTATCAAGCTCCGGCCGGTTTGCCGTTGTTGGGCAAGCGCCACCTCCAGTGTGGCTTCGTCGATGATTTTTTCTTCCTTAAGCAGCGAAATTATCGGCTCTTGGTTTTCCATAATACCCCTTCGCTACAGACATACCCCATCCCAGTCAGCACTGTTTATCGACACCCATCACCAGTGACTTAAAGACAAAGACAGGAAGGTATTATGGGTTGAGCGAATGCCCTTATATAAAGCGGCGAAGTCTTATAACAACCGCTTGAAAAAACTTGTAATTCGTAGACCAAGCCTCTTCGCTTGAGGACAACCACGCCAAAACAAACGTCCGGCACGCCTAAACCGAAAATTGCCAGAAGTGCGCAAAAAATAAGCCGGTCGTAAATGACTGGCTGGAATCGATTTACTTCAATAGGGGGGAGGATTCGAACCTCCGACCTTCGGGTTACGGGGCAGCACTCCAAAAACACCCATAAGTGCCTGTTTGAGTTATAGTTATGAATTTATGATATTTTCTGAACGTGGAAAAATAAGGCAAAACCATACAACCTGTAACATACCAGCAAGCCCAAGACAAACGTAGAACCAGCATTTTTAAGATACAACCTCGCCAAACTAAAAAACTCCCCTCTCTACTCAAAATCGAATGCCGGCTCTAACCACTTCTGCGATTCAATTTGTAGTTGTTTAATTTGCTCCAGAGTCCCGGCTGTTTCTATCTGCGAATCTTTGTTAATTTGCAACGCTTTCTCATCGGTTGCGATAGCTTTTTGCCGTTGATTGCTAGTTTCCGGCCCTGCAGCTTCTTTAGTTAATTCTGAAAATGTCTGCTCCTGAGCAATTCTCCCCACTTCGTTTTTCACTTGGCCTTGTTTTGCTATATCATTGTCGAATCTAACATATAAATGGCCTATTACTATCCCAAGGATCATGGTTGGAACCAAAGCTATTAACGAAAGTTTAAATCTTGATGTAACTTTTGCCGCTTCTTTTCTGATTTGTTTTATTTCTTCATCCCGCGTCTCGATATCCCACTGCGCCTGATTCAGCTGCTCAACAGATTTTTGTTGCTGCTGCTTAGCATTAGCCCTAACCTTCTCCAAGGTTTCTTCATATTCCATGCTTTGCCGTAATGCCCTTTTCTTTTCCGAAGATAGCGCCTCGGTCTTGTGGTTTGCTTCATTCACAGCAGCAGTAAGCTGCCCTTCTGTCTCTGTGACCTTCGCTTTAAACTGGGCTATCGTTTGTTCATAATCAGCCCGCTGTTGCTCTGCTTGTTCTCTGGCCTGATTCCGAGCCTGGCTCAATGTCTCCGCATGTTCTTGTCTTTCCCTTTCTGCATCAGCCGTCAGCTTTTGTATGGTCTCTTCATATTCCCTGCTTTGCTGTAATGCCCTTTCCTTTTCCGAAGCAAGTTCCTCAACCTTGTGGTTTGTTTCGTTCACAGTAGTAGTGAGCTGCGCCTCTGTCTCTTCGACCTTCTCTTCGAGCTGGGCTATAGTTTGTTCGTAACCAGCCCGCTGTTGCTCCGTTTGTTCTCTGGCCTGATTGCTAACCTGGCTCAATGTCTCCGTATGTTCTTGTCTTTCCCTTTCTGCATCAGCCGTCAGCTTTTGTATAGTCTCTTCATGTTCCCTGCTCTGCTGTACTGCCTTCTCCTTTTCCAAAGCAAGTTCTTCAGCTTTGCTGTTTACTTCGTTCACAGCAACAGCTATCTGCGATTCTGTTTCTGTAATCTTAGCTCTAAGTTGGGCTATAGTTTGCTCATAATCAGCCCGCTGTCGCTCCATTTGTTCTCTGGCCTGATTCTGAGTCTGGCTCAAGGTCTCCGCATGTTCTTGTCTTTCTATTTCAGCGTCAGCTGTCAGCTTTTGTATAGTCTCTTCATACTTGCTGTTCTGCTCCTGAGCATTTTGCTTTAAATCGTCCAATGATTTTTCATAGTCGATTAGCTCCGGCCCTATAGCTTTTTCCCCGGCAACTATCTCGGCACCGCTATCGCGAAGTTCTGTCAACAATTCGACCGCATTGCTGTGCCTGTTCTGTGGATTCGCAGAAAGAGAGCGTCGTAAAACTTCATTTTGTTTCTCGCTCAACTGGGCCAATTGTTCGGATTCTTGTTCAAGCTCTTGGAATTGTAGCCGGCCATGCCGACTGAAAAGCTCTTTACATAAACTTTGGTAGATACATGCTGCCAGTGAATATATATCACTCTGCTCAGAACAAGTCACATTTTCTAATTGCTCCGGTGCCGTACAAAAAGACGGTTTTATTACCTCCTCTGGCAATAGCCGAGAAAGCATCTCTTTTATTTCCTTTCCAATCGCAAAATTTGCAAGCTTTGCGATGCCTTCTGAGCCTATCATAATATTATCTGGGCTAATGTCACCATGAATAAACCCCTGCCTATGTGCAATATCAAGACTCTGGGCAATCGGACCAAATATCTCAAGCGCCTGTTCGATATTTAATGGCCCTTCAGATGCGATTCTTTGCTCCAGTGTACACCCATCGACATACTCGGCCACAACGTATCGGGCATTCTTTTCCGGATAGAAGCCCGATACATTTAAGATATGTTCATCAGTTAATCCTTTTAAACTATTACATAGCTCGCAAAGAGAGCTTATTTCCCCCTCATCTTCACCCACAATGATCGGCAATGCCCAGATCATTACGTCTTTTTTCTCTTTTACGTCTTCAGCAAGATATTTAACCCCCGTAAAATCGGAACTGAGCTCGCGAGTAATTATATAGCGCATCTGTAGAACTTGGCCGTTGCTCGTGCCGCCATAAGTATATAATCCGCATCGAAGGTCACTGCCCAAAAGCGGAAATGTGCATTTCCCGCACTGCTGGGCCTTATCTACGTTACTAAAACCACAACTGGGGCATTCAATCATCTTTTTTTAACTCCAGCGAATAGATACTTTTTCGGCGCCAAGCTTTCATCGGAATAATCATACCGGTGCTTAATAAGTACACACTATGCGAATACTCAGAGAACAGTGGGTTCTGGTGGGGTATTTTATAAAAAGTGCTGAAACTAATTCTGATACAACTTCTTATCAGACGAAAAAACCAGTTGTAAGTAACTGGCAGAAATTGATTTACAGCAATAGCGGGGAGAGGACCCGAGACGACATTGGACTCTCCGCTACGCTTCTTGTCGAACCTCTGTAGCAGCCGCAACGCGGCTGTAGATGTTCTCATCCTCCTGATAAAGTAAAATCCGAAGGTATCATACAGGCACCTTCGGATTTCAAATAGCGGGGGAATCATATAAGAACTTGGAGATACCAGATATTTGGCAAAATGTGCCGAAAATTGATGGCACTTTTGTCACTTTTTGACGACCCCAAAATCGCATAACTCTTTACCCCTCAAACACTTAGCCAATTTAACGCCTCCATGCCCTGACACGATTTTAAGCCCACCTCTAACTAAGCATTCTTTTCAAAACAGGGTTAACTGAGATGGCTTCGACAGCCGCGTGATATTGCAGGATTCGGGCGTGATATCCGAATTTTTACAGCCGCAGATATGAATGGACAATCCAAAACTTTCGGCAATGTTTCGGATTCGCCTAAATGCATTTTCTCTTATCTCTTTGGGCAAAGCAACCCCAGAGGAATTCTTCAAACCAATCGGAAGTTTAATACCATTTCGATATGGGGTGAGCATCTTGGATAGTAGTTCTTTATCCGTTACATTTTTCTTAATGCCTTCTTTGATGGCAGGCCTGAGAAACAGGTAGTTCACAGCAATTTCCTTAACACCGGTTTTGGCAATCTCTGAAAATAAATCATTCAGCGACTCATCTAAATCCATAATGCCATAAATCAAAGGGTCGGCACGAGCACCGGTTGTGACGCCTATTCCAACAAGTTTTCTCATCGTCGCAAGTTTCTCTGAAACGCTTGCGGTCTTTGGCTCGAAGATTCTTCTGATACTATCATCAACGCTTGTTAATCCAATCTGGCCGCATACCAAATTGCAGTGCCGGGCAAATAGCTTGATGAACTCCTGCGGAACAACTGCCTTTGTGAGGAATTGAACGCCTATTCCCGCTTCAAGCAAAATCACCATCGTTTTGTATGTCTGGTCAAGGATTTCGGGAACCGGCTGAAACGGGTCGCAGGATGGGCAAAAATATACGGCCTGTGGCTTCGTTCTTTTCCGTGCAAGCTCGTGTCTTAGTTTGTCAGCGGTATTATCGAATAATATAACTTTGCCATCGCCCGGATATTGCGAATAACCCTTTGTATAGCAATAGATGCAGTTATGAAAACAGCCCGACGTTATGTTGACAGTCGGAATTTTTGAGAGGCAACGAAGCTGCGAAGGCGTAAGGACGCTTGATATCCTATTTTTTCTAACAAGTCCGGCCATATCTTTTTCCCAGGAAGCAAAAATTTGAAAATCTTATTCTATCAAATACCCCCTGGGATAAAAAGCAAGCTATAGTATAACAACCGGTACACATAATAACTGATAGTTAATACGTTGGAGGAGAAGATGAAAATACACCCGAAGCGCCTGATTGCGCCAGCGAACTGGCCGAAACAGGCAAAATCAATTCTGATTCACATCATGTCAATGGCACGTATCGCCCTACTTTATGCAAGGTCTAATTGCTTAAATAATAGAAACAGCACAACCGCTATCCAACTCCAGCAAGCCAGAGATGAAATTAATCTCTTCAGAGAAGAGTTGCGAATAAAAGATACTCGTATGATACGCATTCCTCCGAACCACAGGCCACATTACACACCGACCGGACGACTGGCCATACTTGAACTCAAAGCAGCAAGGGGCTGGTCAAGCAGCCAAACTGCCGAAGCTTTTCTGCTAAACCCGGAAACAGTTGCTTACTGGATAAAGATGCTTGACGATATTGGGTCAAATACGTTGCTGCGAACACCTCAGCCAGTAAATAAACTGTCCGATTTTATAAGATACATCGTCGGCAGGTTGAAAATTCTCTGTCCAGCTCTGGGCAAGGTTAAGATAGCGCAGGCCTTCACAAAAGCCGGTTTGGTTCTTAGCGCAAGCTCCGTCGGCAGAATACTCAAAAATAATAAACCACCAAAGGAGCCGGATAGTTTTGCTGCTCAAGTATCAAAGCGGATAATTCATGCCCGCCGCCCTAATCACATATGGCATGTCGATTTGACTGTTATACCCATATCAAGCGGCTTTTGGACAAGCTGGCTGCCCTCAGGTCTGGCCTTTCTGCTGGTGGCTAGCTTGTATCCTCGACCAGTATTCACGATGCATTATCGGCTTCGCCGTGTTTAGGAAACAGCCCACTGCTATGCAACTACGCTGTTTTATGGAGAGGGCCATTCGTAAAGTTCGTTGCAGGCCAGGGCATATTATCACCGACAAAGGCACTCAATTCAAATCACATACGTTTAGAAAATGGTGCAAACGTAAAGGAATTATTCTACGTTATGGGGCCGTAGGCAAATATGGCAGCATAGCAATAATCGAAAGGTCCTTTAGAACTCTCAAATCGGAATGGCTGCGAAAGATTATTATTCCATTTGATATCAACGGCATGTGCAAAAAGCTGACGACGTATATCAGGTGGTATAATTGCTTCCGCCCACATCAGGGCCTGAATGGAGCAACACCAGCCGAAATCTACGACTCGAAACAACGAAAGTCAGATACTTTCAAATTCGACGCAGATGATAATATTCAGTTGGTAGTGACGTTCTTCGAAGGCGATAGGCACTTACCAATAATAAAATTAAAGCAAGCCGCTTGAGTTTGGATTTATCACGACATATTTTATCATAGCCGTTACAGATAATACTGACGGTCTGTAAGAACCACGATTTTACTCACAACCTCCAGTCGTTTCGCTTATATGAATTGGTAGAAAACCGCTGCTGGCTGTAACCAACATTTTAAAAAATGTCTTATATCATGCCGATTTTAATGCCAAAAGACCGCTGAACCACTACACCGCCAAGGGGTTAAAAAAATGGCACAAAAGGGGGATTCATTGTAGAATCAAAGCACGTTCTTTAAAAGAAAGGGGTACGAATGGACAGGTACGTATGTATACATGGGCACTTTTATCAGCCGCCACGGGAAAATCCCTGGCTGGAAGATGTGGAGCTACAAGAGTCGGCTTATCCCTTCCACGACTGGAACAGGAGAATCACCGAGGAATGCTACAGACAAAACGGGACATCAAGAATACTCGGCTCGGACAAAAAAATCATCGATATCGTCAATAACTACTCAAGCATCAGCTTTAATTTTGGGCCCACTCTACTACACTGGCTGGAGTCACATACACCCGAGGTATATGAAAAAATCGTCGAAGCTGACAACGAGAGCAAAAAACTGTTCTCCGGACATGGTTCGGCTTTGGCCCAGGTTTATAATCACGTAATTATGCCTTTGGCGAATTCCCGAGACAAACACACTCAGATAATCTGGGGAATAAAGGACTTTGAGCGTCGTTTCAAAAGAAAACCAGAAGGTATGTGGCTGTCCGAGACTGCTGTGGACACAGAAACGCTGGAGATTCTGGCTGAACATGGGATAAGGTTCACTATACTGGCGCCGCGTCAGGCCAAGCGGGTCCGTAAGATAGAAGGCAAGAAATGGACGGAGGTTAAAGAAGACAGTTTTTGTACGACCATGCCGTATATCTGCAATCTTCCTTCTGGCAAAGGCATCAATCTTTTTTTCTATGATGGTAAAGCGGCACATGAAGTTGCTTACGGGGGACTGTTGCATAGCGGAGAGAATTTTGCCGCCAGGATGACAGAATCGTTCAAAGATAACGGCAGCCCTTCTCAGCTTGTCCACATTGGAACCGACGGCGAATCATTTGGACACCATCACCGACATGGCGATATGGCTTTGGCCTATTGCCTGTATCACATAAGAACCAATGGTTCCGCCAAAGTTACCATTTATGCTGAATACCTCGACAAGTATCCGCCAACACACGAGGTGCAAATCCATGAAAACAGTTCCTGGAGTTGTGTACACGGGATCGAAAGATGGAGAAGTAATTGTGGATGTTGTGCGGACCAGTCCCTTTCCGGCAAGCAAGAATGGAGAGGGCCTTTGAGAAAAGCTTTGGATTGGCTTAGGGATAAAATATCAGAAGCTTATGAGCAAAATATGGCGAAATACTGCCAGGATCCCTGGGCGGCGAGAAATGAATATATAGACGTGGTAAATGACAGGACAGAGCAGAGCACAGATAATTTTATGGGCAGGATTACAGGTAGGAAATTGACGTATGAAGAAAAAATCATCTTCCTTAAACTGATGGAAATGCAGCGAATGGCTATGCTAATGTATACAAGCTGTGGATGGTTCTTCGACAATATTTCGGGCATCGAAACCGTGCAGGTAATGCAGTATGCCTCTCGTGCGATACAACTGCATCATGAAATAATGAAGGTGGATTTGCTCGGCGAGTTCGAAGCAATGCTAAAAGAAGCTCCTGCCAACATCGACGGTTTTGAGAACGGCCGGGACGTTTTTGAGGCCTATGTAAAACCGGCGAGAATTGACCTTTACAGGGTCGGCGCCAATTTTGCCTTGAGTTCCATTTTCGCCGAATCACTCGACAAAGAACAGGAGATATACTGCTATACGGCCACTATGGCTGATTATGAAACGGCCAAGGCCGGCACTCAAACACTGACCACAGGCAAAGCCCTTATTCACTCAAATGTTGTCCAGGAAATGCAGCGAGTTGATTTTGCCACACTGCATTTGGGAGATCACAATTTAATGGCAACACTCAGTGAACCTATGCCGGATGAGGATTTCCTGCAAATGCGCCGCAGTCTTGAAGATGCCTTTCGCAAGGGGGACACCAATGAAGTTATGAGACAGATGAATATACGGTTCGACGGAAACAGTTACTCCATCTGGCACCTTTTCAAGGACGAACAACGCCGGCTGATATATGAACTGCTTGGCGATACGTGGGAAGAAATAACTAGGTCTTTCCGCCATATCTATGAACATAACTACGCAATAATGCTTATGCTACGAGGTATGAACATGGCTTTGCCCAAGGCCTTGGCCGGCCCGGCCGAATTTGTTGTGAACCAGGAGTTATGCAATCTGATAAGAGCCGATGAGATAAACGTCGACCGTTTGCAGGAGCTTACCAGCGAAGCTGCGAGGTTGTCGCTGCAGCTTGACCAGAAGACCTTGAGCTTTGAGGCCTCGGCTAAAATCAACGGCCTTATGGTGGCACTGGAACAATCTCGCGATGATATTCAACTATTGATCACCATTGAGAGCGTGCTTAATATCCTGCACAGCTTTGTTCCAGATATGAACTTGCAGACCGCCCAGAATCTCTTCTTCAGGATTCGAAAAGAAGAATATCCGGATATAAAATCAAAGGCCTCGGCGAATGACGAACAATCTGTGAAATGGATAACGCTATTTGAAAAAGTCGCGGGTCATCTGGGTTTGAATATCGAGTGAAACTTTTTCGCAACGGGCGAAAAAACATTTATCTGAGAGGATGAAATGCTAAGAAAAAGATCCAGTGGAATATTACTCCACATAACTTCCCTGCCTGCGGAGTACGGTATCGGCGACCTAGGGCCGCAGGCGTATAAGTTTGTTGATTTCCTCGCAAAGAGCGGACAAAACTACTGGCAGATATTGCCCCTGAACCATACGACACCCAAGACGGTCCATTCGCCATACAATTGCTCTTCTGCATTTGCCGGGAATCCTTTGTTAATCAGCCCCAGTTTTTTGTATCGGGACGGCCTTTTAGAAAAACGGAATCTCGAAAACGTGCCGTCTTTTGCACCGGACTCCGTAGAGTATAGCAAGGTCACGGCTTACAAGAAACGCCTGTTTAAGGTTGCTTTCGGTCGTTTTCAGGACCATGTTAAATCAGAGACGTATGAGAAATTCAAGGTTGAAAATTCTTTCTGGCTCGAAGATTTTACGACCTTCATTTCTCTTCAAAAGCACTTCGGGGGACGTAACTGGAACCTCTGGCCGAAGCACTTGAAAGACCGCAAAGAAGAGAGTCTAAAGGAGGTTGTCAGGCGGTTAAGCGATGAAATCGAATACCAGTGTTTTTTGCAATATGTGTTTTATAAGCAGTGGTCGGATTTGAAACACTACTGCATTCAGTCTGGCGTTCGTGTAATCGGCGATATCCCCATTTATGTGACCTATGACAGTCCCGATGTATGGGCGCATCCTGAACTGTTCAAATTAGACCTGCACAAGAGACCCAGATATATAGCCGGCGTGCCGCCGGATTATTTCAGCAGCACGGGCCAGTTGTGGGGCAACCCTGTCTATGACTGGGAGGTTTTGAAAAAGACGCAATACCTGTGGTGGATGGAGCGGATGAAGCACAACATGAAGATATTCGACCTCGTTCGCATCGACCACTTTCGCGGGCTTATCGCCTACTGGCAGGTTCCTGCTCATCATAAGACGGCCCAGAAAGGGATATGGATTGAAGGCCCGGGTGAAGACTTTTTCAAAGTGTTTTTGAGGAATTTTCCTTTGGCCCCCATCATTGCCGAGGATTTAGGTTACATAACGGCCGACGTCAGGGAGGTTATCGCAAAATACGACCTGCCGACCATGAAGATTCTCCAGTTCGCCTTCGATGGCGACCCCTCCGGCAATCCGTACATACCGCACAACCACATCGAAAACTGCGTCTCTTATACCGGCACACATGACAACAATACTATGCGTGGATGGTTCGAAAAAGACGCCACTAAATCGCAGAAGAAGCGGTTAAGCGAATACCTGGGTTGCAAGGTGTCCCCTGCCCAGGTTCACTGGCAATGTATTCGGCTGGCAATGAGCTCCGTTGCTCGGCTGGCGGTAATACCCGTTCAGGACCTGCTGGGTCTGAAGAGTAGCGCGAGAATGAACCATCCTGCCAAGATTAAAGGGAACTGGCTGTGGCGATTAAGGCCGGGCCTGCTCGGCGCTACTGTTTCGAGCAAGTTGAGACGCCTTACCAAAATTTATGCCCGAGATTAGATATTGCTAGATACGGGGCTTTTCTAAACTCAATTTCGCTTTGCTGCGATTACTAAGCCAGCAGGAAACTTGTTCATGATGTGTCCAACAAGCAATTCGTTCGGACCTTCTATTTTTTCTCCTGTAATCACGTTTAACCATGGGTATTGAGAATGGTTCGCAGTTATAATCCGCGTATCTTCCCATAAATTTTCGCCGATTGGCGGCTGGGCGGGCCGAACAATTGACGTGACGAACCTTGGCGCAACGGTAATTGCAGTCTTTTCTTCAATCACTCGCGCAAAGGCAACGATATTTCCCTTGTGGCAACCCTCGACTCGCACGGGCACATAGAGGCCTTTTTCGAAAATATGTTTGTATTGTTCGCGGGCCGCAAGGGTCTTGTATATCAAAAATATTTTTATCCGACCATCTTCTTTGCAATGCAGCAACTCCGTTAGAAACCCTGATGAGTCGCGCATTTCCTCGCTCTTTATTTGCTCCAGGAGCTTGACCATCACCTTGAAATCGATCGGCCGGCGGTTATCAGGGTCTACCAGGTTAAGGTCGAATAATTCAGAACCACGGTAGAAGTCCGGAACGCCGGGGGCGGTCATCTTGATGAGCGTCTGAGAAAGCGAATTGTAGATTGCGTATTCCGCTATCTGTTTCTGGAAGACCGAAAAATCTTGCCAGAATTCATCCTCAGGCAAGAAGGTAAACAACCTGTCCACAAATTGCGCACAGGCGGTTTCGTACTCCTGATTCGGCTCAACCCAGCTTGTGTGCTCCTTTGCCTCTCTTATTGCCTTGATGAAATATTCTTTGATTCGCTTTCCAAAGGTTTTGAAGTCGCTTTGTTTAAAAGGCAAGGCCCCCGTTAACATCTGATACAAAAGATATTCGTCGTTTGGGCTTGGTGCCGTCGAGGTGTTACATACTGTTTTTTTAGTCTCGTTAATTCGTCGCCAGTGTTCAATTTTGGAACTCCATTGTTCCGGCATCTCGGATAAAACATTTATCCTCGCCCGTACATCTTCGCCCCGCTTGGTATCGTGTGTGCTGATGGCATTCAGTGAGTTCGGCTGCTGCTTTGCTCTTGCGGCGTTAAATTCGTCGAATTTGTCGATTGATATACCGAACTCATCCGGGCTTGACCCCACCTCATTCAGGCTGACCAGACGGTTGTAACAATACAGGAAGGTGTCTTCGAAACCCTTCGCCATTACAGGCCCGGTCAACTGCTGGAATCTCATAATTAAATTAACAGCATCTTTTCTGGTGGGATTTTCCCGGTCGGCCTGGTTGTCGCAAAGCAAATACCGTCCTATGGCCTCTATCGTATGGTTCAGTGACGGATTTCTGCTTTTAGCCAGTTCGATTGCCTTTTTTGTGCGTCTTTGGTCTGCCTGCAGGCAGGTATCATGGTTTATATATGTTCGATATACGGAAAAGGCCGTGATAATTTCCGTAATGGCGTCTTCAATCTTACAGCAATCCTGATTTGAAAGTTGTCCTTTCGATTCTGCGTATTTTTGGATGAGTCCGACCAGGTATCTTACGTCGCCGCGCATGTATTTTTGGACGATGAGCTTTTTCTTTTCATAGAGCAGATTATTGTAGTCCGGGGCAGAACCAATAAAACGACTGTATATTTCGCTGAAGGCCTCTTCGTTTTTCCCGCAGCAAAAAAGCTCGTTCATAAAGTTTGCGAACTCATAACCGGTAGTGCCCTGAATAGGCCAGCAATCCGGCAGCTTTTCTTGTGACTCCAGGATTTTCTCCACGACGATATACGTATCGTCGAGCTTTTCCCGCAGGCGCATCAGATAGTTTGTCGGGTCGAGCAGCCCGTCCACGTGGTCTATTCTCAGGCCGGTAAATGTGCCATCCTTAACGAGCTGAAGTATCAGTTGGTGAGTGAACTTGAAAACTTCGGGGTCTTCGACCCGCAGGCCGATGAACTCGTTCAAATAAAAGAATCGCCGGTAATTGATTCGTTCGCCGGCCTTTCTCCACAGGGCCAGCTTGAAGTGCTGCTCACTCAGCAGGGCTTCGAGGGGGGCGAACTTGTTTTTCTGGGTGTTTTGACCGTTGTAAAAATTTAAGACCGAATCTGTGTGCGTTTTAACCGACCCGTCAGCCGTGTAAAGGTTCCAGAGGTTTTCTTTGGCTTCTCGAATTTGCCCGTCGCGTCGGCTGCCGCAGGGCTGTTTTTCGAATGAATCGAACCGGTCACATAAACCCAAAAGCTCTTTAAAGTCACTATTCGAAGCGTCTTTGTTGTATTCGAGATTGTATTTAAGAATGCGCGAGTAACTCACCAGACCTATAGGCAGGCGATGTTCATAGTATCGTATGCTGAGTCCGCAGGCACTCAGTTCGAGAAGGATTTTGCCGCTCGCAAGCGCCTTATTGTATAACCTGCCCAGAATGGGGACCAGCACTTTGCCCCTTAGAGTTTCGTCTGGATGGTCCCAGGCGATATCGAAAAAATTGAAAAACCGGCTGTTCGGGCCGTTCTCAAATACGTCCATCAGCAGCCTATTCTCGCTGTCGAAGGCCATATGGTTGGGGACAATATCCTGCAGCCATCCCATCTTGTATTTGCGTCTTTCCGCCATCATTTTGTTGAAATCGGCCTGACTGCCCAGTTCGGGATTGAGCGCGTTCGAGTCTACGATATCATAACCGTGGGTGCTGCCCGTTTTTGCTTTAAATATGGGCGAGGCGTAAATGTCGCTTATGCCCAAAGCATGCAGATAAGGTATGACTTTTTTGGCGTCGAGAAAGCCAAACGAAGGACTGAATTGCAATCTATACGTGGCTGTGGGAACGCGCATAAACATTCCTCCTCCGTGAGGATATGACCTTTGCTGGCGATTTTCTCTTTCCTCTCTCCCGCTTGGCCTCGAATAACACTAAACTCAACGGGGCCAGCACAATTTCCCTCTTTCCTCTGACCACGGATGGAAGTTTCGAACCCGGCCCTTTCCACTTTACGTCAGATGAATCCAGAATTTTTGACCAGCCCCCGGTCGTGGCATAAATCTGCAGCTTCTGTTCTTTGTCACTAAAATTCATCAAACACTGAATCTGACGATTACCAAATACGCGATGCCAGTGCAGAATCTGCTGCTCAAGCAAACATCGCACCGAAATATTTGTATTGTCAACGAATTTCGGAATGCTTTTTCTCAATTCAATCAGGCGCTTGTAGTAGTTTAAGATGATTTTATGCCTGCCCTTATTACGTTCTTGCCATTTTAATTTCGATTTTTTGAATGTTTCGGCTGCCTGCGGGGCCGGGCAATCGCCCTGCCATTTAAAAGATTCAAACTCCCTTTTTCGGCCCATTTGAACGGCCCTTATCAACTCCCGGTCTGTATGACTGACAAAATACTGAAAAGGCGATTCCTCCGCGTATTCTTCCCCCATAAAAAGCAGGGGAACATAAGGCGACAGGATGACCGTTCCAGCGGCAAGTTTTAATGCCTCAAGACCAACTAACTGAGAAATCCTTTCGCCAAGCATTCTATTGCCGATTTGGTCGTGGTTCTGAATGCACACCACAAACTGGCTTGCAGGCCTGTTCTTTGAGCTGCTTCCGTGACGGCGTTTGCGGTATTTCGAATAGGTCCAGGAATACACAAATCCTTCCTTAAAGGTCTTGGTCAAATCTTCCATCCCGCCAAAATCCTGATAGTAACCTGTCTTTTCTTTTGTCAGCAGTGTATGTAAGCTGTGGTGAAAATCGTCGTTCCATTGGGCGTCGAGGCCGTAACCCTTTTGTGCTCTCTGCCGTATCAGTTTGGCGTCATTAAGGTCACTTTCGCCTATCAGATAACGTTTTCGGCCGAGGTCTTTTGAGAATTGCCCCACTCGTTCCGACAATTCTTCTATGAAATGTTTTGCGCTTGCGTCGTAGATTGCGTGCAAAGCATCAAGACGGAGACCATCTATGTGATATTCCCGGAACCAGTAAAGGGCGTTCTGAAAGAAAAATTCTCTGACCTGGTCGCTATCCGGGCCATCGAAGTTAATGGCCTCGCCCCAGGGTGTTTTGTATTTGCTTGTAAAATAAGGCCCGAATTCGCGGAGGTAGTTGCCCTCAGGGCCGAGATGATTGTATACCACGTCGAGTATTACCGCTAATCCGCTTTGGTGGCATGCGTTGACGAGCTTTTTAAAGCCAGTCGGTCCGCCATAAGAGTTCTGGACGGCATACGGATAGACCCCGTCGTAGCCCCAGTTTCTTTCGCCGGGAAACTGAGATACCGGCATAATCTCAAGCGCGTTCACACCAAGTTCACACAGGACTTTTAGACGTTTAATTACTCCACCAAAGGTGCCCTCCTTTGTAAACGCGCCAACATGCAGCTCATAAATGAGCATCTTCTCCAAAGGTATCCCCTTCCACTTCTTGTCCCTCCAGCTAAAGGTATGGTCGATGACCTCACTGGGGCCGTGAACGCCTTTGGGCTGAAAATGTGAAGCAGGGTCCGGTCTAGGAGGCAGATTATCAAGTTGATAATAGTACCGGGTTCCAGCAGCAACTCCCCCGACTGTTTTGTCCCAGTACCCGAGGTCGTCACGCTCCATGGCTACAGTTCTTTTTTTGCCGGGCCCGACAAGCCGCAGCTTTACCTGTTTGGCAATGGGGGCCCATACAGTGAAACTGCAGCTATTGTTCCCGTGATATTCAGCTCCCGCTGTTGTCTGCATCCGTGTCTCGCTTAAATACCACTATTGCCAAAGGCGGCAGCGTGACGGACAAGGAATAATCGTATTTGCCATGGAAGGATGCGACAGATGCCTCTGTGCCCCCGATATTTCCCTGGCCACTTCCGCCATATTCCTTGGCATCACTGTTGAGCACTTCCCTCCAGCATCCGCCGACCGGAACACCCACTCTGTAATTGTGTCTGGGTGTCGGGGTAAAATTACATACAACAGCCAGCAGCTTATCGCCCGACTTGTCACAACGCAGAAAGCTGATTACGCTGTTTTCTGCATCGTGCAAATCAATCCATTTGAATCCGGAGCCATCAAAATCGAGTTCATAAAGGGCATGTTCTTTTCTGTAGAAATGGTTCAAATCGCGCAGCCACATGCTCAAACGCGAGTTGCGGTCGTTTTGCAAAAGGTGCCAGTCCATGCTGGTGTTGTGGTTCCATTCGGCGTCCTGGCCGAATTCGCTTCCCATAAACAGAAGCTTTTTACCTGGGTGTGTGTACATATATCCGAATAACAGCCTCAGGTTGGCGAACTTCTGCCATTCGTCGCCTGGCATCTTCCGCAGCAATGAACCCTTACCGTGTACGACTTCGTCGTGGGACAACGGCAGGACAAAATTTTCGGCAAAGGCATACCAGATTGAAAACGTGAGACTGTCCTGATGATGTTTGCGATGAATTGGATCCCGGCTGAAGTATTGGAGCGTATCGTGCATCCATCCCATATTCCATTTCATACTGAATCCGAGTCCACCTGACTCGACGTCCCTGCTGACCTTGGGCCATGACGTCGATTCCTCGGCTATGGTATATGTGTCCGGGTATTCTTTGCGGACCCATTTGTTCAAATTACACAGGAAATCTACTGCTTCGAGATTTTCTCGTCCGCCTTTGATATTCGGAATCCACTCTCCTTGCTTGCGTGAATAGTCCAGATAAAGCATCGAGGCCACCGCATCGACCCTCAGGCCGTCGGAGTGGTATTTATCGAGCCAGAAAAATGCGCTGCTAAACAGAAAGGCCCGGACCTCGTTTCGGCCATAGTTGAAAATAAGACTCTTCCAATCCGGGTGAAACCCTTTTCTTGGGTCTGCATGTTCGTATAGGTAAGTTCCGTCGAAATATCCCAGGCCGTGCTCATCCGACGGGAAGTGAGAAGGCACCCAGTCCAGTATGACGCCGATGTTGTTTTGGTGTAGGTGGTCGACCATCGCCATAAAATCCTGACAACTGCCGTATCTATGAGAAGGTGCGAAATACCCCGTTGTCTGGTACCCCCACGAACCGTAGAACGGGTGCTCCATAATCGGCAGAAATTCAACGTGGGTAAATCCCGCCTCTTTTACGTATTTTGTTAGCTCCGGCCCGAGCTCGCCACAGCTTAACACCCGCTTGGAGTCTGAAGGGTCACGCTTCCAGGAGCCAAGGTGGACCTCGTATATGCTGACTGGGGCGTCGAGCGAATTTGCCTGCTTGCGATTTTGCATCCAGGCCGTATCGTTCCATTGATAATCGAGGTCCCAGACAATCGAAGCGGTCCCGGGCGGCAGCTCGCAGTAGAAGGCAAAGGGGTCATTTTTATCGACGGTGTAATTATTGGTTCGTGAGACAATGTGGTATTTGTATAAAGCACCTTTATCTATGCCGGGTATGAATCCTTCCCAGATGCCTGAGCCGTCCCACCTTGTATTAAGAGGGTAGTCGCCGTAGTTCCAGTTATTGAAATTGCCTATTACAGATACGCTTTCGGCATTAGGAGCCCAGACCGCGAAGAAGGTCCCTTTGACTCCTTCGTGTTCTGTTATATGAGAGCCCAGCTTTTCATAGAGCCGGAAGTGACTGCCTTCTTTAAAAAGATAGATGTCATGCTCGGTTAACAAGCTGAAGGTGTTAATTACCTTGGGTTTCTGTTTTTTCATCGGCACCCTTTAAAAATGCGTCTATTTTTTTATGCCCAGAATTTGCTGCACGCCTCTAACCGGTATCAACAGCCAGTTGGGCCTGTTGTTAAATTCATAACCAATCTCATAAATGGCTTTTTCCAGCAGGAGAGCTTCGAGCAGAGTTTTGAAGTCCTGCTTGTTTTTTGGAACGAACCCGGCGTCGCCGACTGCGGCCAGGTAGGAATTAAGAAACACTCCGCTTACGTAATGATACCATAAATCGGCCCAGTTTCGCCGTTGCTGCGGGTCGGCCGCCTGGGTCGCGGGCTGTAAAATAATCACGCCGTGTGCCGCATAATGAAAAGATCGCATCATACCCGCCACGTCTCGAAGTGCCGAGCGTTTGAGCCGTCGTTCTCCCAGAGGCCGGGCCGGCTCGCCTTCGAAATCGATGATAACAAAGTCTTTACCAGTATAGAGGACCTGACCAAGATGATAATCGCCGTGAATGCGAATCTTCATAGCGGATATCTTGCGGCTCGTGATGTCCCTTAAACGCCTGAGGATTTCCTGTTTGGCGTCGAGTACCATTTGCACTTCTTTAGAGGTATCACTGCTCAGACTGCCCATATTTCTTTCGAGGTCGGCGAAGACCTTAAGCATCAGCGCCCGCATAGACTGAAACACTGATTTTTGATACAGCACGGAAAATGGCTCCGGCTCCATATCCCGGTCATGCGATAAAGAAGCCAGGGCAAGGTGAAGCTCCGCGGTGCGCCTGCCCAGAAGGGAAACCCTGTCGATGTAAATGGGGTCAATCAACTCCATCAGCGGCTGAGGAATCTCTCCGGTGTCGATTTCCTGGTTGTCCCCGGGTGCCTGCAGGTCCTTTAGCTGTTTAGCTTTGGTGGCCGCGTGAGTTAGATATCGACTTGCAGAATCCAGAGTATATGTCCATGCGTCGGTCTCGTTGGGCACGTATTCCAGAAGCAGCGAGATGGCCAGCGAGTCCGAATTTTCCCTGTGCCACTCCAGCGAGCCGACGTAAGCAGGGAAATTGGCAAAGCCGGTATGCTCGGTCAGGCACCTGGATATTTCCGCATCGGGATTAACGCCTCTTTCCAGTCGGCGATAAAGTTTCAAAAAGAATATGTCTTCATACAATATTGATGTGTTGCTCTGCTCGCCTTTGAGAACCTTCGATTCCAGGGGCAGTTTTCTGTCGGTCAAAAGATCCCGAAACTTTCTGCTTCGGTTGCACACAAGACGGCTTTGCCCGCTCTTTATGGTCTGTTTACTGGCGAGCATATTTAGCAGGGCGTCCCGCAGGCTCACCCCGTAAACCGCATCGTAAATTATTCCCTCACCTTCCTTTAACTGAAGCTCGCAGATTACGCCCTGTGGGTATTTACTTGAAATCTCCACGGCGTCGGTCTGTCTGCTGAATGAGACCGGCAGCAAATATAACTCCTTGGGAGAGCCGGTATACGTCATCTGGACAAGCAAAAGATACGATGTTCCTTTGTCGCTTGCCACAGTAATGCTGTCGATTATGTTGACCGCCCGGATGGGTTTGCCTTTGCCCCCGAACCAGCGGCATTTTTTAAGATAACCTGGCAAAAGCCCGGCAAACTGAGGCCAGAAATCGGTCTTAGTTATGTTCTCCCAGGTTGTATCGAGCTTCAACCGCGGAATTTTTTCGGTTAGCGCCACGTTTGGCTGCTCCTGTTCTCGTAATGCGAACCAGTAAGTGTTATGAGGCCCCAGCGTAAGAACATAGGGCTGATCGGTAATCGTCGGGAATTTGTTTCCGCCGTACAGCTCCTCCGGCACAAGATTGACCTGTTTGGCCACGTTAAGCCGCACAACCTGACAGAAACGGGACAGATTCGCCACAACGAGAATGCTTTCTTTCCCATATTTTCTGATAAAGCTCAGTACTCGCGGATTGTCTGAGGCCAGGAATTGCATGCTGCCTCTTCCAAACGATTTAAAACGGTTCCGAATGGCGATTAAACGCCGCATAAACCAAAGCAGTGATGAAGGATTATTTACCTGGTTTTCTACGTTTATCGCCGTGTAGTGATACTGCGGGTCAATAACCACGGGCAGATACAACTGCTGAGGATTGGATTTGGAAAAACCGGCGCTGCGGTCGGAGCTCCACTGCATTGGAGTTCGCACGCCGTTTCGGTCGCCCAAATAATAATTATCTCCCATACCAATCTCATCACCATAGTAAAGCACGGGGGTTCCGGGAAGAGAAAACAGCAGAAAATTCAGCAGTTCCACCTTTCGGCGGTTATTATCCAGAAGAGGCGCAAGACGGCGTCTTATGCCGAGATTTATACGGGCTTTCGGGTCCTGGGCATAGGCCTGATACATATAATCTCGCTCTTCGTCGGTGACCATTTCAAGCGTCAATTCGTCGTGATTTCGCAAAAACATCGACCACTGACAGTTTTCAGGAATGTCCATACTCTGCTCAATCATATCGACTATGGGAAAGCGGTCTTCCATTTGCAGGGCCATAAACAGCCGCGGCATCACCGGGAAATGAAAGGCCATGTGGCACTCATCGCCTCGGCCAAAATACTCAGCCGCATCCTCCGGCCACTGGTTCGCCTCGGCAAGGAGCATCCTGTCTTTGTATTTATTGTCAACGTGTGCTCGCAGCTCTTTCAAAAAAGCGTGCGTTTCCGGAAGGTTTTCGCAGTTGGTCTCTTCTCTTTCGAAGAGGTAAGGAACCGCGTCAAGCCGTAGGCCATCCACCCCCATCCCGAACCAGAAGTCAAGGACTCGAAATATCTGCCTGCGCACCTGAGGACTGTCGAAATTCAAGTCGGGTTGGTGCCTGTAAAATCTGTGCCAGTAATACGCCTTTGCTACCGGGTCCCACGCCCAGTTTGATTGCTCAAAATCCTTAAAGATAATCCTTGCTTCTTTGTATTTGTCCGGGTTATCGCTCCACACATAATAATCGCGCCAGACCGAGCCGGCCTTTGCCATGCGGGACCGTTGAAACCATTTGTGCTTGTCGGAGGTATGATTAATCACCAGCTCGGTAATAACCCTGATACCTCGTTTATGGGCCTCCCGTAGAAACTGCTGAAAGTCTCGAAGATTCCCATACTCCGTGTTGATGCTGTAATAATCTGCAATATCGTAACCGTCGTCTTTGAGCGGCGAGGGGTAAAAAGGCAAAAGCCATATCGCCGTTATTCCGAGACCGTGTAAATAGTCCAGCTTTTTAATGAGTCCCTGAAAGTCGCCGATGCCGTCATTGTTGTCGTCGCAGAAGGACTTTACGGGCAGTTCGTATATTATGGCGTCCTTATACCAGAGGGGATTGCCGGCCTGTGTACCTTTTTCAGACAATGCAGTAATCTCCGATTACATAAAGTAGTCGAAATCCGTCTCCCGCCTCATGCGCCTGTGAACACGAAGTATATGCGCCGGCATCACGCGCGGGTCGAGCTCGAGGAAATTTCTATTACCCTGCCAGATGTACTTGTCATTGCTTAGCAAGTCGTGGAGAAGATAGGGCTGACCGGGGTCTATTCCCAATTCCTCCAAAGGCAAAACGAGCCAGCCAGATTGCTTGTGGTATGGGTCAAGGTTGACCACCATAATAGTGATATTTGACAAATCCTCATTTGCTTTTCCATACGAAATCATCATTTCGTTATCTATCTGGTAAAATTTCAGCCCGCGGTTGCTCTGCAAAGATGGATTTTCCCGACGGCATTCGTTTACTCGCTCAATCACAGCCCTGATATTGCCCGGTTGTTGACGGTCCCAATTTTTAATCTCATATTTCTCAGAATTCAGGTACTCTTCCTTGCCCTCAATTGCATCACTTATACAAAGTTCAAAAGCGGGCCCATAAATACCATAGTTCGAAGAAAGTGTTGCCGCCAAAACAACTCGAATTATAAAAGCAGCCCTACCGCCGTATTGTAGATATTCCGGCAATATGTCCGGTGTGTTCGGCCAGAAATTGGGCCGCAGATATTCGGATACCTCTGTTTTGGTTAATTCTGTCAGGTACTGTTCCAGTTCGAATTTCGTATTGCGCCAGGTAAAGTATGTATAGGACTGGTCGAAACCAAGCTTCGCCAGTCGCTGCATAAGCTTGGGTCTTGTAAAAGCTTCCGCCAGAAAAATAGCCTCCGGATAATCCTTCTTAATCTCGGCAATCAGCCACTGCCAGAAGGCAAAGGGCTTGGTGTGAGGGTTGTCCATCCTGAAAATCCGCACCCCTTGCTTTATCCAGAAAACAACCACGCTTTTCAACTCTTCCCACAATTGCTTCCAGTTGTCCGACTCGAAATTCAAAGGCAGGATGTCTTCGTATTTTTTAGGCGGATTTTCGGCATACTGTATTGTCTTGTCCGGACGCCAGCTAAACCATTCGGGATGCTCTTTGACGTATGGATGGTCCGGGGAGCATTGAAATGCCAGGTCTAGCGCCACTTCAATATCAAGTTCTTTGGCTTGCTTAACCAGCTTGCGGAAATCGTCTATGCTGCCTAATTCAGGATTAACGTCCTTGTGGCTGCCCTCGGCTGAACCAATCGCCCACGGACTGCCGGGGTCTTGCGGCTCACAAGCCACGGAATTATTCCTGCCTTTTCTGTTTGTTGTGCCTACGGGGTGAATCGGAGGTAAATACAAAACGTCGAAACCCAGCTTTTTAATATCCGGCAGTAAACGTCCGCAGTCGGCAAAGGTTCCGTGCCCGTGCTGCCCACAGGAACGGGGAAACAGCTCATACCATGAACTGAACAGGGCCTTGGGCCAGCTTACATTGACGGCCAGTTCAATTGGATACTCGGCAGCCCTCGATTTGTCGGGACATTTATCCGCCAGAGCAACCGTTTCTTCGCTTAAAGCGGCTTCTATCGCCTCTTTAATTCGGCTTTTCTGTTTGAGCTTCTGGGCAAGACGTTGCAAATCGGAGGTATCTGAGCCGTCTGCACGTTTGCTTGCCTGCTCAAGCAGCTCTGCTCCTATCATCAGGTCAACTTCTACTTTTTGTCCTGCTGCTACTTTCTTTTTCAGATTGTCCCGCCAGGTCCCAAAATGGTCCAGCCACGCCCGAACGGTGTAATAGTGCGTTTTTAGTTCGGTAATTTCAAAATTGGACTTCCATTCGTCGTTAATTGTGCAGACCATTTTCGAGGCCTTAAAGTCCCGTTGGCCTTCGGTCCTGTATAAAAGCTCGGCCCGTATCTTGTCGTGTCCGTCCGAGAAAATGTGAGCAGTAACAGATACCTTTTCCCCCACAACCCTTTTTATTGGTAAATGCCCGCCCTCGACCTGCGGCCCGACGTATTCCACTACAACACGTCTTTGTCCTGTCTCAGCGAATGAAGCAGATATGTGTTTAGCGTTTTCTGTAGAGCGTTGTAGATTCGGCCGTTTCTTTTTGCTTTTGCTCATTTTGATGCTTTCACTAAACGAAACACCAGTCTCATTCTTCCCTTCATGAAACAATCCCCAGCGTATGTCATATTACGGCCTGTGCCAGAAAACCCGGCAGGTCGTTACCAAAACCGTAATGGTTACAAAACAAGGTTAACATTATCTGCGATTTTTGACAAGTATTTTCCTGCCTCGTACTCATACTACAAAGAACACAAGCGATTTTAGGCCTTGATGATTGCTGGCAAATGTATCGCAGCCGGAATACGCAATTAGGTTGCCGCTTGAATTGCTGTGATGCCGGACTGAACCCTGGCCATCGTAGAGCAAATATTTAATGTAGCCCACGTTATCCGCTTCGCCGACTACGTCATCGCCGATGATACAACTCGTGATTTGTGACTGATGGTTCACATCTTATGTCTTTACAAAGGCATGAGAATAGCCCGACCATCCGTGTTTCAAAGAGCCAATTTTGTTTCCAACAGTTACATCGTATTTATTTTCACTCTTGTCTCATAGGTCCTTTCCGCAGGAGAAGAATGTTTAGTATTTTCCCGTTATGGTCAATTAGTCGCATTTCTCCATTTGCCGCGATTATGTCCTCATATATTGAGCAGGAAAGAAAAATATATCAAGGTTTTACAGGAAACTCAGCAGATATACTCGCTTCAATCGTGTCGCCTTCAACCTGCGGGACAGCTTCTGATGCTAAAGAAATAACATGGGCATTTTTCTGCGTCGGCTGGAATTTTTTAGACCTCGCACTTTTTTTACAGATATTGCCGCGCATTAGCCGATAACAGAAATAAGCCCTCACGCCTTTGGGCAGGATGCCCAAGGGTAAAATAGGGTAAAGGAGTTCCCGCTGCTGGCGCGATTGCCAGCACTTGATCTCGAAATTGGAAAGTTGAGGAATTCTCTGTGTTCTCTTAGTTCGACAGGCTCACCATCCTGAGCAACGGCGAAGGAGTGGCCTCTGTGGCAAATAATTTTAGCCCAAAGCTGAAAATTAAATAAATGCCATAAAAGCTGTCGAGACGACTTGTCACTGTTGATTATATCCCGAAAGGTTGTTTAGAACGCTCAAATAAGAATGGTTGTAAAAATTTATTATCCCGCTCTTTATCAACGATATGCAAAAAAACTCACTACATATATCCCTTAAAAGATGCAAAGTCGAGGCTAATAGCGGGCTAGTCTGGATGCAAAAAGAAAGAGATAACTGCCTTTGGTCAGAAAGTTATCTCTGTAAGTCACTAGCGGGGGGAGGATTCGAACCTCCGACCTCCGGGTTATGGGCCCGACGAGCTACCAGACTGCTCTACCCCGCGGTCAAATACTCAACAACAAGAACTTACCACGAAATGCTGTTCCTCTCAAGAACAAATAGTATTAAAGATTCTTTTTAATCTTCTCAGCAAGCTGCTCCGCCCGTCCCGGCTGATATTTATACGACGGCCACTGAGTAAAGACCCCGTCACCTGCCTTGCGCGGCACTATGTGAAAATGCATATGGTCAACAATCTGCCCGGCAGCTCTTCCATTGTTGCACAGGACATTGTAGCCATCCGCATCAGTCGCGGAGGCAACAGCGCCAGCAAGCTTTGCCAGCCGCGAGCAGATTTGGCCGAGAAGCTCCGCCGAACAATCATGCACTTTCTCAATATGTCGCCTCGGCACCACAAGTGTATGCCCATCGCTTACAGGCCCGATATCGAGAAAAGCAAAGACAACGTCATCCTCGTAAATCTTCGTAGCGGGTATCTCGCCTGTGGCTATCTTGCAGAAAATACAATCCTGAACACTCATTCGCCGGTTCCCTCAGCGAGTGGATTATTGCTATGTGCCGGCGGCACTTTTGGCCGGCTCTTTAGACTTCTTACGCGCGCCTTTACTGCCAGTCTTCGTTTTTTTCTCCAGGTTCTCCGCACCAACCAGTTGCAGCAAAACCACCTCACCATTATCACCCTGTCGTCTCTTGGCCAGGTGAATAATGCGGGTATAACCGCCGGGCCTGTCAAGATAGCGTGGGCCAAGCTCGCTGAACATTTTGCCGATTATTGTGCCTTCTCTTACCGGGCCATCTTCCTGCTCTTTGATTATGTCTCGGTCACCCAGCAACGCTATCGCCTGCCGTCTTGCCGCCAACGTGCCCTTCTTTGCCAGCGTAATCAGCTTTTCTGCAAAACTCTTTACTTCCTTGGCTTTGCGGATAGTCGTTGAAATCGTTTCATGCTCGAACAGCGATACCGTCATATTTCGACGCATAGCCAGACGATGCTCGCTTGTTCTACTTAACTGTCTGCCTGCAACTCTGTGACGCATAAACCAGAATTCCCCTTTTTTACCCTGCCGCAAATGCTCAGGGTAAATTACAAAAATCAATTTATTCCAGTCATACCCAGCGATAAGCCGAGGTCTTCAAGTTTCCTTTTGACTTCGCGCAAGCTCGTCTTGCCGAAGCTGCGAACCTCCAGCAATTCGGCATCGGTCATCTTGACAAGCTGCCTGACCATCTCAATTTTTATTGATTCAAGACAGTTGCTCGCCCGAACTGAAAGCTCAAGCTCCTGGATAGGTTTATTGAGTATGGCCTGCATTTCCTCATCGATCTCAGGCCGGGACTCTTCAATCGGTTCCTCGCCCGCTACCGTTTCCGTTCCTATCTCGCTGTACTGCACAAAGGGATTGATATGCTTTCTCAAAATCTTCGCCGCTTCAACCAGAGCCATATCCGGTGTAACGGTGCCATTGGTCCATATTTCAAGTATCAGCCGGTCGTAATCGGTTTTCTGTCCGACACGGGTATCCTCAGTTGCATAGCGTACTCTCGTGACGGGTGAATAGACCGAATCGAGCACTATTTTGCCTATTTCCTGCTCGTATCTGTCAGCATCAGCCATTCGTTCCGTGGCCGGGAGGTAGCCCCGACCGTTTTCAACCACCATTTCCATTTCAAAGTTCACACCTTTGGTCAAAGTTGCTATTACTTTGTCTTTGTCGACTATCTCTATCGTAGGGTCGGCGACAATATCAGCCGCTGTTACCGGCCCCGCCTTGTTGGCGGTAACCTTCATCACTTTGGGGCCGGGGCTCTGAAGCCGGACCGTCAAACTCTTAACGTTGAGCACTATATCGGTCACGTCTTCCATCACACCATCTATCGAGGTAAACTCATGGTTGACTCCCGTTATCTTGATGGACGTTACTGCACTACCCTCAAGCGAGCTGAGCAAAACTCGACGTAAGCTGTTGCCGACGGTCGTCCCAAAACCACGCTCGAATGGCTCGATATAGAATTTCCCGTATCTGTCGGTCGCTACTTTCCTGTCGCGTTCGACACGCGTCGGCAACTCCAGACCACGCCATGTAATTCGCATACCAAACTCCTCAGACCTATTACCACCAGTCAGTTTCCACCGATAACCAAACCACAGCAAAACAAAACGGTTAAGCTACCTCGAACAATATTCGACCACCAACTGTTCCTCTACCGGGATTTGCACGTCGTCCCTAGTAGGAAGCGCCACGACAGCCGCCTCCGGCTTGTCTCGGTCCACCTGCAACCAACCCTGCGTCGTGAAGTTCGGATTCAAGCCCAGTTGCTGTCTGACTCTCTTCACGCTTTTCTCCGAAGCTTTTACAGTTATCTTATCTCCCACATTTACGCTGTAGTCGGGCAAATCAATCTTACGTCCGTTCATATGTATGTGTCCGTGGGTAATCATCTGCCGGGCCGCCTTGCGTGAAGCCGCGAAATTCAACTTGTAAACTACATTATCCAGCCGTCTCTCCAGCAACTGCAGCAATGTCTCGCCGGTGTTGCCTTTCAGCCGCTCGGCCTGGTTGAAATATCGCATAAACTGTTGTTCCATTATCCCGTAGTATCGCTTCACCTTTTGCTTCTCACGAAGTCGAACACCATACTCGCTTGACCGGCCCCTTCGCCAGCCGTGCATTCCCGGGGCCAAATTCCGCTGCTTCTTCTCAATCGGGCATTTCGCCGTCTCACACCTGATGCCCTTGAGCATCAGCTTGATGCCTTCCCGGCGACAATGCTTACAGGATGAACCAAGATAACGTCCCATTTGTTTTTACCATGCTCCTATAATTATGTAACAAGTATCACCTTTAGCTCACTATCAACCACATAAGAAATTACACTCGTCTGCGCTTGGGCGGCCGGCACCCGTTGTGCGGCAGTGGCGTAACATCTTCAATCGACGAGATACGCAAACCCGCGTGCTGCAACGAGGAAATCGCGGATTCTCTTCCCGGCCCGGGTCCTTTGACCTTAACCTCGACCTCACGAACTCCGTTGCGCATAGCAGCCCCTGCGGCCCGCTGTGCAGCCTGCTGCGCTGCAAACGGCGTGCTCTTACGCGAACCCTTGAAGCCCACACAGCCGCCGGAACTCGCACAAATCGTGCTGCCGTCCATGTCAGTGATTGTAATCAGGGTGTTATTGAACGTCGCTCTTATGTGAACAATTGCCTTTGCAACGTTTTTCCTTATTTTACGTTTTCCGACCTTCGCCATATCAAAAAGCCCCAAGCATCATAACAAAGTCAGCACCAATTATTAGTGCATCTCTTTAACGCCTTTCTTTCCGGCAACCGTTTTCCTCGGCCCCTTTCGTGTCCTGGCGTTGCTCCTTGTCCGCTGGCCTCGAACGGGCAGTCCTCTCCTATGCCGCATACCTCTGTAGCAGACAATATCCCGTAACCGTGCAATATTCTGAGAAACCTGCCTGCGAAGCTGACCGCCCACCACATAATTGCGGTCGATAATTTGAGTGATTCGACTCAGCTCGTCTTCCGTCAGCTTGCCCGCCTTCGTATCTTCGTCAACCTTCGCTTCCTTAAGAATCTGTTCGGCAGTGTGTTTACCTACCCCATAGACGTAGGTCAGCGATACACTTATTTTCTTTTGGTCCGGAATATCAACACCAACAACACGCGGCATATAAACTCCTCTTGGCCTCGTTTAGGCCGTACCCTGACTAATCAACCCTGTCGCTGCTTATGACGAGGATTGCTACAGATTACGCGCACAACTCCTTTGCGACGCACAATTCTGCAATTCTCACAAATACGTTTTACCGAGCTTCTTACTTTCATCCCAAAATCCGCTCTACAAAATTTTTGGCATCTAATTTCGCAAAACTATCCGGCCCCTGTTCAGGTCATAAGGCGACATTTCAACCGTAACCGTATCGCCGGGCAGTATCCGGATAAAGTGCATACGCATCTTGCCCGAAACGTGCGCCAGAACCTGATGCCCATTCTCAAGCTTTACTCTGAACATCGCATTCGGCAGCGCTTCAATCACCTCCGCCTGCAGTCTTATCGCGTCCTGTTTTACCATACACTACTTTGCCGTCAACACCTCGCATCCATCTTTTATTATCGCTATCGTATGTTCAAAATGAGCCGAGCACTTTCTATCTGCAGTAACAACCGTCCAGCCATCCTTGAGTGTCTCAACTTCTCTTGTGCCGCCGTTAATCATCGGCTCCACCGCTAGCACCATTCCTTCAGTCAGGATGATATCATCTGCCAGAAGGTCCGAACTGACGAAGTTCGGCACTCGCGGGTCTTCGTGCATCTGGCTGCCAATCCCATGCCCGACAAACTCTCTTACCACCGAGAAGCCCGCTGATTCCGCCAGGTGCTGCATTTCACCGGCTATCGCACTCCAGCGAACTCCGGGGGCGGCTCTTGCTATCGCTGTTTCGAGCACCCGTCGCGTAACATCAATCAGGTTGCGCTTTTCCTGCGATATCACGCCGATGGCAAAAGTAACGGCAGCATCGCCGCAATATCCGTGAAGCCGCACGCCGAAATCAATGCTCAAAATATCGCCCTCATTGAGCTTAACGCTCTCCGACGGTATGCCGTGAACCACATGCTCATTTAATGACGCACAAATCACGCCGGGAAACGGCCTTGCGCCAATCGGGCTTTGCACGCCCTTAAAAAGCGGCTCGGCTTTCGCCTTTTCCACCATTAGCGCCGCCACGGCATCGAGTTCGACCGTGCTTACTCCTGGTCTGGCACACTCCTGCAATTTTGAAAGAACATCGGCTACAACAATGCCCGCTTCCCGCATTAATGCAATCTCACGTCGGCTGCGAAGCGTTATAGCCATCTAAAAACCAAACATCACGCCAAAGAGTAAAGTTTACTGAATATAACATCTCTTACTTCTTCTGCTTCTCCGTTGGCGTCGATGTCATATACGATATTTGCCTGCTTGTAGTAGTCAATCAATGGTGCTGTATGCTCGTTATAATTCTTAAGCCGGGTCGTCACGACCTCAGCAGTATCATCCGGCCGCTGGACGAGCTTCGCACCGTCTTTGTCGCATACCCCGTCAACACGCGGCTTTAGATTATCAATATGATAGACAGCGGCACACTTCGGGCAAATCCTCCTGCCTGTTATCCTTCTGACAACAACATCCTCGTTCACACTCAGATTCAAAACCGCGTCTATCCTTTCGCCTCTGCCGTCGAGCGCCTTATCAAGGCCTTGCGCCTGCTTCTCCGTGCGGGGAAAACCATCCAGCACATATCCGTTCGCGGGCGCCCTGCCGATTTCATCAATCATCATTTCAATAATCAGGTCATCCGGCACAAGTGCTCCGGAATCCATATAAGTCTTCGCTTTTGCGCCTAATTCGGTCCTTTGTGTCCTGTGGCGCCTGAGTATATCGCCGCTGGACAGGTGCAGCAAACCATTTTTCTCTACTATGTACCTGCATTGTGTACCTTTGCCAGCGCCGGGAGCTCCAAGCAGCACTATCCTCATCCGTAAGCTCCCTTTATCCTGCCGGTCTCACTGAAGCCCTCATAGCTGTGCATAAGCAAGCTGGCCTCGATGCGCTGCACAAGGTCCAGCGAAACACTTACGACAATCAGAAGTCCGGTCCCGCCGAGAAACGTCGCTACCCGCCAGTCAACGCCAAGCAGCCGTATCACAAGCGACGGCACCACGGCGATTATCGCCAGAAACGCCCCGCCGTAATAGGTAACCCTCGTCATAACTGTTTCAAGATACTCCGCAGTCCTTCGGCCGGGCCGCAATCCCGGAATGAAGCTGCCTGAATCACGCAGGTTCTTGGCAAGGTCTTTCGGCTGAAACTGAACCGTAACCCAGAAATAAGCAAACAGAAATATCAGCACCATATAGATAAGGTTGTACGTGAAAGCATGCGAGCCCAAGGCATTCTGGATGGTCAAAAACACCGCCGAATTCGCAACGAACTCAATCCTGGCAAGCTGGGCAATTATCACCGGCAGAAAGGTCATAAACGCCGATGCGAAGATTATGGGCATCACGCCCCCGTGATTCACTCGAAGAGGCAGATATTGCCTCTGACCGCCATACATTCGCCGTCCACGCATCATCTTCGCCTGTTGAATGGGTATGCGCCTTTGCCCCTGGGTTATCAGAATCGCCCCCGCCACCACAGAAACAAACGCCCCGGCAAGCAATAGAAGCTTCGTAGGGCCAATACTGCCCGCAGGGGCTGCAACATCAAACGAAACTTTCTGCCACAGCATGCGTATTGCCCAGGGCATCCGCGAAACAATCCCAGCCATAATTATCAAGCTAATGCCGTTGCCTATCCCGTACTCATCAATCTGTTCTCCGAGCCACATCAAAAAGATTGTCCCTGCGGTCATTCCAAAAATACCCATTATCGTCGCCTGAACGCGCATCCCAGGATAGGTCAGCCCGCCCAACAGTCGCATATACATCATTGCCTGAATAATACATATAGGCACCGTGAGATACCGCGTGTATTCCTGTATCTTCTTGTAGCCGCTTTGTCCTTCCGTTCGCAGTTTTCTCAAGGCAGGCACGATTTCCTGCAGCAGCATCAGAATAATCGACGCCGTTATATAAGGCATAATGCCAAGGCCGAACAAGCTGCTGTTGTCGAGGGTGCCACCGGTAAACATCTGCATCATATCCGCAGCCCGGCCGAACGGACTCTCAGTATCACGGGCCCCCGCCGCCTCAGCTATCGCTTCAATGTCGAATCCAGGTATCGCGATATGAAAACCGACCCTGTAGATAACCAGCAGCGACAGCGTAAACAGCAGCTTCTTCCGCAAATCCGCTACTCTAAATATGTTGGCTACAGTCTTGAGCATCTTCACATTCTTGGCTAACAGTAATACACAAAATTACACGACGTACGCTATATAATCTGCACCGTCCCACCACAACCGGCAATCTTCTGCTCGGCGGACTTGCTGAATCTGTGTGCGCTGACCTGCAGTCGTTTTGTCAGTTCGCCGCTTCCGAGAATCTTGACCTTGCTGCTGAAGCTGTCAATCAAACCCGAATCCGAAAGCTGTTGCAAACCAACGTCGCTGCCGTCCTCGAATCGCTCCAGTTGCGAAACGTTTACAATCTTATACCGCCTGCCGAACTGCACATTGCTGAAACCCCTCTTGGGCATACGCCGAAACAGCGGCATTTGTCCTCCCTCGTGCAGTGAGTATCGCATTGCACCCGCCCTGCTAAGACTACCCTTGTGGCCTCGTCCGCAAGTTTTGCCCTGGCCGCTGCCCACGCCTCTTCCGAGGCGTTTGCGTGCCCTGCGTTTACCAGCAACAGAAGTTATTTGCCAATCGTACATTTCTATCATCACCACCTTTTTGCCGGCTTCACCTCTACACCTCGAAGAGATTCGACCATCTCTTTGCTGCGCAACCGTAACAATCCGTTCAATGTTGCCTTTACGACATTCTTGGCCGATGCGCTGCCGTAGACTTTAGTGAGAACATCTTGAACGCCCGCGTATTCCAGGACCGCACGCGCACTTGAACCGGCAATAACGCCCGTTCCAGGACTGGCTGGCACAATTACTACCCGCGTTGAACCGAACTTTCCAGTAATCTGATGGGGGACTGTCCGGCCGAAAAGGGATACTTTCTGCAGGTCTTTCTTCGCCTCTTTTATACCCTTCTCAACAGCCGCCGGGACCTCGTTGGCTTTTCCGTAACCGACGCCAACCGTCCCAGAGCGGTCTCCCACCACCACCAAAACGCCGAAACTGAACCTTCGTCCACCCTTGACCACCTTGGAGCAACGATACACCTTAACGACCGTATCTTCCAACGGCGCTTCTTCCATTTCACCCGGCCTGACTGATTCTATCGCCAATTTTCTTCTCCATACTTACTGCGTTTTCGTTTACTTCAAAACGCAAGACCAGCTTTTCTGGCTGCATCCGCAAGACTCTTTATCCTGCCGTGAAACTTATATGGGCCTCTGTCGAAACACACGCAGTTTATACCCACGCCGAGCGCCTCCCTGGCAGCCGCTTCCCCTACTATCTCAGCCGCTTTCTTATTGCCTGTTTTCGCAATTTTGGCCCGCAGCGACTTCGACCTCGTGCCGATGCTGACCAGGGTCAGACCCGCCACGTCGTCTATCACCTGAACGTATATATGCTTGTTCGAGCGGAATACCGACAACCTCGGCCTTTCAGACGTTCCCCGAACCTTTTTGCGCACTCGAAACTTGCGCCTTAGTGCGGCTCTTTGTATGTTCTTTCTGTTCATCTTATGCCGGTTAAACCTCGACTATGCCGCCCCGGAAGTAAACGTCTTGCCGACCTTGTGCTTCACTGTTTCGCCAACGTAGCGAATACCCTTGCCTTTGTACGGTTCGGGTGGCCTTACCTTGTGCACGTCCGCGGCGAAACGACCCAGCAGGCACTTATCAACGCCGGACAGTGTAAACTTGGCTGGCGTATCGTCGCCTCTGGTCGCGGCTACATCTATCTTAACTTTAATTCCTTTCGGTATCGTCAACTCCACCGGATGGGCAAAACCTACCTGCAGAACGAGTTTACCGCTTTGCTCCTTAACGGTATAACCCGTCCCGTAAATCTCCAACTTTCTCTCAAAGCCCCTGCTGACGCCCTCAACCATGTTCGCCAGCAAAGCTCGCACTGTCCCATGCAATTGTCTGCTCTGGCGAAACTCGCTGTGCTTGTTGCCCACGATTATGCTATTGGTAGATTCATCCAGCTTAACATCCATATGCGGGTGACAGCTCATCTCAAGGCTACCCAACGGCCCGGAGACCGTCAGGTTTCGGCCCTTTCGGTCTATCTTAACATCGGGTGGAATGACAATTGGTTTATTTCCTATTCGACTCATCAGCACACCGTACAGATTATCTCGCCGCCGATATTTGCCTGTCGGCAGTTTTTATCACTCATCAGCCCCTTGCTCGTTGAGACTATCGCTATCCCCATCCCGTTCATAACACACGGCAAATCCGAGGCGGACGAATACACCCTACGACCCGGCTTGCTTACTCTTTTAATCACTTCTATAACGCTTTGGCCGGTCTGGTCATACTTCAAGGTAACGCGCAATAAGCCCTGAGCACCATCGTCGATACGGTCAAAGTCCTCTATATACCCCTCGTCCTTCAACACAGATGCAATCGCCGAGCACAGCTTCGAGGCTTTTATGTTCACCTGCCGGCTCTTTATACGCACAGAGTTGCGTATTCTCGTCAACATATCCGCTATTGGGTCACTCAAGCTCATATTCGCTTCTCTTTTACCTCGCTGGTGCTATTGCACCAAAAAAAACCTGTTACCAGCTTGCTTTCTTGACTCCGGGTATCTTGCCTTCGTTGGCAAGGGTTCTGAAACAAATCCGACAAACCTTGAACTTCCGGTAGACGGCCTTACTCCTGCCGCAGAGTCCGCAGCGAGTGTATTGCCTTACCCTGAATTTCGGTTTCTTGTTTACTTTGTTTTCAAGGGCCTTGGTAGACATAGTTACACGCTAAAATGCTGAAACCATCCTTTAATTTAAAATCAACTCTGCTGCTGTTCCGACTTCAGTGTCTTAAACGGCATACCGAAAAGCATCAGCATTCGCCTTGCCTCTTCATCGCTTTTGGCAGTCGTAACAAACGTAATATTCATACCCTGCTGGAACTCAATCTTCGCAGGATTAATCTCAGGGAAAACCGTCTGTTCTGTGAGCCCCATCGAGTAGTTGCCTCTGCCGTCGAAGCCATCAGGGTCAAGTCCGCGAAAATCCCGAACCCTCGGTATCGCCAGGCTCACCAGCCGGTCCATAAACTCATACATCCGCTCTTTTCGGACAGTTACCTTCAAGCCCGTCTCCATCCCTGCACGAACCTTGAAGTTCGAGACGCTCTTCTTGGCCTTGCATACCAGCGGAAGCTGCCCGGTTATTGCAGTCAGGTCGGCTTTGGCCAATTCAAGGAACTTCTTGTCCTGTGATGCTTTCCCCACGCCCATCGAGACCACTATTTTCTCAAGCCGCGGCACAGCCATCCGGTTCTTGTATCCGAACTGCTCTATCAGCTCCGGGGCCACCTTTGACTTGTATAAATCCTTCAATCGTGCCATCTTCAATTACCGCCGTTCATTTCTTCTTCGGGCGCCTTATATCGCTTATCTTTGTGCCGTCTTTGGCAACTCGTCGTTTGCCGCCGTCGGCGTCGACTTCATACCTGACTCTGCTGCCTTTGGATGTCTTCGGACCGACGGGCAAAACATTGCTTATATGAATTGGCTGCTCAATATTTATCCGCCCGCCCGAGGGATTCCTTCGCGACGGCCGGACGTGCTTCTTAGCCAGATTAATACCCTGAATAACAACCTTGTCATCTTCGCACAGCAGGCGAAGCACTTTTCCCGTCGAACCTTTGTAGTCGCCGGCAATCACTTCAACCATATCACCTTTTTTCACGTGCCTCGCCATTCGCCCTATCCTAATCCCGTCCAAACACCCTTTCAAACAACCTCACTGGCAAGCGAGATAATCTTCATAAAGTTCTTTTCGCGGAGTTCACGGGCCACCGCACCAAAAATGCGCGTCCCTATCGGGTTGCCCTCATTGTCAATCATCACTGCCGCATTGCTGTCGAATCGCACATAGCTGCCGTCGTCCCGCTTGACCGGATGCTTTGTGCGAACTATAACGCACTTGTGAACCTTCTTGTTGTCGAGCTGGCAGTTCGGCAGCCACTTCTTTATCGCCACGCACACAATATCACCGATGCCCGCCACCGCACGGGTGTACTTGCCGCGAGCACCGCTCTTGCCCAAAACCCTGATGCACAACGCCGACCTTACGCCGGAGTTGTCAGCTATATTCAACATTGTCTCCTGTTGTATCATCGTCTGCTCTCTGGATTATTAACCCGGTTGCTCCTGCACCGCTTTTGACAATACCCGAACAAGACGCCAACTCTTGTTCTTGCTGCAGGGTCTGCACTCGCTTATTTCAACTATATCCCCAACACCCGCCTCATTACGTTCATCGTGAACCATCAGCCGCGTCCGTCTCTTGACATACTTACCGTACTTGGGATGCTTGTAAAGGTAGTCCATCGAAACCTTTACGCTCTTGTTGCCGCTCTTGCCTACCACAACGGCCTGTTTTGTCCTGATGCTCTGCTGCTGCATCCTTTACTTCCTCACCGCCAGTCGTTACTGTTCTTTGTCTTCTATCTGACGCTGGCGCAATATCGTTTTTATCCGTGCTACCTCACGACGCGCATTCGTGCCCGCCTTGTAGTCCTGCAGCTTTTCCGTAGCCCCCTGCGAACGCAAATCAAACAGGTGTCGCTGCAACTCCTGCACCTTGTTTTCCAGCTCGTCCGTACTCATTTCACGATATAGATGCGCCTTCATATAACTATCCCACTGAATGCCTGCGTCTGACCAGTCTGCATCTTATCGGCATCTTGTGCGCAACACGCAGCATTGCCTGCTTGGCCACTGCCTCTTCAATGCCGCCGACTTCAAACATAATCATTCCGGGTCTCACACGTGCCACCCAGAACTCCGGCTCTCCCTTACCCTTGCCCATTCGAGTTTCCAGTGGCTTGGAGCTTACCGGCTTATGAGGAAATATCCGCATATAAACCTTGCCCTCGCGATGCAGATAATGCGTCGCCGCAACACGCCCGGCCTCTATATTCTTAGCGCTAATCCAGCTAGTCTCCAATGCCTGCAGACCGTATTCGCCGAAGGCAACATAATTCCCCCTGCTGGCGTTGCCCTTCATCCTGCCTCGCTGGCTTTTGCGGTACTTAACTCTCTTCGGCATCATCGCCATTATGTAAACCCCGTGCTAAAACCTGTAACTTATGAATCCGTATAAAATCCCAGCCATCAACTTTCCTTGGCAACATCACCTTCGGTTGGTTCAGTCTGAGTCGCCTCTGAATTTTCGGGCTGTCCACTGTTGGCCTGTGGTTCCGGCTCAGGTGCTGGCTTCTTAGCAGCGGCCGACTTACGTGAAACCTCGCCGCCGGCAACATCTGCGCGACGAAACGGCCTGCGCCGCCGGGGCTGTTTCGCCTCGACCTGCTCACCGAAAATGCCCCTGTATATCCAAGCTTTCACGCCAATCGTCCCATACGTCGTCTCTGCACGGGCCACAGCGTAATCAACATCAGCATCCAGGGTGTGCAGCGGGATGCTTCCCATTTTCTGGGTTTGCGTCCGTGCAATCTCAGCTCCTCCCAACCGACCCGAACACATAATCTTCACACCCTTGGCGCCCGCGTTCATAGCCGACTCGCAGAACTGCTTCATCGTGCGCCTGAAAGCCGCCCGCTTGCAGAGTTGCTCGGCAATACCTTCTGCAACAAGAAAGGCGTTTAGGTCAGGTGACTTTACTTCGACAACGTTTGCCGTAACTTTCCGGCCGGTCAATGCCTCCAGCTCTTCCCGCAGCTTGTCGATTTCGCCCCCACGCGGCCCAATCACAACACCAGGGCGGGCACTATGCAGCGTCACCGTCAGCTCGTTGCGGGTCCTGATTATCTCGATTTTCGCAACACCACCCTTCGGCATCTGCCGGTTGTACTTCTTGTCAACGTATTCGCGAATCCTCTGGTCCTCTACAAGAAACGTCCCATAGTCTACCTTCGATGCAAACCAGGTGCTTTGCCAGCCCCGCGTTATGCCCGTCCTGAAACCGATTGGCGATACCTTTTGACCCATAATTATATTCGCTTCAATTTCTGTTCGTTTGCCGCTATACCTGTGAAACAGTTACGTGTATATGACAACCTTTTTTGTGAATCGGAAGTGCCCGGCCTCGGTCCTTCGCCATCCAGCGTTTCGTACCAAGCCGGATGCCCGCATCATCCACGCGAGCTTCTGCCACATAAAGATTGTCCACATCCGCTTCCTGTTCATCTGCGTCGGCAATCGCCGCCTGAAGCACCTTGCTTATCATTTCCGCAGCCCGTTTTCGCGTAAACTTCAAAATATCCAGGGCATCCTGCACATTTCGGCCCACTATCAGTTCGGTAACCAGCCGGGCCTTGCGAGGTGACAGCGGGGCATATTGATATGACGAATGCCAACCCGTCAGCTCATTCGGCTCTACTCCAAACGCCGAGGCAAGACGCTTAATGTCTTCGCGCCGGGGCCTTGGCTTGAATAGGCCCCTCTGCCAGTTCACGACAGCCGAAACCGCAGCCGACTTGTCCAGCCCCGCCCTGACAAGCTGCTCAGCCAACTGCTCCACGTTTGCCTTGCGCTGCCTGCAAAATTGTCTTAACTTACGGTCGCTCAACATATCGACTTACTACCTTATTTCTATGTTCCTTCTGCTACTTTCCTTGTTGAATGGCCCCGGAATACTCTCGTCAGCGAAAATTCCCCGAGCTTGTGCCCGACCATATCTTCCGTCACGTAAACCTTGTTGAAAATCTTGCCGTTGTGAACAAGGAACGTAAAACCGACAAACTCCGGAATAATCGTGCATCTGCGCGCCCATGTTTTTATTGGCTCGCGCGCACCTGTCTGTATTTGCCTGTTAACCTTGGCAAAAAGCTTTACATCAACATATGGGCCTTTTTTAAGCGATCTTCCCATTCGTTTTCCTCAATCAGCCGACCGGCCTTAATAACGGGTTACATTACAGAACCAGTTGCGCCCCCCTCTTGCTTCTGCGTCTTCGGATAATTCGCTTGTTACTTGCCTTTCGCGGGTTCCTTGTCTTTCCGCCTTTTGCCAGCACCCCGGTAGGTGAGCAGGGATGTCTTCCGCCGTTGCTCCTGCCTTCGCCTCCACCCATCGGATGCGACACGGGATTCTGCGCCTTGCCGCGAACGTGGGGTCTGCGACCCTGATGTCTTATCCGTCCCGCCTTGCCCCAGGTGATATTCTGATAGTCGGCGTTACTTAGCCGGCCCACAGTCGCCCGGCACTCCTTTCGCACCATGCGCATCTCACCGCTGGGCATTATCAGCGTCACCCAGTTGCCTTCTTTTGCCAGAATCCTCGCCGTACCGCCCGCCGAACGAACGAGCTTTCCTCCCTGACCCGCTGTCAACTCAATGTTATGAACCTCCAGACCGCTCGGAATCGCCTCCAACGGCATCGCGTTGCCCACCTTCGGCTCGCACGAAAGTCCGCTTTCTATAATGTCACCGGGCTTGATGCCTTCCGGAGCAAGTATATATCGCTTCTCGCCGTCGGCGTAATGAACTAACGAGATAAAACAGTTCCTGTTAGGGTCATATTCAACCGTCGCAACCCTTGCGCCGATATTGTCCTTATCTCGCTTGAAATCTATAATTCGGTAAATTTTCCTCGCCCCGCCCCCTCTGAATCGCACCATCGTCTTGCCGCTATGATTCCTTCCCCCGGATTTCTTTATGCGAACGCAAAGCGACTTCTCCGGATCGCAAACGCTCAGCTCGGCGTAGTCGTTGACCGAACTGTTTCTTCGTCCCGCACTCGTCGGTCTGTAATTCTTAATTCCCATACGCCGCCTCTTGCTTTCTCTTTTAGAACAGGTCTATGTGATAATCCGGCTCAAGGTACACAACGGCTTTTTTCCAGTCCGGCGTATAGCCCCATGTCTTGCCCTTGCGCCGAAGTTTTCCTTTTCTGTTGGCCGTCTTTACATTTCTTACCTTCACGCTATACAGCCGTTCGACAGCACCTCGTATCTGCTGCTTGTTCGCTTCTTTGTTAACCTCAAATGAGTAGGCGCCTATCTTGCCCGCCAGGTGAGTCCCCTGCTCAGTTATCAATGGCCGAATTATGATATTATGGTCTTCCATAATGCCGACAGCTAATTCTCGTCCGCCTTGTCCTTATTAATCAGCCATAGGAACGCTTCTTTGGTGAATAATAACTTGTTATGCCTGCAAATATCTCCCACATTCGACTCGGCAACAGGCATAATCGAAACCTTCGCTATATTCCTCGCCGATCGGTAAACCGTCTCGTTATAATCACCCAGCACAACAAGACAACTGCGGTCAATCTTCAGATTCCCCAGTATCGCCGTGAAATCTTTCGTCCTGGGTCGCTCGAACTTCAACTCATCCACAACCACCACATCATTGGAAAGAAGTTTCGCTAATATCGCCGAATTTCTCGCCAGTCGTTTCTGCTTCTTCGGCATCCGTTGGCTAAAATCCCTCGCCACCTTCGCAAACGTCACACCCCCGCCTACTCTCTTTCCCGTCCTGATGGTCCCTGCCCGGGCGTTGCCGGTGTGCTTTTGCCGATATATCTTCCGAGTTGAACCTTCGACCATCCCCCTGCTTTTCGTCGCGGCTGTTCCTACCCTTTTGTTCGCGTGATACATTACTATCGCCTGTTTCAGCAGCGCATATCTCACTCGCCCGCCGAACGCCCTCTCATCCACCTTCAGGCTCTCGACCTCTCGACCTTCTCTATCATATACAGGCAAGTTAATCATCAGATAATCCCTGTGCTAATTGCTATCCCTTCTGCGAACTTCGCACGACAACATATCCCCCCGCTGGACCCGGCACCGACCCCTTTACTACCAGCAGATTGCTTTCCTGGTCTATCGAGACGAGTCTGTGATTTTTCACTGTCACACGCTCGGAACCCATATGTCCCGGCATGCGCTTACCCTTCTTAATATTCCCGCCGTGACCCCGGTCGGTTCCATAGCCAGCCTGAGAACCGGGTGCACGGTGCTTGCGCTCCGTTCCATGCGAAGCAGGAAAGCCGCTGAAGCCGTGCCGCTTCATCGCACCCGCAAAACCCTTGCCTTTGCTGGTCCCTACCACATCCACGAACTTGGCCTCAGCAAATTCGGATACCGTTATCGAATCACCCGCGTTGTATTTAACATTCGAATCATTTGCCAGCCGCATCTCTCTGATGAATCTCTTCGGTGTAGTCTTGGCCTTTTCCGCGTGACCTGTAGCTGGTTTTGTTCTCCGCGATGCCTTCACGTCATCATAGCCCACTTGCACCGCGTTATATCCATCTGTCTCAACACTCTTGACCTGCATCACAACACACGGTCCGGCTTGTATCACGGTTACCGGCACCAGCCGTTCCTGCTCGTCATATACCTGCGTCATCCCAATCTTTTTACCAAGCAGCATCGCCACTTCTTTTTCCCTTTACGGCATTACAGGTTCGAAAGAGTCCCTGGCCTACGCCTTAATCTTCACGAAAACACCCGCCGGCACTACAAGCCGGTTAAGAACCTCAACCGTCCTCGCATTTGCTTCGCGAATATCAATCAGGCGCTTGTGCGTCCTCAGCTCAAACTGCTCGCGTGATTTCTTGTCGATGTGAGGGCTTCGCAGAACGGTATATCTTTCTATTCGAGTCGGCAACGGTATAGGCCCACTGACACGGGCATTCGTCCGCCTCGCATGCTCCACTATCTCACGCGCAGAGGCATCCAGAATCCTGTGGTCATAGGCCTCCATCCTTATCTTTATTCGTTCTGTCTCACCGGCCATATACCTGCGTCCAAGTCCTTAGTATCACTCTAACTCGTTTATCACGCCTTTAATCGTATACTCTAATCAAACTACACCGTCACCTCTGTCGATAAAACAGGCCGTGTATTATCACTACCTGGCAGGAAAGGCCCGCTTGATTATTGAACGCCCGAGGTCCCGACGTCCAATCTTCAAATCGCCTTCCTTAACGAACGGGGCTTATAACCATTGGGCGGTGTGTTCCCAAAAGCCATCGGCCGAATCGATACACCGTCTCGGCCCGCCGGGCTTATTCGCAGCCCGGCAAATAGCCCTCAATTAAAACAAACCATCAATCAAACCGTCCCTGACGACCACGATTTCAGACGTGTTACAGCCCAACTCGTCCAACGCAAAGCCGTCCCTGGCAATGCTCGCTACGGCTGAAAAACCCGCAAAATAGCATAGAATTTGCAGGCCGTCAACAAATTGCAAAAAAAAATTCGTTTTTTTCAAAATATAATACGCTCGGCAACCTGCTCCGGGACCTTCTCATAGCTGCACGGCTCCATTGTAAACGTCCCCCGGCCCGCGGTGACGCTCCTTATCTCACTCGAATAGCCAAACATCTCTGATAATGGCACCATAGAGTCAATTATTCTTATATTACCGTGAATTTTGCTGTTGGTAATCACCCCCCTTTTGGCAAGCAGGCCGGCCTGCACTATCCCGAAATTTGCCTCCGGAACCACTACCTGCAGCCACATAACCGGTTCCATAAGCACCGGCCCGGCCTTTTCGAGCACATTTTTAATTGCCAATGCGGCCGCCTGTTCAAATGCAATATCCGATGAATCCACGGAGTGGAAAGAGCCGTCTAATAACGTAACCTTAGTCCCCATAACGGGATAGCCCGACAATGCCCCGCTGCCAAGGGCGTCCCTCGCCCCTTTTTCCACTGCTCTAACATACTCCCTCGGCACCTTGTCGCCACCCGCGCGGTTCTCAAAGCCAATATCCCGGCTCCAGTGCCCATCCTCAGTCAGCATTGGTTCTACCCGCAGCACAACGTGCCCATACTGCCCTCTTCCACCTGTCTGGCGAATGAACTTGCCTTCGGCTTCCGCGGGCTTTGTTATCGCCTCCTTATAGGCAACCCGCGGCCTGCCCACTCTGATATCCAGCCCCTTTTCCCTCGTAAGCTTGTGCACTAAAATCTCAAGATGAAGCTCTCCCATACCTCTTATAACCATCTGGCCGGTTTCAGGGTCAACCTTCGATTCGAACGTCGGGTCCTCCCGCTTAAGCGCCCCCAGTGCCTCGGCCAGCTTGTTTTTATCCGCGGCAGTCCGCGGCTCTATCGACATACTGATTACCGTCTCAGGAAACGTTATGCTCGGCAGCAATATCGGCTTCTTCGGGTCACAAAGCGTATCGCCTGTATTCGTATATTTGGGGCCGACCACCGCAACTATGTCCCCGGCCCTTGCCTGCTCCAGAATCTTGCGGTCACCGGCGTGCATCTCGAATATCCGTGTGATGTTCTCTCGCCTGTCCTGCTCGACATTTAGAACCCTGCTGCCCGATTTCAACATCCCCTGATATATCCGGATGAAATTCAAGTCCCCGTGTGAGTCGTTTACAATCTTAAACGCTAGCGCAACAAGACTGCCTTTCGGGTCGCATTTGACGGCAACTTCTTTCTTCTGGTCATCCGCCTTATGGGCGATGATGGCGGGTTTATCCAGCGGTGAAGGCAAATACGTCACGACCCCGTTGAGCAGCCGCTGCACACCGATATACTGCAGCGCCGAACCGCAAAATACCGGCTGAAACTTGTTTGCTAATGTCCCCTTCCTTATCGCCCGGTGAATAATCGCTGTGTCCATCGGCTCGTTGTGGACATATTTGCCCATCATTTCCTCGTCGTATTCGGCCGCAAGCTCGAGCATATCATGCCTTGCCTGCTCGGCTGCGAGGCGGTATTCCGACGGAATTTCAACCTCCTCAAAAGCGGCTCCGAGCTTTCTGGGGTCGAAATAGACCGCCTGCATTTTCACAAGGTCTATAAGACCGGCGAAAGCGTTACCCGCCCCTATCGGAAGCTGAAGGACAAGCGGATTGGCAACGAGCTTTTCCCGGATGCTGTCAACGCTCATCTCAAAGTCAGCGCCTACCTTATCCATCTTGTTAATAAAGCAAAGGCACGGCAGCCCGTATTTGTATCCCTGCCTCCAGACCGTCTCGCTTTGCGCCTGCACACCTTCGCTGCCGTCGAAAACAACCACCGCCCCATCGAGCACCCGGAGCGACCTTTCCACCTCCGCCGTAAAATCTATGTGTCCCGGCGTGTCAATCAGATTGATTTCAGCGCCTTCCCACGGCAGTTTCGTCGCTGCCGAAGTTATGGTAATCCCCCTTTTCTGCTCCTCCTCAAGATAATCCATAACGGCTGTGCCGTTGTGCACCTCGCCCATCTTGTAGGTCTTGCCGGCATAGTAAAGAATCCGCTCCGTCACCGTGGTCTTGCCGGCGTCTATATGGGCGATAATCCCTATATTGCGTATTTTCCTGAGCGATTCCAGCATTTTCCAGACGAACCGTTAAAACAAAAAAAGGATATAAAAAAACTGCCACGGCTTTTTGTTTTAGGCCCATGGCAGTTCAATACACTTGGGCTACCAGGCAAAATGGGCAAACGCCTTATTGGCCTCCGCCATTCTGTGCACGTTCTCCCTCATCGTCATCGCGCCGCCTTTCCCGTGATAGGCCTCCAGCAGTTCCGACGCCAGTCGCTCACTCATTGGCTTGCCCTTCATACCGCGGGCGGCCTCAATTATCCATCGTATCGCAAGCGACTGCTGACGCTTGAAATTCACCTGCATCGGCACCTGATAACTTGCACCGCCAACTCGCTTGCTGCGAACCTCCAGCGCCGGCTTGACGTTATTCACAGCGGTCTCAAAAATCTCAACCGGTGGTGCCGCTTTCTCCTTCTCGGCTATGATATCCATGGCCTGATAGAATATATTCTGCGCAACACTTTTTTTGCCCTGCAGCATCAGGCAGTTGATGAACTTCCCGGCCAGCTTACTACCGTATTTGCCGTCGGGCTTCAACTGCTCTTGTGACGCTGTTACTTTTCTGGCCATACTTCTGTTCCTCGCTGCTTCGTTTCTAAACTGTCATCATAGACACTTTATTTTCCTTTTTTAGCACCGTATTTGCTTCTGCCCCTTCTGCGGTTGGCAACCCCGGCACAATCCAGCACTCCGCGAATAATATGGTAACGCACACCCGGCAAATCACGAACCCTGCCACCGCGTATCGTCACTGTGCTATGCTCCTGCAGGTTGTGGTCTATCCCCGGAATATAGGCCGTGACCTCTTTACCGTTGGTCAGCCGAACACGGGCTATCTTACGCAAAGCCGAATTCGGCTTCTTTGGCGTCATCGTCCGCACAATCAAACACACGCCTCTCTTCTGGGGCGAACCACTTATGTCCGACCGATGTTTTCGACCCTTCGATTTCTTCCTCGGTTTTCTTACTAATTGACTCACAGTCGCCATAACTCTATTGCTCCAATTCCACTCTTTTTGGCACCTATTCTTCGCCGTGCTGCACGAGCATATCTTGCCAATTGAGTTTACTTTATTCCCAAAGCTTCTTTAATAGCTGCATCCGCCCGCGCCTCAGCAGCTTTGGCCTCTTCAACCTCTCTCTCTTCCCTGAATTCCTTCGGCAGCGGTGCTTCGGCCAGATGCTTGACCTTCAGCTCCAGATACGGCTTAAAGGCCGTGCCAGCCGGTATCAAATGACCGAGTATCACGTTCTCCTTCAAACCGCAGAGATTGTCTATGCTACCAGCCAGTGATGCCTCAGTCAAGACCTTAGTCGTCTGCTGAAAACTTGCAGCCGCAATAAAACTGTCTGAACGCAATGACGCCTTGGTTATACCCAACAACAGTGTCTGGGCCGTTGCCATCCTCGGCTTTTTACCCTTCGCCGACTCACCCCCGATTGTTTCTAATTTCTCATTGATGGTTGCCAGCTTGCCCTTGTCAACAATCTCTCCTTCCTTAAGGTCCGAGGCGTCACCGACGCTGCTTACTTTGACACTCTCATTCAGTCGCACGTTCTCGCGTCGGAATTCAAACTTGTCAACCACTTCGCCCGGCAGAAACGTGCTGTCGCCAACCGACTCAATCTCAATCTTCCGCATCATCTGTGAGCAGATTATCTCGATGTGCTTGTCGTTTATATTCACGTTCTGCGAACGGTAAACGTTCTGAATCTCTCCTATCAGGTATTTCTGAAGCGCCTCTTCGCCCTTAATCCGCAAAATATCGTGCGGCACCAGCGGACCGTCGGTCAACTGGTCACCCGCTTCAACCATATCACCCGTGTGAACGTTCAAATGCCTGTCGCGCGGAACGTGATGTTCCTTCTCCATCCCGGACTCCGAGCGGATGGTAATCGTCATTTTGCCCTTGCGCTTGTCGCTTTTCAACTCAACTCGCCCGCTAATCTCCGCTATCGCCGCCGGGTCCTTCGGCTTACGCGCCTCGAACACTTCAGTCACACGCGGCAATCCGCCGGTGATGTCCTGCGTTCCGCCCGTAGCTCTGGGCTGATGAGCAAGCAACTGACCCGCCTGAACCTTCTGACCCTCCGTAACCTCTATTCTTGCGCCGGCGGGCAGATAGTGAACGTCCAGAATCTTGCCATCGGCGTCCTCTATCATAATCTGCGGGTGCTTGTCACCCTTGTGCTCGATTATAACGGGTTTACCCAACTGCCCCTTGCGTTCTTCCTCAAGCCGAACCGTCTCGCCTTCGACAATATCAACAAAGCGAATCAGGCCCGATACCTCTGCCAGTATCGGCGTGCGGTGTGGGTCCCACTCAAACAGCAGCCCGCCGCTCTTGACGCTCTCGCCGTCGTCAACGCGAACTGTCGCTCCATACGGCACCTTGAACCTGTCAAGTTCCCGGTCCTTGTCATCCAGTATCGTAATCTCCCCGTTGCGCTTCAGTGCAACCGTTTTCGAACTGCCGTCCTCGACTTTGAACGTTACGGCGTTTATGTCGCGATACTGAATCTTACCCGTATGAGTCGCCTTTTGTTCCCGCTCCAGAATGGCACGTTCAGCCACCCCGCCCGTGTGGAATGTCCGCAGCGTCAACTGCGTCCCCGGCTCACCAATCGACTGCGCCGCTATAATGCCCACAGGCAGTCCTTCTTCAACAAGCTTACCCGTGCTCATATCCCAGCCGTAGCACTTCGCGCAAACACCGAACGGGCAGTCGCAGGTCAGCGGACTTCTCACCCTGATTACATCGAGTCCAAGCGCTTCAACCTTCGCCGCCGCATCCAGCGTTATAACCTCATTCTCCCTAACTATCATCTCGTCGGTAATCGGATTGCGAATGTTGTCTCTGGCCGTCCTGCCGATAATAAGCTGCGACAAAGGCACATCCACCTGCTCACCGCGGGTAACCGTGCTCTTGGTAATACCCTGCAGCGTCCCGCAGTCACGCTCTGTGATTATGACATTCTGAGCGACGTCAATCAGCTTGCGCGTCAGATACCCTGAGTTGGCGGTCTTCAACGCGGTATCCGCAAGACCCTTTCGCGCGCCGTGTGTAGAGCTGAAATACTCGAGAACCGTCAACCCCTCGCGGAAATTCGACTTAATCGGCGTTTCGATAATCTCGCCGCTGGGCTTGGCCATCAACGCACGCATGCCCGCAAGCTGCTGAATCTGGTCGACACTGCCTCTGGCACCGGAAATACTCATAATGTAAATCGGATTCAGATACGGCAGACCCTCTTCGGTTCTATCTTCCTTCAGGCCCCGCATCATCTCATTGGTAACCGCCACACGCGCATTGGTCCAGGCGTCGATTACCTGGTTATACCGCTCGCCCTCGGTCAGCACACCGGCCAGATAGTTCTTCTGTATCTTCTTGACCCGCTTCTCTGTCTCTTCTATAATCTCCTGCTTCTTCGGCGGAATCTTCAAGTCTATCACACCGAAGCTAAGCCCCGACAATGTCGCCTGTCTGAAACCCTGGTCCTTTATCTTGTCCAGCAAATCGACCGTTGCGGCACTTCCCGCTATTTCGTAACAGTCGCTGATTACCTGGCTTAGCTGCTTCTGCCCCATCATCCAGTTATAAAACGGCATCTTCGCAGGTAGAATATCGTTGAAAACGCACCTGCCTACAGTGGTCTCCACCACAGTCGCTTCGCTCGTCTGGTCCGGCTTAACTTCGGTCGCATGCTCGCCTTCCTCGATTACCCGTTTGTTGATGCGGACTTTTATTCTGGCGTGCAGCGAAATCTTGCCCATATCGTAAGCCAGCAATGCCTCAAAAATATCTCTGAATGCCGAACCCTCGCCCTTCTGCCCGGGCAACATGCTCGTCAGGTAGTAATTGCCAAGCACCATATCCTGCGAAGGACCGACCATCGGCGAACCGTTGGCGGGCGAGAAAATATTGTTCGTCGTCATCATCAGTGTATGTGCCTCGGCCTGCGCTTCCACGCTCAAAGGCAGATGCACCGCCATCTGGTCACCGTCAAAGTCGGCGTTGAACCCCTTACAGGCCAGAGGGTGAAGCATTATCGCGTTGCCTTCCACCAGAACCGGCTCAAACGCCTGAACACCCATCCGGTGCAGAGTCGGCGCACGGTTGAGCAGCACCGGATGCTGGTATATCACCTCTTCTAAAATATCCCATATCTGCTCGCCACGCCGTTCAATCATCTTCTTGGCGCTTTTGATGGTATCGGCAAGCCCGCTCTGTTTTAGCCGACGGATAATAAACGGCTGATAAAGCTCCAGCGCAATCCTCTTCGGCAGTCCGCACTGATGCAGCTTCATCGTCGGACCTATCACAATCACCGAACGAGCCGAATAATCAACACGCTTGCCCAGCAGGTTTTCACGGAACCGACCTTGCTTTCCCTTAATCATATCGCTAAGACTTTTCAGCGGGCGATTATTGCTGCCCAGCACCGGTCTTCGACACCTGCCATTATCCATGAGCGAGTCAACCGCCTGTTGCAGCATCCTCTTTTCATTGCGAATAATCACCTCAGGAGCATTAAGGTCCATCAGTTTTTTCAGCCGGTTATTACGGTTGATTATTCTTCTGTAAAGGTCGTTCAGGTCACTAGTAGCAAAATTTCCACTTTCCAACAGTACAAGAGGCCGCAAATCAGGCGGGATAACCGGAACTACTTCAAGAACTATCCACTCCGCCTTATTGCTACTGCTTCTTATCGCCTCCAGCATTTTGAGACGCTTGCTCAAGTCCTTCATCCGCTGAGCACTGCTGGTCTTTCCTATCGCCGCCCTCAGCTCCACAGTAATCGCATCAAGGTCAAGCCCCACCAGAAGGGCCTTTATTGCCTCCCCGCCCATCAAGGCCTTGAAGCAATTGCCGTACTTGTTGACCGCGTCACGGTATTCCTCCTCCGTAAACAACTGGCCCACTTTGAACGGACTGTCGCCCGCCTCGGTGACCGCGTAGTCCTGATAATAAATTATCTTCTCAAGGTCCAACCCTTTCATACCCAGAACCGTGCCCAGATGATTTGGAATCGTCTTGAAAAACCATATATGCACGCACGGTGTCGCAAGATTGATATGTCCCATCCGCTTTCGGCGTACCCGGCTGTGCGTAACCTTCACCCCGCAGCGGTCGCAGATTATTCCCTTATACTTGGTCCCCTTGTACTTGCCGCAGGCACACTCCCAGTCCCGCTCAGGTCCGAATATCCGCTCGCAGAAAAGACCGTCTTTTTCGGGCCGGTACGTCCGGTAGTTGATTGTCTCGGGCTTGCGAACCTCTCCGAATGACCAGCTGCGAATATCATTGGCGCCGGCAAGCGAAATCTTGACCGAACCGTAATCGTTTATCCGATCATAGATATTGCTTATCATTTATCTATCGCTCCTCTAAGGATTCTATTGCTTTTATAACCAAAAAGGGTTTGCCCTAAATCCTCTATAAACCTCATAAAACCGTTGTGCCCAGACGCTTCTTTTCAAGCTGGATATTCAGCCCCAGCCCTCTTATTTCATTGCACAGCACGTCAAATGACAGCGGCGTCCCTGCTTCGAGAGTGTTCCGTCCCTTCACCATCGACTCGTATATCTTGGTCCGGCCTTCCACGTCATCGCTCTTGACGGTCAGCATTTCCTGCAGAGTATACGCCGCCCCATAACCCTCCAGTGCCCAGACCTCCATTTCGCCGAACCTCTGTCCGCCCGTTCTAGCCTTACCCCCGAGGGGCTGCTGTGTAATTAAGCTGTATGGCCCCGTCGAACGAGCGTGAATCTTGTCATCAACCAGATGATGAAGCTTCATAATATAGATGTGTCCAATCGTCGCCTGCTGGTCAAACGCCTCTCCTGTTCTGCCGTCATATAACTGCGTCTTAAGGACCTTTGGAATACATACAAACAATTCATCATCTCCCGGAGCTTCGTTCTTTTCATCAAGTTCCTTCTTTCGCCGAGTTACCAATTCGTTTGCTTCTTCCGTCAGCCGCTGAATGTTCTCTTCCCTTGCACCGTCAAAAACAGGCGTAACCGCTGTAAAGCCCAGCACCTTCGCCACCCACCCGAGGTGCGTCTCGAGAATCTGCCCGACGTTCATTCGACTGGGCACCCCCAGCGGATTAAGCAGCATATCAAGCGGCCTGCCGTCCTCCAAAAACGGCATCTCCTCCACCGGCAGTATCTTCGCAATCACACCCTTATTGCCGTGGCGACCGGCAAGTTTGTCTCCTATCGACAAGGTCCGCTTGGTCGCGACATAAATCTTCACCATCTCAAGCACCCCGCTTGGCAGCTCGTCGCCGTGCTTGAGCCGTTCCACTCGTTTTTTCTTCTCTTCCTCAAGGGCTCTGATTTTCTCGAGGAACTTCTCCACCAGCCCCTCAACCTTCTCACGCATCGCCGCCGGCTTGACCCACTTCATGTCCCAGTTTTCAACCTGCTCGTAAACTACCTCATCGTCCTCACTTATACCGACTTTTTGTCTGGTGGATGGGTCGATGATACTGACCTCAAACTTGGTGTGAATCGCAGCTATCATCTGCCTGAATGTCACGCATTGCTTGCCCCGCATCTCTTTTTCATAAGCCCTTATCTGAGCAGCCAGTGCCTTCTTGCCCTCTTCACCTCCGGCACCTCGCCGGACAAAACGTTCCGTTTTAATCACTACACCCTCATACCCGTTCGGCAGCTCGAGTGAATCATTTTTAACGTCCTCGCCCGCCCTGCCGAATATCGCATGCAAAAGCTTCTCCTCGGGTGTAAGCTCGGTCTTGCCCTTGGGCACAACCTTGCCCACCAGGATGTCGCTCGGCAGAACGCGAGTGCCCTCAAGCACCACACCGTGCTCATCCAGGTTGCGAAGCGCTCTTTCGCTCACATTCGGGATATCATTCGTAAATTCTTCCTTGCCGAGCGGCGTCTCGCGCACCTCAGCGGTAAACTCGTTAATATGAATGCTTGTAAAGCTGTCGTTTTTGACCAGCCGCTCGCTGACAATCATGGCGTCCTCAAAGTTGAATCCTTCAAAAGACATAAAACCTACAAGCACGTTTTTGCCCAGTGCCAGTACGCCCTTGTCGGTGCCACCGCCATCCGCTATCACCTGCCCTTTGTTAACCTTCTCTCCAAGCTTGACCACCGGCTTTTGATTCAGACACGTCCTCTCGTTCAATCCGAAAAACTTCTCTAATCTGTATTCGTCAGTATGATTGATAACTATCTTTGTAGCGTCAATATCAGTAACAACACCGCCTTTCTGCGCACGGACCACCATACTCGAATGCCGGCCTGCAACTTCCTCCATTCCCGTCTGCACAAGCGGCGCCTCGGTCGTCACAAGCGGCACCGCCTGTCGCTGCATATTCGACCCCATCAGCGCCCTGTTCGCATCGTCATGCTCTAAAAAAGGTATCAACGCCGCAGACAATCCAACAATCTGCTTGGGCGAAACATCCACGAAAGTGACTTCATTGCTCGAAACCTGCGCAAGCTCCCCGTGCTCCCTCGCCAGGACCATTCCCTCAGGTATCTTGCCGGTTTCGGGTTCTACGGAGCTCGGAGGAGCAAATATCGCCCTCATCTCTTCATCTGCACGAAGATATACCACTTCGCCGGTCACCTTGCCCTTTTCGACCTTGTAATAAGGCGACAGTAGAAAACCGTACTCATCGACCGTGGCGAATATCGCCAGCGAGCTAATGAGACCGATATTAGTCCCTTCCGGCGTCTCTACCGGGCAAATCCTGCCGTAGTGACTTATATGCACGTCTCGAACCTCGAAACCCGCCCGTCTCCTGTTGAGACCCCCAGGCCCCAATGCCGACATACGCCGCTCATGCGTCAACTGGCTAAGGGCATTGGTCTGGTCCACTATCTGGCTCAGCTCCCCCCGCCCGAAGAAATAGTTGATGCTGCTGGAAACACTCTTTGTATTGACCAAATCCGCTATACGCAGCGGCTCCTCACCTTCTTTGACGGTGCTCATTCGTTCCTGCACGGTCTTTCGAAGCTTCAAAAGCCCTTTTCGAATTTCAGCCCCCGCCAGTTCGTCTATCGTCCGCAGCCGCCGATTGCCCAAATGGTCAATGTCATCGACCTCACCCTCGTTGTTCCGCAAAGCGATTATGTATTTCATCGCGCTGATGAAATCTTCCGTCCGCAACGTCATCTCATTGAGGTCCATACTCTGCCCGAACTTGCGGTTCAGTCGGAACCGGCCCACCTTACCCAGCCGATACCGGTTGACATCAAAAAACTTCTCGTCGAAGAACTGCTGGGCCTTCTCCTGGTTGGGCGGATTGCCCGGCCTAAGTCTTACATAAAACTTCAACAGCGCCTGCCCATGGCTTCTGCAGTCATCCTCCGCAAGCGTATTGAGAATCAGCGAATCACGCACTCCTTCGACCACTTCGACCCGCTTAATCCCGCTTTGCTGAATAAGCGAAACCTTGTCGCCGACCTGCGTTCCCGCCCTGACGATAATCTCGCCGCTTTCGGTATCAACAATATCCCCTACAACCCACATTTCGGGACTGAGTCTTCCCTTTTGAACTTCTTTGGTCTGGAAGAAGTGCCGAATTATCTGCTCGGTCGTGCCGAAATCATCGCTTATCGCCCGCAAAAATACAGTAGCCGGAATCTTGCTCGACTGGTCGATTTTCACCACCAGCACGTCTTTGTGGGTAACGCTTATCTCTATCCAGCTCCCGCGTTCAGGGATGATTCTGCCTCCGTGCAGCACGCGGTCGCCCTCCTTGCTCTCGATAAGAAAATCGACACCTGGGCTTCTGTGCAACTGGCTTACAATAACCCGCTCGGCACCGTTGACGATGAACTCACCGCCGCCAATCATCACTGGTATCTCACCGAGATATATCGCCTGCTCGGCTATGTCCTGACCTTCTTTACTCCGCAGCCGACAGGTAATTTTGAGAGGATACCCATATGTAAGCCGAAGCTGCCGACACTCTTTTATGCTGTATCTGGGTTCCTCAAGCTCGTAATAAAGATACTCCAAGACTATCCCTTTGTCATAGCTTTCAATGGGGAAAGTCTCTCGGAACAGCTCTTCAAGCCCCTTACTTCGTCGCCTCGTAGGTGCAATGTCTTTCTGCAAAAACTCATCATAGCTCTTTCTCTGTATGGCGACCAGGTCGGGAATCTCGACCGTCTCTTTCATCCTGCCGAAATTACGAACTTTTGCATCAGCCATCTTTCAACCCCGATTAAACGGCTCAATTGCGTTTCCCACTTACTGCCTGATTCGGCCCCAAACCAAACTCCTATCGGCGTCGATTAGGCAACTTCCACCGTCGCTCCGGCGCTTTCAAGCTGCTTCTGTGCAGCTTCCGCCTCGTCCTTGCTCACGCCGGTCTTCACCGGTTTCGGAACGCCCTCGACCAGGTCCTTCGCCTCTTTGAGACCGAGTCCCGTTAACGCTCTTACTTCCTTGATAACCTGAATCTTCTTGTCGCCGATGACCTTGAGAATAACGTCAAACGTCGTCTTCTCCGGTATCACCTCAGCAGCACCGGCGCCAGCAGGACCGGCAACCATAACCGCTCCGCCCGCGGCCGGCTCGATTCCGTACTCTTCCTTGAGATAGTCACCAAGCTCCTTGGCCTGCATTAACGTCAGTTTGACTATTGCATCGCCAAGCTTCTTAATTTCGGCGCCCCAGCTCTTCGTCTCTTTTGCTGGTTTTTCTTCTTTGGCCTCTTTGACTTGCTTCTCTGCTTTCGCCTCTTTTGCTTCTTCCGCCATTTCGTTCTAACTCCTATATCCAGTCGCCCTATGGTAGCCGGGGCTACGCAACCCCGTTTAACCCTCATAACAGGGACAGCCATACAGGCCGTTTATATTCTTTATATAAGTGCCCCCTTAAGCGGCTTGTTTGTCCTCGCCCTCGCATTTGTCCACAATTTGTTGTATACAGCCGGCTATTATCGACGCGGGCGAAACAACCACGCCCGCCAGTCTCGCCGCCGGCGACTTGGCTAACGTTACAATCATACCCTGAAGCTCCGTCCGGTTCGGCATCCTCGAAAGTGCATCGGCTTCCCTGTCACCCAGTGCCTCGCCTTCGAGAAACGCGCCCTTGATATGTATTGCCGGAACCTTTCCCACCCAGCCGGCAAGCTCCTTGGCAACGTCGACTATACTGTCACCTCCATAGGCAATCGCGCAGGGACCCGTGAAAAGCACCACCGCTGCATTCATCTCCAGATTCGCCATCGCCCTTTTTGTTAAGGCATTTTTCACAATCATCAGCTTGATGCCTTTGCTCTTGAGCTCGCCGCGCATCACGTTATTCTCGACTCCGTCCACACCCTGTGTGCTGATTACGAGAAAATCTGTGATGTGCTCATTGGTAATCCGTTTCTCAAATTCGCTTTGCAGTAACTGCTTTACATATTTGCTCATTTTTTCCCTGCCTGATAATTCGCCAAACTTCTTATATTGCGACGGTTACACTCGGGCTCATTGTTGCAATCAGACAAATCTTCTTAATATAAGTCCCTTTTGCGCCCGACGGTTTAATTCTGTTAATATGTGCTACCATAGCGTCGATATTCTCTATAAGCTTCTTCTCATCGAAGCTCACTTTCCCGACGACAACATGCACATTTCCACCGGTGTCGTTTTTGAATTCCACCTTTCCTGCCGAAAACTCTTTGACCGCAGTGACAACATCGCTTGTAACCGTCCCGTTCTTCGGCGACGGCATCTTTCCCTGAGGACCGAGGATTCGACCGAGCTTTCCGACCTTGCCCATCACCTTTTGTGATGCGACAGCCACGTCGAAATCCGACCAGCCACCCTCTATCTTTTTCACCAGCTCCTCACAGCCCGCTTCAACGGCACCAGCTTCCTTCGCCGACGCAACATCCGTCTCCTCACAAAATGCAATCACCTTTCTCCGTTTACCTATACCGTGCGGCAGCGATATCGCCCCTCGCACCAGTTGGTCGGACTGCTTCGGGTCTATACCCAGCCAGAAAACACACTCAACCGTCTGGTCAAACTTCGTCGAATTGAAAGATTTTATCTTCGCGACGGCATCCGCCACGCTCATCGCCTCTTTGCCGACTTGCTCAAGTTCCTTACGGTATCTTTTGCCTCTGACTGTCATAATCTTACGTCTCGAATCGCTTTTCGTTTGCTTGTTGCTTAGTCCACAATCTCAACACCCATACTCCGGGCGGTGCCCCTGATAATCTTTTCCGCCTGCTCAATGCTGTATGCATTGAGGTCTTTGAACTTTTCCTGCGCAATCTTACGCACCTGCTCAGTGGTAACCTGGCCCACTTTTTCCTTGTTGGGTACTCCGCTGCCTTTGGCAATGCCCGCCACCTGCTTGAGTAGAACGGCCGCAGGTGGACTTTTGACCTCAAAAGTGAAGCTCTTGTCCTTGTATACGCTTATGACTACCGGCACAATCGTTCCGTTGAGTTCCTTGGTGCGCTCATTAAACTGCGAGACAAACTGCCCGATATTGACGCCGTGCTGGCCCAGCGCAGGGCCAATCGGAGGAGCTGGCGTTGCCTGACCGCCCTGCGCCTGCAGTTTTATCTGAACCAATACCTCTTTACCGCCTACTACTTTTTGTTTCGCCATCGTTCACCTTCAAACCGAACTACCACACAATACCGCCGAACCGCCCGGACTAAGACTTCTCAATCTGCCAATACTCGATATCCAGAGGCGTGCTTCGCCCGAATATCTCCACGATAACCTTCACCAAACCGCGGTTCTGGTCTATCGAATCCACCGTCCCCTCGAAGCTCTCGAACGGACCTTCCCGAATCTTAATCTGGTCGCCCTTATGGAAGTCCACCTTGATGCTCGGCGCCTCCTCCGGCTTTTCAACCTCCAGAAGCATTTTTGCCACGTCGGTATCCTTCATAGGCGTGGGAACACCTTCGGTGCCCACGAAATCCCCAACGCCTGGAATCTCCTTTATTATAAACCACGCTTTTTCCGGCACCCGCCCGTTCTGGTCGGTTTCCATCTCCATAAAAACGTAGCCGGGATACAGCTTGCGCTTGTGAACAGTCTGCTTGCTGCCGCGAACCTTTTTGACCGTCTCGAGTGGAACTTCAATTCTGCCGATGACGTCGGTCAAACCGCTCGCGCTGACCTTCTGCTCAAGCACGTCTTTTACGTATATCTCTTTATTCGAAGCAACCCTAAGCACGTACCACTGCATCAATATACCCCAATCCCTGACAATCAGGCCTCTGGTTACTGCATACGCCACTAAACTAGGCCGCAAGGCGTCGCCAAAGACAACCTACCGCAACAACCAGGTGAAAAACAAACGCAGACTGATATCTGCAGTTCCCAGCAGCAACGCCAGGATTACCACTACTATAATCACAATAAAAGTCGACACAGCGATTTCCTGCTTTGTCGACCAGCTAACCTTCTTCATCTCGCCTTCGGCGGCTATCATAAAATCAGCGACGTTGGATTTGTTCACCAGCCAAAGTATTATGCCTGCCCCGACGACAAACAGACCCGCCGGCACCATCGTCTCTACCCACAATCCGAGGCCTATCGCCTCCAGTGTTCCGTAAAGCTGCAGGCATCCAAGAGCAACTATCAATACGCCGAGGCCGGCACTTCCCATCCGCGTATACTTGCCCTGTCCTCGCTTATAAACACCCAAAACCATAACGCACCCAAATATCCATATATTTGCCGCCCATCTTCCGGGAAGCATGACTTTTAGTTACCCTGCGTCAGCTCACTGCCCAAACAAGCCGCCCGGCCAAAAAACAGGCCAGAAGGGAATCGAACCCCCAACCTTCGGTTTTGGAGACCGACGCTCTGCCAATTGAGCTACTGGCCTGTAATTCGTCCCTTTGCCGCCATTGTCTCTATCCGCGAAGCACCAAATCTTCCCGGCTCCACGGCATAAGCCCGCTCTATTTACGACGCAGTTTGTGAACCGTATGCTTGCGCTCAAACCTGCAGAATCTTTTAAGCTCCAGTTTGGGAGTCCCTTCGGCCACGCTTACGCTCGTGCGGTAATTGCGCTGGCCGCAGTCCTTGCACTCAAGCCAAACCTGCTCCCTTTTACTCTTTTTCGCCATAAAACCCGGCTCCGACGCACAATACGGTTACACAAACTTCTTATTCAAAAAAAACACTTTCTGTGCCTGCTGATAATCCCTCTGCAGCACCAACACCGTTACGCCTTTTTATCTGCTACTCGAGAATCTTGGTCACTACACCGGCACCGACCGTCCGGCCGCCTTCTCGAATGGCAAACCGAAGACCTTCTTCCATCGCTATCGGCGAGATAATCTCAACTTCCATCGCGATGTTGTCGCCGGGCATACACATCTCGGCGCTTTTGCCTTCACGGCTCTGCAGCGCCTTGACCGCACCCGTCACGTCGGTCGTTCTGAAATAGAACTGCGGTTTGTACCCGGCGAAAAACGGCGTATGGCGACCGCCCTCTTCTTTCGTCAGAACGTAAACCTCCGCCACGAACTTCGTATGAGGCGTTATGCTCCCGGGTGCCGCAATAACCTGCCCCCGCTCTAAGTCCTTCTTTTCCACGCCTCGCAGCAGCAGGCCGATATTGTCTCCCGCCTGCCCCTCATCCAGCGTCTTATTGAACATCTCAACACCGGTAACAATCGTCTTACGGGTTTCCTTGGCAAGCCCGATGATAGCTACCTCTTCGCCGACCTTCACTTTGCCTCGCTCAATCCTGCCTGTACCGACCGTCCCTCTGCCCTTTATGCTGAACACGTCTTCCACCGGCATAAGGAACGGCTTGTCAACTTCACGCTCCGGAATCGGGATATACTCGTCCATCGCCTTCAACAGCTCGACTATCGGCTGGCACGCCGCATCCTCCAGCGACGTCGCGGATAGCGCCTGTATCGCCGAACCTCGAATCACCGGCGTATCATCACCCGGAAATTCATATTTGTTTAGAAGGTCCCTGACCTCCAGCTCAACCAAATCAAGCAACTCAGGGTCGTCCACAAGGTCAACTTTGTTCAAAAACACAACTATCTTCGGAACGTTAACCTGTCTCGCAAGAAGTATGTGCTCACGCGTCTGCGGCATCGGCCCGTCGTACGCGCTGACGACGAGTATCGCACCATCCATCTGTGCGGCACCCGTTATCATATTCTTCACGTAGTCGGCATGGCCCGGACAGTCAACGTGTGCGTAATGCCGGTTCTCTGTTATGTATTCCACGTGTGCCGTCGCAATCGTCAGAATCTTTGTCGGGTCGCGCCGGCCCTGCGACTCTGAGGCCTTCGCTATGTCATCATAGCTTTTGAATTTACACAGACCTTTCATCTCCATTACTTTAGTCATCGCACTGGTCAGCGTGGTCTTGCCGTGGTCAACGTGTCCAATCGTCCCGACGTTGACGTGGGGTTTCGTTCGCTCGAATACCGCCTTAGCCATGGCTATATAAACCTCCAATTTGCACTATCATTCCCTTAATCCTGGTTCTTGGTGCAACGATGCTTAAACACGAACATCCTAATATAAAAAGCTCCCAGCCAAAGCCATTGTCATCCTAATACCGCCTCGGCCTGAAATATCTGCACTTAGCTGCTGATGGGATTTGAACCCATGACCTCGTCCTTACCAAGGACGCGCTCTACCTGCTGAGCTACAGCAGCAACCTAAAAAAACACTCCTTTTGCCGCGCAAATACAAAGGCGGGACCTAAAAATAGTCCCCACGCTTGGCCTATAGGCAAAAAACCATTGCTGCTTTAATCACGCAAAAATAAGCTTACACCCACGGCCAGTCAGTCAAAAATAACTTAATGTGAGTAAAGTAGTTTACAGAAATGCCAGCCGGCTCGCAAAAACAAAATTTGAAAAAAAGTAAAAATATTTTCAGTCCTCTTCCCCCGGCTCCCTGCTCAGTCCTTCCACTCGCCACCAGTCATCGGCTTTTCAGTCTGTTCTACCGCCCCTAAAAGCTTGTTCCAGCGAGCCAATTGCTGTTGCCACAAGGGCCTCTGCTCGGCGGGCTTGATTTCACGAAACGCCTTCAATACCTGTATCGGTTCCACACCGCCTGATGGCTTATCAAAGAAGGCATCTATCGAGCGGACAACCGCACTATTCGCTCCTAAGTCTCTTTCCAACAGGCAGTTACCTACGAGTCGAACAGCCGAATCCAGCTTTGGCCACCGCAGGTAAACCTCAACAAGTTGCCCCAGAACTGCATTTTTTTGTTCCGGCGCCTGGGCCGTCTGGTGCAATTTGCCTAAATATTCAGCGGCACGTTCAAACTGCCCCGAACCTATGTAAAGTCTTGCAAGTTTCTCTCGAACCGTTCTTACCATTTCGGAACGCTCTTCCGTAACCGCCCTCCGCTCCGCCAGCTCCAAAAATGATACCCATTGCTCCTCTGTCAGCTTCTCTCTCGCAGCTTCAGGACCAAGTTTTTCAAGCCACCCCCCCACTGCATTTACGTCACAGCTATTGAATATCTTCAGCATCGCCTGCCAAGCCGGCTTACTTTCCGAATTCGACCCGACCTTCTCCCACAGCCAGCGCAAGTCATCCGTGCCGCCAACGTCGCCCGCAAGCTCGATAACTCTGCCTCTTACTATCTGGCTGGAGTCGTTTATGAATCCTGCTGCAAGAAGTCGCAATGCCCTGGGCTTATCTATACTGATAAGGCCATCGACCGCCCCTTCCCTGACAAGGTCCATCTCATCGTTTAATGCCTTTTCAAACACGGGCGCGAATCTTGCCGCCGATTCTGTCTTGTAGGCACTTTGAGCACATAACCTCGCCATCGTCCCGACCAGCTCCCCCTTCAGGGTCCCATCGTCGTTCTGCTGCTCCTGCTTAAACCGTTCGGCCAGCACATCCAAATACCGCCCCGCCTCCTCACTGGCCAGCCCACCCGGCTCCAACAGTTTTCGTACGACCTCAGCGCCTCGCTGCGCCTTAGCCGCATCACCTTCACGAACGTATCTCGCCGCCCATTCGAGCGTTCGTTTGCGCAATTCCGGCGAAAGCTGCATCCCTGACGTTGGGATAAGAGCGTAATGACACGCTGCACCGAGCGCAACAAACAGCTCCAGCTTGACCTCCTCGTCCTGCTCCATAGCGAATTGCTCCGCCAGACGCTCTGCCGAACCCAATTCGCCCGTCAATGAAAGCAGCTTGGCCGTCGCAAGACGAACGTCCCTGTTGGAATCTGAAATAAGCTTAAGCAAAACAGGACCAAGCTCTGCAGGCAATTTTGCTTGTGTCCCTATCCGCCACTGCGATACCTTGCCCAGGGCCCAAAGACGAACCGGCACCTCAGAGTTGCCCAAAAGCTCAGTCAGCAGTTTCCCTCGCTGTTCGTCATCACCAAGCCCGGCGTATATCCTGTCAAGAGCACCAAGATACAGCTTCCGCCACAGGTCACGCTGGCGCTCCAGTTCGCTTATCCTCGCCTCCTGCTGTACCATCCAGTCCCGCTGAAACGTCTCCATACCTCTTGTTCGTAGCTCAGCCAGCACTCGCTGCCTGCTTTGGGCGTCCGCCCCAACCGGCACTCCTATCGAGCGAAGCGCCTCGCGGGCAGCAGATGCAATCTGCGCATCTTTTTCCCCTGTCAGTTCCACCAGCCGCGTTATGGCCTTTATATCGAGCTGCACCTTCATCGCGTATATCGCATTCAACCTGGCCTGAATCGGCAGCGAGGCGTCTTTGGCCATCGTCTCGAGAACCTTCGCTATCTCATCGTAATCGAAAAGCAGTGCCGCCTCCGCCGCGTATCTCGCCGTGCCTGCATCCTCGGTCTTCAAAACCTCCGCCAATGGCTCAATGAAGTCTTCTTCATCTTTGATTGTCCGTCTGGTCTCTCTGCTGACAACCAGCGCCCTGCAGACTGCAATCCTCGCCGTCCTGTTGTCTGTCTGGTTTAGCGTGTCTATAAGAATCTGCCGTGCTAAGGGATTATCGCTGAACAAAAGCACCGTCGCGGCATCAAGCCGAATATCCGCCGTAGCCCCCCTCAAAAGCGCCTCCTGATTGATTTTCAGTTGTGTCTCAGCCGCCGCCCGTGAGGTCGCCTCTGCCGCCCACGCCGGCTGTCGGTCCGCCCGACCTGCTTCGGGCTGGCATCCCGCCGATGCCAGCAGAACCGCTGCAAACAATAAACTGACCTTAATCAATAATACCCTGCCTTGCATTGTCGCTCCCGGCTGCCTGCAAAACCCTATTGCCATTTCTGTCTCCTGTACAAGCTCTAAGGCCTCGGATGGTACTTCTTGTGAATCGCCCGCAATCTTTCCTGGTCGACGTGGGTGTAAATCTGCGTAGTCGATATATCGACGTGGCCGAGCATTTCCTGCACGCTTCGCAGGTCCGCCCCGCCGGCCAGAAGGTGCGTAGCAAAACAATGTCGCAACGTGTGTACCGTCAGATTCTTAGGCATCCCTGCACGAATTGCGTATCTCTTGATAAGTCGCCAGATTTCAATACGGCTCATAGGCCGGCCGGTTCGGCTAAGCAGTAGAAAATCTCCGCTTTGCCCCTTTTCCAGCTTCGGCCGCAATTCCCGCAGATATTCCAGTGTAGCCGTTGCCGCCACCTTAGCCAGCGGAATCACCCGCTCCCTGCCGCCCTTGCCCCTGCACCGTAAATACCCAACATCCAGATTCAAATCCAACACCTTCAAGCCCGCCAATTCACTCGCCCTCACCCCCGTCGCATACAGCAGCTCAAGCATCGCCTTATCCCGAAAGTAAAACCGCTCCTTAGGCGACGGCGCTTCAAGCAAATCCACCACCTGCTTTTTGCTGCACACAATCGGCAGCCTCTGCCACAGCTTCGGCCCTTCGAGAATCCCGGTGAAATCATCCTCAATTATACCGTTTAGCTTGCCGAACCGCAGCAGCATCCTAATCGCAACCAGCCCCCTCTTTATCGACGCCTCTCCTTTATTACCCCTTGACAGCACCTCCATATAGTTCTGAACAATCGCCGGGCTAATCTGACTCAGTTGCCTGACTTTGTGCGCCGAGCAATATCTCAGAAAATCCAGCAGGTCCCGCCCGTATGCCTGAATCGTATTGTCAGACAATCCTCCTTCGACCGTAAGGTAGTTTAGAAACTCCCTGACCAGCCGGCCCAACGGCAGCTCCGTCAGTTTGTCCGCGATTGTCTGGGTCTGCGTCGAAGGCATAGAGATTCCCTATTCTAACTGCTAATCATCTTATCGGCCCACAAACAAGAAACCCTTTAACCGGCGTGCCTACTCTCAATCAACGAAAACACTTCTCTGCCATAAAGGCCAAACCTCCCGGGCATAATCTTCTCGAACGCAGTTAAAAATGCCTTTTTAATTTGACATCGGGCGCCACCTCGCTATACATTTCCCTCTTCGAAATTCGGGAGGCGGCCACAGTAGGGACGCTAAAGCCCCTCACGCAAATAATCTGAACTACCGTTTGGAGCGGGAGAAAATGTGTATAAATTTACACTGCGCACGCCCTATCTGTGGATATCAGTATCGCTACACCCCATTCCATTTCTTCTCGCTTTTCAATTCACAAACTCTGCACCTTTCGGTGCTCAACAGACGTCAGGGGCTGAAGCCTTCTGACCGAACTGTATTCACACATTTTTTTGGAGGTTAGGAGAATGCCAAACAGTGATAACAAAAAACTTGCTGTCGTGCTCGTGGCCGCTGCCTTGTTTGCAGTGCAGGCAGCATCAGCAGCGCCAACCCTTATAAACGGAGACTTCAATTCCCCGGGTCTGGCTGGCTGGACGGTGGAAAGCGGAACCGTCCTGGATGGTGGCGGTTTCGCTGCGTTTGAAGAAAGTGCCGTGATAAGTCGCTTGAGTCAGGAATTTATGCTGCCAATGGGTGCCATGGAACTTTCATTTGACGTTAATATGATGTCGTTTGGAGGAGAACCCTCTACTGAAATATTCACCGCATCATTGTTCGATCCATACGCCCCTTTTGACCCTCCAATTAATATTTCAGGACAAACATACTTTTACTACCTTGACAGCAGGGGTACCGAGGATACGGCAACAGCGGCAACAGTCACGGGCGGTCAGATTCGTTCGGTTACTCTGGACGTCTCGGGATTGACCACTGCCGGGGATATTGACGTATTACTAACATTCGATTTCCTTGGAGAAGACGACGAGATCACAACTACGGTTTTTCTGGATAACGTTAAAGTATCAACAGCGGCACAGGTCATCCCCGCGCCGGGCGCACTGCTGTTAGCTGGTATCGGAACCGTTCTTGTCGGCTGGTTCCGCAGGTCGAGAACTATGCGATAATCGCTCTGCAAACAAAACATGATAGAACCTCTGCTAATGTACGAATTGTAGTTGTTCATTAGACGTTCAGCGGGCTGGCTCAACGGATTGGGCTGGCCCCTCTGTTTTGACGGCTGTTGTCGCCAACCGAAAATGCTTCTTGAGTCTGGCCTTCACTCAGCATATAATCACCTGCCGGTATCTATACTTAAGGATTAGTCAAGGATGACAAACAAATCAAAGCCATATATATCGCTCATTTATGCTGTACTTTTCTGCCTTTCCGGCTGTGCCGAGAATAAATACATACAGACGACCGACAAGCTTTGTGTGCCGTCTTCTACCAAGGCCGAGGCGGTGAAAGCGGCCGAAGGGATTCTGGCGAAGATGCACTTTTCAATCGACAAGCTCGATGCTGAAGCCGGCTACGTTAAAACCCATCCCCTCCCCGGCGCACAGACATTTGAATTCTGGCGGGCCGACAGCGTCGGGGCGTTCAACGCCACCGAAGCCGACCTGCACAGCATTCGCAGAACCGTCGAGCTGAACTTTACCCAACAAGTCGAAAAAATCTGTATCGATTGCAGGGCAACAACACAAAGGATGAGTTTGCCCGACAGCCAAACTACTTCCCCATATAATCAGAGCATAATGTCACCACGCGAAAGGTCACTGCGGAATCTCGTTTCCAACGTCCAGCTTAAGGAAAATATGACCTGGATTGACCTCGGCAGGGATAATCAGCTCGAAACCGAGATTCTAAAACGCATCGATAAGCAACTTACCGCTATAAAGAGGTAACAGGACAAATGAGGATACTCGTTGCCGGCGGAGCCGGATACATCGGCAGCAATATGGTTGCGATGTTGGCAGCCGAAGGCCATAAACCGGTCGTCTACGACAATCTCAGCAAAGGCCACAGGGCCGCCCTCACTGATTGTGAATTTGTTGAGGGAGATTTGGCCGACTACGACCTGCTCGTTACGACGCTCAGGCAGCACAAGATTGAAATCGTTATGCACTTCGCCGCATTTATCGAGGCCGGCGAATCCGTTCGGCTCCCCCTCAAGTATTACCAAAACAATGTTTCCAACACACAGGTCCTGTTAAGCGCAACGGAGGCAGCGGGAGTCGACAGGTTCGCCTTCAGCAGCACAGCCGCCGTTTACGGCACACCCGACAAGATACCCATCAACGAACAAAATCCCACAAAGCCAATCAACCCGTACGGCGAGACCAAGCTGACAGTCGAAAAAATGTGTCATCATCAAAGCGTCGCCGGCAAACTGCGATACGTCTCGCTTCGCTACTTCAACGCCTGCGGTGCAGGCAATAACGGCGCCCTGGGCGAGGACCATCGGCCTGAATCACACCTTATCCCATTGGCCATTTCTGCCGCTCTGGGCAAAACCGACGCAATAAAGATATACGGAACCGATTACGACACCCCCGACGGAACCTGCATCCGTGACTACATTCATATCGAGGACCTTTGCCGGGCGCACCTGCTTGCCCTCGATAAGCTCGATAATCACACGGAGCTGATTTACAACCTCGGCAACGGCACCGGCTACTCCGTCCGCGAAGTAATTGATACCATCAGAAGAGTCTCGGGAAAAGACTTCGCAGTCATCGAAGCGCCTCGCAGGCCGGGCGATGCGCCCGTGCTCGTGTGCGATTCGACAAAGGCCAAAGATAAGCTTGGCTGGCAGCCGCAGTGGAAAACCATCGAAAGAATCGTTGAATCCGCCTGGAAATGGCATAGCGCCCACCCCGCCGGCTACACCGACTGAAATTGCCTGAAAAAGGAGACGCGGAAGTGAAGAAGATAAGGCAAAAAGCCATCCGCTTTCTCAAGCAATATCAGATGGACCCGCTCGGTATCGATATCGATGCAAATGTCAGCGCCTTTCTCGAAGATATGCAACGTGGTCTTGCCGGACGAAAAAGTACGCTCGAAATGATACCTACTTATATCGATGTCGCTGCCGACGTCCCGGCAAACAAACCGGTAATCGTTGCGGACGCCGGCGGTACGAACTTCAGGGTCGCTACCATCCACTTCGATAACCAGAAGAAACCGGTCATAGAGAACCTTCGCCTATTTCGAATGCCGGGAGTCCAGAAAGAGGCAACCAAAGACGAGTTTTTCAAGATTATGGCCGGCTACTTGAGGGACGTATCGCGAGCCAGCGACAACATCGGCTTTTGCTTCTCCTATCCCGTCGAGATTCTGCCCAACAAAGACGGCCGACTCATCCGCTTCTCAAAAGAGGTCAAGGCCGGCCAGGTCGAGGGCCAGCTAATCGGCGAGAACCTAAATCTCGCCCTCGCCTCGATGGGCCTCGGCGGCAATAAAAACATCGTCCTGCTAAACGACACCGTCGCCACACTGCTCGCAGGCCTCGGCTACCAGAACAGAACCTTCAGCAGCTATATCGGCTTCATCCTCGGAACCGGCACCAACTGCTGCTACGTCGAAAAAAACAGTAACATAAAAAAGTTCAAAGACCTCGACCCCTCGAGAAGTCAGATTATCAATTCCGAATCAGGCGGCTTCGGCCGGCTAAAACAAGGCAAAATCGATATCGACTTCGATAAATCCACAACCAATCCCGGCGACCACAAATTAGAGAAGATGATTTCCGGCGCCTATCTCGGCCCCATCTGCCTGCGAACCATTCAAAAGGCCTGCGTTGAAAATCTGTTCTCGACGCCCGTCGCCGGCACAATTTGGGAAATGTCTTCTCTCGAAACAAAGGATACCAACGACTTTCTGCTCTATCCTTATGGCAACAACCCCCTCGCGAACGCCTGCAATGATGGTAAAAATGAAGATGTCCTTACATTATATTATATAGCCGACCGGCTCATCGAGCGGGCCGCGAAATTGACCGCCATTAACCTCTCCTCAATGGCAATCAAATCCGGCCAGGGCACCGACCCCACAAAGCCGATATGTATCGTCGCCGAAGGCACGACTTTTTACAAAATGAAAACACTCAAATCCCGCGTCGAGTTTTACCTCAAGCAATACCTCGAAAATAAAAGGGGAATACACTACGAAATTATCAGCGTTGAAAACGCCACACTCATCGGCGCCGCTATAGCCGGATTGACCAACTAATTGCCCCCTACCCTTAGCTCTGTGCCTGCTCCTTTTGCTCAGAGTTCAAAGTCTCATTCATCGAACCGGAGCGGAAGCCCTGTAAATCAATAGTGACATATTTGAAGCCGAGCGCTTTGAGCTTTTTGATAACCTTGCCGCGATTCGGTTCGCTCGTTAGCTTTTTGAAATCTTCCGGGTGTACCTCGATTCGAGCAATCGTGTCGTGATGGCGGACGCGAAACTCAACAAGGCCTAACTCTCTCAGGAAATCTTCGGCTTTTTCGATTTGTTCGAGGCGCTGCTCGCTAATCTCAAGCCCATAGGCAAGCCGGGATGCCAGACAAGGCGACGCGGGGACGTCGGCTGTCTCAAGACCAAGCCGTCTGCTTAACTCGCGTATATCATTTTTTGTCAATTCCGCCTCGGCTAATGGCGAGCGAACGCCGAAAACCTTCATCGCCCGATTCCCCGGCCGATAGTCATCAAGGTCGTCGCAGTTTGTCCCGAACACGACGTGCTTGAGGCCGGCCTCCTTTGCCACTTCCAAAAGCTCCTTACACAAATGACTTTTGCAGTGAAAGCATCTGTCTGCCTTGTTGGCCACGAAGTTCGGGTCCTTAAGTTCACCAACGTCTATTATTTGCAGCCGAACGCCTAAATCCCTGGCGATTTTTCTCGCCCTTTTCAGAACGTGCTTCGGCTCGACCACGCCTGCGCTTATACACGCAAGGACGTTTTCTACACTGAGGGTATCAACGGCCGCTTTTAGCAGAAACGTGCTGTCCACTCCACCTGAGTAGGCAACAACAACACTACCCAGTTCTTTCAAAATCCTTTTTAAAGATTCGAGTTTGTCATCAAGCGAATCGGCCATAACCGGTCAAACCAGTAACTCATCTAAAATTTCCGCAGCGCTTTTAACAAGGTCCACGCAAACCGTTCCGAAAAGTCCCTCATCGGTTGCTTTTTTCATGCCTTCCGGCGTAGTGATATCACAGCCCATAAGCTCTTTACAGCCTATCGAGCCGTGTCGTTCTTTGAACTTATCCGCAAATTTGGCGGAGATTTCGTATGTCTTCGCCTTTGACTTCATATCGCCGGCTCTGGTCCTGCCGTATTTCAAGCCGATAACCATAATAGCACCCGTTACCGCTCCACAGGTCCGGTCGAGGTGCATCCCGCCACCGAAGCCACTGCTGATTTTATACGCTTGTTTTGTATCCAAGCCGAACTGTTCACAGTATGTCGCCAGAATCGCCTGCGAACACGAAAAACCCTCCTTAAAAATCCCCACTGCCTTGACCGCATTGCTCATATCCGACTCCGATAAAACCGTAGACAAAAATAAACAGCCGATGGTGGGACTCGAACCCACAACCCCGGCTTTACGAAAGCCGTGCTCTACCATTGAGCTACATCGGCAACCGGCGCCCATAATACAAATCAGCCCCGTTATTGTAAAGCAAATCGCAGTCCGCCGAAGCCCAATCCCTATAAAAACATTAACAGCAGCCGAAGTTGACAGACAGGCCTCAATACTCTATAATAAATGGTTTATATGCGTCGGGACTTCGTGCCCGCGCAGAGCAAAAAGCACTCTGGACGCAACGACAGTGCCTGGAACTTCGGGGCTTTTATTGTGGTAAATACCGAACAAGATACTGGACAGGAAACATCGCACGGCAAAGAGCCGGAAGTAAACAAGTTTCTCCGCGCGGCCATAAAGACCAAAGCAAGCGACCTGCACCTCAAGGTCGGCCAGCCACCAAAACTGCGAATTCAGGGCGAACTCAAAAACACTACCGGTGAAAACCTCTCCGAAAAACGCGTTGAGCAGCTTTGTTTTGAGATGCTTTCTGAGGTACAGAAGCAGACGTTTCTGAAGCACGGCACGCTCGACTTCTCTTACAGCGTAACCGAAGAGGAGCGCTTCCGCGTCAACCTTTTTCGTCAGCGAGGTCTCGTAAGTCTTGTAGCGAGGCGAGTCAATACCGAGATACCAACAATCGAGCAGCTTAATCTGCCCGCCACGCTGAAAAAAATCGCCGGCGGCAATCAGGGGCTTGTTCTCGTCGTCGGCCCGACCGGCTGCGGCAAGACAACTACAGCCGTCTCAATGATTGATTACGTAAACCAGACACGCTCCTGCCATATTGTTACCATCGAAGACCCCATCGAATATCTTATCAAAGACAAAAAGGCCATAGTCTCCCAGCGCGAAGTCGGCATCGATGTTCTCGATTATGAAGAGGCACTGACCTACCTGATGCGGGAGGACCCGGACGTCGTTTTCATCGGAGAGCTTCGAGACGCTAGAACCGTCAGTGCTGGGATGCGAGCCAGTGAAACCGGGCATCTCGTATTCGGCACAATTCACGCCTCGAACGCGGCACAGGCCGTACAGCGGCTCGTTGACCTGTTTCCACAGGTTGAACGCGACCTTGCCAGGCAAACACTCAGTATTACCTTGCGGGCCATCATAAGCCAGATACTGCTGCCCAGCATCAAGCCGGGCGTCGACCGCATACCCGCGACCGAAATACTCCTCGCCAACCCCGAAATGCGAAAACTTATAAGCGAAGAACGTGAAATGGAAATACCGAATCTCATCCGCAGTTGTGCCGAAGAAGGTATGCAGGATATTGCCGACAGTCTCGTCGCACTTATAATGGATGGAAGCGTCGAGCCGAAAGAGGCGTATAAGTATGCGCCCAACCCCGAAGAGCTGAAAATGGCCCTGAAGGGCATTCGAACCGAAAAAGGAGGCATACTGTGAGGCCACACCCGAGACCGTGACGGAGTATATTATGCCCGAATTACTGGCTGCCGTTCAATACGGAGGATACATATCACCGATTAAGCTCGCCGTCTTTGTGCTGTTGTTCTTCGGCTGGCTGCCTGTAATCAGTTGGGTCTACAAAGACGGTGAAGCCGTAGGGACGAAACACACCTTCTGGACAATGGTTGTTTTCGGCGGCTGGGGCGCTGGAGGACTCATCTGGCTGCTGATGCCGGTTTTTGTCATTGGCCTGGCCTTTTATCTAATCGCCGCCGGCGCTGCCTCCGTCAGTTACATAATGCACCGCAATGCCCTCGTCCCCGAATTCCAGCGAGTCCTTACTTACGAACACATCAAGGGATTATTCAGCAACGAGGCCAAAAAGGCAGAAGCCCTCAAAAGCTTTATCTTCATCACCGCCAACAACAACGAGGTGCCGGTCCCCGAGCCGAAAACTTCGGATTTCTTCGGGTACAAGGCGGCCTACAACCTTTTCAAAGACGCCATCTGGCGCAGGGCATACGACATTATCTGCACGCCGGCCCTGCAAAACTATCACGTTATCTATTATGTCGACGGCGCAGCCATAAAACAGCCGTCCATTCCCAAAGACCAGATGGATTATCTTCTGCACTTTGTCAAAAACCTCTCGAATCTCGACGTTCAGGAAAAAAGAAAGCCGCAAAAAGGCAGATTCACGGTCTTTCAAAAAGACCGTCGCGTCGACTGGGAGGTCACAACCGCCGGCTCAACCGCCGGCGAGCAGCTTAGAGTCAAGATGCTCGGCCAGCAAAACATCACCAGCTTGAGCGACCTTGGGCTTACCGACGAACAACTCGAACAATTCAATGTTCTGCAAGGCACAAAAAGTGGTGTCTTTATCATATCAGGCCCAAAAAACAGCGGCGTAACCACCACGTTCTACACCCTGCTTAGAAACCACGACGCCTTCCTCAACAGCATCACAACCGTCGAAAGACAACATTCAGGCAAACTTCCCAACATAACCCAGAATGTCTTTTCCTTAAGTGACAGCGGCGTAACCACCTATGCCAAGAAGCTCCAGTCGGTCGTCCGAATGGACCCCGACATAATAGGTGTAGCCGACTGCCATGATGCCGAAACCGCCCAGGTCGCCTCCCAGGCCGCAATCAACGGAAAGCTCGTATACCTTGTGCTTGAAGAGGAAAACGTCCTCAAAGCACTCGCCAAGTGGACAAAGCTCGTCGGCGACAGAAACAAGGCGGTTCAGTCCCTTATCGGAATAAGTAATCAGCGGCTGCTTCGAAAGCTCTGCGACCAGTGTAAGCAGGCCTATGAGCCGAACAAAGAGATGCTACACAAGTTTAGTATCCCGGCGTCGAAAGCCAGGGTCTTCTATCGAACCGGCAAAGTCGTCTATAACAAACGAGGCAGACCGTCACCATGTGATAACTGTCAGGAGACCGGTTACTTCGGTCGGATGTCCATTTTCGAAACGATTTTCCTCGACGCACACCTAAGAGACCAAATCAAACAGTCAAAATCTTTCGCCGACATACAAACACTGTTCAGACAGGCCAAAATGCTCTACCTGCAGGAACAGGCGCTCATGAAGGTTATTGCCGGTGTTACCTCAATAAACGAGATGGTCAGGGTTCTTTCCAAATCCAAAGAGCCGAAACAAAACACGGAGCAGTAATATACTGTCGGACTATTAAGTCCGGCAAAAATGTTTGAAAGGAAAACGAGGGCTGTAATGGCAAGTATTGCGATATTGATAATAATCGCCGGCTGTATCGCGCTGCTGTATCTTAAAGGAACTATGCTCAGGGCGTTTGCCTCCTTTATGGCGGCGGTATCTGCGAGTATCATCACGTTCGCCTGGTTCGAACCTGCTGCCGGCCTGCTTATAAGCCAGGATACACTGACCAACTGGGCGCAGCCACTGTGCTTCATTGTGCTGTTTATTATCGCCTTCGCAATCCTGCAAACACTCGTCATAACTCTCGTTCCCCGCACCATTGACCTTGGTGTTAACGCCGAACGCGCAGGGAGAATTGTTTTTGGCCTTTTACTTGGCTTTGTTATTTCGGGCGTGCTGCTCACCGCGGGGGCGATGGCTCCCTTGTCAGCCGACTCGCCGTATCAGCGATTCGAGTCATCCAGACCCAACCCGGAAAATCCAAAGAAACCATTTCTCAATCCGGACGGATTTATAACACGATGGTTTAGCATCATCAGCAGCGGCAGCTTAAGCGGCCGCAACAGCTTTGCCGTCCTTCACGCCGGCTTTCTCGACCAGCTCTACCTCAACCGCCTCCAGCTCGACAAAGACGTAACCATTTTCGCTGATTCGGGCACCATAAAACTGCCCGACAAGGCCGCCGCCTGGCCCGCTCTCGAAGGCCTTAAAGACAACAAGGGCTCTGTATTGTCTTCCAAAACTGGTTATGAGTTGATTATGGCCCGAATCGGAATAACATCCAGGATAAAATCCTTCAACACGGGTCAGTTGCGACTCATATGCAAGGAAAAATCCGATGAACAAGCTTTGCAGGGTTCCGCCGTGAGTATCTACCCCATCGGTTATCTCCAAAGCCCCGGGCGAGTTCGGCTGACAGGTCTCGCCGACCAGATAACTCTCGGCCCAGACGATTTTAAACAGGGCGTCAGATGGATTGACTTTGCCTTTTACGTTCCCACAGGATATGAGCCGGTGGTCGTCGGTTTCAAAGCAAACATAATTGCCAAAGTCCCCCCTATGGTTTCAGCCGATGAGGCGCCCGCACCTGAGCCGCTCATCAGGGCCGCTGATTATGCAACCTCCTCTGCCAGGGTTACCCCTGTTACTTCAGCTAAGGTTTACGGCCTTGAGCTTTCCGCTGCCGATAAGTTCCTCCAGACAGCCACGTCCGCCGTGGCCGACCAGAATGAATGGACGACGCTGCAGACACAACAAAGCTTGATGCCCGCACGATTCGAACAAGGACAAATCATTTGCGTTCGAGCCGAGATGCGGCTCCCCGCGGGCCAAACCGCTCAACCCTCTGGAGAAAACAATCTGCCGCGTATGCTTAAGCCCGCCGCCGGTTATAAATTACTTTCACTCAAGTGCAACAATCCCGCAGCCGGCTCTGCCATAGTCGGCGACCAACTGCCTGTGCTCATAGACAGTACCTCAGCAGTGCATCGGCCCTGCGGCCTGCTCGCCGCCGGCAAAGTCAATAACATAACAACATTCGAATTCGACTACTGCTCCCAGTACGGCAATATAAAGTTTGATAAAAACGGTGCGGTCGCCAAACCTTTCCCTGATACTATGTGGCTGACCGAGAAGGCACAGAGCATATCTGAGCTGTATATTATTTATCAGGTAAAGCCCGCCACAATTATAACCTCGGTCCGGCCGGCAGGTGCTGCCGGCGCCAAGTTCGAGCAGAGCGAGGCCTTTCTCGTGAAGTGACGCCTGGGAAGTATACTCCCCCCTCCTTAAAGTTCGTGTTGAGGATTGTCCCCGCCCCGGCTAATCTCCGCCCCGCTACGAGCCCTTACGCGCAAACGAGAATCTCTTCGAGGTCCAGCTCCATCAGATGCTCAAGGTAATCTTTCAGCTCTTCCTCGGAGAACCTGGCAAGAAACTCCGGCTTGGCCGTCTTGTTTATCTCACAGATGCAGTCAATCAGTTCTCTTTTGCTCATATCTGCGAATCCTTCAATACACACATAAGCCCTTTGTTACCTCTCGCAGTATCGACACGGCGCGCGTTTTTTCTTTAAGCCCTCCCGGCTCACTACCCCCAACGACCCATAACTCAAACCCCGATATACAGCAACTCTTCCACCCTGCCCACAATATGTGGGACAGCCGGCTCAACCCGCCCCGCAATGTCCAATAAAAACACCGGCTTGACCTTGAATTAAGACCTCAGAAAATTCCCTCCACCGCAATGTTTTTTGCATAACGATTGCCGCAATTTACATCCTGTATTGTATATCCTGTATCTTTTCGGAAGAAAGCCGGCGATGGAAAGATTTGCGGTTTACTTACGAATCATTTAGAGTATTTTACTCATTCTTAAAATAGCGGCGCTTGTAAAAATGTGGTTTTTAGAGAAAGCCCGATTGACAAACGAGAGACTGAATTTTAGAAACGGCCGCAACGTATAAAAAAGATGGATTTCGGGCCGTCACAATTCGGAAAATTACTGATTCTCATCGGCATTACAATCGTTCTGATTGGAGCGGTGCTAATACTGCTGGGACAGCTTGGCCTGTTCAAGCTGCCCGGCGATTTGCAGTTCGGCTCGAAAAACTGGCGACTCTTTTTGCCGATTACAAGCTGCCTGATTATCTCGCTTGTCCTGACGCTGCTGCTCTGGCTGATAAGCTACCTGCGAAGGTAGCGGAGTTAAATTTCACTCCACTTTCTTGTAGTACTCGGCCTCGTGGTCTGAGAGTTTATTCTCACGAATAAGCGTTCTGATTTTCTGCATATCAACGTTTCTGGGTTGTCCCGCTGAGGTAGCTGTTGCTGCCGCTGAGACGGGAGTGGGCAGCTCGCGAAGGGAGCTTTTTACAGACACCAAAGAAATAATAACTGCGGCGACAAGAACTGCAACGGGGAAATTGCGCACGCCAAAACCGACGAAAGGCCCGGCAACAACTTGCGGTGCCGGCTTGCGCTCATAACGGCATTTGTCGCAGTATATGCAGTCTAACTTATCGTTGAAAGTAATGCCATATTCGCAGTGAGCGAAATGCTTGGAGGGCATATAGCGGGCAAAAAGGGCGACCTTGTTGAACAAAGACAAAAATGCACCCGCAGGACACAGATAACGGCACCAGAATCGAGAATAAAAAATCGACCCGAAAAGAGCAACGACTACAACAAACAGCACAAGCCTATTGGGCTCGTCAAACAATGACTTCGGACTAAAAAATCTAATCAGCACGTCGGCTGAAAGTGCATCGTGACTGCGGGACAAAAAGAACGCGACGACGACAATAAACAGGATGACGAACTTGACGAACCTCGCCTTTCGCATTTGCACAATTGTAATGGAGGGCTTGAATCGGGCGGGCAGCAGATACCCGAAAAATTCCTGAAGGGCGCCGAATGGGCATAAGTAGCCGCAATAGATATTGCCGAACAGAACCGCCAGTAGCGGCACGCCAACCGTCAGAATAAAAACGCCGGTAGGCAAGGCAGAAGGGATGGCTCCTGACAGCAGCGACGTCACCTGCTCGGTTGAGAACTGGGCGTTTAGAACAACGCCGCCGACAATGACATCCGAAGCAAGAATGAACAGGCGCGACCAGAAGCCGCCGCGATAAATAACGATGAACGTGAGAATCAAAACGCCGATAAGATAGGCCCCCTGGGCATCGGGCAGCCGGCTGACAAAACGATGTGCCGGACCAGCCGTTTTTTCGACGGCCAGTCCCAAAATTCCTGATGCAAAGGCATCGCCTGACCGGGAAAGTGCCTTAACAATTGCTTCGGAGCTGATGGTTGCCCCGGTTACGGCATCGACATCCGCGAACGATTCGGCAGAGAATAGAGACCTGCCCTTTAGAGAATCGAACCAGTCCCGTAAGGGATGCTGCGCATTGGTGAGCATATCGAGGTAGGCGGGGGTCTCGTTGGAGCGGATGATGTGAAAATCAAGCAGCACGCCGGCCGGGTCAGTGTAAATGGCGAGATTTATCTTCCCGCCGAAGCCGCGAATATTAGGGGCAAGGGTCTCGGAGCTGAAGATATAACCGCTGAGTTTATCATTGGCATCGAAGGCATCGAAGTAACGCACGGTTTTGCCGGTGCCGGGCAGTGCCGCAGTAATGGCTTTGATACGGGATTGGCCCGCCAGTGCCTGTGCCGCTGACAAAGGCAAAGAAGGCATCAGCCGACGAGCACTCACCGCAAGCATATTCGAGCAGACAATCACCGTCACCGCGATACCGAAAAGCGAAAAACCAGCAGCCCGTAAAGCAGAAACTGCAGGAACAGCAACGGTTTTTTTTCGCAAAATCCTTAAAAAAAGAGACGGCAGATTGGCAAGGATAACCAATAGCAATACCACCAGCGCAAACCTCACGCCGAGAACCGGCAATAACACAAGCGCGGAAATCAATCCCCCTGCTGCCGCACCAATGTGGTCGGCGGTTTCGAGTCGGACGGCCGTTTGTGTTGTTTGTAATCCCCGCTCGGCGAGAAGTCGACCGGCTATGGGAAAGTAGCAGCCCGAACACAGGCCGCAAACAACAAACGCAACTGCAAAGGCAAAATGAGACCAGTTTTCAGCGGGCCAATAAACAACTGTGATTAAAACCGCACACTGGGCCACAAGCACAAGGGCAAGAATAATCTCAGAGTAATTCACAGACCCTGCGAAAGGTCGTCGCAAAAGCCGGCCGACAATCGCCGCGCCTGCCGCAAGACCGGCCATATACAGAGAAGACACGGCTCCGATATACAAATAAAGCGAGCCGAAACGGGTCTGGTAAAGGTACATCAGAACGATTACAACGCCGATACCGACGGCCCCGGCACTGAACACAAGAAACACAAAGTCAAATGTAGATAATCTATCGCCGGCGCCAAGAATGGATATCACCCGCAGAACGACATAAACAACAATCGGAACCACAAAAACGCCAATCCCGGCAAGCAGCAGATATTTGAACAGCCGGGTTACGGGCGCATCCGACTCTTTTGCGGCCAGCAGCAAGGCATAGAGATTGGCCAGCGGCCTCGAATCACGATTCAAAAGGTGCCGGGCTGGAAGGTCGGCGGAGTTGTAGGCGTCCATCGCCCTTGCGGCGCGGTCGGGAAGATAAATACTCAAAAGGCCGTTGGCCGGGTAGATTTCGGCAGAATCAGGTATGGAGGCAAAATGTTCCCGAAGCGTGCCCGGCTCACCGGTAATTTCACTGCTGTCGCAGGCGATAAACCACGTCGTGTCGCCCGGTACAACAACGATATTTGAAAATGCCTTTGAAAGAGTAACTCTGGCAGAAGCGCCGATAGTAACAAGTTCCGTCCCCATAATATTTTCACCGCCGGGAACCGATACCGCGAGCACGGCGCCGTGGCCAAGCGAGCTTTTAAGCTGTTCGAAGAAATCGAGAGTGTAATAGCGGTTCGAGACGGAGCTTGCAGCGTCCGGCATATTGACGATTACAAGGTCGAATTGTTCGGCTAACGTATCGAGTCCGGCGCGTATATCACCCGCGAACGGCTCGAAACGCGAATCCGAGATGCTCAACTCCGGCGGAACAACCCGCAGTATCCTGCTGACGTATTCATTGTCGGGATACGCCCAGACCAGCCGTTTAATCTGCCCGAGCAAAAGAAACCGGCGGCAAAGATTCAGGTCTGAGCCGATTATCAGAATTCGTTCGGCCTGTGGATTCTGAGAAAGCGCAAGGGCGATAATCCTGCCGGCCGAAGTCGGGTCGGGAATCGCCTCAACCACGCTGCCTTCACGCATAGCAATCCATTGGCCCTGATATGCTCCGTAAAGATACTCGGCCTGGGTGGTGTTGAAAGAGCCGACGTAGGAATCACCGGGTAAAAGCCGGGACCATTTGCTTATTTGCAGTTCACGCGATATCGGCTTGTCGACCGAAAAGAACAGGGCAAACGCAAAAAGCAAAACCATCAGCACCCCGGCCACAATACCCGTCTTGCGAAATGCAGATTTGCCGCGAGGCCTCAAATAAAAACAACACACCCCGGCCAGTGATACAACCAGCGCAAGCACTAAAAAAATTCTGACGTTGTTCACGCCGTAAGCCAGCAGCAGCGTGGTACCCAGGCCGCCGACAAAGCTGCCTGACGATTCGAGCAGATATACATAGGTGACGGCTGATGCAGTGCCTAATCGAACCCATCGGCAAATAACGGGAAAGAGCACGCCCGTAATCAAGCTCACCGGTGCATTGACCAATAACGCGAGAAACAACGCGGTGGGTATCGGCAAAAGCGTATAAGGTGCGATACCCGCAAGTCGGCGGATATGAATAATCAAAAGGGCCTGCAGGATAAAGGCGGGCAGGTACAAAAGAAAAACTATTTCGATATTGCGCAGCAGCACCTCTGCTAAACGTTTGCTGCAATTGACCAGCACCGCACCAAGCGCTACCCAGAGAAACCAGCAAGCAAAGAAGATGCCGACGGTGATGTCATTGCTCTCGAACGATGTTATGAATTCCCTGAAAACAAGCGCCTGGGCAGAGATGGAAAACAGACCGTAAGCGAATATCACAAAGCCGCGGATTAAATCAGTCGGCCCGGAAAAGGTATCACGAACGTCACTATCAGCAAAGCTCTGGGAGTGGTCGGCACACATCTTTACTCTTCACCGAATACCTCGGCCTGGAAGACGCTGAAGCTTGTGCCCTCTTTCCAGGCGTCGCCGGGCAGGCCCGCTTTTAGAGACAGATGTGTCAGGGTTTGTTCGAGATTCCAGCCCTGTTCGGGTGCGACCTGCGGTAAAAATAGGGCCGAATGGCCACCCTTTTGCAGGATGATGCCGTCCGTGCCTAAGCGGATTTGATTGTACGATTCAATGGTTTTCGGAACAGTAAGAGCGGATACTTCAATTTCGATTTCGGCAAGCTCGTCGGGTGTAACGGGCCTGAATCGCCAGTCATTCACAGCGGCGTTAATCGCGTTGGCAATTACGGACTGATATAACGCCTGCCGGGGCAAAACGTCGCCGATACAGCCCCTGAGCTGCGAATTCTTATTAAGCGTCACAAAAGCGGCACGCGGGACCTTCATCGCATCGCTGACGGATATGCCCAATTGCTCGGCCGTCGGCGTCTTGTTGTTCTTCAGATAAAATTCTATGGTCTCTCGCGCAAGCAGCAAAAGATTGTGTTTATCATCGACGGTAAGTTCGCCGGCGGTTTGTGCTGTTTTGTTTTGAGTTTGCTCAGGCCAGGTACCATGAAAAGCCACAGAAAGATAACTGACCGAGTTTGTAAAATCACCGGTCAGCTCACCGGAGGTTGTGTATTTCATAAGTTCGGCCTTTGCGAATGAAGGCAGCATCGAAAGTAATATCGCTATCGGCACACGCCCGCAAATCGTCGCACCCGTCCTGTCGCAATACCCAATGAAGCCGGCACTATCGAGCTTGGCGATATAGTCGTAAGCGCCCATATCGAGTTTCTTAAGCTCGGCGGGGATGTTTTCCCTGAAAGGTATATAGCCATAATTGGGGCCATAGTGGACAAAATCGGAGCTTGCAACCACGAGCGTGCTGTCATTTAACAGTGATTTCAAAATCGATGCCGCCTGCAGAATGGTTTTTTGCGAGCACTGGCCCGCGACAATCGGGACAAGCTTAAAATCCACCAACTGAGATTGCAGCAAAGGCAACTGAATAAAAACGCTGTGCTCGGTCTTGTATGCCTGCGGGACGTCCTGAAAAATTGAATGTTGCAGCAGCTTGCCAATGAACTCGACGTCGAGCGGAATCTGGCCCAGCGGCGTTTCGTAGTCCGTCACACGTGGCACTGCAAGCATCTCCGGCATAGGCATACGATGGGAGGGTCCGATTACTATGATGCGGGTGTATTTGCCGCCTGCGGCTTTGACGCCGAAGGCCGCCGTCTGGCCTGAGTATGCGTAGCCCGCGTGCGGACTAATCAGGCCAATAACATCACTGGCTGGCTCAACATCGGCTTTCTCCATAAAGCCCTCGACCTGCCGGGCCAGCCCATTGTGTTCCGCTGCGTGCCAGCCCATTTGACCCAGTGGCGAAGCCAGAACAGATTTAGTTGGCTCGACAGGCTTGTCATTTTCGGTTTGTGGCTGGGCAGTCTGTGCAATAACGCTGGAAATTCTTCGAGTTTGCAAGCCGCATAAAACGAGCCCCCCGACCAGCAGCAACAGCACAAGAATTGCAATAGCCGGGATTCTGTTACGATTGTTGGCACATTCCTCAGACATTTTCATCCACTCCATTGGGATTGCGACGCAATATTTTCAATCCTTTTTATCCTGCCAGGATACTTCGACACCGGCTTTGCCCGCAAAAACCTCCTTGGAATGGCGCTTTTCGCCAAGGCAAAGGCCACAACAGCCACGGCCGAGCATCCCGTCAATATCTTATACAGAAATGTTCGCCGTTTCATAGCCAGCACCCGTAAATCTTTCTTCCGCAGGCCGGACAGCAGCCCTGCTTCAATATATTCTGCAAAATTACATATCCCTGCCGCTCGACCAACAATTTACCACAGCCGGGGCAATAGGTGTTCTCGCCCTGTGGGCTGCGGATATTGCCTATGTAAACATAATGCAGCCCTTCTTCAAGGGCAATCTCGCGGGCCAAATCGAGAGTATCGAGCGGCGTAGGCGGCAAATGCTGCATCTTGTATTTCGGGAAAAATCGGGAAAAATGCAGCGGTATCTCGGCCCCAAGATTACTTTTCACCCATCCGGCAAGCTGGCGAATATCCTCCGGCTTGTCGTTGAGAGTCGGAATAATCAAATTCGTCACCTCAACAAGAACTCCCGCTGCAACGGCATCAATTAGACATCGCTGAACTGGCGCCAGTGTGCCGGAACAAAAACTACGATAGAAATCATCGCTCATACCCTTCAAGTCGATATTGGCCGCGTCGGTATATTCGAGCAGTCGCTTCCACGGCTCGGGATTGCAGTAGCCGGCCGTGACAAGAACATTTTTCATGCCCGCCTGTCTTGCCAAACGCGCGGTATCGAGTGTGTATTCGTAATATGCAACCGGGTCGGTATAAGTATATGCGATTGAAGGACAGTTATACTGCTGCGCCTTTGCAACAAGCCGTTCGGGCGGGTAAGACGCAGCGGTAGTATCTTCCGGATTGGCCTGCGAGATTTCCCAGTTCTGGCAGTTGAGGCAGTGAAGGTTACAACCGACGGTCGCTAATGACAGTATCGGCGTGCCAGGCAGAAAATGAAACAGCGGCTTTTTCTCCACCGGGTCGATATGCATAGAACAAGGAAATCCATAGACAACCGTGCGCAGCACACCGTCTATATTGATTCTTACCCGGCAGTCGCCGCTTTGCCCGGGCTCGATTATGCAACACTTCGGACACAGTTCGCACTGAACCTTCAAACTCATAACACGCCTTCAAATATATACGCAGTAATTATAACATCTGATTCAGGATTTATGAATTTCCCATTAAAGTTTTAGTAGGGTTGTTTTCCAATCACCGATTTCGGGGCCAAAAAGCTTCAGCGAGTGCAAAATGGGTTGGATTAGCAGGCGTAAAAATGGTAAAAAGGAGGTGAGTGATTGAAAAAATGAACACAGAAAAGCTGAAAATCGAGCACGAGCCAAAGCTAAGCAAGCCCCGGCTGGTAATGGGCCTGTCTGGCTGGATGAACGGCGGAGACGTCTCCACGGGAACCATAAAATTCCTCCGCAAAACCTTAGACGCACAACGCTTTGCACATATTGAGCCGGAAGGGTTTTATATCTACAACTTCCCCGGCTCGATGGAAATCTCGTCGCTGTTTCGGCCCAATACCAAAATGAGCGACGGGCTGATACAAAAATTCGAGCTGCCCTCGAACACCTTTTACATCAGCGACGAGCAAAATATAGTGCTGTTTTCTGGCAAAGAGCCGAACCTTGGCTGGCAGGAATATGCAGACTGTATCTTCGGGCTTTGCGACAAATTAAATATCCGTCAGATTTTCTTCGTTGGCAGCGTGGCGGGCCTGATACCGCATACACGACAGCCGCGAATAACCTGCTCGATGTCGGACGAGAAAATAAAAGACCTCCTGCCACAGTCGGGCCTGCGATTCTCGAACTACGAAGGACCCGCGAGCATTATCACATATATGACTACCCGCACGCCGGCTGAAGGAATCAGTATGCTCAGCATGGTCGCTGAGATTCCCGCTTATGTTCAGGGTTATAACCCGCGCTGCATCGAGACGGCGGTAAGATACCTGTCGAGCTTTCTGGACCTGCAGATAAATGTCGACGATTTACGCCAAACCGGCGACACCTTCGAGAAAAAGTTGACTGAAATAGTGGGCTCTCAGCCGGAGCTTGCCCAGAAAGTCTCCGAGCTTGAGGCCGACTACGACAACAAGGTCTTCGATACCCAGATGGGCGACCTCAAGGACTGGCTCCAGCAAAAAGGTATCCGCCTGGACTAAAACGTCGTTGGCAATTCGTCATTCGTATCTCGGCTGCCTGAAGCTGATAGGCAGCAAATTTCAAAATTGTTTTCCTGTTTAGTAATAACAAAGTCGACGGACAAAAACTTCTTGATTACTTCTATATTTGTCGTGAGATGTTTTGTTAGCTGATTGGTTGTGAAACGCCCACCTTTGTGCATCGCCATATAAATCAACAACTGGTCGGCTAAATAGTGGTCTATGCAGGCGCCGCCGGCAAGAAAATCTCGTGTATCGCAGACAACCTCTTCAATGACCTTTTCGGATGGCTTGCCTTTTGAGCCAAAGCCGGTGAACACGCTCGTCCGTTTTGCTCCGCGAAGGCGAATCATTACGCAATTGCCCGCACTGTCGCTGTCTGTGACGTCGATATGCTCGATGTCTTCGATACTCAGACCACTGCTCAAAAGAAGTCTTCGCTGTTTCTGTGCAATATGCCCCGGCAGTTTGGCGGTATAAATCGTCGCCGAAATCCTCGGCCTGGCTGTCGGCTCACATAAATCTATATATCTGTCATCGTTGGCGTGCCACGGCTGAATTTCAAAAATGACTTTCCCTCCCCCGGCCGGGTAAAAACCATATCTCGACAATTCGCACCGGGCCTCGAATCCCGCCACGCCGATAGCAGGCAGAAAACTTTCTTTCACAAAATCGAAAGGTGGCGCCCACGGGTTATGCGTCCCGCCTGTAACCGTAACACTCGACGACCCCTCGGCGCAAAACAAAATCGGCAAAACCGTCTGGATTACCAGCAACGCCGAACCCGCCGAGCTGATGTCAAAATGATAATCGCCCGCCTGAACTTCGCCCGGTGAAAAATCGAGCGCCTTCGAGCGAAGCTCGGCACTGCTGCACCGTGCATTACAAATTTTGCAAGCCGCCTCGACGCAGGCAAGGTGCTGTCTGGCCAGTCCCGGCCTGGGCCGGCTGGCGCGGATATTCTCGATGTGAAGACGCTTGCCGGTGATAGCCGAAAGCGAAATGCTCGTTCGAAGAACCTGACCGCCGCCCTCGCCTAAACTGCCGTCGATATAAACCGTCTCCATACTATCTCGCCGAATCGCCCCGGCACCTTCCAACAACGACCATATATATTGCTTCGAGATGCTCGTGCAGCGACAGCACTTTTCCTACCGCGTCATCGTCAAACGCCCCAACCGCCACCGACCCAAGCCCAAGCGCCTCTGCCTGAAGGTGTATATTCTGCGCCGCGTGACCCGCCTCCATATAAACGTAGCGAATACCTCTTTCGCCATACTGCCCGGTCGTTCTCGCAAACTCGGCAGCCAGCACAAACGTCACCGCCGCCTGCTCTATAAACTCCTGTCCCCACGCAGCGGCGGCAAGCTCACTTCGAAGGTCGTCGGTAATCAATTCTTCAAGAGCGTGCTTGTCGGGAAGATAATGGAACAGGCCGTCGGACGAGACCACGAAAAGTTCCAGGGGATATGTTGCACCCGCCGAAGGAACGGTTCTGAATCTCTGTGTCCGTTGCCCCTGCGCAGACCAGCACAACTGCGATATTTCAACCAATGTCAGCGGCTCCGGCAGGTAATCCCGCATCGACCGCCTCTGTGCTACCGCTTTCTCGAGTGTCATCTCGCCGGTTTCATCCGGCTTTGGAAGCTGCACGTTCCTGCTCATAGCTCCGTCTCGTTACAGAAATTTGAAAGGTTCTCCACTACCTGCTCGATTACGCTTTCTCGGTTGCCCTCCGTGAGAGTTATCAAGGATACCTCAGGCCGGGTCTTGATTTCGGCGATAAATCCGACGCCTTTCTGCGCAACCGTGGCTACTACGGGCTTATCGGCGGCAAACAGCCGACGCACCTTCTCGACGAACATCTGCGAAAGACATTCCATCCTGCCGATTTCATCTATCACGAATATATCAACGTCACCCCGCCCCGGCTCTAAGAACGGCACTACGGATTGCTCGAAGCCCGCAATATCTACTCTGTATTTACCGACCCTGAATTTATCCCCCGAGGCGTATTTGCCTCTTATGTCGATACCGGCAAGTATCCCTTCCGGCCCATCCAGCCGTTTCCAGCGAAAACCGATACGCGTATTGTCTCTCCGGATTTCCTCCGTATAAAAGCCAGCCAGACGTATATGTTTCAAAGCTGCGCAAATTCGCACCACCGCCGTCGTCTTGCCGCACCCCGGCAAACCCGTCAAAAGAATTTTCGGAACATTTATTGTCATATCTATGTAAAAAAGGGGTCAGGAGTCTTTTCCTTTGATTCCCTTTTTCTACGCTAAAAAGCGGCATTTTCTTAAAAAGGGGTCAGGAGTCTTTTTTAGTTTGGAGGCGAGCCAGTTTTTCAGCTTCGCTACTGTCATAGTATTAACCACATCAGCTTTCGTCGCCCAGCCGCGGCCGGCCGTGGCAACGCCGAAGGCTATGTGCTCAAGCTGCGAGAGATTATGAGCGTCGGTCCCGATAACCAATTTCACGCCCGCCTCAATTGCCATTTTGCAGTGGACGTCTTTGAGGTCAAGCCGATATGGATTGGCATTCAGCTCCAGGGCGGTATGCGTCTGGGCAGCGTGCTCGATAACTGCCGAAATGTCGATATCCATCGGCTCGCGTTCGCCTATCAGTCGGCCGGTCGGATGCCCGATGCAGTGAATGTAAGGATTATCCATCGCCTTTAATGTGCGCATCGTTACCTTTCCGCGGGGACTTGTCATACCCGAGTGAATCGAAGCAATCACAAAATCCATCTCCTCTAAGAGCTTATTGTCATAATCCAGCTTCCCATTCGCGAGTATATCGACCTCAGCCCCCGCAAAAACCGTTATGTCCTTCAGCTTATCGTTGACCTTGCGAATCCGCTCGATATGTCTGACCATCTTTGCCGGCGCCAATCCATTGGCTATTGCCGAAGACGCCGAGTGGTCCGTGATGCAGATAAACTTATAACCTCGCTCAACCGCCGCCTCGGCAAGTTCATCGATATCACAAACCCCATCCGATGCCGTTGTGTGCATATGGAAATCGCCGTTTATATCTTCGAGTCGGACCAAATCCGGTAATGAATGGCTTTTAGCCGCCTCAATTTCACCCCTGTCTTCACGCAGAATTGGCTCAATGTAATCGAGCCGTAACCTTTTATAAATCTCCTCTTCCGTTTTGCCCGCCACCATTTTTTTGCCGCGATACAAGCCATACTCATTCAGTTTGAGTTTCGCTTTGACTGCCATTTCCCGCAGCACCACGTTATGCTGCTTGCTGCCGGTAAAATACTGCATCGCCGCACCGAAACTTTTCTCCGGCACAACGCGGACATCGACGTGCACCGGACAACTGCTCGTCTTTATTATTGCAGAACCCTTTGTTTCTCCTGCTCCAATAACCTCACGTACAAAATCAGCGTTCACAAAGGTGCTTATAATTTTTTTGCCGTTTTTGCCGGTGATTAAAATATCCACGTCGCCAATGGTCTCGGCACACCGGCGAACTGAGCCGGCCGGCTCAATCTTTTTAACGCCGGATAATCCCCTGAGAAATTCCATTGCGATATTGGCTGCCTCGAGCGCCTGGTCTAACCGAATCCTGCCCGTCGATTTTTCCAAAAATTCAATCCCGCGTGCAATCAACGCCGCCTTTTTTTCGCCGAAGCCCGGCAGCGTCGCCAAAGAACCATCTTCAATCGCCTTCTTCAATTCAACTATCGATTTTACCTTGAGATTTTCATATACCGCCTTTACCCCTTTCGGCCCCATCCCGAGTATCTTCAACAGTTCCAGCAGCGTCTGCGGAATCTTTTTCAAAAGCTCCTGGCGTGCGGTTATTTTCCCTGTCTTGATGAATTCTTCGATTTTAGCCAACGACGATTTCCCGACCCCCGGCGTCTCAGCCAGTTTCCCCGTCGCTAACATCTCTTCGACGTCTCTGGGCATATCGCCGATGACACGTGCCACCCTGCGGTAACTGTTGATGCGGAAACGGTCCTCCCCTAAAATTTCCATCACGTCCGCCATCTCGTCGAACAGCTCGCTTATCTCTGCGTTTTTCATTCTTTTACGCCTCCGGCGCAACAGCAATTATAGCAACAGAAAGGTAAATTGGAATTGGCTAACCGATTAGGAAGCAACTCTTAAGACTGCCGCGGCACGCAACTGCGAGCGCTTTATCCTCAAAAGAACATCATTGGCCTGTTCGAGCGGGAATTCTTCTATCGTCGGCCTAATTGGAATCTCCGCAGCAAGAGGCAAAAACTCCTCCGCGTCCTTGCGGGTAACATTAGCAACGCTTTTTACTTCTTTTTCGAGCCAGAGATACTCGCCATAATCGAGGGCTGGCACTGGTGTTTCCTTGCGGATGGCGTTTATTACTAATCGGCCGCCTCGATTGAGAACCGCCAGTGCATCGCGAACACACTCCCCCACAGGCGTAAAATCCATAATCTTGTCCAACTTCGTCGGCGGCTCATCACCAGACCTGCCGGTCCATACCGCGCCCAATGCTCTCGCTAATTCAGCATGCTGCTCGGTCTTTGTAAATACGAATATCGGGCTGTCCGGAAACTTGTGTTTGATGATTTGAATCACGATATGCGCCGAAGCACCAAATCCAAACAGGCCGACATTTTCCCCGTTTCTTATTTGTGCAAGGCGCAGCGTGCGATACCCTATAACGCCCGCGCACAGAAGCGGCGCCGCCTGCGAATCGCTGAACGCATCCGGAATCGGATAAGCAAAATCCTGCCCGATTACCATATATTCAGCGTAACCGCCGTCGGCGTCCTTGCCCGTCCATTGTGCTTCAAGGCAAAGATTCTCCAGCCCGGTTTTGCAGAAGTCGCACTTCCCACAGCATCGATACAGCCAGGTAACACCCACGCGGTCGCCGGTCTTGAATTTACTCGCCCCTCCGCCTGACTTCGCCACCGTGCCGACAACCTGATGCCCCGGCACAACCGGCAGCTTCGTTTGCAACCTTCCTTCGACCTCATCCAAATCCGTATGACACGCCCCGCAAACACTGACTTTAATGAGTATTTCCCTTTCCTTGGGTTTCAGTATCGGCAATTCATCTAAAACTAATGGTTGTCCCGGCTTCTTCAGAACCATCGCCTTCATTTTGACATCATTCCCTTCAGGCAATCCTCGAACACCTCGTAGCTTTCCCTGCCAAAAAGACAAAACACAACTCTTTCAAGCCCGGTCTGTCCCTTCAGGTAATCTATCGTCGTGCCGAGCATAATCTCGGCGCAGCGATCGATGGGAAAGCCGAAGATGCCGGCGCTTATCGCTGGAAATGAAATGCTTTTGAGCTTGTGCTTGTCCGCAACTTTCAGCGAGTTCAGCGTTGCGTTCTTGAGCTTTCTGTCCTCATCACCCTCGCCCATTCTCGGCCCGACCGCATGAATGACGTACTTGGCTTTCAGATTCCCTCCCCCTGTGACGACTGCCCCGCCCACGAATGTGCCGCCTTTTTTTTCGCATTCCTGCTGTATTGCTGGTCCGCCTTTTCGCCTTATAGCGCCTGCAACCCCACCGCCAAGAACCAGTTGAGCATTGGCCGCGTTGACTATTGCATCGGTCTCCATCTCTGTTATATCTCCGTCGACAAGTGCTACGACGGCCTTACCTGCCTTTATTTCCATAAGAGTCCCCGCTTAAATGCCTGCTTATAGATTACACCACGAAAAAAAGAATGAAAGCGAAATTTACCAGCGCAAAAAACAAGGGCCGCCAGGTCCATAAAGACCGGCCGGCCCCCGGAAGCTCCTGCTCTTTATTCTTTACAGAACGTGACGCCTCTTTAACAGTCCCACAACCACTACACCAAAACCACCAAGCAAAATGCCCGCCGGATCGGGAACAACTATCCGAACAAGCTGGTCCTGGCGTAATTTGCCACAACAATAAAGATTCAGAACGCGGACATCCCCGATATCAGTCCAGCCGCAACCAAGTGCCGCCTGATATAGCTCATCCTGCAAAGAATTATCTCCGTCAGTCCACGTTTGGATACGTTCGCCCTCGAGAAACCATATGACACCCTGTAGCGCGCCGGCTGAAATCTCTCTTCCAACTCCAGGAGTATAGTCATATCCATAGCTGGCTAGCGCGCCATCGCAAAAAGCGTCATACAAAAATGCAGTCATCGGGTCGATTGGGTCACCTCCACCTCCTACACCACCGTCTATCGCTTTAGTGTTGACTACGGCTGAATATGGAACACCCAGCGAGATATACTCATTGTACTCAACACAGAACGTCTGAACGCCAACTCCGTCAATCAGGCCCGGAACCTTATGAGGATAAAGTGTAAATTCACCTCCCACGCCAGACCAATAGCCATCCTGACGAGTTAAAACAACTGTTGGACCGGCAATTAAGGAACTCGAAAAAATGCTCAAAACTGCGATAACCACACTATAGCGTATTACCCTGTTCATATTTTCCTCCGTATAGAGTCCAAAAGGTTTTTGCTTCTAAGGGTTTTCCAAATCTGGTAGGGTTGGTCAACTTAGATTCCCATCCCTAAACTTCCAAGTTTGCCTATTTTAGCGTTTTCCTTAGCCGTTGTCAATGACTATCTTAAAATTTTGCCTATTTATACAATTTTCTTGGGTCCTTGTTTAATATGGGGATGTAGCGGTACCTCCTCTATTACAAAGATCCTAGCATTTACAAGTCTCGAAAAGCTGCGTTTGGGGTGCTAAAGTGCGGTTTTTACCGGGTTATGAACTCACATTAGGCCATCAGAGTGCAAAATTGTCTTATTCTTAGGGATTCAGCGGCTTTTTCCTACGCAATAGGAAGGATTAACCTGAATAAGACTTAACCGGCCGGCGCAGAGGCCAACCGGGCTCGACCACATTTTTTTAAGATTAAGGCCGGTTTGCAGAAATAGAAACTATCCAGCATAAAAATAGCTCGCCAGCTATCCGCTTGGAGTGAGACGTTTTCTGAAAAGACATCCGAAAAAACTACCAGTAATGGCTTTTCAGGTCGTTGAAAATCTCACGCTTGTTTTGCCAGCTGTGACTGTCTACGTGTGGCAGGCGAAGCTTCCAGCAGAATAGTGCCTGTAACCATTGCAGCAACCACCGAAGCAATCTCATAGTACCCTCCATTTTAAAGTATACAATAAACACCTCGTAAGGATAACCGCAACAATTGCTTGGCAACTACCGAACGTCAATAAACTACAGGTATTTCGCCCCAGGAGGTTGTAAATCGTTTGGACCGGCGGCGAAATCTCACCTGCCAGTCCTGAATAAGTCCTTCCGCCGCCCAGCGAAGCGGCGAATCCTCCCTGGCGTTTATCGCATCCACAGCCCCCATCAGCCGTCGTCTCTTCTCAATCTCCAACCGCCCGAACAGACCCCGCTGCATCTGATTTTCAGCAACAAGCTCCGCCATTACAACACCGCATTTTTTGAACCGGCAATTTTTGCGGTAGAGTTTTTCGACGCTCAACAATGCCGTCCTGATAAGCTCTGTTGTATCATTAGTCGACACGGCAAACTCGACCGTATGAGAATTGAAATACCTGTTCTCAATGAACCTGCTGGTCGTTACAAAAACGGTCATCGTGCCCGCCGCCAGCCCTTGTTCTCTCAACCTCTCACCCGCCCTGGCCGCGTAGCTGGCCGCCGCTTCCTTCAACTTATCTACCGACTCGACCGACTCGCCGAACATACGCGATACAATTATCGTCTTTTTCAAAGGCGGGTTCTGCTCCAGTTGATAGCAGCATATCCCCCTCAGCTCATACACGGTCCTCACCCCCACCACGCCAAACCGCTCTCTAATCCAGCCGATACTCGCCTTACTCATATCGAGCGCCGTTTTAATGCCCGCCTTTTTCAACCTGATTGCCGTTCTGATACCCACCCCCCAGACCTTTTCCACCGGCACAATAGCAAGCGCACGCTCCAGGTTCACCGAACCGCTCAAATCCACCACCCCATCCGCCTTTGCAGACCTTTTCGCTATATAGTTGGCTGCCTTCGCGACCGTCTTTGTCGCGCCGATGCCGATTGATACAGGCAGCCCCGTCCACTTCTTGACTGTCCGCCGTATCTGCAGACCGTAATCCGGCATACCAACCTTGAAACCACCGAGATTCAAAAACGCCTCGTCAATCGAATACACCTCTATAGCCGGCGCAAAAACAGACAAAGTTGTCATCACCCTGCCGGACATATCCGCGTAAAGCGTATAGTTCGAAGAAAACGTCTCAATTTTGTGCCTTTTGATTAAACCCGTTATCTCGAAAGCAGCCACCCCCATACCGACCCCCAGTGACTTCGCCTCGTTCGAGCGTGCTACAACACAGCCGTCGTTATTCGACAATACCACCACCGGCCTGTTTTCCAGTTTCGGATTAAAGACACGCTCGCACGAAACGTAGAAATTATTGCAGTCGATAAGTGCGAATATCTCGCTCATAATCTGTGTATGACGCTGGTGACAACACCCCACACCTCGAAGGCGACTTCCTCGGTTATCTCCTGCGACGCGTAATTGTGGTTCTCCGGCTCTAAGGTTACCTTCTTTGCGCCGATTCTGATTCTCTTGACGGTAAGCTCGCCGTTTACAACCGCGATGACCACGTTTTTATCCCTCGGCCGGACAGACCGGTCAACTACAAGTAAATCCCCGTGATGTATGCCCGCACCGGTCATCGAATCGCCGCTGACACGCACAAAAAAAGTCGCAGCCGGGTTTCGAACAAGGTGCTCATTCAGGTCAAGCTTTTGCTCTTCATAATCCGCTGCCGGCGAAGGGAACCCTGCCGGCACCACCGCTTCAAAAAAGCATTGCCCCCTGCTCACGGACAAATCAGGAGTATGAACAGTCTTTACCCTCACGGCCATTCGTATTCACTGCTCCACTGAAATCTTCGCCAATCGCGGATACGCCTTCAAAAGCCCCCTCGGCACCGGCTGTTTCCTTCCCGTCAAAAGACACCTCAGCTCAATCGCATTCGCCATCTCGGCCCCGCGGTAATGATTGTTCGCAATAACCGTCAGCGTCTTAAACGCCTTGGCCAGCTCGTCTATCCGTTTCTTTATCTGGCCCAGCTCGGTTTCGTTATAGTAGTAATTGTAGGTCTCATCACGTCCCGCTTTGCTGAACCACTTCTCCGCGTTCCTGCCGTGCATCCTGAAATAGCCGTTTTCCCCCACCGTGCACCGCTGAAGGTCGAACGAATTATAACTGGTCGGGTAATCCAGGTTGCACACCGAAACCCCAAGACCTTCCAGAAACTTCAGCGCATCCGGTATCTCCCACGATTTATGCCTCACCTCAACGGCAAGCTCGAACGCCTCCGAGAAAATCTCCACTATCCTCGAAAGGTGCCGCCGATGCAGATTCGTGTCGTCGAAATCATACCTGAACTGCACGAGCAACTGCTTCAGCTTTCCCGCCTCAAGAAAAGGCCGGAACCCCTCGTGAAACTGCTTCGCCGTATCACCGTCAATCCTGCCTTCGTGCGTAAAATCCCTGTGCAGCTTCGCCGTAAAGAAAAAATCCCCCCTCGCAGCCGTCCGCTGCAGCCACGACCTGGTAGTCTTCTCGAACGGCGGCCGGTAAAACGTGCTGTTAATCTCTATACAGTCCACGAACTTGCTGACGTACTCGAGCTGGTCGATTTTCGAATCCGTATACACAATTCCCCTCCAGTCCGGATAAGACCAGCCCGCGATACCTATGGAAACCTTGCCCGCCATCTTCGCCCGTTCAAATCTTCCTGAAACACCCTGTCACTTCGCCGATTATGCGAACGCTCTCGTCGTCCTTTTTGAACTGCATTGTCTTATACTCCCCTGCCCTGTTAGCCGGCTCAAGCGCTATCCGGTTCCGCCGTATGTGTATTCTCTTGACGGTCGCCTCATCGTTCACCATTGCCACGCCTATCCTGCCGTTGCCGATTTGCGCTCCGCCCCGGACCACCACAAAATCTCCGTCCATAATCCCCGCTTCGCTCATACTGTCGCCGGCCACTTTCAGAACGAACACATCATCTGCCTTGCCGAACAGTCCCCTCAAATCCACATACCCTTCGATATTCTCTTCTGCCAGTATCGGCGTCCCCGCCGCCACCCTCCCTATCACAGGAACCCCTTCGCACTGTTTCGTCCTGTCTATATACGCCTTTGAAAGTCTCAGGCCCCTGTGCCCCCCGCAATTTGTCAGGTACCCTTTCTTCTTCAGGTAGCTCACTAATTGATACGCCGCGTTCTGCGCCATCCCGAAATGCCTCGATATTTCACGCTGGCTCGGCGGGTCGTTCCTTCGCAGCCGTCCCTCGATATAGCTCAGAACTTTTTGCTGTTTCCCTGTCAGCGATTCCATACCATTGCAATATATGGTCATATGACCATACTGTCAACAACTTTTTTTCCTCTCTCTTTCTACCATACCTGCTGGCGCAGCGCGGTGATTTCCCCTGTCTTACCTCGATTCAACAATTATTCTTGCCCTCCAAAACTGCTGCCGGTTATAATTATTGTATGACTAAGTTGTCTGTTACCATTATCTCTGCCTTCCTTTTGCTGACAGGATGTCAGGATACGGCATCGCAAAGCCAGTACGACCGCATCTCGCGCGAAATCGAGCAGTCCAAACGAGAAGCCGAATCTGCTTCCATCGGAGACAATATAAAGATAACGGTGAACCTGCTCACCACAAATGCCACTGACAGCTTTGCTGTCGATTCACTCTGGCAGTACGTCGATGAAAATATCGTCATTGCCAAACAGCCGCAAGTCCTCAATCGCTCCGGCCTCAAAATTGGTGTCGCCGGCGAAAATTTCAAAGTGCGGCTGGACATCACCAAACAGCAGCTTAAGTCATCTGAAGAGACCGAACTTTTTGTCGTCCTTGCCGATGGCGCGACCGGCTACATTAACATTGGCAAAGAAATCCTTATCCCCCGCTTTTTCTATTCAGGCCGGTGGTATACCTCCGTGGGATATGACTTCCGACAGGCCGGCAGGTCCTTGCAAGTTACCGCCAGAAAACTGCCCTCTGGCTTGATTGATATGGAATTAACCCCGGTCTTCTCAAAATTCTTAACCGATGGCGGCAACCTGGAGCTGACAGAGCTTTCAACAAGGGTCACCGCACAACCCGGACAAACACTCGTCATAGGGGGTAGCGATAGTTCCGAGGACAACGTGGCTACCGCTTTATTAAGTTACGCCAAACAAAGCGAAAAAAAACAAACTCTTATTACCGTCACACCACACGTTCAATAATCATACGCAAAATGAAAACCAGCCAAAAGGCAAAGTGGTATTATGGGAAGTATATTGACTATGAATACTCGTCTTGGGAAAGATATCCCGCGTAACAGTTATCCATCCAGAGTGATAGTAATTCCCCCCTTTTCTGATGACGCCGAACGCAAAGTTGCCGTTATGACAACGACTCTATCAATTCCTTTAGCAGCGGGTCGTCACAGCAGCGGCGAAGCTCAACACTAAGATACTCTAAGTAATCCTGCCCGTTGATACCTAAGGGCTGCTGCCATTGTTCGAATCGCTTCTGAATTCGGCGTGCATGCTCCTGTGCCCACTGTTGTTTCTGGCTGTCTAACATCCTTTTTACAGCCCTCCAAACATACTCACCCCGCAATCTTCTGGCGGGGGTCCGCCACTGGCGGTATGGACAACAGATTACCATATCTCTTTTGCCGCTTTTGTCAACTCTTTTTTTGGCAATTCGAACATCCCGAAGGTCTTGGATTTTTGGTTTCAACTTCCCTGTTTTGGCCGTATGATGTTCATATGCTCGACAGAGGACTTGTGCAGATTTATACCGGCGACGGCAAGGGCAAGACGACCGCTGCTTTCGGCCTTGCGCTGCGCGCAGCGGGCCAGGGCAACAAAGTCCTGATATATCAATTCCTCAAACCTGACTCGCTGGATATCGGTGAGCGCTTCGCGCTGCGAATAGGCGGCATCAGGATAAGGGTCGAGGCGATGGACATCCCCTGGGATATGACAAAATCCCCGAACGACCCGCAGGCCGTGGCAGCGGCCCAGGCCGCAATTCACGACGCACTAAAACGTCTTACAGAAACCGCCGAGAAACGATTTTACGACGTCCTGATACTCGATGAAATCGTCTATTGCCTTTCAAAAGGCCTGGCAACGCTCGAAGATGTGAAGCAGCTTATCGACAAACGGGACAGCCGGGTTGAGATTGTCCTGACAGGCCGCGGCGCAACACCCGAACTGCTCGCCCTCGCCGACCTCGTCACCGAAATGAAGAATATCAAGCATCCGCTCGATAGCGGCACGCGTGCAAGGCAGGGTATCGAGTTTTAGATATTTACCTTTGTTGACAATCGGCCGTGATTGCTTATGCTTTGGCAAATTAATTAATTTCACGGAGTTTTTATGCTATGTCTGCAAATACAGCAGCGATAATTTGTGCGGCCGGGCCTGGCAGCAGATTCGGCGGAAAAAGGAAAAAACAATTCGTCGACGTCGCCGGACGTGCGGCGTTTCTAAGAAGCGTCGAGCTTTTCGCCAATCGTGACGACATCAAACAAATCCTGCTCGCAATCCCACAGGATGACGAAGAGCTTGTGACGGTCAGATGGGGGGCGAATCTTTCGCTGTTCAACGTCAAGGTTTTCTTCGGCGGCCGGACCCGCTTCGAGACCGTCAATAAGGCCATAAAGCTTTTGAAGGAAGATATAAAGCTTGTGGTAATCCACGATGCCGCCCGCTGCTGCGTGACGACGAAGTGGGTCGACGACGTTATTAAAGCTGCGCAACAAAGCGGTGCCGCAATTCTGGCATCTCCCGTGTCCGCAACCCTTAAAGAAGTCAAAGACAACGTCATAGTCAAAACCGTTGACCGGACGGCCCTCTATGAAGCCCAGACACCGCAGGTATTCGAAGTGTCGCTGTTGAAAAAGGCCCACGAAAAAGCCGACAAGACCGATACCACAAAAATCAGCGATGATTCGCAATTAGTCGAGGCCCTTGGGCAGGCGGTCTCGATTGTCGAGACCGATTCCTCCAACATCAAAATTACCCATCCCGCCGACGTCGCAATAGCCGAGGCAATCCTGAAAACCCGCCCCCTGCCCAAAAAAGAGGGCTACATCGGCCCGTATGCCGAGGCACAGTGGTGAGCGTGTTATAACCCCGGCTGATTTTCAGGCTTCAATTATATACGGGCATATAGCAGGCCTGAGCATATCTTCGCCGGCAACCCCTTCAACCAGGCCCACCCCTTGCCAATCCTCGCAAATAACGCCTTCGATTCCTCACTCTCAGGCGGAAAGTTCAACCTCGCAAACTCACCATGATATTTTTTGGCCGCCTTGTCGTATGTCTTCGCTGCCTCTATTTCGCTGTCGTATCTCCCGAGCCAAATCCTTTTCCCATTATGCAAAATCGAACATGACCAGTTACCTTGGGGCTTGTAAAAATGTACACCGACAAATTCCGAACTGGCGTTTCTTCTCTTTCGTCTGTTGCGCATATTTTCTGCTCGCGTCGCAAATCGCAGATTGCTCCTGCGATTATCCAACGATTTACAGTTTCTGTGGTCAACGAATCTGCCGTCCTTCGGCTGCATTATCTCCCTGTGCATAGAGACAAGCGTTGTTTTGTGGGGACGGATCAATTTGAGTCGAACCGCGTATAAATTTTGGCCGCTATTCCCATTTCCATACACAACCCATTTGTATTTCCTCAGCCGGTAATAATCCTCCTCGTCTAAAATCGTCCACACCCCTTCGCCCAAGTAAATTCGTCGAAACGTGTAACCGAACTTGCAGTATCGATACAGCATCACAGGCCAAACAAAAAGACGGTCAAGCCAGCTCAGTATCCTATTTGTTAAATTAGCTCTCATAATCCGCTCCCTTGTCCCCGAGTGTCTGCTAACTTGGCAGGCAACAGGGGACCCAGTTTAAATCCCAATTCCCATATCCGAAATTTTATCTTGCCTGCCCTTCCTGCCCCGGTAATTCGTTGGCCGGGCGAATGTCGTACTCGGGGGCCTACTCTTGGCGTGACACTTGCCCCTCAGGGGCGATATGCGTGCACTGCTGTGCTGAATTGGTTTGCAGTTAAGTGTGTGTTGTCGTTTCCACGAACCACCAACTACAATCAACCAACTCCGTCGGCCTCCTGGCCCGACGAGTGCGTATTATACCATACCTCCTTAAAAGTTCAATAAATATCTAACTATTATAACAATTTTTCCCTCTCCCTAACTGCTTGTAATTATGGTGGTTATGGTCATTCGAATGTCTGATAAGGCACAAAAATACTGTGAGAAAAGCAAAAAGTTGCCCCTCGCTCGGCAGTCATTCTTTGAAAATCAACCAATACCCCCCTGCCGAAGGCAATTATCTCTCAAATCTTAAATCTCTTTCTTGCGTGTGTCGGGATGATTCTATGTCTAACCTCCGCCGATTGGCGGAACTCTGAAGCACTGTGTCGTTCGGAAGAGGTTTCCGAGTAATAGCGTGGCGGTTGTTTTGTGAGCATTTTACTGTTAGGCCCAAAATATTTTTTTATTCTTGGTATGGCCCCAGAAATCTTTTGCCGTTGAAGTGAACGAGATGATCGGGATTATCTGCTACCCATACCTCTGTTTCCCACGATATTTCACTCAGATACTTAGCCATCAATCTCTTGGTCGGAAAGGCCGTAACATATACCAACTTGTCTTTCACCTGCTCAAATAACTTACTCAACTCGCCTCTTCTCTTAGCGTCGACTGGCCCATGACTTGTCACAACTTCAACAACAACGACCCATTGCTTTTCTGTATAGTAAATCATTAAATCGGGCATTTTCCCATGCGAATCAACTTCGACCCTGAGCTTCTTGAACACATTTAAATCTGCGTGTTTCCATTTTCCACCAGTGTCTCCGATGTAAATCACCTTTCCTCCCGGCGTGAAACGCGGACAGAACTCCATGACCACGCTCCGCAAGAGTTCATTGTGACTTCCCGGCGTCAGTTCAACATGCATACCGTCAGGCAGTTGCACTGGTATTTTCGTCATCTCCCTATCACGTGCATACTTCTTTGCTAAAGTGCCTTTACGGTTCAAATACTCTCGTAAATGAGTATCCCATTTCTTCATTCCATACATTTTCAGCAACTCGAACGCTGATGGCTCTATTTGATAGCAGCACTTTGGGCTATTTACAGAGCGTTCGGGATCGTCCGGATTTGCGATTGCAAGACCCGCGTCAACGAATTGATGCATTGTTTGTCTTCGGAAAGTTTCTCGCGTATTAGGTGCGTATGCTACTCCATAATGCTCAAGGCAAAATGTCATAATTGGCGTGATGCCCATAAGAGGTTGTTCTGCCAGGGACCATGCTTTTGTGGGCGTCATGTTAAGCAATGCAAGAAGCGTTAGTCCAGACCTATCATTTAATTGCGCTCGAGGAAATCCTAAGGTTTTAAGTATTAATAATGCTTCCTCTTTCTTTATCTTTGCTTTTACAGGATCAGGTGTAGTTGAATTAGACATCGTGTGTAACTCCTTTTCGATAAGATCGTCTATCTCTTTCTGACTCGGAAAGCTATCGCCCACATAGCTGCCTATTCGCTCTAGTGTTTCTCTGCTCGGATACCTAAGCATTTGTATATCGGCTGCGTTTACTTGGGTGTGTCCACTGAAATGACGGAAGTAGATATCCACCAGAGTAGAAGATAAAAAAACTGCCAGTCCCTTGGCCAACTTTTCACTAAGGCCACTACCATTTGCATGCATTACGTTCAGATGGTTTTCGAAAGCTACGTATTCTGCGGTAATTCTTGTAGGGTCATATATAGCCGTGACGATTCGGCGCACTTCTTCTTTTGGTGAGAATCTTTTCACTACCGTGTAATAACCATCCCCAGGCATAAGAAATTTGCCCGTTTTCTCAGTCATGACAAAAAAATTGGGCTTCTTAATCGTATCCTTAGGCCACTCAAGAAATCCAGAGCTGAAGTGGGCCGGGTAAAGCAAGGGAACACATCTGTTTTCCTTGTCCCATCTGAGATTATCTTCACAACGAAAATCAACAACTCTCCCAGTAGATGCCTCGATTCCAATTTCGGACAGGGAATATGGTAGCGATTTTAACCTGTCAATTGCATAATCATCGATGTCATTTGCAGCAATGTGCACAATGCAGTCACCTGACTCATCTCGAACCACCTCTCCATAATTTACATTGCGCAATGTGATATTCTCGAAGTCAGAACCATGGCTTCCCGTTATTGTCACCTGTCCTCGTCTGCATCCTTTGATTGCATGGAGGATAACGTTCTCCTGTAGAACCTCGTCGTCCCTGAATGCTTCTTCCCTCGATTCAAATGTATGTATTTTTTTGAGCGTTATGGTGTCAAAAAAAGCTTTCCTGAAATGCCTAAAATATGGTCCATTGCAGAAGCTTCGTGGTACAATTGCGACCAATTCCCCTTTAGGCTCCAACAATTTAACGGCAATACCCATAAACCCAGCGTATAAGTTTCCTGTCTTTATTCCCATTTTCTCGAAAAGCGATCTGTATTCCGAATCACTTCGAATTTTCTTATAAGGCGGGTTCATTATCACGTGAGTGAACGATTTTTTCGCCGTCTTTTCTAAAAGTGATGACGATAACATTGCGCCTGCCGCTTTGACAAAATCCTCCTTGAGGATTTCTGCCCCGAAACTGATGCCAGCCGCAGAAGCGGACTTCCGACATTCCGCAACGGTCAGATTAAGTTCATCAAAGAGTATAGATTCCAACTCATACGCAGTAACCTCGATAGAGCAGTGTTTAAAAGTCCGACTGCAAAACTCTTCTGTGAAAGCGGCTATAAGCGATCCTATTCCTGCTCCCGCATCGAGAAGTCGGATGTTTCTGTATTCTTTCTGCTGGAACAGAGAAGCCATGAACTTGGCGACCGGGGAAGGGGTAAGAAACTGCCCTAATCTTGCTTTTCTTTCAGGATCAAGCGATATACCAACTCGTATTCTATGCAAATCTACTAGTTCTACAACAGATTTGCTAGCAATATCATCGATGATTTGACTGGTTTGTGTAACTAAACCCACAAAGCCCATCCTTCCGGGAAAATCTCACGGCAAATAAAACACAAAATATAAATTAGGATACATATGACTTAAACAATCTTCAAGCATTTTCCTCCATGATTATGCAGGCAAATTCGCCAAAACATATGGCGACCCTGCTTCGCTTCCTTCTTCGCCAAGGCTATGGAGGACAGGAAAGCTACGCAGGGCGGATAAATCTTTCCTCCCCGCCTAAATCACGCCTGCGCGAGAAATTCGAGCAGTCGAAAGTAGAAAGTTGACCATTCGATAAGCACAGACCATTTCTGCCGGTACTGGCAGTTTCCGTTGCTTGTTCAACAGTGTAAATCCGTGTTAAAAAATAAGAATTCTCTGTGTCCTCTGCCTGCCCTCGAATGTCGTAGTCGGGGGTGTGGTCGGTGGCTAAATATTATTCTTCTATGGGTGCAAATGCCTCTTTGACTTTTGCTTTCTGCATAAAGACAACAAGCAAGACCGGGTATATTAAACCAGCTAAACGAAAGCACATCCTGACAATAAACGCGAGCAACTGCGGTTGTGACGGATTTATCCAGCCGGCCGATAGTGCGAAAAAATCTATACCCGTGTGAAGAACCCACAATAAAATTGCAACACACCCATATATAACCGAACCACGCCTCGCCCATTTTTTAAGCATTATCAGCCCCATCCCGAGTGATAATAACCAGACATACAGAATTAAACCGGCAACGTAAGTCAGCAAAACAAATAACCTGTATCCAATGGCCATACCGTAGATTTCGCCCGACATCGCTATGCCGAATATCGTACACGGGCTGGTCAATAAAGTCAGACCACCGATAGCTATGTTCAATATACCGAATATAGTTATAGCAATCGGCTCTTTGAGCTGTTCTGTGATATCGGGCTGTATGTCTGGTTTGTCTGGATTTCCCTCACTCATATTCCCAAAAGCTCCCTTCAATTATTTCAGTGCGGCACTATAGCTTCCCGGCAACAACCACAAACTCATCGTCTTTCGACCTCAAGGAACCATCATATTGTCAAATGCTGCTCCAAAACAAGCTTTTTTAATTTCTTCCACCTTCCATCCTCGCTATCGCTTCGCCGGGCGTGTCGGCGGTTTCCTTAAGAATATTTAGCCCCTCGATTTATCGGGGGGTTGCTTTTTTCTTTGCCTGCATTTTCCCGCGCGTTAGAATCACCGTTTTTACGGGTGACGAATAAGCTCACGGGGATTAAGTATGCCCAAATCGAAAGCGGGGATATGTCCTGCGGAGGCAAGGGCCGGCAGAGGAGTTGAAGTGGTTACCAACGGCTTTAACGGCCTTACAGGGAAGCGATTTCATTTCATAGGCGCTGGCGGTATCGGAATGAGCGGCCTGGCTGCCCTGTTAGTCAGGCACAAGGCACTCGTGGCCGGCTCGGACCAGACAGGCGGTGCGGTAATCGCTCGGCTGCGCTCAGCCGGGGCCGATATAAAAATCGGCCACAAGGAGCATAATTTAGACCCGGCGACCGAGGCCGTTGTAATATCGGCCGCAATCACCGAAGATAATCCGGAGCTAAAGCTGGCCCGGCAACGGGGCATCAAGGTCTATAAATACGCCGAGATGTTAGGCCGCCTGTTCAACTGCTACAACGGCATCGCAATCGCAGGCACGCACGGCAAAAGCACAACCAGCGGCTGGCTGGCATACCTCCTGAAACTGGCCATGCTCGACCCAACCTTTATCGTTGGGGCCGACATCCCGCAGCTAAGTGGCAATTCCGGTATCGGCGAGAGTAAGTGGTTCGTAGCCGAGGCCTGCGAATACGACCGCAGCTTCTTGAACCTCAAGCCCCAAATCGGCTGCATATTGAATATCGAGGCCGACCACCTCGATTACTATAAGGACGAGGCGGAAATCATCGAGGCGTTTCGCGACTTCGCATCAGGCGTAAAATCAGGCGGCGTCCTGATTGCCAATGGCGAAGATGCCAACGTCGCTAAGGTGATTAATAGATTACCGGAAAACCTGCGTTGCGAGACCTTCGGTTTCGGCAGGGACTGTAATTACCATCCTGACAATATCGAAGAGGACAATGGGCTTTACGAATTCGATATTTATCATATCCGCCCCGGCGGACAAGACGAAAAGCTGCTCGGCCGAACCAAAACAAGCATCCCCGGCCGGCACAATATCGCCAACGCCCTTGCCGTCACAGCGTCGGCCGTAAGCGCAGGCGTCGAGGCCGGCGAGGCACTTCGGCTGCTGCCGGGCTTTACCGGCGTTGACCGCCGATTAATGCTAAAGGCACAGGTCAACGGCGTGACCATTCTCGACGACTACGCCCATCACCCGACCGAGATAAAGGCCTCGCTGAAGGCAATCAGGCAGCATTACCAGCCGAACCGCCTGTGGTGCATTTTCCAGCCCCATCAGTATAGCCGGACGAGATTTTTATTAGATGACTTTGCCGAAAGCTTCAAACTTGCCGATATAACCATTATGCCGGAGATTTATTTCGTCCGGGATTCGCAGCAATCCAGAAAAGAAGTAAATTCACAGGTGCTGGTGGACAGGATTCGCGCAAGAGGCAGCGAGGCGATGTTTATTGACGGATTCGAGGCGATTTGCGATTATTTAACAAAACAGGTTCATAGCGGCGACGTGGTCGTTACAATGGGTGCAGGTGATATCTGGAAGGTGGCAGATGGATATATTCAGGGACTTAGAGAAAATAGTAGATAAAAAGCGTTCCTTAGCGAAGGAGACTTGGTACGGCCTGGGCGGGCCCGCGGATTACTTCATCAGGCCGAAGAGCGTCGAGCAGCTTACGCAGGTTGTCGAGCGATGCAACGACAATAACGTGCCGATTTACGTGCTGGGGTACGGCTCAAACCTGCTTGTCAGCGACGAGGGCGTCCGCGGGGCGGTGATACAGCTTAAGACGGACTGCTTCTCGCAGATGAAGTTCGACAAAGAGCAGGTGACCGTCGGCGCAGGCGTAGAGCTGAGCCGGCTGCTGCTTACCTGCGCCAAGAAAGGCCTTTCCGGCCTTGAGCCGCTTACGGGCATACCCGGGAGTGTGGGTGGTGCGGTGCGGATGAA
>CAZQWM010000003.1:0-21969 GCA_964597035.1 uncultured Pirellulales bacterium
GTCTTAGGTCTTAAGTCTTAGGTCTTAGGTCTTAGGTCTATTGGGGGGTATCCGCCGATACGTCTCGGCGAAGACACTATGAGCAGGGGGGTGGTGGGGGCAATATTGCTCCGAGCAAAGCTGTTCGGCCGACACTGGCCGTGCCGCTATTCGAGTATGGACGCGACCATCGACTTGTTGGCCTGGCTGCTGTCCAAAGGACGCAGCAGCTTCTCCATCTTCGACGGATTCCCGGACCGCGCTATCGCCTCTTCCCTGCCTATATAGCCCTTGAAATAGGCGTCGGCGATACTGTGGTCCATTGTCTGCATACCGAATTTTCGGCTGGTCTCGATGATGTTGGCTATCTCATAGATGCGGTTTTCGCGTATGCAGTTCCTGACCGCCGACGTGCAAAGCAGTATCTCCGTGCACGGCATCATTCCCGGCTGGTCTACCCGTCTGAACAGTGTTTGCGATATGACTGCCTGCAGCGTGTTGGCCAGCATTGTCCGAATCTGGTTTTGCTGACCCGCCGGATAGATGTCGATAATACGCTCGATTGTCTGAGCCGCGTTAATAGTATGAAGTGTGCTGAATACCAAATGCCCCGTCTCCGCCGCCGTCACTGTCGACCGTGTCGTTTCCAGATCCCTCATCTCTCCCACCATAATAATATCGGGGTCCTGGCGGAGGATGCGTTTTAGGGCGGCGCCAAAGCTTGGAGAGTCGAAGCCGATTTCGCGCTGCTCAATGATGCTCTTCTTGTTCTCAAGGGCGTACTCAATGGGGTCCTCAAGCGTGATAATGTGCTTTCGGTATCTATCGTTAATTCGCTCGAGCATCGCGGCTAAAGTGGTGCTTTTGCCGGCGCCAGTGTGGCCTGTGACCAGGACAAGCCCCCTGGGTAAATCAGTAAGCTCCTTTACAATTTGAGCGAGATGCAGGTCCTCGAGCGTGGGGATGTGATTCGTAATCAGCCGGAATGAAATTGCAATGGTCCCTCTTTGATAATGGGCATTGACGCGGAAACGATGGCCATCGTCGAGCATAGTTGAGAAGTCGGCGTCTCTGAGCATTTCGAACTTTTTGAAACGTTCCGGGCCGAGCATCCCGAGGACCATTTCCTTAGCGTGTTCGTGGCTGACTACGGAAAATTCCATGTCGATAAGCTCAGTGTTTTTACGTAGGATAGGCGGCAGGCCAACGTTGATATGGACGTCGCTGGCATTATGCTTTATCGCCTCTGCAAGAATCGTTTTTACGTCAACCATAATCCCTCACCCATCACAATTTGTCATGTTTTTAACGGGCAAAGCTGAGCCATATTCGAGCCGTAACGATTACAAAAGCAATGGCTTATTCCCCGCGCAATTGCACCAGTAAATCGGCGGAATAGAGCTGGTACTGAAGGTATTTTTGCCGCCGACGCGGGTAAAAACAGGTGTTTTTGCTTTTTAGGAGGGTGAGTCCGGAAGGGGACTATTTGGCAAGCGCAAGGGCCGATAAGCTCGTGAGATAGGGCCAATTGTGAGGATAAGGAGTGCCGGGTAAAGACGGTGTTTTTGGTTTGGGAAGGGGATTGCCGGGATGTTTGCGGTTATCGGAACCATGTACTCGATGCTTGATGCTTGATACTCGATACTCGATACTCGATGCGCGATACAGGTCACAAGTTACAGGTTGCTGGGTGCAGGTTGCAAATGGAAGTCAACAGACCTAAGACTTAAGACATAAGACCATAGAAATTTTCTATTTTCCATTCCGCCTGTGGCGGATTAAAGTCGAGCAAAATGGATTTAGACACGGATTTGCACGGATTTTATTACCACGAATGACACGAAGGCACAAAGGGCCACGAAGAATTAACCGCAGAGAACGCGAAGAACGCAGAGGAATTTTTAAACACGGATTAGCACGGATTTATTAACCACGAATCAACACGAAGAAACACGAAGGATTATATTAGCCACAGAGAGCACAGAGATTTGCTCGGCTTGGTGAACTCGGCAGGCACTGTCCTCAAAACGAGTTTTTGCGGCAGTTGCCTGCCGTCAACCACAAGGCCAACTTAGCTGTCCTTTTATTTAAAGCCGGGCAGAACAAGAAAAGAGTGAAAAGACGACTTGAAAAGGAAGTTGTTGACGAGAGACGGGGGTTTGGGTATTGTTTGGAGAGGGAAATTGCATCATTAAAGGGGATAGTATGGCAGAGGATGCGTTTGATAAGTATCTTGGCGAGATAAACAAGGCATATCTACGGGGGGATGCTACGGAACATACACATAGGCTTATTGCCAACGACTTGAGAATGTGGTAAACAAATTGTATAGGTATGAAGACATGATGGGATAAAAGGGCTACAATGCTTCTTAATGCCATAGAGGGATCACAATGGAACAAGGATTGTTGTTTAAGATTGAAGCTGGGAAGACACGCAAGGAAGATGTGAGGAATCCGAGGGGGTATAAGGGATTTGCAGCATTTCACAAATACTGGGGCAAAAAACCTGTCGAATGTATTGCTTATTTGATTGAGACACTTACTTCTGAGCATGAAGTTGTCCTAGACCCCTACATCGGGTACGGACTGATAGCACGAGAAGCTATTTTAAGAAAGCGTCGATTTATCGGAATTGACATCAACCCTGTAGCGATAGAATTATCTCGGCTCATCGTAACCCCCCCATCGCATGAGGAATTTTCAAGAGTGATCAATGAAATGAAAGTGCAGGTTAAACCAGAGATAGATGATAGCTACGTGCTTGCCAATGGGGACATTGCGAGTCATTTTCTTTGGGAAGGGCACGAACTTAGATCTGTTTGGTGCATAAATGGAAAGCTAAGAAAAGAATACAAACCCGAAAGGCAAGATATCGATTTGGCGCAAAGCTACTCATCTTATAAAACAAAGCACATCAGAAACTTAAGATTCTTCAACAACTCAAGGATAAATGCATCTGCTAATATGACTATTCAAGACCTTTTTACGGGACGAGCGCTTTACAATATAGATAAAATTTTGGAGTTTATAGAACAGCAGCCAATCAAAATAAGAAAAGCACTTCTTCTGACACTTACGGCAGCTTCCGGGCAAATGTCAAGGATGGTTTTTGCTGTGAGTAATCGTGGTAAAACAATTGGGAAAACACAGGAAAGGATTTCTGTTGGTAGTTGGGTCATCGGCTATTGGAGACCTAAGCTCCATTTCGAAATAAATGTCTGGAAATGCTTCGAGAACAGAGCAATTAAACTGATAAAAGCTCTCAAAGAAATAGATCATACTAATGGTGTAGAGGTAGGGGATAATTGCGTAGACGTTATAGAATCAGTGAAAGAGATTGCGCTTGTGCAAGATGACGCAAGAAAAGTATTAGAGAGGTTGCCAAGGCAGTCGGTGTCACTGATTTTAACTGACCCGCCTCACAGCGACCGAATGCCTTATCTAGAACTGAGCGAACTGTGGAATGCTATTTTAGGAAAAGCAGTACAATTTGACCGTGAAATAGTTGTCTCCGATGCAAAAGAACGGAACAAGAACAAAACTGTGTACACGAAGGAAATGCAAGAGTTCTTTATTAATTCAGCCGCCTCACTATGCAATGGTGGAGTAATGGTCATCTTATTCAATGCTTACGATGGAGAGAGTTGGGAATATCTTAGAACACTTCAAGAAAAAGCGGACTCACTCAGATTCATAGGTTGTTTCCCGATGTCATATTCTGCTGCATCTGTTGTGCAAGATAACAGAAAAGGAGCCTTGAGGCATGATTATGTTCTAATCTACGAAAAGAATTCTGGAACTCCCATATCGTACCAACGATGGAGCAAACTAACCGAATTAGACGGCTGGTCTTCATTATTGCCAGCTAAAGGAAGGTAACTATGCCACTGACCTTTAGTCAAGCAATTAGGGATTTCAGAAATGACAGAATTAAAGAACTGTCTCAAGATCCAGATGGTTTGCGATTCTTAAAACTTCGCTCGCTGTCCCGAACAGAGTATATGGAACGACTGGCCGAGGACTGCAATATTACACATACAGGATTGCGCGGTGAAAGACTGCTGAGGTTCCTATATGAATCCAGCATTACGATACAGCAGATAGAACAGACAATCAATACTATATACTCGGAAGAAAGAGCAGAGAGGCAGCAAGGCGAAGACGAACTTGTAAGCCAACTCTACCAAGTAGCGGTTTTCGACTGGGGCGGGCTTCATCAGAACAGTCTTGAGAAGACAATAGTAGACAACTATGTTAAGAAAATAAGGACCTACGAACGGCTCTGCGATTGTATCGAAAACGAACTCCATCAAAGCATGAGAGATTATGTCCTTTGCTCTTGGTACAATCATTGGACATCGAGAATCATAGAAGATATATTCCGAGACCATCCCGTGATACTTCCAGCAGTCGGTTTAATCAAGAAAATAGATTTTTTCTGCAAAGATGTGCCATTCGACCTTAAAGTCACCTACATGCCAGAGGGTTTTATTCACGATAAGCGAAGGGACGAGGGTTTGAGACCCGAAAACACATTGTTAAAACGATTTTGCCGGGAGCACGATATACACTTTAACTCTGATCTTCCCGACGCAAGATTACGGGAAGACCTATGGGCTAAAGTCAGTGACCATCCTTCACAGAGTGCAACGCAGTTGATCACAGATCTGAAAGGTAAGAGAATTGACTATTTAGAATCGGCTATAAATGACCCCGAGGAACTCATCCGATGGCTGTATGAGAACCAGGGTGTAAGAAGATTTGATGCATCAAATAGACTTTTCTTGGTTTTAGTAGACCGTGACAATTTCTTCGATTCTTGGAAGCTCAAGCGAGCAAAGCCCTTACTTATCGAAAAAATCCAATCGCATCTTGACGAAGTTCCTGATACTCCTGGACTTCAAGTTTCATTTGAATGGGACGGAACAAGCTACAATGTAACCACCGACGCAATTTTTGTAGTGCATTCGAGATAATACAAGGCTACATCTATTACGTTCTCCGGAGTATAGGAAGCGATATGCAGAGTTTTTGAAGATAGATTTTCCGCGTGTGCCATGGCCGAAAGGGCGGGCTATATTCAGTGATATAGCGAGAGTAGGCGGGCAATTAGTTAAGTTTCATTTGATGGAAGCTGAAGAATTGGAAGATGAGAAGCGATGGCCTGCGTTCGATATTGAAGGCAGCAGCGTAGTTGAAAAGGGGTATCCGGAGAATATAGCAAAAGCAGAAGAAAGCGAAAAGGGCAAGGTTTATATCAATAAGGAGCAGTATTTCGAAGGAGTGCGGCCTGAGGTTTGGGAGTTTCATATAGGTGGTTATCAGGTTTGCGAAAAATGGTTAAAAGACAGGCGAGGAAGGGAACTGTCGTATGACGATATAAGACATTATCAGAAGATAACAGTTGCGCTGGGGGAGACAATAAGGTTAATGCAAGAGAAATGCCTTTTTGAGATGTTCAACGATTAACTGGAGACAAATCGTGGCTAAGAAGAAGCGAATAGCCCGAGCAATAATCAGGGGGCATTTAGAGAAGGTCGGCAGCGGAATATTCGAGAAGTACCAGGAGGCAATCACCAGCCTGATTACCGGAAAGCAGGGAGTTTACGCGCTATACCGTCGGCAAAAACTGTATTACATCGGGCTGGCAAGCAACCTGAAGGGTAGAATAAGACATCATCTGAAAGATAAGCATAAAGGGAAATGGGACTGGTTCAGCTTGTATATTATCCAGAAAGAAGACCATATAAGAGAAGTGGAAGCGCTATTAGTGCGAATAGCAGAGCCAGAGGGGAACAGGCAAAAGGGGAAATTAAAGCGGTCAAGTAATCTTCGGAATATGTTGTATCGAGAGATTAAGCAAATACAGAATAAGGAACGCGACGATTTCTTTGAACAAGAAAGAAGTGGGCAGAAGAGAGGTAGAATAAGGCGGCGCAAAGGAAAGGTAAAGGCACGCACAAGAAAGACGAGTGAGCGGCCTTTGAAAGGGGTATTCCCCAAGGGGAAGGTTCTATACGCCAAGTATAAGGGCAAGGAGTATAAGGCCTGGACCAATCGGACGGGAAGGATAAGGTATCAGGGTAGGTGGTATGATTCGCCATCAGCAGCAGCACAAGCAATCATCGAAAAAGGAGCAGTAAACGGCTGGAGGTTCTGGAAATATACAGACAAAGAGGGGAATCGGGTGGTTTTGAACGGGATACGTAAGTAGATACCCACTTGCAATCCCCGATAACGACATTCGAGGGCAGGCGTGGAGAGCCGGGCAAATAAGGAAGTTTCATTGAATTACGAAAATTCTGGGTCTCCGGCAGAAGAACCAAGGAGCAACACCCGAGGATCTTCGCTGCGCTACGAAAAATTCTGGGTCCCCGGCAGAAGACCTGAGGAGCTATACCCGAAGGTCTTCGCTGCGCTACGAAGGATTGTATTTTAGGGTGATGCCGTAGAATCGCCAGACGGTCTGGAAGTCTTCATAAGACATAAGCAGCCGGCCAAGGACGGGGTCGGCGATGGTAACGGTGTGGTCGTCAACGTCGAGAACGGCGACGCAATGGTCGAGCAGGAAGGCATCCTTTACGACGGCGAGCGTAACGTCGGCGTCGCGTAACTGGCTGATGGTGTCGAAACGGCGAAATTGACATTCGAGGCCTTCGGGTTCGTAACGGTTTTTAATCGCACGATAGAGGCACCAGGGGAGTGTGCCGACGACGGGGCTTGTGTGCGAGAGGGTAGCGATTTCGCCTTCCTGGGCGTTTAGGCCGAGCTGATATAATGCGGTGACGGCGGCTGCTGGTCCGCAGGTATAGTCGGTGCTCTGGACGCAGACGAAGTTGGCGTCGAGCTTTGTCTGGAGGCCAGCAATGTCGTCTTGAATCAGGACCGGGACGAGGAACGGCAGGATGGAGGCCCATAAGACGACGCAGAACATCACGGCGAAAACGAAGACCTTTTCAACGGGGTTCTTGAGTCGGCCGAACAGCGTCATCGCGCCCATGCTGACAGCGAGGCCGATGATGACGAAGCGAGCACGGCTGCCGGATATCCAGGCGAATGCGGGGATGAAGGCCCTGACGGTGAGGAAGGTTGAGATGAGCAGCAGGGCGACAAGCGACATCGGGAGAAAATAACCCCAGGTCCAGTTTTTGGAATTCAGACGTGAGAACGCCCGCCCGGCGAAAGCGCCGAGTATAACAGTGAGGATAACGCCAATTGTTTCAAACCAACCGCCCATTTTTCTACCCCTGCCGAGGCGAAATCGAAATGCTGCAATCCAATGCTGAAAAGTCGCCTTTGGCCAGTGTTAGGAGGCCCCCCAAAGGTGTAAGCTGAGGTCCTCCGCACTATTTCTGGCCTTTTGATTAGTATAGCAGATTGAGGGGGTGCAAATCAAGAGAAATTTGTAGGTACAAGACCTAAGGCCTGAGACCTGAGACCACAGACATAGCAGCACAGGAGCATAAGGGCACAAGGGCATAGGTGCAAGGTTAGGTGTGATTGACAATGTGAGCGTGAAGGGCTATAATCGTGGAGCCTTGGACGCGACGGAGTCACGTCCAAAAACTATTCGTGCTAATTCAGTGAGCCGAAATATCGAGAAACTTAGGCCGGGGGTTGCCTTAATGTTGATATACGAAAAGCGACGAGTAATCAGCGGATGCGCTGCGGTAGTGATTTTGATTCTGTTCGGCGTGGGCAGCGCGAGAGGAGTGGAGTGTCCGAAGTTCCAGGCCGGCAAGAAGGTTGGGACGATAGAATACAGGTCAATCAATGAGGCGTCGGGTATTGCGGCGAGTCGAAAGAACAAGGGGGTTCTGTGGGTACATAATGACGACGGTATGCCGAGACTTTATGCGGTTAGCTCGGAGGGGAAACATCTCGGGATATATAATATCGTCGGGGCACGAATGCAGGACTGGGAGGACATCGCCACTGGGCCTGGGCCGGACCCGAACGTTGATTATATCTATATCGGCGCGATTGGCGATAATCGTGCGAGGAGAAGAAGCGTCTTCGTATATCGTGTGGCTGAGCCGGTAGTGGATGCGAATCAGCAGAAGACAGTTGTTGCCGTGAGGGGTGTGGAGGCGATTGAACTGACGTATCCGGACGGAGCGAGGGACGCAGAGACGCTGATGATTGACCCGCTGACGAGAGACCTTTATATCATCACAAAGGAAAAGCCGGGTAAGGTTTACAGGGCTGCGTATCCGCAAACCGCCTTTGCTGAAGCTACGGCGGACAAGTCGGCCGGCAGTAAAACCACGCTGGAATATGTTGGGAGTCTGCCTTGGGGGACGGCGACGGGAGGCGACATATCGGCGGACGGGCAGATGATTATAGTGAGAAACTATTTCGCGGCGTCAGTGTGGCTGCGGCCGAAGGATGAGGCGTTGTGGAAGGGCTTCGAGGGGAAGGAATGCAAAGTTCCGCTGATTTTCGAGCCGCAGGGCGAGGCGATATGTTTTGACAGTGAGGGGAAGGGATACTTTACGACGAGCGAAAACAGGCATCAGCCGATTTACTATTATCCCATCAAGCAGTAAACCGCTGAGCCGCGGGTGCGAATTATTGACACGTCGAGAGGGCGGCCTCCCATTTTCTGATGAATTTTTGCTCGGCGGGGCTTAGTCCGATGACTCCGCCGAAATGCGAGGCCCAGTTGCGGACCATAAGTGAGCCGATGGCGACTTCAGCGATTACGGGGGTGATTTTTCTGCCAGCGGAGACGAAGAGCCCGAGGTCTTTGGCGACGAAGGCGGTGGGTGGTTTTTGTTTGTTTCGGATGAGTCTTTTTATCTGTGCCGCTATTTTTTTGGAGGAGTCGAGCCACAAGGGCGGGCCGTTGGTATAAACAAGCTCGGCAGCGCCGAGGGGCGGGACGGCAAGTAATTTTTGTGCATCGGGGCGGGCGATGAAGGCGGCGATATTTTTGTTGAAGAAGTGGCTGACCGGTGCAGCTTTGCCGGTGGCATCGGATAGTGCTTTTCGTAAGGCGGAGGCGGCTGAGCGGACGTGCCGTTCGGCAGGGGGGCTGAGCTTGGGCGTTTTGGGCTTAGGCAGATTGTCTGTGCATTTTTTGATGACCTGTTTTGCGAGCGCGATTGCCCGGCCGGGTGAGCTTGCGGTGACGCAGAGGCCGTGCTTTGCGAGGAACATAACGGAAGGTTTTGTTTTGTGGAGTTTTTGATAGCTGCTCACAAGCTGAGTCACTTTTTTTGCGAGTGTGAAGCCGGGTATGGCACAGGGTATCCAGAGTGGAGGGTATTTCCGGTTTTTGAAGAGTTTTTCGATTTCGGTTCGGCCGTTTTTCGCGTTTACATAGGCACCTACGGCGAGGGGGTGCAGGTGGATGACGCATTTATCCAGCAGGGCGTGGAGGTGGGCTTCAACAGAGGGCTTAGCGTCGGTTTTCAAATTGTCCCGGCAGGTGTTTAGCAGACGATTAATTACTTCCGGCTCGCGTTTTGCAGGCGGTTTTGCGGCGAGGCGAGAGTCTTTTATGATTTTCAGGACGGCATCGAGCCGGAGTTTTCGCCAGCCACGGGTTTTATTCATATTTTTGAGGGCGGTGCCGCTGGCTTTTATGAACATAAATTTTCCGTCGTCGGTTTTGACGGATGTGTTGCCGCCAGTGCCCTGGACGAGAGCGGGGTCTTTGCCGGTCGCGACGGATATTTTTATAAGCTGTGCCAATGTGGTGTTCATTATCGGCAGGTCCCCGTGTTACTTTTCATGCCTGATTGCCCAGAGCGTCGCAGTGACAAAGTAAAGCAGCGAAGGCCATATCAGCAAATTTTTGAAGGTCGAGAAGTTTTGCTCATAGGTGTCGGGCGGTGAGAGGTAAACGCGAATCGACATTATTATACAGGCGGCCAGCATCGCAACAGCGGCGATTGCCCATACGCGGGTTTTTATATCAGACGAGCTTGCGGTCGCCGTTGGTGTTTCGGTGGCCGGCGTTCGAGCAGGGGGGCGTTGTTCGACGAGCTCGGGGAGTTTTTCCCGTGCGCCGGCGACGGCGGAAGACAGTGTGTAGAGCACGGAGGTCAGCAGCCAGGTGGGGATGAACAGGAAGAACAGGTGCAGTCGTCCCGTTCGTTCGAGAAACAGCGCTACGGCTATTGCGATAATCCAACTGAATAACGCGGGCCAGCTTAGCCAGAGCTTTTTACGAGCTGCCCAGTAGCGAGTTAATCCGATTTTCGGGAAAATCCAGTGCTCAACGAAGACGATAGCTCCTACCGGCATCAGCAGCAGGCCATATATGCCGACGAAGTTGAGCAGTTTGGTGAAGACGAACGGGAAGCAGGCGATAATTGTCGTGGCGGCCCCTGTTATAAGCGTAACGAGCCATCTGGGCCAGCCCGGAGTTATGGCCTGAAAGGCAAGGCCTGCGCGATAGAGCGTAGGGTTGGAGGTCGTCCAGCCGGCGAGAATGACGGCGATTATACCGGCTGAGCCGAGCGATTGCCAGGCGACGCCGCCAGCATCCAGATTCGTGATGGTCTTGCCGAGGGCCATAGCTGCTGCCGCGCCCATTATTCCGGCGCAGACCCACGCAAGGTAGTGGCCTAAAAACATTCCGAAGGCGGAATACAGGCCGAAAGAGGCCTTTTTAGCGTATCTGAGCAGCGCCATATCGGCCAGGCCCATGTGCATAGCGAGGTTGCATATCCAGGCAAAGGCGGCGACGTGCCAGAGGCCAATAGGGGGGCTGCCGTCTGGCCTGAGGCCGGTCCATATAGATTTATTGGAAAGCTCCCAGAAATCGTGCCAATTGGTGATTTGTCGGCCGAGGACCTGTTCGGCGAGACCGGGCAGCATTGCAAGGGCGCCGGCTATGAACATCAGGAACAGCCAGGGGGAGCATATCTCGGCGAACTGGGCGAGGCGTTTGAAGCCCAGGATGGCCAGCGTAACCACGACCGCTCCGACCAGAACGGTTATTATGACGAAGCGAACGTCGTTGGGGTACCAGTTGGTTTGTTCAGGGATTCCGAATGGTATTCGGACGGCGGAGGCGGAGACGGTAATCATACAGCCGGCAAGGATGCAGAACAGGACGGCATTGAGGATGTTGTAAATCGTCGTTGTGACTGGGCCGGCTATTCGCCGCAGGTACCAGTAGAGCGTAAGGCGAGTCCGGGTTGCTATGGGTGCACATATAAACGTCCAGGTCAAGACGGCCATAAGGTTGCCGAGGAGCAGTCCGAGGAAGATATCTTTTGCGGTGGCGCCCCAGCTTACGAACAAGGCGCCGATTACGAATTCTGTTCCAGCGACGTGCTCTCCGGCGAAGGTGGCGGCGAAATATCTGCCCGGCTGGAGCTTGTCATCACTGACGGGCTCGGCCTCGAATTCGTAGAGCTTGTCGAGGGCCTCTATTGCCCTGCTCTTATGGCCTGCGGTCATATCGAATCTCTCCTGAAAAGCGTTATTTTCTAAGGGAGGTTACTTTTGCTTCATAATCCCTGACTTCTTTGAGCCACAGGTTTTCGGCGGGGGTGTTCATTCTGGCGCAGAACTCGTCCCAGACTGCGCCGAAGGGTAGTGTTTTGAGCTGTTCGAGCATCGCCAGCCGAGAGGTGTAGTCGGCTTGGGTCTCGAATTTTCTGAGCAGAGCAGTCGGCTCGAGCATAGCGAGCAACAGGGCCTTTAAGACGGAGCGTGCCCCGATTACCCAGGCGGCGATACGGTTGATGCTGGCGTCGAAGAAATCGAGGCCTATATGCACCCTGTCGAGAAAATCACCGCGGACAAGCTCTTTTGCGAGGTCGAGCAGGTCGTCGGAGAGAATTACGACATGGTCGCTGTCCCACCGGACCGGCCTGCTGACGTGCAGGAGGATTTGGTCGAGGAACAGCAGCAGCGAGCTGATTTTGTCGGCGACGGATTCGGTCGGATGATAGTGGCCTGTGTCGAGGCACAGCAGCAGGTTGTTTTTGATTGCGTAGCCGAGGTAGAACTCGTGCGAGCCGATGGTGCAGCTTTCGGCACCTATTCCGAAGAGTTTCGGCTCGAGTGAATCGAGGAGGTAGTTTTTATCGAATTTGACGCTGAAGATTTTGTCGAGCGAGTCATTCAGAAGTTCTCTCGATTTTTTCCTGTCAACGGGGATATCCTTGAAGCCATCCGGAATCCAGAGATTCGTCACGCAGGGTGTAGCCAGATGTTTTCCCATATATTCGCCGATTTTTCGGCAGGCGATTGCGTGAGCTATCCAGAACTGTCTGATAGCGGGGTCGTAATTAGCGAGTGTGAATCCGGATGCGGCCTTGGTGTGCGCAAAAAAGGTCTGGTTGAAGTCCAGGCCGATACCCATTTGGCCTGCCCAGTCGAGCCACCGCTGAAAGTGTTTAGGCTCGATTTCATTGCGGTCGATTTTTTTGCCTGCTGTTTCGAGGTAGGAGGCGTGCAAGCTGAGGCGGTGCGAGCCGGGGAGTAGTTTGTAGACCAGTTCGAGGTCCGCCCTCAGCTCGTCGGCGTTTCGCGCCCTGCCGGGGTATGAGCCGGTGGCCATACAGCCGGCGGACGTTCCTTCGTTACCCTCGAATCCGGTTACGTCATCTCCCTGCCAGCAGTTAAGCGAAATGCTGACTTTGCCGAGGCGCTGGATTGCCTTTTCAGTATCGACGCCGTAGCGTGCGTATTGCTGCTTCGAGGTTTCGTAGGGGGTTTGTTTGAGAGAGTCGGCTTTATCCATTCGATATAAACTCCTGTCAATACGAACTGATTGATACAAATCACCCGGCAGAGAGCGTCAGGAACAGAGCAGAATATCAGATACGGCGGGAAGTTCAAGGTTTGCACTTTGAAGCTGCAATCACATTCGGAGGATTATGTACCTGCCAGCCATGTGGTTAACCGTACATTTCGAGTAGTTTTTGTTCTGCCTGAATGGTCCAGAGACCATTGTTGAGGCAGGCGGCGACGTCGGGGATTTGTTCTGCGAGTTTTGTCAGGGGGGTAAGGGGGAGTCCTTTGCAGGCGGGGTACACGATGATTTTGCCGGTGATGCGTCTATTTTCCATTGCCTTTAGGCCGTCGGCTGCACCGTCGAGCCCGCAGACGGCCGAGACCGAGAGGTTGGTATCGAGGCGGCCTGCCTCGACGTGTGCCAGTATTGTTTTCATATCGTCGGGCGTCGAGCCGCTGGTGCCGACGAAGTATAATTGTTTTTCGATATAGGTGTCGAGAGCTATTTTGGCCGAGACGGTTGCGGGTATTCCCGCGAATATGTTGATTATTGCACCTTTCGCGGCAGTGCGCACCGAGTCGGCTGTGAGCTGCGGCGCCGGCGTCATAACCACAATATAGTCGAATGATTCGGGGACGTAGTCTTTAGCAGGGTTGTATTGAGAGTATGGGACGGCATTTGCTTTTGCGAGCGGCTCGGCGAGCTTTGCCAGAGCGGCCAGACGGCCTGTGTCCACGTCGCCAGCGAATACGCTGATATCCCGTATGCCCTGACAGATGGCGCGTATGACGTGCATTGTACCCATTGGTCCGGCTGCACCGACAACGTTTACCTTGTTTCCCGGGCGAATCTCGCCGGTTTGCGGGATATGTTTCATCGAGTCGGCGGGCTTGTAACCGGTGGTTCCTGTTATGCGGATCCTGCTGTAGTGAATTCTTCCTATCGGTGTGATGATGTCTCTTCCGAAATTTTTTCCGCAGAGGACGATATTGAGGAGTCCCTGTGGTGCGAGTTTTGGCAGGAGGGATTCGGCCCTGTCGGGATTCGAGCCGAAGTAAATAATATCGTCGAGATCCGCATCGTTTAGCAGTCCTGGGTCGGGGCGTGATTCGACGGTGATTCCCGGAATAGCGGGCGTTTGATACTGTGAAATCCAGAGTATCCGACCCGGCCGGCCATATTGTTTGAAGAGGTCTTCGAGTTCACCGGAAGTTGCCACGACGTCGGCTGCAATCAGCATTGTGCTATTGGGCTTAATTTGTCTTGTTTCGTTATTTGCGTAACCATTTTCGACGCAGGCCCAGGGCTCGACGAGGGCGACGGCGGAAGCGCTTAGATGCTCCGGTACGGGGACGAGCATCGACCGGCCTGCTGGTGAGGTGATGACCCTGGTATCCATCAGGACGTATTGCTGGAGTGCTCCTTCGAAGTTGTAGCCGAATGAGCCGTTGGAGCCGGCGGTCGGCAGCCAGCGATAGTCGGTTTCGACGAGATAACGCCTGCCCGGTTCGAATTGTGTTACTTGCCGGCCGACGGCTTCGATTCTTACGGCGGCTTCGTGGCCTGGGACGGTCGGCATATTGTCAGGGGCGTAACCGGGAATCTGCTGCAATACGGCGGGTTCGATACCGCTTAGAATTTTGGTCTTGCGGGGGTGGGCTGAGAACTGATTGAGTAGCTTTAGGTCGCTGAAGCACAGGCCGACGGCCTCGACGCGGCAGAGGATTTGGTGCGGTCCGGGGGTATATACCTGTTTCGAGTCGTTGAGGACGAGCTGGTTGGGCCCGACCAACTGCACAGCACGCTGGGTTTTGGGCACGTTTGTCATATTTGTTTTTTGGCCTTTCGGAACTGTGTCTGCCAGGCCTGCGAATTCACAGGTTCGTATTCGGTCAGCTCGAATGAGTTTTTCAGTAATTTTCCGGCCTGCGCGGCGGTTTTAATCCGGCCCGTTGCACGTGCCTGGGCGAGCAGGTTTCCGACGGCTGTGGCTTCAACGGGTCCTGCGATTACCTTTTTGCCGGTTGCGCTGGCGGTGAACTGGTTCAAGAGTGTATTTTTCGAGCCGCCACCGACAATGTGCAGACATTCGATTTCGGCGGCAGTGACGCCTTCGAGCTGCTCGGTAAACCTGCGATACGTAAGCGCCAGCGATTCGAGCAGGACACGGGTCAACTGTCCTTTGTCCGAGATTTGTGGCTGGCCTGTTCGTTCGAGCTGTTCGTTGATTCGCTTCGGCATATCGCCGGGAGTGAGGAAGGCGGTGTCATTGACATTGACGGTAGCGGCAAACGGTGCGGCTTTATTCGCCATTTCGGTTAGTCGGTCATAGGAGAAGTCCTGTCCCTGTTCGGCCCATTGGGTTTTGCACTGCTGGACGAGCCAGAGGCCCATTATGTTCTTGAGCAGGCGGATGCTGCCATCCACTGCGCCTTCGTTGGTGAATTCAAACTCGAAGGTCTTGTCGTTTATGACCGGTGTAGGTGACTGAATACCAATCAAGCTCCACGTTCCGCTGGAGATATACGCCCATTTAGTATTGTAGTCGGCAGGGACGGCAGCGACGGCGCAGGCGGTATCGTGGGAGCCGGCGGCAATGACGGGGATTCGGTCGCAACCGATTTCGGCGGCGATATTCTGTGTCAGTGACCCGACAACAGTTCCGGGCGGGACTACCCGAGGCATAATTTCGATGGGCAAATTGAGCTTTTTGAAAATTTCCCGTGACCAGGAGCCGGTTCGCATATCCATAAGCTGTGTCGTGCCGGCGAGAGTGAACTCGGCGTAGGCCCGGCCCGAGAGCATATATGAGACGAGGTCGGCGATGAGGAGGAGTTTTTTAGCTTTTTTCAGGGCGGGGGAATTCGATAATCGCATTGCGAGGAGCTGGTAAATGGTGTTGAACTGCAGAAACTGTATGCCGGTGTGTTCATAGATTTGTCTTTTGGGCATCAGGTTAAAGGCCTTATCCATTATGCCGCTGGTTCGGCTGTCGCGGTAATGGCAGGGATTTTCAATGAGCCGGCCGTTTTCGTCGAGCAGGCCAAAGTCAACGCCCCAGCTATCGATTCCGATACCGGCGATATCGCCGTGGGCCTGTGTGACGGCCTTAGCGATGCCGTTTTTGACCTCAGAGAGCAATCGGGGGAAATCCCATCGGAGCGAGCCATCCTGTTCGATGGGGCCATTTGGGAAGCGGTGTATTTCCTCGATGTGCAGTTTGTCAGCCGAGATGAGTCCGAGCATAACACGGCCACTTTCCGCGCCCAGGTCCACCGCGATATATCGGTTTTCGTCAGCCAACTCGTGCTCCGGATAGTGCTGTTTGAGTTGTTATATTCCGGCACAACCACCGGCCAGGAGTTGATTTATAATGTATCGTATTTTTTCCTGCAATCGAAATTGTATACACCGCCGGCAGCTATATTTGTTGCGATGATGTCCTTGATACATAATAATCATTGATATGAAAGTGCTTGTCTATGGCGCCGGTGCCGTGGGACTGGGTTTGGCAAGCTGTTTAGTCAAATCGGGGGTCGAGGTTTGTCTTGTGGCGAGGGCGAACACGGTTGCGGAGCTGCGCAAAAACGGTTTGAAAAGAACGGGTATCTTCGGGGATTTTTGCGCACGGCCCGACACCTTCACGGCGTTGGAGTCATTGGGAGAAATCAAGGATGCCAAGTTCGACTTCATACTTGTCTGTACGAAGTCGTTCGATTCTGCTGCCGCGGCGGAAGACCTTTCAAGTCACAAAACTATTTTCGGTGAGGAAGGTAAAATCGTTCTTTGCCAGAACGGCTGGGGCAATGCGGAGGAGCTCATTGTTCATTTCCCAAAGGAGCGGGTATATAGCGCGCGAGTGATTACGGGTTTTACTCGGCGAGAACCGAACGAGGTCGAGATAACGGTCCACGCGGATGCGATTCATATCGGCTCATTGTTTGGGTGCGAAGTTTCGTGTGTGGAACAGCTTGCGGGGGCGATTTCTTGCGGGGGCATTCCCTGTGTGACGGTTTCGGATATTGGGAAGGACCTGTGGGCAAAGATGCTGTACAACTGCGCGCTTAATCCGCTCGGCGCGATTTTAGATGTGCCTTATGGCGCACTGGCTGAGAATCCCTACAGCAGGGGGGTGATGAATCATATTACCGAAGAGGTATTCGCGGTTATGGCGGCAGCGGGATTTGAGACGCACTGGAAGTCGGCGGAGGGATTTTTGAGCGTTTTTTACGAGAAGCTTGTTCCCGACACCGCAGGGCATAAATCTTCAACACTACAGGATATTGCGGCAGGGAAAAAGAGCGAAATTGACGCCCTTACGGGTGCGGTGCTGAATTTGGCGGATAAGCACAGCGTAGATGTCCCTTATAACCGCACAATTTACGCGTTGATAAGGTTCATTGAGTCGCAACGAAGTTAGTTTTAGCTGAAAATGCCGTATATTTGCTTTGCAGGGTGACTGGTTCTGAGAGATGTCGCTTTTGAAATTACCTATTTTACCCACAGGCAGGATTTTTTTTTGACAACAGTGTTGTTGCCAAAAAGGGCCTTGACATAATGAAGCATATTCAAGAAACTTACGTATAGATGCCGATTGGATAAGGGGTGGGCTTTATGAAGCTAAAAAAACGTGTGCCCAGTGGCCGAGAGAAGGACGAGGAGGCGATAGAAATGCTCGAGCGGCTGCGGGAGAAGGTTTATTGCGAGAATTCTTCCGTTGCCCGACACGCAGCATTCAATTTATCGTGGATGCAGGAAGACGGTCTTGAAATTCTTAAAGAGGCGTTGTTCGGCAACGCGTCCCGAACAACGAAAGGCGCGGCCGCATACGGTTTGCGCAAGATGCGGGGGCGGATGAAAAAGGTTGCATTGGGCCTGCTCGAGGAGGGTCTAAAGCACAGTAACGAAAAGACGCGCCAGGTTTGTGCTCACGCGAAACAGTTGCTGCAGCGTGAAAAAGATAGGGTGCCGAAGAAACCATCGACCCAAACGCAACCCAAAAGGCGGGGCAAACCGAGGTTCAAGATAACTGAGATTTCTCACGAATCGCGAAGGGGTGTACAGAAGCGGGGCAAAAAAAGACCACCACACATATCGAGGTTCAATCGCTGAGACCTCGTAAGCTCTATCGAACAGCATCTGGATTTCCAAGACGGATTCATTTCTGAGTGCATAATTATCTGATACCTGCGGGAATTTTTTTTTATCAGGGACCTATAATTGCTGGTTTGCCTGCATCCTGCCAGCGATGAGATGAGTGTTTTGGCTGCCGAGGGGGGCTTTGCTTGAATATCAACGCAGAGAATGTTAGAATAAGAGGCACATCAGATAGCGGGGGTTTTGGCGGCCTGATGCCGCAAATTGCGAGATTGTCAAACAAGCATCGAAAGGATTTCAGATATGTCGTTTCTCAGCGTACTGGGATTGAAGCACACGTCCACGAAGAGTAAGACACAGAAGAATTCGGGCGACTATCGTCGCAACTTAGCTGAACGCTGCGAGGAGGGGATTGCGGTTGTATTGCTTGACGGGACGGTTGAGTTTGTCAACGGTGCCTGGGCGTCAATGCACGGCTATGATGACCAAGATGAGCTTGCGGGGAAAAACCTAAAGCGGTTCTGTACGAGAAAATCGGCTAATGAAGTCAATCGATTTATTGCACAGACCAAGGTTTTGAACTGGTATGTGGCCACGGTCGAGCAGCGTCGCAAAAACGGCAGTAGTTTTCCATCACAATTGAAAATGGCGGCCCTGAAGGACGATTCCGGCAAGACATACGGCATATTTCTGGTAGCAACCGACATTTCGCGGTTCGGCGAGATGCAAAAAGGAATCCAGCGGATGAGCCATGAGGTTGAGGTGTTGAAAACCCGTCTCGGTCGACTCGAAGAGGCCCTTGCCCAGAGAGGCCAGCTGGAGAAGATAGGTTCTGAAAGCGATGTCCCTGCTGAGTGCATACAGTCCTCCCAGGCGTTGCCTATTACCGAGCTGCAACAACTGGCACGAATGGCAAATCAGTTCAAGTAAGCTTAGGCAGTTTCTCCCCAGTGTTTCAAAAAGGCGGGGATTATCAGTATTTCTTCGCGACAGGTTGAAACGGCCTGTGCAATCCTTTATTATGTTGACTGTTTAGTGGTCTGTCGATGTAAGAACAAGGGGGTACATATTCTGGAGTATTTAGAATATGACTTATCTGGCTGTTCCAATAGCAGCGAAGAAGCTGGGTGAGGCGCAGGAGCAGATAAAGGCCGCGGTCGATGCCGGTGCGGAGATGCTCGAGTTGCGCACGGATTATTTAGTGCACCTTTCGGTAGGTCTTGCCCGGCAGGTCATCGGCGCGGCCAGAGAGCTTGCGCCGGGTTTGCCGATTATAGTCACCTGCCGGGATTATCATCAGGGCGGCGCTCTTCGTCATTCCAATGAGCTGCGAACAAACGTTCTGACTACAGCTATTCGTGCGGGGGCTGAATACGTAGATGTTGAATATCAGAACTTTCTATCCGAGGCAGTGGGCGGCAAGATTTCGATGGCTCTTTCTATAAGAAAAGACGCCCGCCTAATTCTGTCGGCGCACAACTTTCAGACAAAGTTCAGTGATATTCGCAAGCTACACAGCGACATTTTATCTATGCATCCCGGCGCGATTGCGAAAGCGGTTTATTCGGCCCATCATATAAACGACTGCTTCGACGTGCTCGATTTACTGGGCGAGGCGAAAGGCGACACGATTTCTTTTTGTATGGACGAGGCGGGCTTTGTTACGAGGATTCTTGCGAAGAAGTTAGGCGGTTTTGTTACGTTCGGCTGTATAGACCGAAGCGCCGAGACTGCGCCGGGCCAGCCGACAGTGGCGGAATTGAAAGATATTTATCGGTGGGATTCGACAGGGGCGGAGACCGAGTTATACGGCGTAATCGGCTCGCCCCTTGGCCATTCGTTAAGCCCAGTCATCCACAATGCCAGTTTTGCTGAGGCGGATTTGAACAAGTTGTATCTGCCATTGCTGGTGGGAGGGGGGCGGGAAGAATTCAATGCCTTTATGGAGAATATCCTGTCTCGACCCTGGCTGGGTTTTCGGGGTTTTAGTATTACGATTCCGCATAAGGAAAACGCGCTTTCATACGTCAAATCGAAGAAGGGCGTTGTTGACCCGCTGGCCGAAAGAATCGGGGCGGCAAATACAATTGTCATCGGCGACAAACAGTTGAGCATTTACAATACCGACTGTGGGGCAGCACTTGATGCAATAACATCCGGACTGGGTATCGAACGGGCCGGCTTGAAGAAGATGCCGGTCGCCGTGGTGGGAGCGGGTGGGGTGTCAAGGGCGATAGTAGCCGGCTTAGCCGAGGCGAAGGCGAAGGTTAAAATCTATAACCGCACGGTCGAACGGGCGAAGAAACTGTCCCATGAGTTCAAATGCGATTATGCACCATTGGCTGAATTGAAAAAACTCAAGGCCCAACTTGTAATCAACTGCACGAGTATCGGTATGCACCCGGATACCGGACAGACGCCGGTCGGCGCGAGTTTTCTGAAAAAGGATATAGCTGTCTTTGACACAGTATATAATCCGGCTGAGACGCTGCTTTTGAAGCAGGCCAAAGAACTCGGCTGTAAGACCATCTCCGGTGTTGATATGTTCGTCAACCAGGCCGCGGAGCAATTCAAACTCTTTACGGGCCAGGATGCGAGTTCTGAGCTTATGCGAAGGATTATTTCCGACAGCTTCAGGCAGGGATGAACCAAGTATTTACAATGCTTTATAATACAGAGGTTGGGAGAGGAAATGACGGATTCCAGGAAGTTGTGGTTGCTCCGCCTTGCCTGCTGTGCGGTTTTTCTAATGGTATCTGCAATTACTTTTCATACTTACAGGCGAAGTTTACCGCCCGGCTACCACATGATGATAAAGAAGTTACACAAGGACAGAGAAGACCTTTACGATTCACTGAACGAGCTCAAGGAGCAAATCAGAAACAGTCCAGAGGGTACTCTGTCGGAAGCAGAGCAGTCATATCTTAATGAATTCGTTGCGGCGACCGAGGCAAAACTGAAGGAAAGAGAAGCGGAAATGCCCGGCTGGCCGTTTTGGGAATGCATGAAGATGATAGTCAAGGAGAAATGGAAGCCCCTTTTGATAATCCACTTGATAACTTTGCTGCCCCTGATAGCTTGTTATGGGGTCCTCAAGGACAAGCTTGTAAATCCTGCCTCCAGATGCGGATAATGGGCATGAATAGCAACGATAAGTATAAGCAAAGCAAGGCGTGGGTGTGTTCGTCAACCAAGCCGCGGAGCAATTTAAGCTGTTTACGAGTATAAATGTAAAGCGCGACCTTCTGCGTGAGTTAGTTGTCCCATCCTGTAGAAGATAAGCTCATACCACATTCTACTTAGTCCAGATTTTTGCGGTTTCGAGAAAGCGGTTGATTATTTCCGGTGAATCGTTACGCTGTGGCAGTGTACTATTCATGAAAATAATAGAGGATTTATGCGAGGGAAGTGACTCATGACAAGCAAGCAGTGTTTTTTAATTATGTTGGCTTTGAGTGTTTTCGTTTTGGTACTGAGTGTCGATACAGAAGCAGCGACACAAGTTGAAGAGTTCGAGGGAGTTATTCCAGAGAGCACTTTTTTGTTTGCGTCTACAAGCGGAGTTGATGCGGTGAAGCCGGCATTCGACGCGTCGTCTCTGGGGCAGATATGGCACGACAAGTCTGTTCAGGATTTCTATAATTCCGTGCAGCCGCAGCTTGCGGCAGCTTTGAGGAATGCTATCAGAGTGGGAGACCCGAACGACGTTAAGAGATACGATGCCGTAGTGAAACTTCTGAAGTTAGTCATACATCGGCCTGTAATTTTTGGAGTTGCAGACAACAGCGGCGCCGAAGAAATACCGGTTTGTGTATATGCGATAGTAAACGCGGGAACAGAAAAAGATAAAATCGAATCGGCGATGAGAGATATAGAAGCTCTTATGCAAAAAGGGGACGTTAGCGAAGCCCGTATCGGGAGCAGGTTGATGAAGACGCTGGATAAACCGACAGACCCGAACATGTACTGGGGCTGGGCTGGCGATTACCTGGTTTTTGTTGTTGGGGACGTTAAGGGCAGTGTTTTAAGGGGTCTGGAAAAACCGGACAAGACGAGAAAGAGCGTTCTGGCGGATTTGCCTGAACACGGGGACGTTTTAGCCGGCTATGTGCGTTTTGACAAGGCGACATCTCTGGTTAGCGATTTGGCTAAAGCAGAGGGTGAGGATCCATTGGAAAAGATGCGGCC
>CAZQWM010000003.1:22069-119017 GCA_964597035.1 uncultured Pirellulales bacterium
TGGTTAGCGATTTGGCTAAAGCAGAGGGTGAGGATCCATTGGAAAAGATGCGGCCAGCGTGTGACAAACTCGGATTGACCAGTGTGCAGACCTACAAGTACAGGTTGGGTTTTGATGATACTGAGATGGTAAGTGCGGCTTTAGTGGAGATGGGCGCCGAGCGTCGAGGGCTGTTTTCAATGCTGCAGCCGGTCGATAAATCGATGTTGAAAACGGTACACGAGAAGTCGATGGCGACAGGGCTGATGAACGTGGATTTCGCCGGTATATACGATATTTTATTCGAGGTGATTCAGTCAGTGGCTCCGCCGGAGGATTACAATGATATAAAGAGGCGCGTGGCGGAGTTCGAGAATGAAACGGGTTTTAAGATTCGAGACGGATTGTTAAAAAGTCTCGACGGACGTATTATGTTCTACAATTTACCTATGGCGGTGAATGAGGAGGTGCCCTCCGGGGGGATGGTGTTAGCAGCCAGAGTCAGAGACAAGATAGTTTTTGAGAAGTCGTTAGTTGCAGCGGAAAAATACCTGCAGAACAAGGGAGGAGAGAACTTCCGAGTCGCAGAGCAGATTCAGGCGGATGGACAAGTCATACACAATTGGGTTATTCCGATGCTTGCAATGATGCAGGTGATGCCGTGCTGGGCGACAACAGATGAATATGTGGTGATAGCGTCAAATCCGATGATGATTGGTGTTGCACTGAAGCGGATGACTACATCGAGTGAAGATTTGAGGTCGATTGTCGATACAGACAAGTTCACAAAAGCGACCGCCAAAGTTCCCGGGGAGGTTATTTATCTACGGTATACGGATACAGGAGCAGGTCTGAATCAGTTTCTAATGGTAGCTCAGCAGTTTTGGCCCGTTGTTTCCATGGCTGCGGCCAAAGAGGGTATTCAGCTTCCGGCGATGTTTCCCTCACTTGGGCATCTTGCGAGCAAGATTGAGCCGACGTGCGAGTACAACTGGTTTGACGCGAGGGGTCTCAACTACAGGATGACCGGAACAGGTATAGATGTCAGCCTTCGATCGATAGGGGGCACTTCACTTGCGATGGGGATACTAATGCCTGCGCTGGCGCGGACGCGCCAGGTAGCATACAGGATGGCTTCCGGGAGTAATATGGCAGGGATAGGCAAGGCCTGCCATGTATATGCCAATGACCACGATGGTAACATGCCGCCTAATCTTGAAACTCTTATAAAGGCAGTTGACCTCCATCCAAAGATGCTCAAGTCCAAGTATGTTCCAAAAGGTTCGTCGGAGGCGTCATATGTTTATGTTGCGGGCCAGAATGTTAATATGAATCCGGGGAATGTGCTGGCATACGAGAATCCGAAGTATGTGGTTGAAGGTCTTAATGTTCTTTATTTAGACGGCCGTGTAAAGTTTGAAAGGCCAGCGGAGTTTCGCGGAGAGCTTGAGGCGACGTATCGGCGGCTCGGTCAAGAGATGCCTGAGATAAGATTCAAGGGCGATGACGGCGGCGAATACCCACAATCACAATCTGTTCCGGCCGGCGAGGAATCTGAGCCAAAAGAATCCGTTCTGCACGAAGCAGTAAAACAAGGGGACTACGAGAAAGTCAAAACGCTGTTATCAGAGGGGATTGACATAAACGATCAGAACGACCAATCCCAGTATGCTTTAATGCTGGCTATCGAATCTGGTCATAACGATATAATTCGACTGCTTATTGAAAAGGGAGCCGATATTAATGTGGTTTCAACGTCTTCGTATACACCCCTGACTTTGGCAGTTATGCGCAGAAATCAGGAAGCGGTTGAGCTGCTGGTGAAAAGCGGAGCAAATGTCAATGCTATGACTAACGGTCGGTGGACAGCATTGCACATGGCGGTTAGAACGGGTCAGATAAAGCTCGCAGAAATGTTGATTGATAAAGGAGCGGATATAAACGTGAGGACCGACCAGGAAATGACACCGCTTATGCTGGCGGTGCTCCACAGGCACACCGACATAGAGCAGCGACTTAGGGATAAAGGCGCCGCAACAGATATATTCGTTGAGACAATAAAAGGCGACCGCAAAGCAGTAGAGGTTTTGTTACGGAGCGCCCCGGAAGTTGTCAATGCCAAGAACGGAGAGTTCAGGCCATTACATTGGGCTGCGTATTGTGGATATATTGATATTTTGAACGTTCTTGTGGCGAATGGAGCGGATGTCCAGGCGGATACGGAGCATGCATCACCGTTGTACTGGGCCGTTCGCAAAAATCATATAGAAGCCGCAAAGCTTCTTCTATCGGCGGGTGCGCCGGTAGACGCTGTGAACGAAAAAGGGAACACAGTGCTGCATTATGTGGTTTCACCTGAGATGGCACAACTGCTGATAGATAAAGGTGCCGACGTTAATAAGCGGTCTGAACAGGGTCATACACCACTGCATGGAATCGTTGGCAGCAATGGACATAAGGGAGTTTTAAAACTATTGCTACAACCTGGTGTTGATGTGAGCGAACGGCATCCTGAGTCGCAGCATATCGAAGCGGAGAAAAAACAGATTGAAATAGCAAGATGTTTACTTGACAACGGAGCCGATTTGAATGCAAAGGACAATGTTGGTTTGACGGCACTTGAACAGGCCAGGAGGGAAGGGTACGATTCTGTCGTCCGCTTTCTGAATAGCTATCAAAATCAAAGTGGGAGTGATTGACCTGACGGGTCTACAGATAATCTTTCCCTGTTCTAATTGTCTTGCGATTGCCTTATTTTGTGATTCCGAATATAATGCTGCAGGTAAGTTCTAAGGTGTTTATCAGAGGTTGCAATTTGGCGATGGTTGTGATATACTGCAATGGAAGGTGGTGAATTATGAACAGCCATATAGAGGTTCCAAGAGAGAAAATAGATGTGTTCTGTCGACAGCACCATGTTTGTGACCTCGGTCTTTTCGGGACTGTTCTGCACGAGGACTTTCGGGCCAACAGCGGAATCGGAGTGCTGGTGGAGTTTGAGCAGGAACACAGGTCGGGGCCAATCAAAATGGGCGCAATGCAGAAGGAGCTGACGAAGATATTCGGTCAGAACGTTGACCTCGTGGAGCGTCAGGCGGTCGAGAGAAGCGAGAATTATATTCGGCGAAGGCATATCCTCAGGGCAGTGGAGCCGATTTACGCGGTGTAGCAAGGTTCAGTTCTCGACAGTCGCACGCCGAGAAGGAATTACAATAATCCCCCGAACCAGGCATTGTCTTTGTTAAATCATTTTCTGTTCATTGTGGTGTTGGTGATGGTCTGGCTATATAATGCGGGCTTTGGTTTGTGAGGACGGATATGGCGAAGAAGGAAAAAGTGGTATTGGCATACAGCGGTGGGCTGGATACGAGCGTTATTCTGCCGTGGCTGAAGGAGACGTACGGCTATGAGGTTATTGCGTTTGCCGCGGACTTGGGGCAGGGCGATGAGCTTGAAGGCATAAAGCAAAAGGCCATGAAAAGCGGTGCGGTCAAGTGCATCGTCAAAGACCTGCGAAAGGAGTTCGTCGAGGAGTATCTGTGGCGGCTGCTCAAATCCGGGGCGGTTTATGAAAACGGGTATCTGTTAGGCACGAGTATCGCCCGGCCATTGATTGCCAAACATCAGGTCGATGTTGCTCACGCGGAAGGTGCGGCAGGCGTAGCACACGGGGCGACCGGCAAGGGCAACGACCAGGTCCGGTTCGAGCTGACTTATATGGCAATTGACCCGGCGCTGAAGATTATTGCGCCGTGGAAGGACCCGAAGTTCAAGCTGACCAGTCGTGAGGCGGCAGTGGACTATGCGAAGAAGCATAAAATTCCGATTGAGCAGTCGAAGAAGAAGATCTACTCTCGCGACCGGAATATCTGGCACATCAGCCACGAAGGGGCGGACTTAGAAGACCCGGCAAACGAGCCGAAGGATGATTTATTCGTAATATCTAAGCCGATTTCGAAGACGCCCAACAAGCCGGATTACGTGACGATATATTTTCACGAGGGGATACCGATAAAGCTCGACGGGAAATTGATAACCGGCGTGAAGCTGATGGAGGCGTTGAATGAAATCGGCGGCAAGCACGGCGTAGGCCAGGTTGACGTGGTTGAGAATCGCTTAGTTGGTATTAAATCGCGAGGTGTTTATGAGACGCCGGGCGGGACCATCCTGATGACGGCGCACAACGCGCTTGAGACGCTTACACTTGACCGCGAGACGATGCACTACAAGCAGCAGGTTGCATTGAAATACGCGGAGCTGGTTTATTACGGCCAGTGGTTCAGCAAGCTACGCGAGGCACTCGATGCGTTTGTGGATATCACGCAGAAGAATGTAACCGGCAGCGTTAGGGTGAAGCTATTCAAAGGTCGTTGCACGCCGGCAGGAGTCAAGAGCCGATATAGTATGTATAGCACGGCGCTGGCCAGCTTCAAGATGGGCGCTGAATATAACCCGGCGGACGCGAGCGGTTTTATCCGACTTTTGGGTCTGCCGATGAAGGTGGCAGGGGCGGTGAAAAGAACGACCGATGAGAAGAAGTGATTTTGTTCGATTGTTTTGTGCGCGAACGGCAAACAGTGGGCGAGGATAAATGCAGGGAAGCGACGTGGTAGTCAGTGAGTGGATTTTTTATGCGTTCAGCTTTGCGATTGGCTGTTGTGTCGGCAGCTTTCTCAATGTAGTGGTTTACCGCGTTCCACGTGAGAAATCGCTTGTTGTTCCATCGTCGTCGTGCCCGGCGTGCGGGAAGCACATTCGCTTCTACGACAATATACCGCTTGTGTCGTGGCTGCTTTTAGCTGGCAAATGCCGATACTGCAAGGCACGAATTTCGCCGAGGTATTTCGTCATTGAGCTGCTTACGGGTCTGATTTTTGTCGGGACGTTTGTTTTCTACTTCCGCTCGAACTTGCGGACCGGCATACCGGGATTTCTGTCAGGCGGGTGGCTTTTGTACCTGGTGACTCTTGTTCTGCTGTCGGCGCTTTTAGCCGCTTCGGCCATCGATTTGGAGATGTGGATTATACCGTTGTCGATATGCTGGTTCGCTACGGCAGCGGGGCTGCTTGCTTCGTCGCTGGCTCCTTTAGTTATGGATGCGGCTGCAATTCGTCACCATTCTCTTTTGCCAACCACTGACGATTTGAAAATCGTCAATCAGACAACGATTGCGTCTTTATCCGCAGGTGCAACAATCGGGCTGGGGGTGGCGCTTGTTTTATTGGCGACGGGGCTTATTAAAAGGAGCTACGATTTTTCCGGTCTTAAAGCCACATCCGGGCAGGCCGGGCAGCAGAAGGAACCGGAATTCAATGACCGAGTTGAGATGTGCAGAGAAATTATCTTTTTGCTGCCGATAATCGCCTGTGCTCTGGGTGCCAACTGGCTTGTTCACAGATTCCCTGGATTGTATCAGTGGTGGCTGGTTGTGACGCAAAGGCCTGTGGTTGCAGGACTTCTGGGCAGTTTGGCGGGCTACTTTGCGGGCTGCGGTATCGTGTGGGCGACGCGAATTTTGGGGACATTAGCCTTCGGGAGGGAGGCAATGGGGCTTGGCGACGTTCATTTGATGGGTGCGGCGGGCACGGTTGTGGGGCCATTATTTGTTGTTATCGCATTTTTTGTAGCGCCTTTTTTCGGCCTGACCTGGGCCGGCTCGCAGATGTTCTTCAAGAAAACAAGGCAAATTCCTTACGGTCCCTTCTTGTCGCTGGGCGTTATTGCTGTTATGATTTTACACGACAGGATTATGACGTACCTGGGCGTTATCTTTTACATGTAAGCAAAGAAAGCGAATCTCTTTTTTAAGGAGGCGTCAAAATGCAGGGCGTAGCGGGCAAAATCGTAGTGCTGTTAGTTCTAATATCGATTCCACTGTCATCCGGCTGTACCGACTGGAAGAAAAAATACAATGCACTTAACGTCGAGCACCAGAATCTCAAGGGGCTGATTGAGCGTGAGAGGGCCGAGAAGGGGCAGCTCTCGGACCAATTAGCAAGAGACCAGCAGACTATCACGGACCTGCAGAACAAGATTCTTGAAAAGAGGCAGAGCGCCGCCGAGGCAACCGGTTTCGGAGAAGGCTACGACGTTGCGTTCGACGCGTCGGCAGGGACGATTACGGTAACACTGCCCAACGCGATTCTGTTCGATTCGGGAAAGGCCAATCTCAAGAGTGCGGGCAGCAAAGAGCTTGACCATATTTATTCGGTGCTCAGGGACAAATACGCAGGGCGTGAGATAGAAGTGGTGGGAAATACGGACACGGACCCAATCAAGAAATCGAAATGGGCCGACAACTGGGAGCTTTCCGCCGAGCGTGCCCTGACGGTTACCAGATACCTTATCAAGAAAGGTATCTCCGAGGGTAACATTAAGGCGGTCGGCTGTGGTCCCGCCAGGCCGGTTGCTTCCAATACGAACTCGGCCGGGAAACAGAAAAACCGACGCGTAGAAATCGTCGTTCACATGATAAGGTAGCGTTTGGTATTTAATGGGATATTGCCAGAAAAAAGTAGCCCTGTGAAAACAGGGCTACTTTTGTTTTGCGATGGTGTTTATTTCGATTTTGCCCTGTTCGCTAATGCGGGCTGTTACGGCCCCATCTTTTCCGGTGTAATACCATTTAAGTTTCTCACTGTTGCCTATAACATGCCCCTTTTCGTATGAGGTTCTGCTGCAACTGCATATAACGAACATCGGCTCTATCTTCTCTATGAAATACGGTTCTGTTGTTTTCGCCGAGCCGTGGTGAGGTGCAATCACAACATCGGCCTGAATATCGGGATAAAGACGCAGGATTTCTTTTTGTGCGAATTTTTCAATATCCGAGCAAATCAGGACCCGTCTGCCAGCAAACTCGAGCATCGTTACCACCGACTTGTCGTTTTCACTGATTCGGTTGTTTTCGCATATTTTTCTGTCAGGCCAGAGCGATTTTACAGTGGCGGGCCCCAAGGTTTCGATGTTGTCATAAGCCATTGTAATTTTATTGTGATTTTTCCGAAGTCTTTCGAATAAGAAATCAATATTAGGATGGCGGAATTGCCCCCCGACAGAAGTGTCGTTGACGTATATCGCTGCCGGTTTGCATTGGTTGACTACTTCCGGTATTCCGTTGATGTGGTCAATGTCACGGTGGCTTATAACAACGGCGTCGATAGAGCTTACGCCGTTATAGCGTAAGAATGGTATCACGATTCTTGAGCCGACATCGTCTATATTCAGAGAGCCGGCATCGAACAGGATATTGGTTTTGCCGGGCAGTTGGGCAAACAGTGCCTGTCCGTGGCTGACGTCGAGAGCAGTGACGGTTAAGCTGTTTCTGTGTGTTCTTTGCCATTTGAGGGCCCCGATATATGCGATAATTACAAGCGCTGTTGTTATGAAGATTATTCGCTTGGGCAGGGGGCGTTTGAAATGATAGAAGCCGGTGAACAGTACGAGAGCGTAGAACAGCAGTATCAGCCACATCGGGGTATGGCCTATGAGGATTTCCGAGATATCCAGCCGGGCAATAAAATCGACAACCAGTATGAGCCAGTTGGCAAAGATTGAAACTACTACGGCCAGGGCGGCGGCGACGGTCGGGAGTAAAAAGGAGAGCAGGATTTTCAAAAAGCCGAAGGTCAGAATCGCTGCCACAAGGGGAAACGTCAGCGTTGTCCAGATGCTTGTCAGGGGATTTATTGTGTAGAAGTGATAGAGCAGGATTGCCGCACTGCCGAGCCAGGCGCTCAAGCCGGTAGTAAAAAGGGCGAGAATGTAAGGTCCCGGTCTCGCAGTAATCTTGAAAAGGGGTTTGGTCTCTATACGGTCCACGAGCCAGGGATGGCCGAATGTTTTCTCATAAAGAAAAAAGTGAAAGCTTCGGCAGAATGCAAGTATGCCGAGCACTGAGGCAAACGATAATTGCCAGCCGGGGTCAAAGAGTGCGGTCGGTCTTATCAGAAGGAGGATAATAGCCGCAAGTGAAAGCGAGTTTAAGCTGCTGGGTCTGCGAGTGAAGAAAAAGGCGGCGCAAAAGACGATGGTGATAATCGCAGCCCGTATGGTTGGGTCTCTCGGCGGGACGGTCAGCACAAATATAATCACGACAATGATGCAGACGGCTGCCCGGCCCGGTTTCATAAGGCCGGCCAGTTTTGCCAGCCACCAGACGATTCCAACGATGATGGCGAGGTGCATTCCGGATAAGCTGATAAAGTGCAGGAGGCCTGTTTTTTCAAATGCCCGATAGACTTTGTTGTCGATGTTTCCCCGTGAGCCGAGCAGGAGTGCCTCGACAAGTCCCCGGCCTGGGTCATCATAAGGCAGGCCTTCTGTAAGCTGCTGAGTCGCCAGTTGGTGCAAGTGGCTTCTGATATGTGGGAAAGTCCGTCTTTTGCCAAATTGTAAAAGTTCGATTGCCCGTCGTGATTTGACTGAGGCGGCGATAAAGACCTGCTTTTTGGCCATATAGTCCGCTGTGTCGAATTGGCCCGGATTGGAGGCACCGGTGAATCTATTCAGCCAGCAGTAGATTTGAACGCTGTCCCCAGCTTTAAGGTCGAGGACCGGTTCATCGACCTGCACGCGGACGAGCCCTGTTGCGTTTGCCCAGCCGGTAGTCGTTTCGAGGTCAGTAATTTTTAGATAAAAGCTGCTGCCCGGGTCGTTATGAGCGAACTTCGCAAATTCCCAACGGCGCCTGTTGATATGCGATCTGGTGACAATAGTGCCTCGCACCGTCGCCAGGGTCGGCTCATTACCGACCAAATTGCGAATGTCATTCGGCTTTGGGTGATTCAAGCCAGCTAATCTAATTGCCCCGACGCAGGCAAAACAGATAAGCGCCAGACAGGGTAAGGTGTATCGGCTGATTGAGCTTTTCCCGGACAGCCGGCGATTAGCAATTAATATCGCAATCATGCCCACAGTGCAAAATATGACCAATGCAAGCCAAACGAGTGCAGGGAACTCAACGGCGTATTGTAAGATTATGCCGGTTATCAGGCCAACGGCGCAGAACAGCAAGGGGGCGGTGTTTGTGATTTGTCTGTAATAAGAGGCAGGGCTGCGAGAAAGCTGTTTGTCAATCCTGGCTAATCTTTTTCTTATGTCATTCATTTATGCCGGTCGAGTGCTGATATATCAAAGCGGGGAAGTTGTTAATCCTGCGGCTCACATCTTCCGGCGTGCCTTTATAACGTCGACGTAACGTCTTAAAATTATGGCTGCGGGAACGGCAGAAAGGAGCAGGTTGACCACTGCAATGCGCACTGTGGTTTGCAGTTGTCGCTGTGACTGGTCAAACAGGTAAAAGACATAGCCGAACGGGCTGTGCCACGCGACTTCATCGATATCGAAAATGCCCGCAACAATCAGCGGGAAAACAGCATAAACACCGACGATGAAAATAAGCAGCACTCCGAGCTTGCTGGCGTAGGGACTCGCGACGACGTGGACTTCGAGCAGCAGCAGCAGGAAGAGATAGAAGGACAGAAACACAGCAATGACGTCGAGATGCTCAACAAAATCGAGTCCTGCGAGGGAAGTTGTTGTCATTGCGACGATTGCCCATATTGCAAAAAGGCCAAGGCCCAGCGAGAGATTGGAATAAAGGAACAGTCGCGGCAGTCGGAGTTTGGAGCCCGAGCTACTCAGATACAAACCACTAAATTCAAGATACCTGTTGAAGCTGCGTTTCGAACCGAGCGGAATCGAAACGATGGCATACAGCGAAGTGAGCCAGAAAGCCAGATTGATAGTAAACGCGCCCGATTTAGGGTGCAGGAGGTAGTAGTAAAAAAGGCCGAAGAGAACGAACTGGTATCCGAGCATAAAGAGGTATGCCCCGGTGCGAGTGAACATTGGCTCGTCCTCACGGGTGAACTTGCGCAATATGCCTTTGATGCTCCAGCACCAAAAATACAGTACAACAAGACTGATAAGTATGAGGACGGGGAGTTCAAGTGTGAAAAATTTTGCCTTGACCAGCTCAATATCCTTTGCCTCGGCAAACTCGATTACGCCATTGATAATCGCGGGACCGAGGAAGAAGGCCAGCAGAATGAAGCCGACAATGCCGCTTTTACTTTTTTTGCCCTTTGGATTGACCGACGAGAGCAGAGCAACTGAATTGGCGAGAAGGGCAACGGAAATCAGCAGTAGGACCACCTGAGCCAGCAGATTGGCGCTGAGCTTGCCGGCCAGGCCAAAACCGATAAGAAGTATGAAGTTCAGAGCAGCCAGAAGCAGTGCGACAAGATTCTTGCCGACCAATATCCCGACCATTTTCGAACGTGCGGGGATGGGGAGCATTCTGAAGAAGTCGTATGTTTTATCAGTAACTTCCTCCCTTACAGCGGAACTTGAATTGAACGAGGCCCAGACCCACATGACAAGGATTTGAAGGACAAGGAATTGGAAGAAAAGACTCTTATGCAGGCCGGTGAGAGTTTTATACATCACCTCATTTTTGTAGCCGGAGTAGTTGATTAAAAATATCATCAGCAGGACAGCGAGATATATTGACGTATATATCCAGAACTGCCTCGGCCGCATCAGGACATATCGATAACGCCTTATTAATGGGTTGTCTGCCAACACTATTGCTGCTCCTCAGGAATGGCTGGCTGGTCTTTACCGGACAGCTCCATAAACAGGTCTTCGAGGTCTGCTTTTTGCTCCTGCAGGCCGCAGACCCTGATATTTTTCGAGACGAGGTACGAATTAAAATCGGCGAGCGTAGCGACATCGGCTTCCATCTCGACCGTGATTCGATTGCCTGACACGGCCGGGTTTTTTGCACCGGGAAAGCGGCTGATTTCAGATACCGCCGCATCGGTATTGCCCACTATCGACACAGATACCCGCTTTGTTTCGAACACCTGCTGCTGAATGTCATCGACCGCGCCGTTTAGCACGATTTTGCCCTTGTTCATAATCGCGATGTGCGAACACAGGCCGGACAGCTCGGTGAGTATGTGAGAAGAGATAACGATGGTTTTGCCTTCGCCGGCGAGCTTTTTGAGGACGCGGCGAAGCTGAATTCTGGCTTTGGGGTCAAGTCCGGAAGCCGGCTCATCGAGCAGGAAGACATCCGGGTCGTGAACCAGCAGGACTCCGAGGCCCATTCTCTGAACCATACCCCGCGAAAGATGCCGGACGAAATCGTTGCGTTTTTCTTCAAGCTCTATAAATGCAAGCGCCTCGTCTATCCGCCCGGGTATCAACTCCGGTTTGACATCGTAGGCCAGAGCAAAAAACTCGAGGCATTCTCGGAGCGTCAAATCGCTATAAAGATTGAAGAAGTCGGGGAGGTAGCCGATTTGCTTTCTTATTTTCAGATACTCAGAGGCAGAATCATAACCGAGCAGGTGAATTGAGCCGCTGGTGGGCCGCAGGACCGTAGCGAGCATTCGCATCAACGTTGTCTTTCCGGCACCATTGGGGCCAATAAGGCCGAGGACCTGTCCCTGCTGGACGGTTATATCGACGTCGTTGACGGCGATAACCGTTCCGAATTCCTTCCTTAGCCGGTTTGTCTCGAGTACCTCCATGTCAATCCACAAAAAGTCCCAATCAGCCCTAAACTGTGCAGTCAAAGTTGTCCCTGTGCCTCTCGGTTGCCCTTTATTTTCCGGTCAGGATTATAAGAGATTGCAGTCAACGTTCAACAATTTTTAATTTTTTGCCTGTTTCCCATTGACTGATTATGAATATCTGATATACTCTATTGTGTGTAAGGAATTGGGCATTAGTCGATTATTAGGAGGATTGGCTATGTATGCTCACATGTCATATCTCGTTTTAGCCGTATGTTTTTGTCTTGTGGGCGTCTGCTTTGCGCAGACGACGTATTTTCTTGTTGCCGAGCCGAATACGCCGATATATGGGGACTCGTATATCCTTCCTTTGACCGAGCCGAATGATATTGCCCACGCGAGGGACCTTATCAAATACGGCCATTCGATTGGTAAGCCCATTGTTGTTGCAGACATTGCATGTGGGTCTGATTGTATCAACCGAGATTACTTTAAATCAAATAAGTATCCCTGGTGGTGGCATGTGACAGACTTCAACAGCTTTGCTGATACGACAGAAGAAAGTCTTGATGGCTGGCCCGGCCTTGTAGATGATAACTGTGGCTGGTGGGTGGGGTATACCGGTGGCAGGATTGGTTTTTGGTCATATACAGTTGTCGCAGAACTCGGAGAAGATCCGTGTCACTGGAATCGTGATTTTGATGACGATGATGACATAGATTTCTTCGACTATTCGCCTTTGGCGGATATTTGGGATGCTAACTGCGTGCCGGACGACTGGTGCGGGGACATGGATTTAGACCAAAGCGGCAAGGTGGATTCAAAGGACCTGCAAATATTTGCCGAATCCTGGTTGACTCCGTATGCTTCCGATCCTGTTACACCTCCTGTTTATGCAGAATGCTGGAACTGGCCTTACCAGTGCTACGGCGATGCAGATGGACTGACCGAAGGGCTCTTCAAATACCGCGTATATGTGAATGACGCAAGTATTCTTGTTTCCTGCTGGAAGATGAAGGATACCGACCAAGGTTTCAATGGCTGCGCATGCGCCGATTTTAACAGGGACGGCGAGATAGACGAGGATGACCAGATGATTCTGACGGAAAACTTAAGAAAGAAAGATTCTGATTTTGCGATAACATGTAAGCCATCGGTTATAATTTGCCCGCCATAGTGCGAATCTGTAAAGTCGGCGGGAAGGTCGGAAAAGAATTTTTACAACTGGATATATTCTTTTGGTTTGAAGTTTGTTTCCATAGTCCAGGTGGTGGCTTTGCCGGCTTTTAGGCAATAAATGACAAGGACGTCGTAGCCCTGTTTGTCCACCCATTCCTTCAAGAACGGATAATCCCTCACGACCTGCTTTTTCAATTCGAGGTCTTCGATTTGCTCGACTGAGCCGGATATGCGGATTTGTCGGCCCTGGTCGGCGTTATAGAAGCACAGCTCAACATTGGGATTGGATGAAAGCTGTTGGTGGACGTCCTTGTTCTCGCCGGTGTTGAAAATGATACCGTTATCGTCTGCACGATACAGCATCATCATTCGTGCGTGCGGCTTGTTATCCTCAGCCGTTGCCAGACTGAATACGGGATTGTTCCTGATGAATTCGAAGACCTCATTTTTCGTCATCGGATTAGTCCCCATTATTGTGCCTTTGTGATACGTTCCTGTCCCGCCATATACGGCTGGAGGACCTTCGGAATCGTTACTGAGCCATCCTTATTCTGGTAAAGCTCGAGTATCGGTATCAGTATTCGCGGGCTGGCAATTACCGTGTTGTTGAGCGTGTGGCAGAAGATATTTTTCTTCGTTGCGGGGTCTTTGTATCGCAGGTTCATACGCCTGGCCTGAAACTCGTAGAACTTGCTGGCGCTGTGCGTTTCGCAGTAGTTGCCGCGAGAGGGCATCCAGGCCTCGATGTCGTATTTTTTCGCCTGGCCTCTGCCCAGATCGCCCGTGCATACAACCGCCACACGGTAGGGCAGTTCCAGGGCCCGCATCACGACCTCGGCATTGGCAAGAATCTGGTCGTGGTATTTGTTGCTTTGGTCGACGCTGTTAGTGCAAATGACGACCTGCTCGACTTTGTCGAACTGGTGAATCCTGTAAAGCCCGTATGTGTCTTTGCCGGCTGCACCGGCTTCCCGCCTGAAACAAGACGACATACCGACATATTTTAACGGCAGTTCTTCGGCGTCGACTATTTCGCCCATTCGATAAGCGGTCAGCGGCACTTCGGCCGTGCCCGCGAGGTTAAGCTCATCTTTTTCCATTCGGTAGGTCTGGTCTTCCGAGCCGGGATAATAACCCGTGCCTCTCATCGCCTCGTCCTTCATCAAAAGCGGCACCGACATCGGGACATAGCCCTTAGCCAGCATTACATCCATCGCGAACTGCAATACGGCCCAGTGCAATCTGGCGCCGTCGCCTTTGAGGAAGTAGTTTCGCGTCCCCGCCAGTTTTACGCCTCGCTCGATGTCTATGATTCCAAGCTCAAGACCCAATTGCACGTGGTCTTTCGGCTCGAAGTCGAAATGTCGAATTTGCCCCTCTTTTCTTAGCTCGACATTTTCGGTATCGTCTTTGCCCAATGGCACGTCGTCGTCGGCCGGCTGGGCAACCTGAAGCATTAACTCATCAAACTGGGGCTGTAACTGCTTTGCTTTTTCGTTGAATTCGGCCTCGTCCGCTTTGAGTTTTGCCAGTTGGGCGAGCGCCTGGTTTTTTTCCTGGCTGGTTAGTTTCGGTATCGATTTGCCGATGCGGTTTTTCTCCGTGGCGATATCCTGCAGGCGCTGTTTGGCCGCGAGAAGCTGTGTGTCCACTGCGAGCAGGCGGTCTATATCGGCATCGACATTCTTGTCCTTGGCGGCTTTTTTGAAGCGCTCGGGGTTTTCTCGTATTAGCTTTATGTCAATCATCGTATCTTCTTATTATAACCACATTGTTTTGTCCGCCGAAGCCGAATGATTCGTTCATAACAACGTTGACTGGCATTTTTCTCGGTTTGTTCGGCACATAGTCCAAATCGAGCTGCGGGTCAGGGTCGTTTAGGTTCATTGTCGGCGGGACAATGTTATCACGGATGGCCAGTACGCAGGTAATCAATTCCGCCGCGCCGGCTGCTCCGATTAAATGGCCCAGCATACTCTTGATGCTGCTGGCGGGTACCTGTTTTGCTCTTTCCCTGAATACCGCCTTTATGGCTTTTGTCTCTATTGAGTCGTTTTCCTGCGTGCTCGTGCCGTGCGTGTTTATATAGTCTATATGCTTATATGTCAGTCCTGCATCTTTGAGTGCCAGCTCCATCGCCTGAATCGCTCCTCTGCCATCCTCGTGCATATCGGTTATGCGAAAGGCATCGGAGCTGCTACCGTAGCCGATGATTTCGGCCAGAATGGGCACATTACGCTTTTGTGCCGAGGTTAAACTCTCCAATATCACTATTGCCGAACCTTCTCCCAATATGAAGCCGTCCCTGCTGGCGGTAAAAGGTCTCGAAGCCGTCTGGGGGCTGTCGTTTCTTGTCGATAGGGCGGTGAGGCGATTAAAGCCGGTAAGCCCTAACGGGTGAATCATCGAATGCGCTCCGCCGGCAATTATCACGTCTGCGGCGCCATTGCGAATCAGCATTGTGGCCTCACCGACTGATTGCGTGCTCGCTGCACAGGCGGTAAGGCAGCTTCGCACGGGTCCTCTTGCTCCCGTCATCATTGCCAGATGCGCGGCGGGCATATTCGCTTCCTGCTCCAGCTCATTCATTGCCTGCATTTTTGTCGCGGCGACATCCGTCCACTTTTCCCAGTCCATTTGGTTATTGGCCGAATCCCATCCGACTGCTATTGCTCCGAAGAATGCGTTGTGATTTGCAGCGCCTTCTCCCGCTCCGAGGTATATGCCGAGTCGTTTGCGGTCTATCCTGTCGGCGGGAGTGTCGGTTTCGAGACTGATAGCCGCCTGTTTGCAGGCCTGGCTGGCGGCGCCAACGGCGAACTTACTGCCGCGATTGCCGTCTTTGTGTAATTCCGGATGCTTTGTGTATTTGCAATAGTCGTAGCCCTTCACTTCGGCGCTGAACGTGGTTGGGAACGTCGATGCGTCGAAGATGGTGGTTTTATCCACGCCGCTTTTGCCCGCGAGAATCGCCTGCCACGTCGTCTCGACGTCATGGCCCAAGGGACAAACAATTCCCATTCCGGTAATCACGACTCGCTCGTTTTTCCTGTCGTATGCCACTTTAGTTCCCGAATTTCTTAAGTATAATCGCGGCAGTCTGGCCGCCGAATGTGTAGCCGGTGCACAGCACACAGTTGATGTTGGTCTTAATTTCTTGCCTGACGATATTAAGATTACATCCATCTGCGACTTTGTCACAATTTTTCGCAGCTGGTATCCTGCCGTCACGCATTGCGCAAACCGCCGCGACGACGTCAAGACCGCCGCAGGCGGCGCCTGTATTGCTAACCATACTCTTGATTGGCCAGACGGGGATTCGACTTGTCTCTTTTCCGAGCGCAGCGGCGATTCCTCTTGCCTCGGCAAGGTCGTCTTCCGGTATGCCTGTTCCGTGCGGGATGATTAAATCGATATCTTTCGGCGATACTTCTGCCTGTTCGAGGGCTTTTTCAATGGCGATTGTAACCGCTTTGCCGTCCGGCTCGATATGCTCATAGGCCGGATTGATACTCGTGCTTTGGCCGGTGCCGACTAACTCGGCGTAAATTTTAGCACCATGTTTGCCCGCGGTGTCGAGATTTTCCAGCACGATTATCCCGGCCCCGTCTCCGAATACCGAGCCGCTCGCATCTGCGTCGAAGGGCCTGCACGCACTTTCGGGGGTGTCATTGTGTTTTGTGGTTGCCCTATTCAGGAGGCATTGGCGCATCAGAACAACGGGATTGACCTTTGCCTCTGCGCCGCCTGCAAGAGCGATATCGGCATTTCCTCGTTTGATGACCTCGGCTGCCTCGGCTATGGCTATATGCGCCGAGACCTCAGCACAGGTAATCGAGTTGCTCGGCCCCTGGATATCGTGTATTATGCCAACGTGACAAGCGAGCATATTCGGCAGGTATTTCAACAGCCAAAGCGGTGTTACCAGCTCAAGGCCATCTTTGCCCCATTTGCGCATACTGAATTGACCTTGTTCGACGCTTTTGGCGACCGCAGGAGCAAGCTCGACCATATCGCAACTTATCAGTCCCGCGCCGAGGTTGATGGCCATACGCCGGGGATTGACGTTGATGTTTTGCTCGTCGATGGCCTTGGTGACAATAGCGCTGTCGGTTACGGCCTCGCGTGCGGCTATCACGGCAAGCTCGATATCCTTCGACATCAGCTTGGTTGCCTTGCGAACGCTTTTGGGGACAAACTGCTGAATTTTGTATTCGGGGACCTCCCCGGCTAATTGGCAGGTGAACCTGGCGGGATTAAAGGCGGTTACTCGTTTTATGCCGCATCTGCCTGCACAAAGAGCATCCCAGGTCTGACCGGCCGTCAGCCCCAGCGGGCTTACCGCCCCAAGCCCCGTTATCACGACGCGGCTGCATCCCACAGGGACCGTCTCCTAACCGTTACCCGCTTTCAAAACTGAGCCCTGCAGGAGCGATTTGAACATATCCGTGAAGACGAAGTTGTCCTCCGGGAACTCTTTGCCAGCAAGGTTCTGGTCGATATGACTGAACATCAAATCAATTTCCGCTATGAGCTTATCGCCGCAGGTGATTGTGCCGGTGGTGCTGGCGGCCTCATCGGCGATAGATTCGATTTTTGCCGATAGGCGCAGGCTGTCTCCCGGTCTTATGCAGTCGTGAAAGACGGCTTTTTTTATCTTTGCCAGGATTACCTTCTCCTCGAAATTTTTCGCCTCGCCGACGAGTATTCCCGCCGTCTGCGCCATTGCCTCAATGCACAGCGATTCCGGCATAACGGGGTAGCCAGGGAAGTGGTCGTGGAGGTGCTCTTCGGCCAGCGTGACGTTTTTTACCGCGACAGCACTGACGCCGGTTTTGAACTCAATAAATTTATCTATCCAAATCCATCGCATAACCGAGCATAATAGAATAATCGGCAGGATTGCTCAAGCAAAACCTGCCGATTCCGTCTTAACGATTTGTTTTAGCGTCAGGCGGCTTTGAGCTTACTCTGGACGAAGTTGACAATCATCCCCACCGTAAACAAGTCGCCGAGCTTGCTCATATCCGGGTTTTTTGCAAACTCAGTGGTGTCGGTGTGCGGCATTTTCGACTGGAGCTCGGCAAGTCCTTTTTCTGTGAGCTTTCCGTTGTTGACGAATTCCGGGTTATTCATCAGCGTTTCTGCCGGGAACAGCTCCTCTCGCGGAATCTTTATCCCGAACGCCTTTTCAAGCCGAAATACTATGTCCAGGAAGTCGATGCTTTCGGCGCCCAGGTCACCCATCAGTGTCGATTCGGGTTTTACCTCGTCGTCGTCAACTCCGAGTGCATCTACGAGCACTCCCTGCACCTGTCCCAAAACCTGCTCCCGATTCATCGTCATACAAAGTTACCTCCAGTGTTTTGCCATCAGTTCTTTTTATTTTTTCAGCAGTTTCCAGCGTTTCTTCAGTTCATCGATTATCTTAGCGTCCACCGAGGCAAGAGACGAATCCTTGTCAGCCAGATTAAAGTGTCTCAGGCCGAATTTTGCCTCTACTATCTGTTCGTTGTCGGTTACGCCGGCGCCGGTAAAACTACTGACGTTTTCTTCGATGGCCTTTGCCTCAACGGTATATTCAATCTGCGAACCCGGCGCAAGAAAAGACTTATATTTAACATTTCGGGCCTGTTCGAGCAATACCATACTGTGGGCGAAGTTCTCCGTTGCCCTCACAAGCCAGGAGGCCGACTCAATCAATCCTTCCAGAAGCAGGACCCCCGGCAGGACGGGAAAGGTCGGAAAGTGGTCGGCGAGGTATTCCTCAGCGAGCGAGACACTTTTTACGGACTTTATTCGTTTGCCGGTCTCAATTTCAACAACCTTGTCAATCAGTATAAACCGCATAGTTGCGGCAATTGTAGCCATAGGGCGCTGGTTTTCCAGCATTTTTTATTGCTTCATCCACGCTGAAGCTGTGACGTGGGTCAAGGTGTCCGTGGTGTGACGGAGAATCATTTTTCGTATAGCAGGGTGAAGGTAGCGTCAGCTTGCATTAGTGGGGTCCGTTCTGGTAAACTGCGGGCCTCTTAACAAGGGTGCATAAATCAAAATGCCAGGGAAGATGAGCGGCTGGATTAAGAGTAATTCGAAATACATAGTTTTGCCTGTGATTGCGTGCGGCTCACTGTGTCTTTTGCTGGCCAATCTCGGCAACCAGTTCCTTTGGCAGGATGAAGCCCAGACCGCTTTAGTGAGCAAAACCATTCTGACGGAGGGTGTGCCCCGGGGCTATGACGGCAAAAATTTCTTTTCTCAGGAGGGCGGTGCCGAATACGGGGACAATTATATCTGGCGGTGGCATACCTGGCTTCCGTTCTATGTTCTGGCAGGATTTTATAAAATTTTCGGTGTCACCACTTTTGTATCACGCTTTCCCTTTGTGCTGTTCGGTTTCGGGACGGTCCTGCTGACTTACTTTTTTGCCGGCGCCCTTTGGCCCGGCACCCACATACCCGCCATTGCCGCGGCACTACTGGCAGTATCGGTTCCATTTCTGATTTTGTGCAGGCAATGCCGCTATTACAGTATGGCAGTATTCTTCTCCGTGCTTGCGTTATACGCCTATGTGGCGCTATTAGACAGAAAACGATGGTCGGCTATGATGTTTTTTGTCGCATCGACACTGCTGTTCCATACTCAGCATTTCTATATTGCAGTGCTTTTTGCGACTGTGCTACTGCACGCTATTCTATTCGGTCGCCATCGACTGAAAGTCGTGCTGGTCGTAATTGCCGCCACCATACTGGTGAACGGTCCGTGGCTTGTCTGGCTGGCGGGGATGCATTATAAGGTCAAAATGCCGAATCCGTTCGCGCTGGTCGCATTTATCAAGGTATTCTCAAAGGATATCCTTCGCTATGTGTTTCCTTTCTGGCTGCCGGGGATTGTGCTGGTTGTGGTTGTTGCGAGACGAGCAAAAACCGGTCATTTTTTTATTCAGGCCCCGTTGTTTTGGCGGAATGTGTCGTTGCTGGTCTTCTTTGTTATTTTCAACGTCGTTTCGATGTCGCTTACGGCTCCTGCGCCATATTTCCGCTACATGGCACCGTCTGTCGCGTTATTGATTATACTCATCGCAGTTATCATTAACGACGCCGCACGGGTGCATGTACTCCTTGCTGTTTTGACGGTTGCACTGCTGGTTGGTACAAGTCAGATTAGAGACTATTTTTACGAAATAACCCACGACTTCAACGGTCCCTGCGAAGGCATTGTTCGTTATCTCAACGAACACGGCGACGACGATGATGTTGTTGCGATTACTTACGGTGATATGGTGTTAAAGTTTTATACGAATATGAGAATAATCGGCGGGCTTACAGGCGAAGATATGGAGCCGGCTAAAAACGCCCGCTGGGTCATTATTCGTAAATACGTCCACCTTAACTTCGATGCAAAAGTGAAAGCATATCTTGCCAACAATATCGAATTGAGCAAGTACCGGGGGATAATGCTGGATTATCCAGACACCCCCTGGGAGAACCGGGAAAGTCCAAACGGCCATCGCTTCCGAACAGTTACAGACGAAGACAAGGTTGTTATTTACGAAAGGTTGAACTGATATTAAAGGCGAACATTGAATGCGGAGCGTGGCATAAAGAGAGTTTGGATTGAAACCTTCGACACGCTTCACTCGCTCATGGCAGGCACTGGAAATACTGCAATAGTATGGTTATACTTGTTTCATTATGGACGTTCGCGGTGCAAAAGTAACTGATGTAAAGGCGATTCACGCTCTGATTAACTGTTATGCGGAGCGGGAGCTGATGCTTTTTCGTTCGATGGCCGACATCTACAAGAACCTTCAGACCTTCAGTGTCGTGGAGGTTGACGGCCTGGTTGTCGGCTGTTGTGCGCTTGAAGTGGTGTGGTCCGACTTAGGCGAGATAAAATCTCTGGCCGTCGATGAGGCCCATAAGAAAAAAGGGGTTGGCTCAATGCTTGTAAACGCCGCAGTCGAGCAAGCGCGTTGGCTCGGGCTGCCGAGGGTATTCGGGCTGACTCTAAAGCCGCAATTTATGGAAAAACTGGGTTTCAAGGTGGTTGACAAAAGCACGCTGCCGATGAAGGTATGGAGCGACTGTGCCCGGTGCACCAAACAGCAGAACTGCGACGAAACCGCCGTAGTGAAGGACCTGTCCGGCTCATAAACGAGGCAGCGCAAAATTATCCTACTTGTCTTCTCTGGAATAGCGCCACTGCCAGTGCCAGAATGCCCGCGGTGTAACATAGTGCGTATGAAGCACCGATGAGGATGTATTTGAAGGGCACGGAGCTGCCTTCGTAAATCGCGTCGCTTATCCAGAAAAGCTGCAGGTTCGGCAGTGCAAAGTAGCATATTTTGGCCCATAGGTGCTGCTTAGCCAGGGCACCGAAGGCCCAGTCCGAGACAAGACCGAGTAGAAAAATCCCCACACAGGCCGACAGCGTCACCACAATGTTGAACCTGCTTGAGAACGCCACGGCCAGGGCAGCAATTATAACCGCCGCCAAGAACAGAAGCACCGAGCCGTAAATGTCGAGTGCGTTTATTTTGTTGTTTGCGGGATTGAACTTCCAGTCGCGGTCGATGAACGCCAGGAAGACAATCCCGATAGTGCCGAAAAGCGCCAGCAGGGCGATGGCCGTCGAGGAAAATTTCCAGTCGTAAGTGTAGTTAAAGAAGGCACTTAGAAGACAGGCAAGCACGACCGTTGCCCCGGCAGCTACTATCACTGTCCAGTCGTGTGGGTCGTTTACGCTTTCCAATACGCCGTGCCTTATGGCCATTACAAGCCCGATAGTGCAAATATATTGCCCCATCGCAAGCGCAGCGACTACTCCTAAAAACTTGGCCAAAATGAATACGGGCCTTTGCACGGGCTTGCTCAGGACCGTCATTATGGTCTTATTGTCGATTTCTTCGGCTACGGCCCCGGAAGCGGCAAATATTGCTATGAACAAGCTGGCCAAAAATAACGTAGATAACCCCAATTCGCGCAATAACTTATTGTCGTCGCTCATTGTATACATCGCAATCGAGGGGCTGACGAAAAGCAGCAGTAGCGCGGATACGATTATTATTGCGTAAACCGGCTGGCGAAGTGTTTCTACGAAGGTGTTCTTGGCTATAGTAAACAGCTTATTCATTGTTTTGCGGCCTTTCTGCCGGTTCCTGCGGTCGTCGCGTCGTCCGTTAAAGAGTCGTCGCGTTTCGGCTTATTGGTTTTTTACAACGATTTATGTTGAACTTTGGCGATATATCCTTATATATCGCCTCGCCGGGCTTGTAAATAGCCGGCGACCATTATATCTATATGGCCTTATGCCTTTGATGTTCGGGACAGAATTTTAGGGACTAACGAATGACAATATCATCGAGACCGGCCAAGCTCGTCGCAGTAGCGTCTTTGATTCTCAGTGTTGTCTTTTTTGTCGTTTCTATTCTCATAGGTCTCTGGAGCGGTTTTTTTGCGATTTACGCCACGAGTTATTTTCTCTTAAGCGCCGTTGTTGTCTGGCTGGTCCTGCTGATACAGTTTCACCAGCGGGGTCTTGCAGAGCAGGAAAAGCTCGATATGAGCGAGCTTGGCACAGGCCAGCGGACCGACAGGATTTTTCAGGCCAAAGGCGAGCGGGCGCAGTTGTTTGCCATTGCACAGAAGCGCCTCGAGATACTCGAAAAGTGGTTCCTGCCCTCCTTTTCCATCATCATCGCTGCGTATCAGGCGGGCATCGGTTTTTACCTGTTAAGTCGTGTTTCCAGCTCATATCCCTCGGCTGGCAAACAGCCGCTGCTGTGTGCGGTTTGTATGACGGCTATTGCATTTGTCAGCTTTCTAATCTCCCGTTATGCGACCGGAATGTCCAGTCAGACGCATTGGAAACCTCTCCGGGCCGGAGGCAGCTTACTATTCGGCTCGGCAGTGATATCCTTTGCTCTGGTGATAGCTTTGGCGCTGGTGCAGTTCAAGATATTGGCCGTGATTAAGGTCATTGACTATTGTGTACCCATCCTGCTTATTGTCCTCGGCGTCGAGACGGCGCTCAATGTTGTGCTTGATATTTATCGGCCTCGTATGGCCGGTATATACAGCAGGGCGGCATTTGACAGTCGCCTTCTGGGCTTAATGAACGAGCCGGGCGAGATTCTCCATACCGCCGCCGGTGCAATTGATTATCAGTTCGGCTTTGAGGTCTCTCAGACCTGGTTCTACAAGCTGCTTGAAAAGGCAATCGTCCCTCTTATTATCTTTGGCGTGCTGACGCTTTATCTTCTCAGTTGTATTGTAGTAGTGAAACCCGATGAACAGGCCATAATAGAACGATTCGGCCGGCCTAAAGACGCACAAGGCCAGGTCCGCCTCAGGGGACCGGGTCTGAGCTTCAAATATCCCTGGCCCATCGATGCCGCTCAAAAATATCCAACGCGAAAGATTTCTGAATTATACATCGGCTACGTGCCCAAGACAGACCCGAAAACAGGCAAGATTATCAGAGAGCCATTGCTTTGGGGAAAGGAACACTACGAAAAAGAGTATAGCATCGTCGTAGCGAGCCAGCAGGCGGCGGAAAGAACATCGGAAACGGTAGCACCTATAAGTTTACTCAAGGCCAATATCCCCGTCCAGTACAGGGTCAAAGACCTTTACGCGTTCCTTTATAATCAGAATGACCCTGCCGGTCGGCTTGAAGCAATCTGTTACCGGGAGCTGGCAAGGTTAGGCGCCAGCGCCACAATCGAGGTGGACGATGAGGCGTCACTTCAGAGGAGTCTTCTCGGAGCCGGCAGGGCGCAGGCAAAAGAGGTTTTGACACGGAACATCCAGGCCGCCGCGGATAAAGCAGGACTCGGCGTCGAGATTGTTTTCCTGGGGATTCAGGGGATTCATCCGCCGACCGAGGTTGCAACCGATTACCAGAAGGTTGTCGGCGCCGTGCAGAGGAAACAGGCACTCGTCTTAGAGGCGGAAGCCGGGCGAAACAAGACACTCAGCAACCTTGCAGGCAGCGTCGAGGAAGCCAACAATCTTTATTCCATGGTAACTGCTTATCTTCGTAAAGGCGCCGACAGGGGCGAGCTGCAATCCAGGGAGCTTGACCGGGCCTTTGCAGGGGCCGGTGGTGAAATTTTTGCCCGACTGAGAATCGCTCAAAGCTATGCCTTTGAGAAGGCCACTCTGGCGGAGGCGACTGGCAGGCGGTTTTCGAGTCAGGTGAAGGCCTATCGCGCCGCGAAGGAGATTTACAAACGGCAGCAGCGGCTGGTTGTTCTCGAAGAGGGACTGAAAAATATACGAAAATATGTTGTTGTCGCTGATGTTAATGACAGTCAGGTATATATCGTGGACCTGCAGGAAAAGTTAACGCCAAGCTTATACGAGCTGGGCGGATTTGAGGAGAACTCGAAAAAATGAAAAACATAATCATTCCGCTGTTCTTATTGTTATTGTTAGTGGTTCTCGTGCTGGTGAGCACGATGTTTCAGGTGAGAGAGACCGAATCGGCACTTGTAACACGATTCGGCAATCCGACCCGTGAGCTGAGCGAGCCGGGCCTGTATTTCAAGTGGCCGCCCCCAATCGAATGGGTGCACAAATTCGATTCACGTCTGAGGATACTGGAAGCGGAGCTTGGAGAGACAACGACAAAGGGGGCCGTGCCCGTCATCGTCAACACTTTTATCGTCTGGCGTGTCTCGGAGCCGCTGGCGTTTTTCAACGCCGTGGGCACTTTTAACGATGCCGAGTCAAAGCTGCTAAGCCAGATAAGCGATACGCAGAACAAGGTAATCGGGCGGCACTTCTTTTCAGAGATGGTCAACAGCGACCCCGAGAAGATTCGGCTCGAAGAAATCGAGGGCGAGATGCTCTCCGGGCTGCAGGAGGCGGTAAAAGGGATTTACGGCATAGAGGTAAAGGCCGTCGGCATTAAACAACTCAAGGTCAGCGAAGACGTCAGCAAGGACGTGTTTGACAGGATGCGCAAAGAAAGAGAGCGTCGAACCGAGGCGACAATCGCCGAGGGCACCGCCGCGGCCAAGAAGATAAAGACCGACGCCGACTCGATGCAAACCGAGCTTCTGGCCGCAGCTGACGCACGGGCAAAGGCAATTCGCGCACAGGGTGACGCCGAAGCCGCGATGTATTACAAGATGCTCGAGGAGGACCCGCAGCTTGCGATGTTCCTCCGCGATATAGAGGCGCTTAAGAAGATTCTTGAAAGTCGCTCAACCTTAGTGATAGGCGCCGACGTCGAGCCGTTCAGGTTACTAAAAGAGATGCCCGTGCTCGACTCCAATAAACCTTAACCACTCCAAGTCTGAGATTAAGCGACTTTTATGGAAGAGCAAACACAAACAGATAATCACGACCACACGCAGGAAGCCGCCGCCGGTGCAATGAGTCCCGGATACGACTATCTTTCCAGTGCGCTGAAGGTCAGTTTTTTCCTGCTAAAAATCATAATGGTCATTTTGATAGGGCTTTATCTTGCATCGGGTTTCAGGACCGTTGAGCCGGATGAGCAGGCGCTGGTTCTGTGGTTCGGCAAGATTCGCGGCGTGGGAGAAGACCGCCTGCTCGGCCCCGGGCTTCATTGGATCCTTCCTTATCCGGTCGAGGAAATCGTAAAGATTCCGGTCCAGAAGAAGATAAACATACCGCTTAATTTATTCTGGTACTATGAAAAACCCGGCTCCGAGATGCCGGAGAGTGTGGACAGCCGTGCTTATGTGCCTCCGACGCTCAACCCGCTGACGGAGGGCTATTGCCTGGTCCGGGGAGAGAGGCAGAAATTGCCGATGGTCGGTTCCGAGGGCAGCGACTATAACATTCTTCACTCCAAATGGGTGCTGACGTATCAGATAAGCGACCCGGAGAGCTTCTTCAAGAATTGCTTCGTTGACACCGGCCAGCTACAGGCCGGGCAGGGTTATTCCGATGCTATTGAGAAAAGCGTTACGCCACTTCTGAGGGGTCTGCTCGCCGACACCGTGGTCAGGACGATGGTCAATTACACTATCGAAGAAGCCATGTATGAGCGTGCATCAGGCGTAACCGAACACGTCAAACGGCTTTTGCAGGACAAGCTCAACGAGATAGACAGCGGCATCAAGGTAGTGGCGGTGCAGCGCAATCGCATCGCTGTCCCGAGGCAGGTCGAGGATGCCTTCGAGGCGGCCCATACAGCCGTTCAGGCCAAGGAAAGGGCTATCAGCGGAGCCAAACTGTATGCGGAGAAAACGCTGAGTGAAACCGCCGGCCAGGTCGCCTCCGAGCTTCTGCAGTTGTTGCACAGCAAAGACGCAAACGAACAGGACACGGAACGGCTTTGGGCTCAGTTAGCGGGAAAGGCGCAGGAAAGAATTGCCGACGCGAGGGCTTATCGTACCAAAGTGGTTGAAAGCGCGCGGGCAAACGCCGACTATCTCCACCAGATTCTTCCGGAGTATCGCAAAAGACCCAAGCTGGTTCTGCAGAGGATTTACAAAGATGCCATCGAGCAGATTTTAGACAACGCAGACGAGAAGATAGTTATCCAACCCGGTCGTGCCAAGACCGGCAGTGAAATCAGAGTCCTTGTTAACAGGGACCCCTCGCTTAGAAAGAAAACCGAATCAGGGAATCGATAGTAAGACTGTTTTGCTATGCTAATAATCAATGATGATATGATTTGCGATTTAGCGACGACGAGAGACAGATAATGGCCCACGAACATCTGCATTTCAAAGACGATATTAGTGTCGAACACACACACGGCAAGCAGGTCCGTGTTAGTGTTGCTCTTTTAGGGACGCTGGCGGGGGGGATTCTCCTGCTCAATTACTATGTTGCCAAAACAAGATTCATTTTCGGCGCCGACAGCTTCCAGACTGAAATCTTGGCTTTGGCAGGCGCCTTGCTGCTCGGCGTGCCGATTGTCTGGCATGCGATAAAAAGTCTGCTTAAAAAAGAAACACATATGGACGAGCTGGTCGCTCTGGCTATTGTCGCCGCTATCGCCACCCAGAATTACGTCGCAGCGGGTACAGTCGCTTTCTTTATGTTGCTTAGCGAGCTGGTTGAGAGCCGAACCGCCCTTGGTGCAAGGGCCTCGATAGAATCATTGGTCAAACTGACCCCCCAGCAGGCAAACCGCGTCGATGCGGACGGTTCTGAAACCGAAGTAATAGTCGGTCAAATCAGGCCGGGTGATATTGTCCGTGTCAGGCCCGGCGATAATATCCCGGTCGACGGCGACGTCGTAAAAGGGCTAAGCTCGGTTAACGAGGCCACCATAACCGGCGAGGGGCTGCCGGTTGACAAGGTCCCCGGGATGCAGGTCTTTGCAGGCACAAGCAACCTCACGGGCGCACTCGATATCACCGTTACAAAGGCCGGCAAAGACACGACGCTCGGCAAGGTCCAGACACTTATTCTCCAGGCCGAGCAGACCAAGATACCAATTATGCGCATCATCGACAGCTATGTTAAATGGTACACTCCGACTATTCTGATGATTGCCGGCATTGTGCTGTTTTTCACCCGGAACATAAACCAGGCGATAACGATTCTTGTAATCGCGTGTCCCTGCTCACTTATTCTCGCCACGCCCAGCGCGATGGTCGCGGCAATATCGGCGGCGGCCCGTCTCGGCATACTCGTCAAGAACGTTGCAGACCTCGAAGTGGCCGGTAAAATCAGCGCGATGGTCTTCGACAAGACGGGGACACTGACGACCGGCCGGCTGTATGTAACGAAGCTTACGCCGGCAAAGGATATCGAGCCGTCAACGCTTCTGTCGTTTGCCGCCGGTGCCGAGAGAATGAGCAAGCACCCGGCGGCAAGGGCGCTGCTTGAGGTGGCGAAGCAGGCCAATGTGGCAATCCCGGACTGTGACAATTTTCTTGAAGCGCCCGGCAAGGGAGTCACTGCCACGGTAACGGGGAGCCGAATCATCGTCGGCAGGAATTCTTTTTTAAGGGAGAACAAGGTTAATATATCCGGCATACCGAGTCCTTCTCTTCAGGAAGAGCAGGGTTTCAGCACGCTCTACGTGGCGAGAGACGGCGATTGCATCGGCTGGGTCGGCATGCAGGATAAAACAAGACCGGAAGCACAACTTGCAGTGAAGGACCTCGGTAGTCTGGGTGTGAAAAGAATAACGATGCTGACTGGCGACAGAGACGAGGTGGCCGGGCGCCTCGCCACGGAGCTTGGCTGCACCGATTACAAGGCCAACTGCCTGCCGCAGGACAAACTCGCCATAGTCGAGAAAATCAAGAAAGACGGGCACACCGTTGTTGTCGTCGGGGACGGTATAAACGATGCGCCGGCATTAGCGGCCGGCGACCTCGGTATTGCGATGGGCGCAGCCGGCTCAGACGTTGCCATTAATTCGGCATCTATTGCCCTGTTAAGCGACGACCTCAAGCGTCTGCCGGCCCTGGTGCAACTTTCACGAAGGACACGCTCCGTCATCAATACCAATCTGGCGTTCGGCGTCAGTTTTATAGTTGTTGGAATATCACTGTCATTTTTAATTATGCCTACGCTTGCGGCATTTCTTCATTTTGCCAGCTCACTTGTTGTCGTCTTCAACAGCGCCCGACTGGTCCGTCACGGCGAAGAGCTTCAACACCACGCCCCGGTGAAGCAGGGGCCGGTGTAACGGGCAGAGCAGGATTGACCGGTTATGGAATATGCAATCGAAACCTTCTCTTTGACCAAGACCTTTTCGGATTTGTGGGGCCGTAACAGGGTTTTGGCAGTAGACAACCTGGACCTTCGGGTTCACGTCAGCGAAGTATTCGGCCTTTTAGGGCCTAACGGCTCCGGCAAGACAACCACGCTCAAGATGCTGCTGGGCCTGCTGCACCCCACAAAGGGAAAGGCCCTTGTCTTGGGCGGGGACGCAACCGACCCGCATATCAACAGCAGAATCGGTTTTTTGCCGGAGGAGTCGTATCTTTACAGATACCTCAACGCCCGTGAGACACTCGACTTTTACGGCCGACTGTTCAAACTGCCGGCAAGGATTCGCAAGCTGCGGAGCGAGGCGCTTCTCGATATGGTCGGTCTCAAGGCCGTCGCCAACAGGCCTGTGGGGACATTTTCGAAGGGTATGGCCCGTAGAATCGGCCTTGCCCAGGCCCTGATTAACGACCCGGACCTTCTGATTTTGGACGAGCCGACAACGGGTCTCGACCCGATAGGGACAAGGCAAATCAAAGACCTCATACTCGAGCTCGCCGGCCGGGGGAAAACGATATTGCTGTGCAGCCATTTGCTTGCCGACGTGGAGGACGTCTGCGACAGGATAGCGATACTTTACGGCGGCAAAATCCAGACCGAGGGCAAAGTCGATGACCTTCTTCGACACACCGACAAGACGGAAATCACAACCAGCCGGCTCAGCAACGCAACGGTTGAAAAGATAAAACAGCTTCTTGCCGGGGAACGCGCCGAATGCACTATCAGCGTGCCTGTGACCAGGCTCGAGACGTTCTTTCTTAACACGGTAGCCGCCGCCCAGCAGCAGGCCGTGCAAACAAGCGGGGCAGAGAGCAAGACGCATATTAGCGACTTCCTCGCCGCGAAGCCCGATGAGCAGGCCCGGCGAGCGGCACTGCTTGAACAGCTTGTCTCCGGTGAATCTTCGAGCGAGCAGCAGGAGAGTATCCGGACGGAAACGGTCAAACCGAAGCCGGCTTCTGAGTCAGCACCCGACGAAGACTTGCTCGAACGTCTCACAAAGCAAAGTGCTTCAGCCGAGCTAAAGCCCGCGGGCACACAGCCAGCCGAAGATTCCAAAGCTCAGTCGACCATCACACCACGAGAAGACATTCTTGATGAGCTGACGGGCCGGACAAAGGGTGACAATCAAGAGGCCCCTGGTGCTGAGCAGGGAGATTCCGCAAATGCGTAGTATCTGGGCAATTGCGGTCAATACACTCAGACAGGCGCTGCGTCTGAAAATTGCCGCTGTTTTTATAGTCCTGCTACTTGTGCTGCTTGCGACGATGGGCTTCAAGATGACCGGCGACGGGACACTGAAAGGTCGTGAGCAGGCATTTGTCAGCTATGGTCTGTCACTGACGGCTCTGCTGCTGGCTTTGCTGACTATCTTCGTCGGCGCTTATTCTTTGACCAGCGACGTAAAAGACAGACAGGTTTATACCGTCCTGACAAAGCCGATACGCCGGTTCCAGTTTGTGCTCGGCAAGCTGGTTGGAGTAGTGCTTCTGGATGCAGTTTTGATTATGCTGTTTTCTACTGTCATTTACGCAATTACCGTGTCGATGCCGAGACTTGTCGATGCCGATGACGAACAGCTTGCCCAGGTCCGTAACGAATTTTTTACGGCGAGAGCATCTCTAACACCTGCAGAGCCCGATGTATCCGCGGAAGTTGACCAGACTTATGAGGATATGCTGCGGGCGGGTGATGTGCCGGCGGGTGTCGATGAAAATCCCGTCGCCCGGAGAAACTACAAAAACGAACTTACCAAGCGTATCAGTCTCAGGAAGCGTGCCGCGTTGGTTAACGGAGAGCTGGAGTGGGAATTTCACAACGTCAAGCCGTTAGACCCGAACCAGAACTTGTATGTAAGGTTCAAATATGACGTTGCTCTCAACCCTTACGACCTGCAGATTTACAGCAGATGGATTATAGGCGACCTCCGCCAGCTTCGCCTTGCGCAGATTCCCAATACGCCGATTTACTCAGTTGAACGAAAAGACCTGATACGAACTTCTCACGAATTCGAGATTCCGGGTGACGCCGTCGCCGATGACGGTTACCTGGGCCTGGCGTTTTTGAACGTAGGTCTTAATGACACGGTCGTGATTTTTCCGCCGGAGGATGGTCTCGAGGTTCTTTATAAGGCCGACACGTTCACTGCTAATTTCATAAGGGCCGTGCTGCTTGTTTTTATTCGCCTTGTTTTTCTGGCTGCACTTGCGGTCTTTTCCGGGACATTTCTGTCTTTCCCGGTGGCCATACTGCTTTGCCTGGCCGTGTTCACAATGGCTAATATGAGCGGCTTTATCAGTGAGTCGTTCGAGTTTCTTGGCGAAACTGTCAACAAGGTGTACTACTACTCTCTGAAACCGCTTATTTCTTTATTGCCGCAGTTCGACCAGATAAGCCCGTCGAAGTTTCTTATCCCCGGCCGTCTTTTGAAATGGTCCTTGCTCGGAAAGCTCGGTTTTTTCACGATATGTCTCAAGGCCGTGCCGCTGCTGCTTTTGTCGATGCTCATTTTCACTTATCGCGAAATTGCAAAAGTTATAATCTAACGCTAATATTAGCACCAGACGGGGCATAGGCGGACAAAGCATGCGCTACCCGTTACCTGTATATTATTCATAGAATGCCGATTATGCGTTTACGTGACATAATTATTTTCGTTGCAGGTATAATTCTGGCCGTGGTCCTGCTGACCGCAGCGGGTATGCAGCTTGACTACATCAATTCGCAGCGGGTCGAGATGAAGCTGATAAGCAACGAGCCGCTTCAGAATGCCCCGCCTTCGCTTGCGTTTGCGACGGTTGCAATGGGCGCGTTTCGGGGCCTTGTAGTGGACGTTCTGTGGATCCGTGCCGACCGGATGAAGGAGCAGGGACAGTTTTTCGACGCGAAGCAGTTGGCCGAATGGATTACGGTCCTGCAGCCCCGGTTCGCCAAGGTCTGGGAGTTTCAGTCGTGGAACATGGCCTACAACATATCCGTGGCAATACCGGCGGAGCAGCCCGACCAGAGGTGGCAGTGGATAAAGAACGGCTACGAGCTGTTGCGTGACCGGGGCATACCACTGAATCCGAAATCGATTTTGTTGTATCATCAGCTTGGCTGGATATTTCAGCACAAAATAGGTGGTCTGACAGACGACGCCCACAAATATTACAAACTCCAACTGGCTGAGGCGATGGAGCCATTGCTTGGTTCTGTCGATAACGCCTGGTTTGACGCGCTTGCGAACGCTCCGGCCGACTGGCAAACGATAGCCGACGACCCCAACGTTGCTCCGTTAATCTCTGCACTCAAGTCTGCGGATAAATCCTTCGAGGACGAATCCCGGTTTGTCAGCACTTATCTTTCTTTGCGTCAGAATCCAGCCAGGTTTGAGCCGGAGGCATTCAGGATTATCGACCGTTTCAGGACGACCAGAGGGCTTAAGGATTTCGACGTTTTTGCAAAGGCCTGGCAGCTTCGAGAAGTCTGGAAACTCGAACCCACTTTGATGAGGGAGCTGAATCAGACCTACGGCCCAATCGATTTCAGCGAACCTAACGGACATCTTCCCTTAGATTGGCGTCATCCTGATGTGCACGCAATCTACTGGGCCGTGAAGGGCCTTCAGGTTGCCGGCAATAAGGAGAATATCGAGGAATACCCCGTCGCTGAGGAAAATACAGACCGAATCGTCGCCCACAGTCTGCAAAATCTTTTCCGCTATGGGAAAATTTTCATCTACAACATACCTGTCAGGCCAAGTCGGGAACAAAACTTACAAAATGAGCCGGCGGTAATCAAAGATGTATTTCTCAGGCCCGACTTAAGGATGTTCGACCCTTACAATAAGGCCATAACGAAGATTATCCTTAAATACGCTGACCCGAACGATGATTTTGAGGATTCCCACGAGGTGCAGTATCGCAATTTTCTTACCAATGCGGTGTTTTCGTTTTATCAGGCGGGCCACAGGGGTCAGGCCCAGCGGATATATAATCTTTTGCGCAAACTTTATCCTCATCGCGCCGAGTTCCGTAATCCTTCCGCGGAATACTATGCCAGACAAGACCTGCGCGAGAGACTCGAGACCATCACTCCGGCCAACGCCAGGGAGATGATTCTGCTGATGCTGCGCGAGGCCTATTTCAGATACGCGGTCCGCGACGATGATGAGGCCTTCGCCAGAGAGCAGATGGCCGAAGAGGCATACCGGATTTACCGGGCTAAATATGAGCCGGAGGAGAGGATAGATATGCCTGATTTCAAAGTGATGCGATATAACGCGCTTCTGGACTTCTTCGAGGACCAGCAGTACCCCCTTGTGATGCGGCAGAATCTCTTAGGTCGCATCAAAATCGAACGGCCGGAGCTCGCCGAACAATTTATGGAGATTGAGCAGCAGATGCTGCAGAAATCGCAGCAGTCGCAATGATGCCGCCTTTGTCGAATAATGCTGGTAGTGCCTTTTCGGGCAGCAGACTGACCCCATCCCAACAAAAAGCCGTTTTTCACCGTGAAGGTCCTTTGCTCGTTATTGCGGGTCCGGGCAGCGGCAAGACCCGTGTCATTACGTTTCGCATAGCCGCGTTGGTCGATGCTGGAGTGCCTGCGCGCAATATCTGTGCGATAACCTTTACCAACAAGGCGGCTGAGGAGATGCGCAGCCGGGCTATTGCCCTCGGCGCATCCGGCGGGGCGCATATCAGCACCTTTCACTCGCTTTGTGTCCGTATTCTTCGCAGGTTCGCCGAGGACGCGGGGGTCAGGCCGAACTTCAGTATTTACGATCAGGCCGACCAGACCAAGTGTATGAAGCAGGCCATAACCACCTGCGAGCTTGATACGACCAACTTTTCGCCGGGTCGGACCTTAGATGCGATATCCACATTGAAAAACAAGCTCATTGACGCCGATGTCTTCAAAGATCAGGCCGACGACTTCTTCTCGAAAATGCTTTCGAGAATCTACTGCCGTTATCAGCAGATATTGGCTGAATTGAACGCCCTTGATTTTGATGACCTGCTTTTGAAGACCGCCTTTCTGCTCGAACGTCATCTTGACACTTGTTCCGAGCTTGGTAACCGTTTTAAGTATCTGCTCATAGACGAATATCAGGACACTAATCACGCCCAGTACAGAATTGCCAAGGCCCTTGTTTCTTCTCATAACAATATCTGCGCGACCGGCGACCCTGACCAGTCGATTTATCGGTGGCGTGGCGCCGACATTCGCAACATTTTAGACTTCGAGCGTGATTGGCCTGATGCCACGGTCGTGCGATTGGAGGAGAACTTTCGCTCGACGCCTCAAATCCTCGAAGTCGCCGACCGTCTCATCGCCAACAATGAAAGCCGCAAGGCCAAGCGTCTTGTTCCGACGCGACCCGCTGCCGGCGAGGTTGTCATTGAGTCTTACGAAGACGAGACTGGTGAGGCCCTTGGACTGGCGCAATCAATCAGGCAGTCAATCGATAAGGGGGTATCTGCGCCTGATATCGCCGTTTTCTATCGCGTTAATGCCCAGAGCCGGGTCCTTGAGGAGGCACTTATAAAGAGTAAAATTTCATACCAGATTGTCCGCGGCGTCGAATTCTATAATCGAAAGGAAATCCGCGACCTTCTGGCTTATCTGAAGGTTCTCGTCAACCCGGCCGACGAGGTCGCACTTGGCCGGATAATCAATACGCCCGCGCGCGGCATAGGCAAAACCACGATTGACAGAATACGAGGTTATGCCAGTCGCACTAACAAGACCTTTTATGAGTCACTAAAAGTCGCCGGCAGGATTGAATCGCTGTCGAAATCCGCGTCGGCCAGAGTTGAGCAGTTTGTCAGGATGATGGATGGTTTCACGAAAGATATTTCAGGTCCCGTAGGGCCTTTGGCAGAGCGGGTCTTTACCGAATCGGGGCTGGAACAGTCACTTATAGCTGCGGGGCCGGATAGTAGAGACGCCCTGGAAAACGTCGGCGAGTTGATTAGCGCCGCCGCAAGCTATGACCAGCAGACCGAGAAACCCTTGATTGTCGATTATCTCCAGCAGATTGCACTTTTTAGCGATACCGATGTTTATGACACTTCGGCTAAGCGGGTCGCACTTATGACACTTCACTCGGCGAAGGGTCTTGAATTCGACACTGCGTTTATTGTTGGCGTCGAAGAGGGCCTGCTGCCCCACGAAAGAAGCGCCGAGGATGGCGACGAAATCGAAGAGGAGCGTCGGCTGTTTTTTGTCGGCATCACGCGGGCAAAGACTAATCTTCACGTCAGTTTCGCAAAGTACCGCCAAATCAGGGGCCAGCTCTTGCGCATTATCCCTTCGCAGTTTCTTTTTGAGCTCGGCCTGGGATTCTCTGAGTCTATTGCTCAATCCACAATCGAAAGTCGGCAATCGGCAGTTGAAAATTCTGAATCCCAAATTCTTAATCGTCAATCGACGCCTCGTTTCCGTCAGGGCGACATCGTCGTTCACAAGAAATTCGGCCTTGGAACCGTAAAAGAGTTCGCTGATATGGGCGATAATTCAATCATAGTCGTTGCCTTCAACTCCGGTGAGGTCAAATCACTGAAGGTCAAATACGCAAGACTCGCAAAGATATGACTTTGCCCGGGTCATACATTATGAGCCGTTTTTTAGTTGACCGGCTGTATGCTTCATCGCATACAGTACCTCAGAACCAGCGTATAAATGATTCCTTCACTGATTGCTACGATTCAAGTGTACTTACGGGTTGTCAGAAAGCGGTTACATCTTTGTTAGGAATTTGTTAATTTTCTGATGTTGCGGTTTTATTCGAATGGGATTTTTAATTGCAGAGGTGTGTCGCGTCACTCGAGCTTGCTGAAGGGATTAAACGCTATTTGTATTTTTCTGTTCGGTGACGGGCTATTCGGCCTTCGACCATATAAATGACGTCCTCGGCGATATTGGTGGCGTGGTCGGCGATACGCTCAAGATGCCTTGATACACTCAACAGATGAATCAAGCACTCAAGGTCGTCAGGTTTTCTTTGAATGGCGTCCTGAATCTCAAGATACATTTTCCTATTCATTGCGTCGATGGCATCGTCGCTGGCGCAGACATCCTGAGCCAGCTCGGGGTTAAGGCCCACAAGTGCATCGAGACTTCTTTTCAGCATTTTCTGGGCCTTGTCGGCCATCTCTACGAAGCTGAATGCGACATTAACCCTTGGATGTTGGGCGAGGAAGGCCGAGCGTTCCGCGATGTTCACCGCCAAATCGCCAATGCGTTCGAGGTCATTATTGATTTTCAGCACGGCCACTATGAAGCGCAGGTCAATTGCCACCGGCTGATGCAACGCGAGAATTTTGAGGCAGTCTTCTTCAACCTCGACCTCGATTTGGTCAATCTGGGGGTCGTTTTCGATTATCTTTTGGGCAAGGTTGTAATCACGTTCTTCTATCGAAAGCGTGGCTTCGCGTACAGCCGCCTCGACCCTGGCGCCGAGAGCCAGCAGTTTCTTTTTCAGTTTTTCGATTTCCCGCTGCAAATGAACTGGCATATATTCACTCCTATCGTTTCGTATCGCTGCATCTACCCGAATCTACCGGTAATATAATCTTCTGTTTTCTTGTTGCTGGGATTCTCAAATATCTTGCTGGTTACGTCGTATTCTATCAACTCGCCGAGACAAAAGAAGGCCGTCATTTCGCTCACACGTGCTGCCTGCTGCATATTATGTGTAACGATTACGATGGTATATTTGCTCTTTAGCTGGGCGATAAGGTCCTCGATTTTCCCCGTTGCCAGCGGGTCAAGCGCCGAGCACGGCTCGTCCATAAGCAGCACCCTCGGCCGGGTTGCAAGAGCACGGGCAATGCACAATCGCTGCTGCTGGCCACCCGATAGTGCCAGGGCGGATTTCTTAAGGTCGTCTTTCACTTCGTCCCAAAGAACGGCGGCTGTCAGACTCTGTTCCACGATTTCATCCAGTGCACCTCGTTTTCTTATTCCCTGGAGGCGGGGTCCGTAAGCCGCATTGTCGAATATGCTCTTCGGGAAGGGATTGGGTTTTTGAAAAACCATACCGACCTGCTGGCGGAGGTTCACCAGATTTACCCGTTTATCGTAAACATCCTGACCATCCACAGCCAGCTTACCCGTTGCACGAACGTTTGGAATCAGGTCGTTCATTCGATTTATGCTTCGCAGAAACGTGCTCTTGCCACATCCGCTCGGTCCGATTATTGCCGTGACGCTGCAGGGAGTTACGTCCATTGTTATGTTCTCAACCCCTGCTTTTGCTCCATAGTAAAACGTAAAATCTTCCGCGCGTACTATGGGGCATGCGCACTGTATCGGGCTCTTGGACTGGTTTGTATGGCTGTTTTTGTTTTCTTTCATAATCTGCTCGGCCCTCGATTGCTTATTTAACCGCGGAAGCTGCTGTGTCGGCATCGTATTTATGCTCCGTATTTTTCAGGTTCATTGACCCGCAAGTTTTTTAGACACCCTAAAACGTAATATGATTGCCAGTGTGTTCAAACACAAAATAAGGCCAACCAGTGTAACGACCATACCGAACTGGTTATGCGGCACCATCGCGGCCAGCCGGTCGCCTACGGCCATATCATAGCTGCCGTATGAAAGCGTTCTGGTCGGGTCGAATATCGATTTAGGCATGGGGCCAAGTGCAACCGCACCGGTGAAAAGAACCGGCGCCGTCTCGCCCGCAACCCTGCTAAGACTTAGTATGACGCCCGTGAGGATGCCGGGAAGGGCCGCAGGCAGTGTCACGGTGACAAATGTTCGGAATCCGCTCGCGCCTAAAGCCAGTGACGCTTCCTTATATGTCTGGGGAACCGCACGAATCGCCTCCTCACTTGCGCGAATCATCACGGGCAACGTTAGTACAGCCAGTGTTAGCGATGCAGCCAGTATGCAGCCCTTGGACGGCACACCGAAAATCGGCAGAAAGAACAGCACAAAAAACGCCAGCCCAAACATGCCGAATACGATGCTCGGAACACCAGCTAATGTATTGATGCACATTCTGATGGTCCTCACCGCGAGATTGTCGGATGCACACTCGACTAAGTAGGCGGCTGATATTACTCCGAACGGCACGACAAAGAGCATCGCCAGAACCGTCAGCAGAAGTGTCCCGAGTATTTCCGGTCCGACACCGCCGAAATAGTGGCCTGGGGTGCTGTCGTCTATGAAATATCGCCAGTAGAACGTGAGTTTCGGGGCAAGCATCTCCGGGAGTTGCTGCTCAATTATATCAAATAGTCCTTCGAGTTCTGTACCTGCGAAGCGCTGCGAACGCGGTGTTCGCATTTTGACCATCGGTTCATTCGGCTCTTGCTGAGCCCACTGTTCGTGCCAGACAAGTCTGTTCAGCAGTTTCTGTGCCTGGTCCCAGCGCGTGGCTCCGAATCGGTCCATCATCAGGGCCGGTGTTGGCGTTGCCGGAGCGGGACCGAGCAGTCTTGTGAGAATTTGCTCGACTTCTGCCAGCTCCTTTCGGTATTCGTTGCGTTCAGCGAGATTAATACCCTGTATGGCTGTTGCGTATTCTTCCGCCAGTTGAAACAGCCCTTCTGCGGAGCTATTCTTGAATCTCGAATCGTCTCTGAAGCTGTTGACATAGGTGAGTGCCTTGTTAATCTCGTCTCTGTTTTGGCTTGCGAAAGCGATTTCAAGCCGTTTGCGAATATCCCTCGTTATAGACCTTAACTCGGCGACCTCTTCACCCGGCATATCCGTCTGCCGAAGTTCACTGCCGAACTGTCTATAAATCTGCCTTGCCTTGTCGCTAAGCGCTTCGGTGTCTATACCGCCTTTGAATTTCTCGATAGCATCGTAGACGAACCTGCGGGCATCCTCGGGCCGTTTTTGCTCGGCTTCTATTTTTGCCTCGTTCCCTCGTCCGAACAGGGCAAGCTGCATTTTTCTGAATTCGACTGTCCCTTTGAAGAAAACCGCGGAACCCCCTCGCCAAATCATCGGGCCCAGCACGGCCACCAACACCATACACAGGCATACTACCGACGTACCCGCCACCGCGGTGAAAACGTTATTCAGAATGCCCCGTATAATCGTTCGCATCAGCTTTTACCACCTGCCCGTTTGGCCCGTGTGAGAAAATACTCGCTAACCAGATTCAAACAGAAAGTCATAATCAGAAGCAGCATACCCACGGCGAAGAGTGCCCTGTAATGAGGCGAGCCCTTCTCCGTCTCGCCCATATCACCCGCTATCGTCGCGGTCATTGTTCGCACCGACTGCGACAGGTCCCACCAGGGGCTTGGAATTTGAGTCGCGTTTCCGCTGGCCATCCAGACCACCATCGTCTCGCCGATTGCCCTCATCATCCCAAGAACGACGGCCGCAATTATGCCGCTGTGTGCGGCTGGAATCAGTACCTTGAAGATTGTCTCGAATCGCGTGGCCCCGAGACCATACGATGCTTCCCGCAATTCCCTTCCCACCGCCGACAGCGAATCTTCCGAAACGCTTATTATCGTCGGCAGCGCCATCACCGCCAGAACAAGCGATGCATTCAAGGCGTTGGTGCCGGTGGAAAAGCCGAGTTTGGTCTGCATCCACGGCGCCAGCACCATCACTGCAAAGAAACCATAGGCGACGGAGGGTATTGCCGCCAGGATTTCGACTATCGGTTTCACTACGGACCTGATTCTCAGCCCCACAATGTCACTTAAAAATACCGCGGCCAAGACCCCCACCGGAACCGAAAAAACAAGCGCGACAATCGTCACATAGGCTGACCCCGTCAATAACGCCAGCACGCCATATCTCGGATTTTCACTCTCAGGATACCACTCGGCGCTGGTTAGAAACTCGACTATGCTGAACTCGGTCAGAAAAGGAAACGCCTCTTTGATTACGAAAAGAAAAATCAAAAAGACGGCCAGAACACTTGTACACGTTATCACAAACAAAAAAGTCCGGCCGAGGTGAAACGCCAGGAATCCCCTGATATCTTCGGTCGGTGTAAGCGCCAGCGGCCGATGTGACTCGGCCGCCGGCATTAGCGCATCGTTTACACTACCTTGCCCCATATTTGCTCCCGTCTCCAGAAGAGCAGGCAAATCAAATTCAGTACGCGGTCACGGGGACAAATCCCTTTGCCTCGATAATTTCCTGACCCCTTTCACTCAGATGGAACGTGCAGAACTTGTAGACCGTTGAGCCAAGCTTAGGATAGCCGTTGGTGAACATAAATAGTGGCCTGGCGACCGGGTAGGTTCCACTGGAGATTGTCTGCCTTGTTGGCTGGATATCGTCGATTTTCAGCGCCCTGACGTTGATATCCACAAAGCCGAGGCCGACGTATCCAATTGCCCCCATGGTCGTTTTAACCCTGGCGTGGGCCTGTGGATTGGAGTTGACGTATTCGACATTGCCGGCCATATCTTCTTTGTTCATTACCTTCTCGTGGAACGTTTCGTAAGTGCCTGAAGAGGTATCTCTGCTGATGGCCACTATAGCCATATCGGGTCCGCCCAGTTGGCTCCAGTTGGTTATTTTGCCCATATAGATGTCACGAATCTGCTCGGTCGTCAGCTCCTTAACCGGGTTGGAAGGGTGAACGATAATGCAGACACCGTCCATCGCAACAACGTGTGCCACGGGAAAAATACCCTTCTCGACCGCCCCCTTGAATTCCTTGTCCTTCATAAACCGGCTCATGGTTGCTATGTCGCATCTGTTGTCCATCAATGCCGCCGCCCCGTCGCCGCTGCCTGTTTTCTTGACGGTAATCTCAAGGTCCGGATTGGACCTCATAAAGTATTCCGCAAAGGCGTCTGCAATTGGACCGACGGTTGTGGAGCCCTCTATCTGCAGCGTCTCCGCCGCGCATACAGCAGGCAACGCAAGCAAAAAGGCCATCAAACATAATGTGATTTTCTTCATTTTGTTTTCTCCTGTATTTAACATACGTTTATATTGTTAAGATTCTGTTAATCTTCGGTTAAGAATTTGTTAGGGCCTGTCCGCTCTAAAACTTGAAAACCAAATCCGCCTGCAGCCGACGATATTTGTCTTCATCCGTACTTTTCTTTTTATCAAGAAAGTATGTAAGACCTGCCTGGAAGTTTTTAGCAAGCTGGTAAACCACGTTAAATCTGTGTCCTTTACCGTTGGTACCGCCGCCGATGAAGTCTGAATCATTGAACTGGCCTACTACGGCATCAGTGTCAATATCACGATAGTCGTAACCAAATTGCCAGGAACCGTTTTTTTTGGCCTTGTTGAACACGGTGCCGATAAGCCAGCCGTTGCTCTTCGAGCCGGGTGCCGAAGTGTTATGAGCATAATCACCGAAAACCGTGACAGGGTAATCCGCAACCTCGAAGCCGTACTCGGCAAAACCCTCGACAATGTCAAAATCATATTTGTACTTGCCGCTGGTTGAGGTGTTGCCGAAAAAGCTGTTCTTGCCCCAGAGTGAGCTGACGTTGGGCTCTCCTTCGACATTCCCGTAGGCGTAATAACTCATACCGCCGAGCAAGTAACTTTTATCTTCGAAAGTATTTTTCAAATAACCCTGCATCCCCCAAAGAGACGACTCCGGTGCACTGGAGCTGTCGGCATGTCCCACCCAGAATCCGCCGCCGTTTATGTAAAGCTTGCACGACTCGTTCAATCCCATCACATATTGTGCGGCCAGACCTTCCGGATTAAGGTCGTCATCCCAGATTAACTGATTGCCGCCAACGCGATAGAAGGGTTGAGGCATTTTGCCGCCGATAAAGTTAAATCCCTGTATCGTGCCCGGATGCCAGTTGAAGAACGCACGGTCAAGCCAGAGGGCTTTACTGGAAAAGCTGTCCTCCAGGGTCTGGTTTGTAGAAACCGGGTCGGTTGAGCCGCTGGCAAGCCGGAACCCGATGTCGATGTCATCGTTGACCTTGCCGTCTATGTTCAGTCGGGCTCGAATGCGATTTCGATTAACACTGCCGCCCCATTTGCCCCCGCTTTGCGAGTCGATTCCCTCGTAGCGGTATCGGAAGTCACCGCTGATTTTCACATTTTCAATCCACTTCAGACTATCCGGCAGTGCCTCCATTTTCTTTGCCTCTACCGCCTTGGATACCTGCTGCTCAATCTGTTCGGACTGTCGGGCCTCCAGCCGGTCGACCTTTGCCTGCAATTCAGCTAATTGTTTTTTCAGGTTGCTGATTTCGTCTGCCCTGACGCTGCAGGCAAATAGCAGACCGAGCAGCGGTACCACACCCACTAACTTTGCCTTACCCATTCTCGTACCTCCATAGAAAGACGTCCCTATTTGACAGCTACCCGAGACCACCCCGGATGGCGAAGTACCCGTTTGCCTGAAAAAGTAAACGAGGGGGATTAAGCAACTGTTAGCTTTGCGTTAGATTTGTGTTAAGTTATATCTATGCAGGGATGAATACCGTTCATCTTATCGGCAAGTGAAGTGTGAAGGTGCTGCCCCGGCCGGGAATGCTTTCGACCATAACCGAACCGCAGTGCAATTGGGCAATGTGTTTGACAATCGACAGACCCAGGCCGGTTCCTCCGAGCTTTCGGCTGCGGGCCTTGTCCGCCACGTAGAACCGCTCGAATATACGCTCAAGGTGCTTTTTTTCTATACCGCAGCCGCTGTCTTTGACGGCTATAGTTACCTCATCGGCAGTTGTTTCGGCAATTACCTGCACGGTGCATTCGGGATTGCTGTATTTGATGGCATTATCCACAAGATTAAAAACCGCCTGCTCGACCAAAGTCGCGTTCATCGGGACCTCGATATGTTCATCACAGTTGAGCCCGATTTGTATCTGCTTCTGTTCGGCTTTTGGTTTGCACAGCTCTATTGCCGAGGCAAGCACAGAGCAAACTTTTGTTTTTTCGTGTGTGATAATCCTTGCCTTTCCGTCCTCCTCCAGGCGCGACAAGCTCAGCAGGTCATCTATAATCGCGATTAACCGATTCGTGTGGTCTGAAATTATTTTGAGAAAACGCTGTGCCTGCTGCGGCTCATTGATTGCGCCTTCAAGCAGTGTCTCCACAAAACCCTTGATGCTAGTAACCGGCGTCCTCAACTCGTGGGAGACATTGGCTACAAAATCGCGTCTAACATTTTCCAGCCGGTGCATAAGTGTCATATCACTGAGCACAATTACCGCTCCGCTTTTGTTGCCTTGTTCGTCGCTCAGACGCGTCCCTCGCAGATGTAATGAAAGCGGCTGCGCAGACCGTAAAACGACATCTGCATCGGTCGGCTCGGTCCCTGTCAGTGTCTCCTGAATAAACCTTTGAATATCGACGTCGCGAATGACTTCTTCGACGTTTCGTCCGACGGCCGAGCCGGCGTCAATGTCGAGCAGCCCAGACGCTGCTTTATTGATGCTTACCAGGTGCCCTCTCGGGTCGACGGCAACCACGCCCTCCGCCATACTTGCCAGCACCGCCTCGAGTCGGTTTCTCTGTCTGGTGATTGTGTTGATAGTAACCTGAAGCCGTCGGGCCGTTTCATTTAAGCTCTTGGCAAGCTCCGCCAGTTCCGATGACTCCGGTACCGGAATTCTATGGTCTAATTGTCCCGAGGCGAAATGCCTCGCTGCCTCTTTCATTTGTTCTATCGGTCGGGTTATCCTGCGAGATACCAGCAGTGTTATACCGGCGGCACATCCGGCCGCTGCGATACCCGCCCATGCTATTTTTGCGTAAATGTCGGCAAGGGTCTGGTCAACCGCAGTTACAGGAATCGAGGCACGCACAACGGCAAGAGTCCGGCTCTGCTCCCTCACGGCCAGTGCGACGTACATCATATTTTTGCCGAGTGTGTCGCTGTATCGCACCGAACTTCCAAAATCACCCGACATCGCCTCTATGAATTCGGGCCTGTCGCCGTGATTTTCCATTTGTGCCGGCTGCTCATCCGTATCCCCGGCTACCCGGCCGTCGGGCAAAATCACAGTCAAACGGACCGCCGCGAGCCCACCCAGTTCCTTGCACAGCCGGTCCACTTCATTGGATTCCAGTTGACGCAGCACCGGCAGAATCCGTTCGCTTGCCAGTTGGGCACGAGCCCTTAGGTCTTCCACAATTTCTTTGTAATAGAAAGAGCGAATCGAGCGTGAAGCGTAGAAGCTCACAAGTACCAAGGCAAGGATTGTTATTATCAGATAGGAAGGATAAAGCTGCCAAAGCAGTCTTTTTTTTGCCATCGGCTAATCCCTGAATCGATAGCCAACACCCCGGACGGTTTCAATGTATTTGCCGAACTGGCCGAGCTTGCGGCGCAGAGATACAATCTGGACGTCAACGGCCCGGTCGGTGACTATGTAATCACTACCTCGTATCAAATCGACGATTTTATACCGGGTGAACACCATGCCCGGTCTCTTGACCAGCGTATGAAGAATCATAAACTCCGTATGAGTCATCTCAATCGTCTTGTTTCCAGCCTGCACCTTATGGCGGGCTGGATCTATAGTCAGCTCACGAATTTTTATGGTTTTGTCTTCCTGCTCCACGGCTGCGGACCTTCGCAGAATGCGCCGGACCCTTGCGATAAGCACTTTGGGGCTGAACGGTTTTGTTACATAGTCGTCGGCCCCCACCTCCAGACCTGCCACGATGTCGGCCTCCTCACCCTTGGCAGTAAGCATTATTATAGGTATGTTGCCTGTTTTCGAGTCGGCCTTTAGTTGTCTGCAGACCTCTATACCGTCGATACCGGGCAGCATAAGGTCGAGCAAAACCAGACTGGGCATTTTTGCTCTGGCCTTTTTCAACGCTATCTCACCGCTGGTGGCGGTATCTACTTTGAATCCCTCCTTTTGGAGGTTATAGCGAAGAAGCTCCAGCACATCCTCCTCGTCATCAACTGCCAGAACAATTCCTTTAATCACAAATTTAGCCCCTTTCGACAGTTTTTTACCAAGTTGTTCCCGTATTATGTTAACAAATGATTAGCCCAATGTAAAAATTTTGTTAAAAAGCAGGCTGGTGCGCAAATGGTGCGCCGGGCTGTCCAGTTTTCGTACACGATTAAGCAATTCTGCTGCTAAAAGCCATATACCGGTCGTAAACGTTTCAATGTGAGCAGCATTGGGTAATATTCACCCCCTATGCCGAGCCAGCGGAGCATCCTGTGTTCCTATACTGTTTCTGCATTCTCTACAGTAAAACCGCTTATTGAAAATCACCGTAGAATGCTTACACTACCAGTTGCTGCAAATGCACTGTTGTTGACCAGAGAGAGAACCTAAGGGAGTTGTATATGGCTGAGAAACCAATCCGATTTTACTATAAGAACGTAATGGCTGATGCAATCGGCCCCGAACACGGCGTAACGACCGGGCAGTTAAACGAGTTGGCGAGGCGAACTGCCCCGCTTATACCTGAAATCAAAGACGAAATTACTCGAGGCCGGACCTACTATGGTCTGTTGCCCGGTAATCTTGAAATCCCGAAGGCCGTGAAAAAGCTTGTCAAAGAATTCAAACCCCGTTGTGAAAACCTCGTTGTTCTCGGTATCGGCGGCTCGGCACTGGGTAATATCGCGTTACAGACGGCGCTTAATCCTTATATGTACAACTTAGACAAGGGCCAGCGGAAAGGTCCGCGGCTTTTCGTTTTCGATAACGTCGACCCTGCACAGTTCGGCTCGTTTCTCGATTACATCAGTCCCCATCTGGGACATACCATCTTCAATGTTATCAGCAAGTCAGGCCAGACTGCAGAGACGGCGGCACAGTTTATGATTGTCCAGAAGATGCTCGAGTTGCGGTTCGGCCAGAAAAAACTCAAAGACCATGTTGTTGCGACTACCGACACGAAAAAGGGAACGCTGCGTAAAATAGCGGTTGAATATGGGCTGCCAACTCTGGAGGTTCCTAATGGAGTAGGGGGGCGGTTCAGTGTCCTTTCGGCCGTTGGTCTGTTCAGTGCTGCGATGTGCGGTATAAATATCGACCGGCTCCTCGCAGGCGCACGTGATATGTCAGCCCGCGTTAATCACAGAGATTTTTTCAAAAATCCCGCTGCCCTGAATGCAGCAATCCAGTGGCACTATTACAATCGCGGTAAAAAGATGTCTGTAATGATGCCCTACAGCTACGCCCTAAAAGATTTTGCCGACTGGTATCGCCAACTCTGGGCTGAGAGTTTGGGCAAGAGGGTCAATCTCAAGGGTCAGAAGGTCGAAATCGGCCCCACGCCCGTCAAGGCGCTCGGCACAACCGACCAGCACAGCCAGGTCCAGCTTTATCGCGAAGGACCCAATGACAAGGTCTTCACTTTCCTTGAGGTGCAGGACCACGGCAGAAAGGTCAGGACCGCTGAACCGCCGAAGTGTGCGCCTGAGCTTGGCTACCTTGCTCGAAAAGACCTTGGCCAGTTACTCAATGCCGAAAAAAAGGCGACCGAATATGCCTTGTTGCAGGACAAGCGTCCCTGCCTTACGGTTTTATTTCCAAAGGTCAGCGCCTATACGGTCGGGCAGTTCATTTTCCTATATGAAGCGACGACGTCTTTTGCCGGAGCACTATTCGGCATCAATACATACGACCAGCTGGCCGTGGAATTGGGCAAACAGGCCACTTATGCTCTGATGGGCAAATCCGGCGAATACGCAAGCGGCAAATCATACGCCGATTTTGCTGAGCGGATTCGAGCTAAAACGAGCATTGACCGCAATTTTTTGGTTTGATAAACTTCGCCTGCTGAATTCTTATTTGAGAGGATTTGATGATGGATTATGCGGTGATTATGGCGGGAGGGACGGGCAAGCGGCTGTGGCCTTTGAGCAGAAGAAGCAGACCAAAGCAGGTGCTGAAACTATTCCAGGGCCAGACACTGCTTCGGCTTTGCTTCGAGCGTCTTGCTTCGATACTCGACGCCCGCAGCATTATTGTTCTGACAAACGCCGGTTATGCCGACATTGTTCGCGAATCCGTCACCGGCCTGCCTTACAATAACGTAATTGCCGAACCCGTAGTCCGCGATACCGTTGGAGCCGTTGGCTTAGCTGCGTCGGTCCTTGCAAAGCTCGACCGGGATGCCACTATGGCCGTGGTCACTGCGGACCAGATGATTGAGCCGCTCGAGGTCTTTCAGCAGGCAATCAAAGACGCCTTTGCCTTTGTTAATGCCAATCCCGACCGTATGATTACATTCGGCATAGTGCCCACGTTCCCCAGCACGCAGCTTGGCTATATAAAATGCTCCTCGCCGGCAAAGTGCGCCGAATGCAGGAACGAGATTTATACCGTCGACAGTTTCAAGGAAAAGCCCGACGAAGAAACCGCACGTAAGTATGTCGATGATGGGCGGCATTTCTGGAACTCAGGTATGTTTGTCTGGAAGGCAAAGACAATTCTGGACCACCTCAGCACATTTTTGCCTGACGTCGCTGAACCCCTGAGGAAGATTCAGAATAGCTGGGACAGCCCCAGTCAGCAGGCGACACTGGGGGACTATTTTCCGCGCCTGCCGAAAATCAGCATAGATTTTGCCGTTATGGAAAAGGCGCCCGGTGTTCACGCAATCAAGCTTGACTGCCGCTGGCTCGACCTCGGCTCATTTGCCGCGCTTGCCGACATTATTAAATCCGATGAGAATAAAAATATCGTTGTCGCCGGTAAAAGCGAGTTGCTCGACTGCAAAGACAGCATCCTCGTTACCGAGGATACAGGACACCTTGTTGCCGCGATTGGCCTTGATAATATGGTTGTTGCTCACAGCCCCGACGCCACGCTTGTATGCCCCATCGACCAGGCATATCGGCTAAAAGAGCTTCTCGAACTTATTGAGCGGCACAACGGAGACAAATTCCTCTAATAGCAGTTATCAGCCGGTTCAAATGCGATACCTTGCCATCGATTACGGAGTCAAAACGACGGGCCTTGCCGTCTGTGACCCGACTGAGACTGTTGTATCACCTGTGGCTGTACTGGCCTCATCAAAGGATCTACCCGCCAAAATTCTCGAACTTATCCACAACGAAAATATAAATGCAATTGTGCTCGGGCTTCCCTTGAATATGGATGGTTCACAAGGTGGTCAGGTGAAAATCGTCCGTGACTTTGCCGACAAGCTTAAAGAGAAAATCGACATCCCCATATTATATCAGGATGAACGACTTACAACCTTTGCAGCGGAAGAGAAACTTGCCGACAGTGAATTGCCTCGCCGGAAAAAACGCATGCGTATCGATGCCGTCGCAGCCGCCGAAATTCTGCAGGCGTTCCTCGATGCTAAAAGCGAGAGAGACTCTGGTAAGGGGTATCTATTAGAGGATAAAGAGAAATGAAGGCACAGCAAAGAAAAGTTGTTATTATTGGCGCCGGTTCGGTTGGCACAACATACGCTTACGCATTGATGCAGACCGGACTGGCTGCGGAGATTGTCTTGATTGACCTCGACCGAAAGCACGCCGAGGGCGAGGTGATGGACCTTTCGCACGGTCTGGCCTTTGTGCCGCCTGTTGAGATACGCGTTGGCGACTATGCCGATTGTGCAGATGCCAGTCTTATTGTCATTACCGCCGGCGCCAAGCAGCAGCCCGGCCAGTCGCGCCTGGAGCTTATCCAGGCCAACGTGAAGATTGTCAATGCAATCTGCGACCAAATCAAACAGCTTGATAGTCCTGCGGTTGTTATTATGGTCACCAACCCGGTGGATATTCTGACATATACCGCCATTAAACGGCTGGGATGGCCCCGCAGCCGGGTCATTGGTTCCGGGACTGTTCTCGACAGTGCACGCTTCAGGTATATGCTAAGCAAGCATTGCGGCATAGATACCCGTAACGTGCACGCCTATATTCTCGGCGAGCACGGCGACAGCGAAGTTGCCGCGTGGTCTCTGGCGCACATCGGCGGTATAGTTATGAATGATTATTGCCGAATCTGCCAGAAATGCGACGTCGAAAAAACTCATGCTGAAATCGCTCGTCGCGTCCGGGATAGCGCCTACCACATTATCGATTACAAGGGTGCTACTTACTACGCCATCGGCCTTTCCCTTGTCCGCATCTCAGTCGCTGTATTGCGAAATGAACATAGTGTCCTGACTGTTTCATCGCTTTTGAACGGTGAATATGACATAGATGATGTTTGTGTGTCTATCCCTTGCATCGTTGGCGAGGCGGGAATCGAGCGCATTATGACCGCAGCACTTTCGCCCGATGAGCAATCAGGCCTGCAACAATCTGCCCGGACCATCAGGAAGGTTCTTGATAGTTTAAGAACCTGACCCTGAGATTGTTTTAACCATTACTTATCGTGTGTTTATTACACTTCGTCGAGAAAGTTTCTTACTGTGACAACGAAATCGAGCAGATTCACAATCCCATCGCCTTTGTCCTCCGGAGCGATGTCACCGAGGCCGGCCCCTGACTTAAGCCATCGCTCGATGAAAACCAACAAATCCTGTTCATCCACGAAGCCGTCACCTTCCTCTGGTGCGAGGTCACACCTCTGGTCCCAGTTTATGGAGCCCTCGTTGCTTTTCCAAGCACCTGCAAAAAGCGCCCAGTCTATGAAGTTCACTATACCGTCCGGTCCCGTATCGCCTATGTCGGCTATGATTTTCCCGCCTCGTAGCCAGTTTTCGGCCAGCGAGGTCAAATCAAAAATATCCACAAATCCATCGCCGCTATCCGGCCATATATCGCATCTTGCATTCCAACTTGGTTCCCCCGGCTTTGTTCCCCACGCCTCACCCATCGCGACAAGGTCCTTAAAATTCACAATGCCATCTTGAACTTCGCCGGCTAAATCTGCACTTGGTATTCTGGCGAGCCAATGTTCAAACAATATCGTCAGGTCGTAAATATCCACTCCTTCCGGGCATATCCAGTCTCCGGCTGGCCAATTTTGCCACGATAGTCTTGGGAAATCCATCTCCTCGCAGATATCCCACAGGTCGTTTTGGCCGTTTTGGATCTCATCAACAAAGTCCCAGCCAGCTGCAGTATATGTGTCGGAAATCATCATTTCTTCGATATTGATTCTACTGCCATCCCAGAACGATGCAGTCACAACCCCTGTATCCGACCAACCGACAAAATTCTCCGCCTGACTTGGCTGCACGGACGTATTATGGGTCGCATAGCACCTCCATACACTACCTCCGTTATACAAAAGCCCCACAAACCCACCGGTGTACTTATAGCCAGTCACTGCCGCCTGTGCATAACTATCCACGATTTGTCCGGTACTTCGTCCGGCGAATCCTCCAACTTCTTTGCTTCCTACAACCTGCCCCTTAACGTAGCTGGCTTCAATTCGCCCCCGCAGGGTTCCCGTAACTCCGGCGATGTTGCTTGTCCTGCCCCTCACAAAACCCCTTGTGAAACAATTTGTTATGAGTCCGTCACTTTCGCCTGTTACACCTCCCACATCATTCCGACCCGACACTTTTCCTAAAAAGCTGCATCCGGAGATAATCTTGCCGCGATGATAACCTGCAATACCACCGACATCGATATTCCCGCTCACTATTGTTGTTGAGGTGCAATTACTTATTGTCCCCTCAGCATTGTATCCGATCAGTCCTCCAACGCAATTGTCACCGGTAATAACGCCTCCTTCAACTACACAGCCGCGGATGCTGCCCATTCTTAACTTGCCCACAACCGCGCCGACGTACATAGATGAACCAGCGTCGATTATCGGGTTTACAATAGTCAGGTTCTTAACCATCGCGGCGTTGCCGTCCACATAACCGAAAAGCCCTGCATAATCTTTGCCCTCACGTTTAATGCTGAGGTTTATTATACGTTTGCCGTTGCCGTCAAAGACGCCCCTGAACGGTCTCGAATCATACGGCTGCCATTGCAGATATCCGATTACCTGAAGTGATTGGCGCCCATCTACTCCATTATAGTCGCGCATATCGATATCAGCCATCATCTTGAAGTGGTTTGCCCAGTCCTCCGGGCTGGTTCCGATTTGCGCCAGATGCTTCGGGGTAAACAGGAGATACGGGTCGTCGGATGTTCCGCTTCCGCCGCCATACTTTGCTTGCGTAATCGCTGTGCACACCAGCATAGAAAACACTGCATAAATCAGTCGGAGGGTCTGCCTACTACACGAATGTTTGGCTTTCATCATCCTCTTTATGGCCCATCTCCAATCGCCCTCAATGCGATTGAAACTCGTCACCACTTCATCCTTCGGATCCCGAACTTTCTATACTATACTATGCGGACCGTTGCCACATAGTCTTGTCGTGCGAGGCCTAATACTCCTCCTTTTCAAAGGCGTGCCTACCTTGAATCCTCCCTGCCGTTTTGATACCTGACAAGATGCTTAGTATTTAGCGGTCCCTCGCGTTTCCTTTTGTGCTGCTTGTTAAAGATATACAGTATACGCTCCAGTGCTTGTAAATCAAGTGATTCTCTATCGTTTAGCGGAGAGGCGACTTGTTTACTGTTGCTCCAGCGTTGTAACTTCTTTTCCCATCTATGGTTATTATCGCCTTGTGTTTTATCGACGTGTTTTTTCTATGCTGCTGTTATATGCCTGAATCGCCGCCTCAAGCACTTCTTTTACACTCGCTTTGTGTTCCCGGGCTGCACGCGCACAGTCTGCAAATTCCGCCTTGGCGTTTACCGTTCTGCCGCCCAATTTGCCGAGCTTAATCCTTATGTCTCCAAACCGCGTCGCGACCGTTACGAACTCTCTAGCTAATTTGCTTCTCTGCATTATCTGTCTTCTGATTCCGAAAGTCAGTCCCGCCTCGAAGATTGTTGTTTCAATTTTGGTTATGTCGTCGGTTTTGCAGATAACGGATAATTTAGTAGCTGGGCGGTTCTGTTTCATCGTAATCGGCGTTGTAAACACATCCAGCGTGCCTTGCTCAAGCAGCTTGTCCATAACGGTCGCTATCACTTCGCCGCTCACGTCGTCGATATTTGTTTCGAGCAGACAGATGCTATCAGCATTTGCCGTCGATTCGCCGGCTATCTCGCCAATAATCAGGCGCATGATATTGGGCATTTGCTCGCAATTAAGTGTTCCAGCCCCGCAGCCAATCGTCTCGATTTTCATCTCAGGCAAGGGGCCGAAGCTTTCAGCGATTGTCGTCAATACCGCAGCAGCTGTTGGTGTCAGTAGTTCTTTATCTATTGGTCCTGCGATTATTGGCACACCTTTGAGAAGCTGGGCCGTGGCGGGGGCCGGGACGGGCAATAATCCGTGGGCCATTCTGACCGAGCCGCCTCCAACGGCCAGTGCCGAGCAATACACCTTTTCTATTTTCATTGCATCCAGCCCGACAGCCGCTGCGACAATATCCGCAATTGAATCCAGCGCACCAACTTCGTGGAAATGCACTTCATTTGGGTCTTTTCCGTGAACCGATGCCTCTGCCTCGGCCAGCCGGTCGAATACGGCCGTGGCCGTTAGTTTGGCTTTATCTGTTATCGCGCTGGCCTCAATAATCTTCTTTATATCTTCGAGATTCCGATGATGCTGCTGGTCCTCAATTACCGGGATAAACTGAATTGCCCGCAACCCTGCCCGGCTGGTTTCATCGGCCCTGAGCTCAAGGCCTTTAAGGGCCAGTGTCGAAAGCTGTTTTTTTAGAAACTCGAAGTCCAGCCCCGCATCGAGCATCGCCCCGACAATCATATCACCTGCCGCACCTGCGAAACAATCGAAGTACGCAATCTTCATAGCCGCACCTTCCAAAATCCTGACCGATTTTCAGTGGTCATTATCCGGCCCTTTGAGTTGATTTGCAAGGTCATTTGCCCTAATAGAAGCCGGTGGCGACTACGATTTGCTGCAATTGTCTAAGTTATTGACGGGCAGTCCGTAAAGGTCTAAAATCTGTGCGTTCCCGGGCAACTATCGCTACAGATAGAGGATATGATGGCAACGGTAAACGAGAACTTTCTGAAATTACAGGCGGGGTATCTGTTCCCCGAAATCGGCAAACGCAGGCGCGCCTTCAAGAAGGACCATCCGGAGGCGAAATTAATCAGTATGGGTATCGGTGACGTGACCCAGCCCTTAGTGCCGGCTGTAATTGAGGCGATGCATAGGGCCGTCGATGAGATGGCTAGCAAAAAGACGTTTCGGGGCTACGACGATGGTGGCGTCGGGTATTCGTTTCTTCGCGGAGCAATAAGCGAAAATGACTACAAGGCGCGAGGCGTCGATATAGATATTGATGAGATATTCGTCAGCGACGGGGCAAAAAGCGACACCGCAAATATACAGGAGCTTTTCGGGCATGATAACGTGATAGCCGTTGCAGACCCGGTTTATCCAGTCTATGTCGATACCAATGTAATGGCCGGCCGAGCGGGTTTAGCGCAGCAGCAGGGCACTTATGCCGGAATCGTTTATATGCCCGCGACGTCCGACAACGGTTTTGTGCCGCAGCCGCCCGCTGAAAAGGTAGACTTGATTTATCTGTGTTTTCCGAATAACCCCACGGGTGCTGTCGCTACTGTTGCTCAACTGAAAAATTGGGTTTATTACGCCAGAGAGAATGAGGTGGTAATTCTTTTCGACGCCGCCTATGAGGCGTTCATCGGGGAACCGGAGATACCGCACTCGATATACGAAATCGAAGGCGCAAAAGAAGTTGCGATTGAGTTTCGCAGCTTCTCCAAGACCGCCGGTTTTACGGGTCTGCGATGTGCCTTCACCGTAGTACCCAGACAGCTATGCGCATACAGCAAAGCCAGGGAGAAGGTTTTCCTCAACGGTTTATGGAACAGGCGTCACTGCACGAAGTTCAACGGTGTATCGTACGTGACGCAGGTTGCGGCCGCGGCGACATATACCGACGAGGGCAAAAAGCAGGTTCGCAGCACTATTGAAATTTATATGAGCAACGCCAGGCATATCCGTGAATCACTGGCAAAGCTCGGCTACAAGGTTTACGGCGGCGTCAATGCGCCTTATATCTGGCTAAAGACGCCAAAAGGTCTGGGGTCCTGGGAATTTTTTGACGTGCTTCTCAACAAGGCCCATATAATAACGACACCGGGCGTTGGCTTCGGACCAGCGGGTGAGGGCTACGTCCGTCTCACCGCCTTCGGCAACCCCTTAGATGTTAGCGAGGCCCTTAACAGAATCGCCGCTATTTGACGGCCATTCTGCAGAATAGTATTCCGATGAATAAATTCGTTACAGCATATATCGGTCTTGGCTCGAACCTCGGCGACCGTCGTAAGTTTATCGAAGATGCCCTACAAATGCTGCGTCAAATGCCTGATACTGAGTTTGTGGCTGCAACTAAGCCGGTAGAGACGACGGCCTTGGGAGACTCGGCCCAGCCGGGGTATATAAATGCTGTAGCGGAGCTGAAGACGACCCTTTCTGCAGAACAGCTTCACCGGCGACTTATTGACATAGAGGATGCCCTCGGTCGCAAGAGGGCTGAAAAATGGGCCCCGAGAACTATTGACCTCGACCTGCTGCTGTTCGGAAGCGAAGTGATTGATGGCAATATGCTTACTGTCCCGCATCCGCAGGTGCACCTGCGTTCTTTCGTGCTGAGAGGGTTGTGCCAGCTTAATCCCAAACTGATTCACCCCGTGCTTGGCGAGACGGTGGAGGTTCTTGCGGCCCGGCTCAATGGTTGTGACTTTGCACCGGTGACAGACCGGCCTCGGCTTATCAGCATCGCCGGAAATATTGGCGCAGGCAAAACCACGTTGGCGAAAAAACTCGCAGCGATATTATCGTGCAAAGCTGTCTTCGAGGCCTACGACACAAATCCGTTTTTGCCTAAGGTTTATGCCGGCAATAAAGACTTGGCGCTCGATTCTCAGCTTTACTTTTTAGCCAGCCGAGTTGAACAGTTAAGTCCCGTGGCCCTCGAAGCGGGTAAACTTGTAGTTGCCGATTACGTCCCTCATAAAGAGCTTATCTACGCGGAATTATTACTGTCGGCGGAGCAGTTAAAGTTGTATTGCAAAATCTACGCGAACCTGTCGCCCTGTGTTTGTCGACCGGCCCTGTTTGTATACCTTCGCAGTTCGCCGCAGGAGTGCCTACGGCGCATCAGGAGCCGCAATCGTCCTTACGAGCAACAGATAAATTTGAACTTTCTGAAGGCCCTTGAGGCCGGCTACGAGCGGCTTCTGGCCGACTGGAAGGTTTGTCCGGCCATTACGCTGAATGACTTTGACTGTCTCAATCAAAAAGCTGTTGATGCCCTTAGCCGTCAGATAGAATACTACGTGAATCCTGCCGTTACCGGTGTGCCGGGAGCAGCTACCCAAAGTCGGTCGACAATATGAAAGTCGCAAAGACAATTAAATCCGTCAGACAATTTGTTGGCACCGCCCGAAAGGCAGGCAGGAAAATCGGCTTTGTCCCTACGATGGGCGCTTTGCACGAGGGGCATATATCCCTGATAGACCGCTCCGTGAAAAACGGCGACTTTGTTGTAGTGAGCATTTTTGTCAATCCCACGCAGTTCGGCCAAGGTGAAGATTTCAATAAATACCCCAGACCACTGAAAGCGGATTTGAAGATTTGCAGGGCACGAGGTGCTGACGTGGTTTTTGTCCCCGGCGCCAGACAGATGTACGGTTCAGAAGTGCTTACCTGGGTAAATGTCGAAAAGCCAAGTGTCCCATTGTGCGGCCTTTTTCGTCCCGGGCATTTTCGTGGCGTTGCGACCATTTGCGCGAAGCTATTTAATATCGTCCTGCCGGACATTGCCTACTTCGGCCAGAAGGACGCCCAACAGGCCATCGTCATAAAGCGAATGGTTGCGGACCTGAATTTCCCGTTGAAAATCGTTGTCTGCCCCATCATTCGTGCCGCTGACGGGCTGGCGCTAAGCAGCAGAAACAAATACCTTTCACCACGGCAAAGGAAAGACGCAACCTGCATATATCAATCACTCAAAACAGCTCGCAAAATGATAAGAGCCGGTGCAACAGACCCGAACAAGGTCACCGCTCAAATGCGTATGATATTGCGCAAGGCCGGCTCGCAGAGTAAGATTGATTATGTAAGCATTGCTGACACTGAGACTCTCGAGAGTACCAGCAGGATTACCGGCAGGGTTCTTATAGCAGTGGCGGTTCGAATCGGTTCAACCCGGCTTATCGACAACATAATCGTGGACTCGCGAAAGCGATAGTGTATAATCGGTGCCCTAGTGTATGGTTGAAAAGGTGGCGACTGATAATGTTCGTTAAAATGCTGAAATCCAAGCTGCACCGGGCGACGGTCACCCGGACCCGTCTTCACTATCCCGGCAGTATCCTCATTGACGCCGCATTGATGAAGGCCGCGAACATCCTGCCTTATGAGATCGTGCTTATCGCCGACCTGAATAATGGCAACCGAGTTGAGACCTACGCCATCCCCGCTGAAGCGAACTCGGGCCAGGTAATTATACTCGGTGCAGCAGCGAAGCTGATTAGAAAGGGCGATATTGTGATTGTATTCAGTTTTGCCTATTGTGCTCCGGCCGAGGCCCGCAAACTTAAACCGAAGGTGATACTCCTCGGCAAGAATAATAAAACAAAGAAACCAGCCAAGACCTGACCTGTTTTCCGATTCGCAGATGAATCCCCGAACCCAAATTATAAATCGAAAATCGTAAGATAAGAATCCTTAGATGCATCCGGAGCTATTCAGAATACCTTTCACGCAGTTGACGGTTAAAAGTTATGGCCTGATGATGGTCATTGGCTTTCTCGTAGCAGTCCACGTCATCAGGCGTCTTAGCCGGAAAATCACCCCAAAACCGGATATGATTACCAACGCTTCGCTGTATTCGCTCGTTGCAGGCGTTGTAGGTGCAAGGTTGTTTTACGTTGTGCATCATTTTGATAGTTTTACAGGGGACCTACTGAGCATCTTTGCTATCTGGAAGGGAGGGCTTGAACTATTGGGTGGGGTAATTGCTGCCATTTGTGTTATCATTTTGTATCTGTGGTACCACAAGCTGCCTATAAGGCAGTATCTCGATATACTGGCAATTGGGCTTATGCTGGCGCTGGTTTTCGGTAGAATCGGCTGTTTTTTGAACGGCTGCTGCTTCGGGAAACCGACTGAATTGCCCTGGGCGGTCAGGTTTCCATACGGCTCCTTAGCGTACATGAGCCAGATTGAGCCGGATGTTCGCCGTGGCAGAGTGATACCTTACCTTGTACTGGCCAGGGATTTCTTCACTAATTCTGACCCGAATGAAGGTCCGCTTGGGGCTGACAAGCTCAAATCGTATGACCAGTTGACACCACTGCAAAAAGAAATGGTTAAAATCGGCCCGTACCGCTGCCTGCCCGTTCACCCGACACAGTTATATTCCTCGGCAAATGCCGCGCTTATTGCGCTGGTTTTATACCTGTTCTGGCGCAGGTTACAGAAGGCCCAACAAGACAAAAAAACCTCTCGGTGGTTAACCAGACCTGGCTCCACGTCTGCTCTTATGGTTATTCTCTACAGTGTTACCAGGTTCTTTATCGAGATGTTCCGTGACGACAACCCCTTTGAATACGGGTGGTTGGCCGTTTACAAGGGCGGCACTATATCTCAGAATATTTCCATCTATATGCTTGTTTTCGGCGTTGTTCTGATGTTGGTGTTCCAGAGATTGCCGACGAGCGGTCAGCATATCGATGTTCCTGCGCAAAAACGGTAAATTTTGCCTGCCTATTATCCGGGTCCGTGCGGAGAGTTGACGTATAATAGCATAGTAAGGCGATTTTTTCGAACAATAGGCCAGGTCGTGCTATAATAATCTTAACACCCCGCAGGACGTTTCAAGGGAAACCCTATGGGACTATACGACAGAGATTACACCCGTGAGAAGGACGACGAAACCCCGGTCTATGCGCCGCAGATGCGACTTGGCCTGCCCCGGGTTACTCCAGCCGTAAAGTGGCTGCTAATTACAAATATCTCCGTTTATTTGGTTAATATACTTGTTTTCGGCTCGGCGACGGGCCGGATGACCTTTCTGCAGGCACTGTTGACCGTAAATCCTTCATCCTGGCTGCGCATCGCACAGCTATGGCGACTGATTACTTATCAGTTTGTCCACTGGGATTTCTGGCATATATTCCTCAATATGCTTGCACTGTTCTTTTTTGGCCCGGCCCTGGAGCGTCACTGGGGCAGCCGGAAATTCCTCATATTCTACCTGTTATGCGGTGTGGCAGGGGGGCTGTTTTACACCTTGCTTGCCGTTGTTGGCTTTCTGGCTGCCGGTCCTATGGCGGGTGCTTCTGGTGCTGTTTTCGGCGTCCTGATTGCCTGTGCCATTCTCTTTCCCCACTTCATCGTTCTTTTCTTTTTTTTCCCGATGCCTATCCGCGTCGCTGCTGTCATCTGGATTGGTCTTTCCGTGTTGACCGTTCTGTCAAAAGGGGCCAATGCCGGGGGTGAAGCTGCTCACTTGGCAGGCATAGCGGCAGGAGCGTTCTATGTCCTCTCTGAGTCCTGGCGGACCCGCCTGAAACTCAAGTTCAAGGCCAATCGCTGGCAAAGACATCTCGATACCGAGCGTAAAGTCCGTCTTGAAGTGGACCGAATCCTGAAAAAGGTCCACGACTCTGGCCTACAGAGTCTCACTACTGCCGAGAAACGCACGCTCAAAAGGGCCACCCGCCTCGAACAGGAGCGCTTAAAGCTCTAAAAAGACGCGAGGCCCTGCGAATGATTCGCAAGGCCCCGACAATACCTGAATCAACAATCGTCAATCAGCAATCGACGATTATTTTATTCCCATTCGAATTTTTCAGTCTGGTTGACTAGTTCTTCTACGCGTTGTTTTACCTGCTCATTTTTGAAGTCGGCGTTTTTCCACTTTTCAACCTCGGTCTTTTTATTATCTAGCTCTTTCTGCAGCTCCTGGAGTCTTTTAGCCAGGTCCTCGTAAGCAAGCTCTTTTCTCAAAACAATCAAGTCATACTGCCTGCCAACGACCTGCTCCAGTTGGGCAGTCAGGTCCTTTTTCTGTTTGTCATCCGTTGCCGTCTTGATTTGCCCCAGCAGTTCCATCCGCCTTTCCCTCAGTGCCATTCCTTCTTTGAGGGCCTCGACGAGTTGTGGATTGTCCTTCGCGTGGAACATCGGGCCGTATTTCCTCATACTGATTGCCACGGCTCTGTTATACTGGTCCGGGCTTTCTTCTTTAAGCCGTTCAAGCTTCGTTGCCTCTTCAGGGAAATTTTCTGGAAGCCACGTCACGTATTCGTCCTGTTTTTGCTGCATCCAATAACGAATTCCCGGTCCTGCCATTTCACCCGGCTGTCGCAAATCGGGCGCCCTCATTCGGTTCATAAAACGCTCGCGAGCGACTTCACGAAGCTCTGCTCGGAACGCCTCCGGGTCATGCTCCCTGAGCTGAACCAGCTCGTCTGCTTTTTGTGGGTCTGTTTGTCTTATCCCGGCAAGCATCTGCTCAATATGCTCGTCAGACATCTCGAATCGCCTGCCTTGCATCGGTCCCTCCGGCGAGGGCGGCTTGACGCAGCCCTGTTCCTCTTTGGCCATTTCGCCGGCTGTTGCCGTTGACCAGCAGACCACCGCTGAAAGCAAAAGCATCGCCCCAATTATTTTCCACCGGTTGACCCTCATATTCTTATCCTTTCCAAAAATCCCCGCCAACTTCCATTAGTTCTATTTCCAAATCTCCGACGGCCCCATTGCCGTTGCCGCCATCGTCATCCAAATTCAGCGCAAAAAGCTCGTTCTCAATGGTTTCGATTTCCGCAACCATAACGGCAATATCCACGTCATCGGTCTTGATGTCGTTGCCATCCCATACACTTGCCGGTATCACGGATGCATATCTTGCCCGCTCCGTTGGTGTCGGTTGTCTCTCGAACAATTTCAGCGTCAGAGCCGACGCGAGCAGAACCACTGCAGCCGCAGCAGCAACCGCCCAGACTCTTCGCCTAATTCCAATTGCGTGCCGCTGGTTCAGGGCCTGCGCTACTCTGCCTTTAATTCTCGCCAGGGCCTCCTCGCCCGGCTCGTGCGCAGGATATCGGCTGAGGAGCTTATCGCCCTTTTCGATATCGTCTGCTGCCTGTCTGGCATCCTGCTCATTCATAAATCTTGCCAGCAGCTCGCTCAGGTTTTCATTTCCCTGCTTATCCATATATTGCCTATTCCATTAGCTCGCGTAGTTTCCTCAATCCTCGATGCACTTTAGATAATGTTGTCCCAATCGGTTCGCGTCTGATTTGTGCCATTTCCTTAAACGGTAATTGCGAATAAAATCTCATTATTATTATTTCCCGCACGTCGCTGTCGAGTTTGCTGAGTGCGTCCTGCAGCTTGTCGAGTTCGTCGCCGTCAGGGCTCTCAACATGCACCGGCTCGAGTTCAATCCGTCGGCTGTGCTCTTCCAGCAATCGCGTCTGTCGGTGTTTGAAACGAAGGTAATCGTGAAAGACGTTCGACGCCATCGCGAACAGCCAGCTGTCAAAGTTGCCGCCTTTGTAGGTACCGATTTTCTCAACTAACTTTACAAAGAGCTGACTGAGCAAATCTTCGCTTGAGTGCCTGTTGCCGGTAAGCCGGAAAAAATATCCGAAGCACCTTTTTGCGTATATATCAACAAGCTGCGAGAAGCAGTCATGGTCGCCTTTTTTCGCCCCTTTAATTATCCGTTCTAAATCGTGCTGTGGCATATCCAGCGGTTTTTCCGTAAATAAAGACGGTTATGGCCTGCTGTTTATTGCATATCCCGGCCGAATTGCTATCCTTATACCCTGAAGATGGCTGTTACTGAAGTAAAACCGCCGGCTAAGAATACCTGGGCCGCTAAAATCAGGCGGACTTTCACGGCCTTTCTGCCCGTTAGTAAGTCCCGCCGGGGCCGGTGTATTCGTTGCGGTGCCTGCTGTAAGCTGCCCAATGAGTGCCCCTGGCTGGCCTATGATAACCAGGGCAAGGCCGTATGCAGGATTTATCCAATACGCCCCCTGAACTGCCGCAAGTACCCCCGCACCAACTCCGAGCACATTACTACCGACACCTGCGGCCTGCACTTTGATTCGCCCGGGTCCGGCGATGCTACTGATTAGATTCCCGGCTGCTCAGTGCCAGGGTCTGGTTTTTCCGTGTCCTGTTCGTCTTCGTCGATCTTCCATTGCTCGCTCTCGTCGATGTCGTTCATTTCTCTCTCGACGAATTTCATCATCTTGCGCTGTATCGGCTCCATTTCCCTTTGCCATCGCAGCATACTCTGATAGCTGGCTAGGAGCATATCCAGCCGAATTAGCTGCCATTTCGCGATGCACTCCGGCTCTTTGATATTCGAGAACGGGTCACACTTGAATGTTCGGCGACCCTGGGGCCCAACCTCGCACAACTCACATTCGGTACATTGAATCATCTCTAATTCTCCCAACCAGCGGTGATAAAGCCAAACTCGTCAGCCAGTTTGTTCTTTCATTTATCCCGAATTCATTTATAATAGCAGAAGTTTATTGTAATGAACAGTGGCATTGTCTGATAGTGCCAGGGTTGATTGACGGAGAAAGATATGGCAAAACCAAGACGCAGGCGTAAAATCGGCAGTAAGAAGCGCCACCAGAAATGGAAAATCCGCCATAAGATAAGCTGGTAGAGCACCGGCGGGCAGCTTCCAGTCGCGGATTATCCTCACAGCCACATGTAAAATGGAACATTTTAGCGTTACCTTCGAGCCCGACGGCAGACAGATTTCTGTTCACGCGGGTGCAAATCTTGTTGAGGCCGCTGGTCTGGCCGGAATTATTCTTAATACCGCCTGCGGTGAAAACGGCACGTGCGGGAAATGCGCCGTAATTCTTCAGCCGAAAGGCAAGTCGGTCCTTGCCTGCCAGCATCGCATTATGGAAGACCTTACTGTTTTCGTTCCGCCGGATTCCCGGTTTATCGAGCATAAAATTCTCACCGAAGGCCTGACCCGGCCTGATACATCCGCACCTGATATATACAAGAAACACCTTGCAGCAGGCGCCGATTCCATCGTATTGGGTTTGGCTGTCGATATCGGCACCACAACTGTTGTCGCCAAGCTGATTGATATGAAAACCGCCCGCGTTGTTGCCACCGCCTCCGGGCTTAATCCCCAAAGCCGATTCGGTGATGACATCATATCCAGAATAAACTACGCAAAAACCGGCGATAAGTTAGACGAGCTTAATAAGATAATTATCGATTGCATCAATAACCTTATCGCCGAATGCTGCGCCAAGGCAGGTTCGAAGGAAAACGACATATACGAAGCGTGCATCGTCGGCAACACGACGATGAACCATATTTTCCTGCGTTTGCCAATAACCCAGCTTGGCCAGGCCCCCTATAAGGCATTCTCCGTCGAGGCCGAAGATTTGTCCTCAGCGGAGCTCGGCCTGTGTATAAACCCCAAAGGCAACATCCATACCATCGCAAACATTGCTGGTTTCGTCGGCGCCGACACAACCGCTGTTGCACTCGCCGTGGGCTTCGATTCGAGCGAAGATATGTCACTGGCCATCGATATAGGCACAAACGGTGAGGTTGTCCTCGGCACAAAAGACAAGCTTTATGCCGCGAGCTGTGCCGCTGGGCCTGCTTTCGAGGGAGCGAGAATAGGACGCGGCTCAAGGGCCGCAAAGGGTGCAATTGAAGCGGTTGTTGCCACTAACGAGGATATCGATTTGGATGTGGTAGGGAGTACTCGGCCGGTTTCGATATGCGGCAGCGGCCTGATAGACGCCGTGGCGGTTATGCTCGATTTGGGCATAATCGAAACTACGGGCCGATTCGCCGACCGGTCCGAACTCAAAAACCGCCTGGCTGAGCCGATAGCCCGTCGTCTCATCGAGCTACAGGGTCAGCCGGCATTCGTCCTGGCATACGAGGGCGATAACCCAGCCGTGTACCTCACTCAGAAGGACATCCGTGAGTTTCAGCTTGCAAAGGCCGCAATTCGTGCCGGCATCGGCCTGCTGCAAAAACGCCTCGGTTTAGCCGATACCGATATAAAGCAGGTATATCTCGCTGGCGCGTTTGGCAATTACACTCGGAGGGAATCCGCCCTGCGAATCGGCCTGCTGCCCGATGTTCCCGTCGGACGTATCCGCTCAATCGGCAACGCCGCTTCGTCCGGGGCACAAATGGCACTGGTCAGCTCGCATTGGCGAGAACTCGCTGCCCAGCTTGCTCGAAAAATCGAATACGTTGAAATTGCCCACGACCCCGACTTTCAGGATGCCTTTGCCGAGGCAATGCTATTCGCTTAGGGATTCCGGCTGCTGCTGCTCAGGACCGAGGGCATACCTCTTGAGAGTGTCGAAGCGATGATACCCTGATAATGCGATTTCGATTATGCCGTTTGCGTCAATGAGAAATAACGTCGGAATAGAAGTCACCTCGCTGAATGGTTCGGGTAAAGTTGAGTCATCTTTGATGCTCGCCAGTGAATAGTTAATGTTGGTTTTCTCGGCGAACGCCCGGATTTTTTGCACGGGTTCATCTGAAATTCCGATTATCGCAAGCTCCTCAGTTTTTGTCGTTTTTCGCAGTTGAATCAGATGTGGTATTTGCTTTTTGCAGGGCGGACACCACGTCGCCCAGAAATCCAGTAGCACGCGCCTGCCCCTCAACTCCGAGAGCTTTATTTCATTGCCGTCTATGGTCGTTAGCACAAGCTCCGGTACCTCTGTGCCGTAGTATTGCTGAAACTGTTCGTCGCCGAGATCAGCCATCAACTGGTAGCTTCGATACATCAGAGTGCCGAATCCCAGCCCTGCAGCTGTCCCGATTATTGACAGCACAAGCCCCCATATTGCAATCCCTTTGAGTGGCAGCTGTTTTGACAAATGTATTATTGCAAGTATTGCTCCAACCAGTCCGGCAATAGCGCCTATGGCAAAGATAGCCAGCCCGAGCGACATAATGCCCATTGCCATACTCGCTATCGCCAGTCCTATCCCCGCCTGTAACCTCGCCGGCAGCTCAGCCGGGCTGCATGTGTTAATCCTGTTCAAGTTCTCGTTCGGCTTAATACTGTGGTCATCGCCGAAATAATTATTATGCTCTGGCATTGTCTTTGCTCCTTACTATAGTGCCCATATGCCGTTTCTCACTGGTCTACGTCGGCTACGTTAGCGCATATCCTGCTGGCCGACAAGCAAAAATTGTTTACCTTTCTGTTCCTGCTGCCAGCCTGTCAGCCGCCCCACGGATATCGGCACAAAAGAATTGACAAGCACTCTTGCTACTGATAATTTGGTGCTCTGCGGCCATTTGAGTTTATTGTTGTTTTTGGCTGATGAGAATTTATGGAGAAATCTTTTATTAGGAGGTTGAAGGATGGAATCTTCTCTCAGATTTACGATTATCATTTTACTGGTTGGCTTTGCCCCACTGATTATTGCATCAGAGCCGAGCGGACCGGCAAAAAGCAACATTTCAAGCGTTGACGCAAACCAGGCCAACCTGCCTGCTTTGCCGTTCGTTGCCGAGATAACCAGTGACGATGTTTACGTTCGCTCGGGGGCCGGCACAAATTACTATTACTGTGGCAAGCTGCGTAAGGGCGACAAGGTCACAGTAGTAGGAACCAAGTTTAGCTGGTCGCAGATTACGCCACCGGCCGGCAGCTACTCCTGGATATCAAAGCAATACATCCAGGCCGACCAGCAGGACCCGACAAACGGAACCGTCATAGGCGACGCGGTCCGTGTTTACGCCGGCTCTGACGATGTCCAGCCGATGCACTCAACAAGCATGCAGGTTAAGCTCAATAAGGGCGACAAGGTAACTCTGCTGGGCGTTGAGAAGGATGGCTACTGCAAGATAGAGCCGCCCGAGGGTGCGTATCTGTGGGTCAGCACTCAGTATACAAGTCCGCTCGGTTCTCTTGCAGCGCCTGTTCAACAAAGCGTCCCTGTTCCCGCCGCCGTAATAAAACCGGCACAGGCCTCTGACGTTAATTCGCCGGAAGGTTCCTTTGAAGACCGGCAGATGCAGGGAGTGCGCGCCATCGAAGGGCTGCTTGAAGCCGAACGGGCCAAGCCCATCGAAGAGCAAAACTTCACGCAGATGAAAAAGGCACTTACTGAAGTTGTCGCCAACGAGCGGTCGCAAAGAGCCGCACGATATGCGGAAAAACTACTAAAAGTGATTGAACGCTGTGAGCTTGTCCAGGAAGTGGACAAGGCCGTAAAGCTGCAGGAAAAACAGTTTGAACAAACCCAGCAGAGGATAGAAAGTGCCCGGGAGGCAAAGCTTGCGCAGCTTGAAGACATCAGTAGATTTACTGCAATTGGTCGATTTGCCGAATCGAATGTATATTCGGATACGGCGAACGCCAGGTATTACCGTCTTGTTGACGACGAGGGCAAGACGATTTGCTATGCGGAGCCGATGGGTGTGGCTTCTGGATTGGACCTGAGTATGTTCGTCGGTAAGAAAGTTGGTCTTGTCGGAACAATCGAGCCGAATCACGAACTGGGCGGTGCTGTTGTTCGGTTTTCTGAGATTGCAGAAGTCGAATAGCCGGACCGAGGAGTCCATCATTTGTTGACAAATCCGGGCTGTTGAGATGGTCCTTTATCTTAGTGGTATCGGCCTACAAATCTCGGCCTTGCCGGAAGTGTCCTCGATAGTGACAAGCACCGCCGCCAAGCCCTGATGCAGGTTTCCGGCGACCGGGTTTCCATATCCCGGTGTTTCCGGTTGCCGCATAAGCCCAGTCACCACGATTGTTTTTGGTTGCAAAAGCTGATTCACTACTTATACTTAGAGGCCTTAAAGCCGCAGGGTTAACGATTTTGGAGCAACGAAATGAGCTTGATGGCGTGGTTTCGCAAGAACAACAGCAGGATTATGGCGGTTGCCGTTATTGTGTTGATGCTGGTCTTTATAAGCGGCCCGGCAATGAGCTATCTGGCCTCGCACAGGACAGGCCGCAATAAGGTAGTTGCCTATTATGGAGAAGGCAGGAAGATAACCAGTAAGGACTTTGACCACGCGAACCGGCAACTGGAATTGCTCAAGCAACTCGGCGCCAACATTTTCCTTCGTCCCCAGGACCCTCGGCTCGCCCCTGCGCAGGACCTGCGAATAGTCCTGCTTGGTGAACTGCTGTTTGCCGAGGGGGGCAGCGCCGTCGAATCTATTGGTCTGCTCAGGCAAATCATAGCCCGGGAGGGCTACCCCATCAGCGACAGGCAGATAAACGGTATTTACACCAGGGAGTACCCCCCTTATATATATTGGCTGTTGCTGATCAGGGAGGCAAAGACCGCCGGCGTGAGCATACAGGCGGAGGTGGCAAAGAGCCAGCTCGAAAGACTTATACCCCGGTTGAATCCGAACGTAACATACCCCTTAATTGTGGCTGCACTTATGAGACGTCAAAGTGTCTCCGAGGGCCAATTGCTGCAAACTTACGCGGACATGCTGGCGATAATTGAATATGCGAAACTGATGACCATGATGCAGGACAGCACCTCTGAGCAGATACTGCACGAGGCCATCCGGCGGGGTGAGACATTCGATGTAGAATATGTGAAGTTTCGAGCAGGGGTTTTCGCTGAAGAGCTCGGCCGGCCCGGCGAAGACAGGATAATGGAGCAGTTCGAAAAATATAAGGGATTCTTTGCCGGTGAAGTGAGCGACGAAAATCCGTATGGATTCGGCTATAAACTGCCCAATCGGATTCAGCTTGAGTATATTGCCGTCCGACTTGATGACGTCGCCACGACGGTCCAGCAGCCCACTCAGCAGGAAAAAGAGGATTACTATAAGCAGAACCTGTCACTTTTTACAAAACGTGTTCCTTCCGACCCCAACGATACCAACTCGCCGCTTATGGCACACACCCTCAGCTTTCCGGAAGTGGCGGCTTTGATTTCGAGGCAGATGTATCAGGAGAAGATAGATGCAAGGGCGGAACAGATTTTGCTCGATGCCAGGTCGATTACTGAGGCCAGTCTGTTACAGGGTGGTAATGAGATGGCCGAATTGACTGACCAGCAGCTTAGGGACCTGGCTGGTGACTATGAGAAGGCCGCGGAGCAACTCAGCGACCAATATGGTCTTAGTGTATACGCCGGAAATACTGGATTGCTGAGTGCCTTTTATATGCTGACTGATGACCGGCTCAATTCTTTATATCTGAAAGGTGTGTCCGTTGCGAGTGTCAGTTTGCCGAGGGTGGCGTTCGCAGTTGGGCCGTTGAAGGACAGCGAGCTCGGGCCTCTCGATGTGCGGCCTCCCCGGCTTTACCAGAACATCGGCCCGCTTCAAGACAGTCGTGAGCCTATGGAGGGCTACCGTGGCAAGAATGTGATGCTGGTGCGAGTAGTCAGGGCTGAAAAGTCAGCCGAACCTGGGGATATCAGCGAGATAGTAAACTGGCCTTCCGTGCAGTTTGATGAGCAACTTGCCCGTCAGCCGGATGCAAATTCTATAAAACAGCTTGTAATCGAGGATATTAAAAAGCTCGAGGCGATGGGCAAGACCAGAGAAAAGGCGGAGGAATTCGCTCAATTAGCAGCAAAAGAGGGCTGGCAGACCGCAGTCGACAAATTCAAGGAGCTTTACGGTGATTCATCACAAAACACCTTCGAGCTTCAATCGGCCGGACGCATGCGAAGGGTTTCTGAAGAGACCCTTGCGATGCAGAGGATTCGCCTGCAGGGCAACCCGGCGTCTAGGACTTTGCTTCGAAAGGTGAAAATCGACGCTATGCTAAAAGAAAAGCTCTACGGCTTGGTGCCGGATGACAGTACCACGCTGCCTGAGCCCGGGATGCTTCTGGAGTTTAAGCCGGACATGAGCTGCTATTGTGTCAAGAGCATGACAGTTGATCGGCTGTATCAGGAAGAGTTTGACAAACTTAAGGCGGCTTCGGCTATAAGGCCGGATTTTATAGATTCGCAGGCGTTTGCAACGGTGCATTACAGCCCGGAGAATATAGTGAAACGTATGAACTTCAGTACAATAAAGCAACAGCAGGATACGGACGATACCGACGCAAATTCTGCTGACACCGAATAAGGAGCGGGATGATATTGGCTCGTCCGGCATTAAAAGAAAACTCGCTGCCGTTTCTGTTGCTTGTTGCCTTAGTGGGCTGGTTTATTCCAGGTGGTGGTTATTTTCTGCTGCGTGAAACAGCCAGGGCGATTATAATTTTCATAACGGTAGCCCTGACCTTCGGTCTGGGACTGTATATCGCCTCGATAGGCGTTGTCGACCCGATTAGCGAACGGCTGTGGTATTTGGCCCAGATTCTGAGTTCACCGCTCGTCACTGTTATCGGCCACTTTACGGCAGGCGGCGGCTATCCCGTTTACGGCCGACCCAGCGAGATGGGCCAGATATATACAAGCACTGCCGGGCTGCTTAATCTGCTATGTATCGTCAATTCCGTGCATCTGGCCTATGTGCGAAAGACACAGTCCGTGGAGCAATAGTAATGTTCAAGCTGATGTCTATTTTAATGGCTGGCTTTCTCGCTCCTGAGGAGATTGGAACAACCCCTCAGTCTCTGCTTTTACTGCTTCCGATTGTAGCTGCAATCGCCATTGTCTACAAGGCGACTAAGTTGCCTCACATTTCCCCCGGTAGTTTCCTAAAAGAATCGGTCGTCTTGTTTTTTTCGATAGTTATTTTTATGGTAGTGACGGCTGTGATACTGTTGGGGGTGGCTTGGTTTGTCATAGAATAGCGACTGTCCTTTGTAATTGTAAAGAATTTTGAGTTAATGTAAGCCCGAAAGTAATGCCTGGTATCTGCTGTTCAATTTTACTTCATTTCTTCGCTATTGTTCTCTATGGCCCCAAGCTCAATTAGGGCGTTAAAAGCGGCTTTTTGTTCTGCTTCTTTTTTGTTGGTTCCCCATGCGCTGGCGAAGTGGCGGTCGTTTATTACCGCCTGGACCTCGAAGCATTTGTTATGGTCCGGTCCCTTTTCGTCTAACAGCTCATAGGCCGGAGTCACGTTGAAATGCTGCTGGACGTATTGCTGCAAGAGCGACTTGAAGTTGCCCTGAACCTGTTCGATATGTGCCTGCTGGATTAAGGGCTCGAACTGCTGCAGGATAAACGATTGTGCAGCCTCGAAGCCGCCGTCCAGATAAATCGCTGCAATCAGTGCCTCAAGCAGACCCGCTGCAAGCGAGTGAGCAAGCGACTGGCTGCCTACCATACCTTTACCGATTTCCAGCAGTTTGTGCAGTCCGAGTTGTCGTGCGACCTTGGCGCAGGTCCCGCGGGCAACCAGCATACTCTTCATTTTGGTCAGGTCGCCTTCGAGATAATCCGGCGAACGGTCAAAAAGTGTCCGGCAAATGACTAGGGCAAGAACCGAATCCCCCAGAAACTCCAGACGTTCATTGCTTAGCATCCGGTTATCAACCGCAGAGGCGTGCATAAATGCCATAGCCAGCAGGTCACGGTTGGAAAACCTGTAGCCGATAATCTGCTCGATTTGCCCGAGAACTTCCGGTCCCATCAATGAGTTTCCTGTCTTTGCCATATTCGCGAGCAGATTACGAACGTCGCCGGAGTATCGGCGGCCTTCGTAACCGGCTCGACGATAGCCAGACATTATCTTAGGAAAAACACAGCAGATTGTCAAGTCTTACTGAGTTGTACACAATGCAGAGTTCATATTCTTGAACCGGATAAGCTTTTTGGGTGAATAGTTTTTTTGCTTGCGTTTTCAGCGGCTTTACGTAGATTTTAGCATAAACAGTTGTCTATTCAAAGCACCGGTTGTTGAGCCTGGCTATTAACGAATACGGGAGAACTTATTATGATGGGCAAAAAGATTCGTCTTGAAAGGATAATCGACCGTAACAGCGGGAAAAGCGTCATTATCCCGATGGACCACGGCGTAACCGTCGGTCCGATTGAAGGATTGGAGGATATGCGTGAAACCGTCAGCAAGGTTGTGGCAGGCGGTGCGAACGCAATCCTTATGCACAAAGGAATCGTCCGTGCGGGCCATCGTGGAACCGGCAGAGATGTCGGCCTTATAATTCATCTTTCCGGCGGCACATCACTTAGCCCCGACCCCAACGCCAAAGAGCTTGTCTGCACCGTCGAAGAGGCGATAAAACTCGGTGCCGATGCCGTTTCCATACATATTAATTTAGGGGCTGAAACTGACAGGGAAATGCTTGCCCAGCTTGGTTTTGTAAGCGAAAGCTGTCTCGAATGGCAGATGCCGCTGGTGGCGATGATGTATACCCGCGGGCCGAAAATCAAAAATGAATTCGATGTCGCATACGTCAAGCATGCCGCGAGGGTCGGCGCTGAATTGGGAGCTGATATTGTAAAGGTCCCGTACACAGGCAGCGTTGAGACGTTCAAAGAGGTAACCGGCGGATGTCCGGTACCGGTAGTGATAGCAGGGGGGCCGAAGATGGGAAGCGACGAAGATATATTCAGGATGGTCGAGGGGGCCTTGCAGTCGGGCGCCGCGGGGCTGTCAATTGGGCGAAACGCCTTCCAGCACAAAAATCCCGAAAAAATGGTCGCTGCGCTATGCAAAATGGTTCATGAAGGGGCTTCTATCGAAGAAGCGACAAAGATGCTATAGGCCAAAATGGCCTACGCCGTTAAACTGGCGTAAAGGAACGCTATGAAAAAGCTGTGGATTAACGCTTCACCGTATAACAAGGATGTGGTCATTGCAGCGCTGGAAAGTGGTGCTGATGCCGTTGTGGTGCCAGAAGGTAAAAGTGAAGCTGTTCGACAGCTCGGCAGAATCAAAACGGTTGCAGGCGACGGGGACATCATTCCCGGCAGGGACGTCGAGTTCGTTGATATTGCCGGCAAGGCCGATGAGAATAGGGCCGCTGCGGTGCCTGCCGAGAAGGTCGTCGTGTTGAAGATGCTCGACTGGACGATTATCCCCATTGAAAATCTGCTTGCCAAAAGGGGCAGCAATATTATGGTGCAGGTCGCCAACAGCGAGCAGGCGAAGTTAATGGTTGAGATATTGGAAAAAGGCGTTGACGGAGTCCTGTTGAATAGCACCGATGTCAGTGAGATTAAAAAGACCGCGGAAATTATCCGCGGTATTGCCGACAAGGTTTCCCTTGTCACCACCAGGATAACAACAGTAAAACAGCTTGGTATGGGTGACAGAAGCTGCCTGGACACTTGCACACAAATGGGTTTGGGCGAGGGGATGCTGGTTGGCAATACTGCATCGGGTTTTTTCTTAGTGCACTCAGAGTCTATTGACAATCCTTATGTGGCATCCCGGCCGTTCCGCGTCAACGCCGGTGCCGTTCACGCCTACACGCTGGCGCCAGGCGGGGTCACAAAGTATCTCGCCGACCTCAAAGCCGGCGACGAAGTCCTTGTTGTTGATTTCAAAGGCAAAGGTCAGGTTGCGTACTTGGGTCGAAACAAGATTGAAAAACGCCCTATGATGCTCATTGAGGCCGAAGCTGAAGGCGTTCCAGTCAGTCTGGTTATGCAAAACGCTGAGACGATTCGCCTTGTTAGCCCGGATGGCAAGCCGATATCCATCACAGGTTTAAAACCCGGTGATAAGGTCCTCGCTCACATCGAGAAAGGCGGCCCCGATGGGGCAGGCAGGCATTTCGGGATGAAGGTCGACGAAACACTGGTAGAAAGGTAGCTATGACCCCGCCGGATGACATAATTCCAATACTACTGGCTGTTGCGTGCGGGACCGCAATCGGTCTTGAACGTCAAATGAAACATAAACCCGCCGGCTTGCGCACAAATATCCTGATTTGCCTCGGTGCCGCCATCTTTACCATAATTTCACGCAAGATGGGGACAGGTCAGGATTCAATTACAAGAATAGCAGCCCAGATTGTCACAGGAGTGGGCTTCCTGGGTGCAGGCGCCGTCATTCAAGACAGGGGCGGCATTCACGGCCTGACCACTGCTGCGACTATATGGCTTGTAGCCAGCATTGGGATGGCCTGCGGTGCGAAATTCTATTATCTGGCGATTACATCCACAGTCCTTGCAATGGCTGTTTTGCTTGTATCGCAGCTTCCATGGTTCTTCAAAACCAAGCATAGCCCTGATAATCAGCAATCCGACCAGTAGTCATAACTGCTATGTACCCGGACTGGGTGTCGCAGCGGACCAGTTATTCGGGTCGTTGCCGTATAGCGTCAGACTGTCACGGGTAAGCGAATCGCCCAGACCATCAGCATCGGTCGGCCACAAATCAACATTGCCCGGGCAATCCTCCGGATGCGAGCCATCGCTATAATTGACCCGGTCAACGCGGATGTAATACCGTTCACCGGATACAGGATCAACATCGCCCGGCTTGCCTAATTCAAGCTTCTCGCCGCCATTGTTCAGTCGGCCATCATAAGGTCCGTATATTATCCCGGCGGGTACGCCCGAATAACGCCAGTTAAACGCATCCGGATTCTTCACAACCACTATCCGGCCGCCTGGAGCAATCGTTAACTCGTCAGGCGGCGATGGGAAGGTGTAATCAATAGCGTTGGTAAACTTCCACGGCGCGTTTTCATCGTAGTCATACAGCGTAACAGAAGACGAGCTGCTGGTGTTGCGAAGTTCAACATACTCGTAGTCCTCGTTGTAGTAAGGACTGCTGTCCGGCCAGTTGGGATGATACATAATTTCGCTGATGACTATCGGCCCGACCTTCGGATATGCATTGGCGGCACCCGGTGTGTTGTGGTCCATAGGCACGAAGTTGTAATTGTCAGTACTTGCTTTGTAATACCTGCCGAATGATACGCCCGTCTCGGAAGCGCCGAAGTCCTCTCTTTCACGATAGCCGGTCAATAAGCCGTTGTAGTCAACAGCCGAAGCCAGACAGACCGTTTCACCGTTCTCGCTCAGTGCGAACGGTATGAGCCGGCCGGGGTTACTGGCCGATGCGCCAAAATGGTTGTCTTCTGTAACAACTAGATAATCGTATGCGCCGATGGTAGTTTCGGATGCGAAGCGGTATTTCATCACGTTGCTGTCACTGTCGCTGAGGAACCAGCCGCCTATGTTAACCGGACTGCCGGTAGTGTTATAAAGCTCAATCCAGTCGGTGGAGGTTCCATGCGAATGGCTCATCAGTTCGTTGATGACTATAGTGCCGGGATTGGGGACTATGCCTGAGTCGTTCCAGCCGGGCGAGCCGTTGACATAGGCGCTTGGCCGCCAGCTATCCTTGTCGCCCCAGCTATTAACATCGGGATTGCTCGGGTTGATTATCGTAAGCGAATAGCCGTCTCCGTCGGTTGTGTAACGCCAGTTGTCGCTGTATTCGAAGTCCAGAATTGCCGTCTTCAGGCCGTCTTCGAGCTGGATTCTTTCGCCGCCGTTATTGAGTGAGCCGACGTACTCGCCAGCGATATTTCGTCCGGTGCCGTATCTGGCTTCGAAGGCAGCTATATCCTTGGCTACGAGGATGTGCCTGCCTGCCGGAAGCTCAATCGGGCCGAAGGTAAATTCAATGCCCTTGTCGAAGTTCAGGAGGTTCAGGTTAATCGTGGAGCCGTTGATGTTTTTTAACTCGATGTATTCAGTGTTCGGGTCGTTGGGGTCGTTTGTGTCCATCGGATGATACATAATCTCGGTAATACGTATGGCATCGGCCACTTCCGGCAGGACATATACTGCCTCATTCAGCGGACTCCATTCTCCAACGTCGAGTATCCTTGCCTTCAAGTGCGTGCTGCGGCCCAGTGTGAAGGAGCTGGTATATTCAATTGAGTTCGGTGATTCGATCTCTAACTCAGCCGATATCAGGAAGTCCGAGCTGGTTGTCGCATAGTTCAGGCCGTGAATAGCGAGGATATTATCACCGGCTACCAATTCACCTAAATGGTCTGAAATATCGAAGGAGTCCCACGCCGCGGATGCTTCGCGTGAGCCGGTGGCTGTAGAGTCCCACGCCGGGCTTGATGGTGCGTTGTATTGTTCAACCTCTGTGCCATTGATATAAGCAATGAAACCGTCATCGAAACGAAGCTTCAATTTCAGACTTTCGTAGCTGGCCAGTTCGTCGCCATCAACGCTGAACGGGATGCGTATATAACAGGTGCCGTTGTTTCCGAACATATCCGCTTCGACGTCTAATCCGATATAGGGGTCGTAGCCGGAGCCTGTGTCATAACCGACTCCGCTTGTGCCGCTGGTCCAGCTTGAGTCATTATACGGCTCGCTGCCGCCCCGCCAGTTCGTTCCGATATTGCTTGTCGGCACAAGTGCTTTCTTAGCATCGCCATCAAAAAGGATCGCTGTCGATGTTAGAGTCCGCGGGTCACTACCGTCAATCGTGTAATAGATGGTTCCCGAGCTGATCGGGTCCGTAATAGTGATTGTGTCACTCGAAGAAATATAACCTCCGTGCTGCGGTACGCTGTTGACTTGGAAATCCGGTCCCTGACGTGGGAAGAGACCCTCGGAGGTATAATAGTCCAGCAAGTACTGCGTCCGACCGGGAATAAAGTCGTTGAGAATCTGGGGATCCACACTCAATACCTGGGACATTTGCTGCTCTAGTTCAGTAAACCGCTTTATTAAATTGGCCTGTGTTAATGCCCCGTCACCGAAGAAGTGCTTTTGAAGTCGGTCAGCAAAGAGCAGGTTAAATTCAGAACTTGCTCTAAGTTTTGAGTAAAACAGTTCAAACCCGCCACTGCCGCCGACCCCGTTAATACCATCGGAGGCGATTGGAACCGGCGGAAGCTCCATGTCCCAGCAATGAAACCGCCACTTACCTTCCGGCGTCCGCTCTCGGGAAAGAGTGTAGTTATTGCCCGGCCAATCTGTGTTCCCTGAATACTGTTCTATAATGATATAATCGATTAGATTGATAATATCGACCATTTCGCCGGCTTGAGCGTAATTGGCCGGAATGGACATGTCATTGCTATTGAAGAAACTTTCAGTGGCTAGTATTGCGACATCATCTCCATCACGAGGAGGGTAACCCCAAAAGTATCTGTGCGTGAGAACATCCCAATCGGTATCCACATTGAAATAATCCCTGAAAAAATCTTCATCATATCGTTGGCATGGGTTAAAGTAAGACTTGAACTGACCGTTGAGGAAGAAGTTGGCGATGGTTCCTATACTGGCAACACCACCCATGTCCTCGTTCAAACGTCTGTACCATTCATCCTTTATGAATGGGTTATGGCAGTCATTGTGTCCGCCGCGAAGTTGTATAGTCTTGAACTTGTCGGTATCAACCAATGGAAAGGCTGGATAGTCGAGCTCATTGTCACCGTATATACTACGGAAATAAAGCTTCGTACTGATCTTGTTATAGTTATAGGCCCAGCCATGCCAAGTGTCACCAACGGTGTATCGGTCACGATGATAGTCGCTTCCGGCTATCCGAGTACCGCAATTAATTTGGCAGTTCGTTCCCGTTTGATCATCAATGATTTCAAATGAAACGGGACGCTCGTATGCCACACCACGATAAGTAAATACCGGTTGCTGCATAATACCGTCTTCTCCCCAAAATGCTGTGTCTGGATCGCCTACGAGTGAATAGACCGGCATCGACTTCATATCATCGATGTCATAACCACCAACACCATCGGCGTTAAAAATATACGTATGTGTTATCGTGCGTGAAGGCATCCAGCCTGTCTTGATGGCCGCCGCACGCAGGCAGACGTTTGAGCTTACAGTAACAGCCCCGGTATATTCCGTGCTGGAAGCGGTCGGTGCTTCATTTCGAATTGGTTCACTGCCGTCTGTAGTGTAATATATATCGACGCCCTCGGTTTCGGTCGCTATCGTAACATCAAAGCTGCTTTCATAAAATCCTCGTTCATGGCTGAACTCTACTTGCTCGACAAAATCTATGTATGCTCCATTATTATCTGCAAGGGGTGTTGGAGTTGCAAAAAACCGCAAATCATCATTTGCATCAGGATAACGGCCATAAGAAATATTTGTAACTTGATCGCCGAAAATAATACCGTCAATCATAGTATCAGCATCGAGAAACAGACCTATTTCTTCGCCGCTTGCACTAAGCTTGAAGTTAGTATGTAAAGGCCCTTCGAAGGTTTCATCGTCGGCCCAGAATAGAATATATCCTCCGGCTGGCACGTTTGTCTCTGCTGGATAACCTGAAGGAATCTGCCACTTTGTGGGATTACCAAGGTCATCTGTAAGGTAATACCCACCTATGTTGATATCTGTATCGCCGTAGTTGTAGATTTCAATCCAGTCATCGTAGTCACCCTGCGGGTCAGCAAAGTTGCTATCGCTGTTGTTAGAGGCCATAAACTCGTTTATAACAAGCGGGATGCCTCCATCGCCCCAGTGGCTGGCGAGAATGGCAAAATCGGTCATATCGATGCCGCTGAGACCGTCAAAGTCACCGCAGGCCGGGTGTGAGCAACCGCCAACGTCCAGCCACTGCTCAGCAAATACCTTGATATCGCTCAGCTCGACCTGACAATCCCCGTCGAGGTCATATTCCGAGCATAAATCAGCCATCACTGAGCTGTTTAATAGACAGATTACAACAAAAAGAATGTGGCAGTATGTCCTCCATCCGGCATACATTTAGTCGCTCCTCTAATACAATTCTGCGCGTACCCTAATCCCAAAGGTGTGATTAGATTCGAGTATAACAAATTACATTGCTAATTTCAAGGAATTTGACTGACAAAAGCGTCGTAACGCTGTGTCAATTAAAGGTTTATATTATAGGGCTGTCAATTTCCTGGCAGAATTCCCATAAAACGTTATTGTTAGGAGTCCCAGCCGGCAGGCGATTTTGCGGCTCGTGTTGTAACTTGAAGGCGCTGGATTTGCCGGAGGAGATTGGTCTGGTGTCGGCTTCGCAGAAAATCCGCAATGACCTTGGTGTTTCTTCTTTGATAATACTGTAGCATGGCGGCCTGAAGCCGTTTTTCCGCCCGGCCGCGGGGGATGTGGATATTGTTGCCTTGGGGGTCCTGCCCCGAAACGAACATTGCCGTTGACATTGTCAGAGGAATGGGCACAAAATCTTGAACCTGCCTCGGCCTCCAGTGTCGTCGCATCAGATACTCGGTTAGCTTAAGACCATCGTCGGTGCTGCAGCCGGGATGCGCACTAATAAAGTATGGGACGAGGTATTGTTTTTTGCCCGCCCTTCGGCTTGCCTCTGAAAAACGTGCCTCGAATTCCTCGAAGACTTCAAAGTCCGGCTTGCCCATCAACCCCAGGACGTGCGGACAATAATGTTCCGGCGCCACTTTTAAGTGGCCGCCTATAAAATGGCCCGCGAGCATATCTAGGTATTCATTACTTTCCAAGGCCAAATCGTGACGGATACCGGAAGCAACATATACATTGAGCTTCCTGTGACCCGCAGTCTTCCAACTGACAAACGCGTCGAACATCCTTAGTTGTTTCGCATAGTCAATCCGTAAATTCTTGCAGACCTCGGGAAAAATACAACTCGGCTTGTTACACCTGGCCGACTTGTCGCATTTGAGCCCGAACATATTCGCCGTCGGCCCGCCAATGTCTGATATAGTCCCCCGAAATTCCCGGTGCGCACGCAACCGGTCCGCCTCCGCAATCAGCGATTCAATCGAGCGGGAAACGATATCTTTTCCCTGGTGAAAATATATCGAGCAGAATGAACACCCTCCGAAACAGCCCCTGTGCGTCGTTATGGAAAACTGCACCGGTTTCAAGGCGGGAATACCGCCCGATGAATCGTATTTCGGATGCCAGCAGCGCCTAAACGGAAGCTCGTAAAGACGGTCGAGGGTTTCGCTATCGATTGGCTCAGCGGGCGGCATCACGACGATTCTGCCCGGGTCCTGGTCTTGAACCACCGCGGTTCCTGCAGGGTATGCGTGATTTTGATACTCAAGTTGCGCCGACATAATCAGCGTCTTGTCATCCTGTTGCTGAGCAAGCGATGGCAAATACACTGCATCATTCGGCAGGGGGGTATTTGCCCTGATTGGGTATGCCGTTCCTTCTATATCGGTCAGTTCTGTGATTGATTCACCGCGTGCCAGCCGCAGGGCGATTTCAATGACTTGTCGTTCACCCATACCGTAGACCAGCAGGTCCGCTTTCGCATCAATTAGAACCGAGCGTTTTAGCTTGTCCTCGATATAATCATAATGCACTAAACGGCGCAGCGATGCCTCAACTCCGCCAAGGATTATGGGGACATCAGGAAATGCCTCGCGTGCTCTTGCCGAATACGTAAGTAATGGTCTGTCGGGTCGCGAACCTGTCCGCCCGCCGGGACTGTACACGTCTTCTTTTCGCCGGTGTCCCAGCGAGGCATAATTGTTTAGCCGTGAATCTATGCAGCCGCTTGTTATCCCCCAGAACAGTCTCGGCCTGCCAAACACCCGAAATGATTCTGCGCTACGCCAGTCCGGCTGTGCAAGGATCGCAACTTTGTATCCTTCTCTCTCCAGCAGCCGGCCAATAAGCGCAACGCCAAATGACGGGTGGTCCACATACGCATCGCCTGTGATAAGAATCACGTCCGGCGCATCCCATCCCCGACCGTGCATCTGTTCAGCCATCACCGGTAGAAATCGGTTTTCGTCCTGTGTTGAACTTTTCATATTGTTATCTTACCACAACCTTTTATTTTCTGTTCAGAATTTACCGGTTAGAACCTTATCGGTCGGGACGCTGGTCCTGTCGCTCGTCCCCATCTAAAGGTTATTGGACTCAAATGCATTGCCTATTTTGCCTGATTTTCGCCGTCAGGTTGGCTGGTACCTGCCTCTGTTGCCCAGTTCAAAAAGCCCCGAAAAAATTCAAGCGCAAGCAAGGCGATTGTCGATTAGCAAACCGTGGCGAAAATGAGTGGCTCTGGAAAATGACCAATCCGGCCATAATTAGCCAGGCCTTACTGACCTGACACGCAAATGCACGCAAGTCAGATGGTGATGCAGGTTACAGCGAGCAATGGCTAAAGCCAAAAAGGAAAGAGCCACCTGAATAATGGGAGAGCAGAAGATGCTCTCCCATTTGTTTTTCACCGGCTGGATTATTGCTTATGTCCAGAATCGCCGTCGATATCGTTTTGTTGCCCGGAAAGATGATGACCGGTTATGCCATCGCCGCCAACGCCGAGCTTGTTAAAAATTTCAGCAGTCCCATAGTCCTCAATACTGAAAGATGTCTGCCGCACATCTCGCTTGCGATGGGTTGTATAGATTCTGACGATATCCCCCAACTCAGCGAATTGCTCCGCTCTTTGGTAGCCGTTGCTCCGAAGACGCTCAAGCTCACCGGTATTCAAAAATCAACCAGCTTTTCCGGCGAGACTGTATCAGTTCTGCGAGTCGAACGTTCGAAGCAGCTTCAAAAAGTTCACGAAAATATCTGCGAAGCAGTAGAACCATATTTTACTTACGATGTCACCGAGGATATGGTCGCCGGAAGCCGTGCGAGTTCTTCAACTCTGTTGTGGATTAAAAACTATCTGCAAAAGTCGAGCTATTCAAACTTTTCGCCTCACATAACCATCGGTTACGGAGATTTGTCCGACCGTCCGTTAGCCGCCGACTTTGCCGTATCACATTTGGCCCTCTGTCGTCTTGGCAATAACTGTACGTGCGTGAAAATACTCTGGTCTGTTGAGATTTGAGTGACTATCGAATGGTTACGGGATATGTGCGCAAAAAATAAAAGGGAGGCAAAGGTTCAGCTTCTCATCATTGACCCTACCGCCGGTCTTGATTTTTCTTTGTCTGACCTGCCTCCCTTTCTTCACTATTTTCGGCGTTTGAGGTGTTAAACAACCTCTGACTTATTTTCTATTATAATCACGGTGTTGCTTTTTGCAAAGGAAAAAAGCAAAAAAACAGTTTTATTTACCCCTCCATCCGTGGCGGATATCCCGCCATTAGACGGGGGGTGCAATGGCTGCCTGGAGTTGCCTTGTTTGAAAAAAGCTTAACCGGCTTAATTTGCGAAAATCTATTGAAAATTGCACATGCAAACGGTAGCATTTAACTCGCCGGTTCGATGTTAATCGTTGCGGTCGCTACCGGGCTCTGTTGCGTAAGGATGTTTTACTAAGTCGAGTTTGTCCAAATGGCTGAAAAAATCGAGGATAAACAGGGCAAAACCGCCGCCAAACAAGAGGTCAGCGATTACATTAAATCGCTCAGCGAAGAGTTCCGAATGCTCATCGTCCTCAAAACTCAGTTGTATGGCGGCAGATGGGAGCCGATGCTCGACGACCTTCGCAATCGCCTTGCCGGCAAACCCTACATTTTCAAACTTGCCAACAGGATTCAGGATGATATTGAACGAATCAAGCAGATGCAGAAATTCGAGGCCGACCATAGTGTCGACCTTGCAGATTTTGTCGAAATGCTGTAACGCCCGGTTGACTATAATTCAAGCGGCGTAAAGACTGACTTCGGCCTACGAACAGGCCGGCAATGGAGGTGATGAATATGACCAAATCCGGATTTCTCCCCTTAACCGTGGCTTTACTCGTTATCTGTGCAGCGCCACTATTGGCACAGGACGAGTCTCGGTGGCTTGTTGCACGAAGTCTGATTGAGCCAACGGACCTTAGAATCGTCTGGCAGCAGAACCTGCCTCTGGGCAAATCCGAGACGCTTGACCAGTTACATATCTTTGGAAACCGACTTTGTGCGTTAACCAGCAAGAACTATCTGTCCTGCCTTAACAGGAACGACGCTAACGTTATTTTCAGCAGTTCAATTGCACCTGCAGGACTGCCGGTCGAGAATCTCCAGGCGTTCCAGGATGAGCTTATAACCATCGTCGGCAGCAAGCTGCTCGAAATCAGTTCTGATTTGGGAGCCGAGAAGACCTCCATGCAAATCACCTCCGGCGTGACCTGTCCGATTGTCCGTAATGAGTCTTTCTTTTATATCGCCGGTTCCGACAAACGCATACACGTACAAAAGGCTGAAAATAAGGTCCAGGTTTTTGAGGTCGCTGCTGAAAATGACTCTTTGATTACTTCTATTCTCGCGGAGGAGGATTTTGTCATTTTTGCCACCGAGGCCGGAAACGTAATCTCAATCATGCCTGATAAACCTGTGAAACTCTGGCAGTTCGATGCGGCCGGAGCCATCGTGCCTCCCATTGTTCGCGGTTCGACATCTTTGTATTTCGCCTGCGAAGACACATGCGTCTACCGTATCGACCTGTCTAATGGTGAATTGCTCTGGAAATACCAGACTGGGGCGATTCTCGATAATAGCCCTCAGATAGGTCAAAGAGCCGTTTACCAGCCCATCCCGGAAGTTGGTCTGACCGCGGTCAGAAAGGATTCAGCCAAGCTTCTCTGGGAGCTGCCTGATGGTCTGGATTTATTGGCTGAAGATGGCGACAGAGCGTTTGTGGTTACTAAATCAGGGCAAATTGTGGCGATGGACAACATAAAATCAAAAAAACTATATTCAATTGACATTGGACAACCGCTCGAATACGTGACAAATACAGCCGACGCCAAGATATACATAGCCGACGCAAAAGGCCGACTTGCCTGCCTTGAACCGATTAGATAATTGTTTAGGCCGCCGGATGCGTCAATGACCGGATACTATAACTAATCAGTATTTCAGAGAGGGGACCAGATGGATATGAAAATCAGGACGGCTTTGGTCAGTGTGTCCGACAAAACCGGTATTGCCGATTTTGCCCGCAAGCTCGCCGAGATGGGCGTCAAAATAATCAGCACAGGCGGTACCGCCAAAGCGCTCGCCGAAGCCGGTATCAACGTTACTGCTATTGAAGACGTTACCGGCTTTCCGGAGATGATGGATGGCAGGGTCAAAACCCTGCACCCCAAAATACACGGCGGCCTGCTGGCGCTTCGCGACAAAGCCGACCACAAGGCCGCAATGACACAGCATAGTATTGACCCGATAGACCTCGTGTGCGTAAATCTGTATCCCTTCGAGCAGACGATTGCACAGCCGGATTGCAGCTTTGAGCGGGCAATCGAAAATATCGATATAGGCGGCCCGAGTATGCTCCGCTCCGCCGCCAAGAATCATAAGTTCGTCACTGTGGTTACAAGCCCGAGCCAGTATGATATGGTCACAGACCTGATGGCGAAAAACGACGGAGCCACTAATTACGAGCTTCGCAGCGACCTTGCCCGTCAGGCCTTTGCTCACACCGCCGCTTACGATGCCGCAATAGCCCGTTATCTCAACAAGAAAGCCGGCGTCGATTATCCTGATAAGCTATCAGTAGCCCTTAAACTTGAAAGGCCCCTGCGCTACGGCGAAAACCCTCACCAAAGCGCCGCATTTTACAAGTTTCCAAATGCCTGCGAAAGCAGCATCGGAACGGCAAAAATAATTGAAGGCGATACCGCCATCAGTTTCAATAACCTGCTCGATGCAAACGCAGCATTCGAGCTGGTCAAGGAATTCGATGAACCCGCCGCGGTCGTAGTAAAACACCTCAATCCCTGTGGTTGTGCCGTTGATGATGATATCTGCGTGGCCTATCGAAAGGCCTACGAAGGCGACGTCGTAAGCGCCTTCGGTGGCATTGTTGCCGTTAATAGAGCGGTGAATTTTGAGCTTGCTCAGACTATTATGGAATCATACAGCAGGTTCGGCAAAGCCCTTGGTGCCGGCGGCTTTTTTGCAGAGGTAATCATTGCACCGCAGTTCGATGCAGAAGCCGTTGATATAATCCGCAAACTCAAAAGCTGGGGCAGGCGGGTCCGGCTCATCGAGACAGGCCAAACTGACAAAGCAAGAGTCGACAGCACCGACTACGACCTGCGTTGCATAGTAGGGGGAGTGCTTGTCCAGCAGCGAGACCTTGTGGGCTGGGAGCCAGAGGCCCTTACGTATCCCACCAAGGCCAGACCCTCCGCTGAGCAGCTTGAAGACCTCCGCATCGCTTGGCTTGCTGCCAAACATACCAAGAGCAATACTATCGTTCTTGCAAAGAACCAGAGAATCATTGGCGTCGGTGCAGGCCAGATGAACCGTGTCGAGTCGGGCCTTATCGCCATACAACACGCCGGCGAACAGGCCAAAGGCGCTGTTCTTGCCTCTGATGCATTCTTCCCATTCCCTGACAACGTCGAAAATGCAGCCAAGGCGGGCATTGCCGCTATCGTTCAGCCCGGCGGCTCGAAGAAGGACGGCGAAGTCATTGCTGCCGCGGATAAATATGGAATCGCTATGGTTTTTACAGGCAAACGACACTTCAAACACTAAATCCTTGTCCTGTGTTCGCACTGAAATAAAAAAGCCCGACGAGTTCTCGGGCTTTTTCGCGTCTTTTTGCTCGTGTTGCTATTTGATACCCGCTGCCCTGCGGAGTTTTGTGACCATATCGGTTTTTTCCCATGTGAAATCAGGGTCCTTCCTGCCGAAATGTCCACCGTAGCTTGTCTTGGCATAAATCGGCCTTGCAAGCTTGAGATGAGTAATCATTTCCTTAGGAGTAAGCGGGAAAAGCTTACGAATAATTGTGCTAAGTTTCGTCTCACTGATTTTTCCCGTACCCTTGGTATCTACAAGGACCGAAAGCGGGTCTGCGTAGCCGATGACATAAGACAGTTGAATCTCGCAGGCGTCGGCCAAGCCCGCCGCGACTATATTTTTTGCGATGTATCGTGCCATATAGCTGGCGGTGCGGTCGACTTTTGTCGGGTCTTTTCCGCTAAAAGCTCCGCCGCCGTGTCTGCCTCTGCCGCCGTAGGTATCGACAATAATCTTTCTGCCCGTCAGGCCGCAATCACCCGCAGGTCCGCCCGTAACAAAACGTCCGGTTGCGTTTATATGATATACCGTTTTTTTGTCCACCAGCCGTTTTGGCAGAACCGGCCTGACAACTTTGTCGATTATTTCCTTTTGCAGTTGCCGATACCCAATCGTTGCCGTGTGCTGCGTGGCAATAACCACCGTATGAATACGTGATGGCTTGCCGTTAGTGTACTCAACCGTTACCTGGCTCTTGCCGTCAGGCCTAAGCCACGGCATTCTTCCCATCTGTCGCATCCGCTCCAGCCGGGTTGTCAGGGCGTGTGCAAGCTGAATCGGCATCGGCATCAGCTCAGGCGTTTCTCTGCAGGCATATCCGAACATTAGTCCCTGGTCGCCCGCGCCTTGTTTTTTATGCAGGCCGGAACCTTCCGTGACTCCCTGCGATATGTCCGGGCTTTGTTTTCCTATCGAAACGAGCACCGCGCAGTTGTCGTAATGAAACCCAATATTCGGGTCGTCATAGCCAATTTCCTTAATCGTCTGTCGGACAACCGTGGGCACATCGATAATGGCTCTTGTCGTGATTTCTCCTGCTACTACTACCATATCGTTTTTCACCAGCGTCTCGCACGCCACTCTGCTTCTGGCATCCTGTGCCAAGCACGCGTCCAGAATCGCATCCGATATATGGTCCGCCACCTTGTCCGGATGCCCCATTGTTACCGATTCACTGGTAAAAAGGTACTTTTCCATGTTGCCTGTTTTTTTTGTCATGTGAATTTGCTCCGTAGTTACTTTATAAATCAGTATCGGCCTATTGGCTGCTGCTATCGTTAAGTGTCCAGTCGTAGCTCATATATTCCACACTGTAGTTACCCGTCTCAAGAAAGCTTACATCGCTTGCCGGGATGTAATTTATCAGGAAGTTCAGCACAGCCCGGACTTCGGGACTCTGCTGCTTAAATTTCAGGTCTGTGTTGTACGCGGCGAGGAACTGTTGCCCGTACCAGGTTGGTTTCAGTATCGGAGACATATAAACCCTTTGCTTATCCCGCTCAATTCTTAATGCGTGCCCGCTGTCGAGAAACTTCTTCACCTGGTTATCGAGTTGTGAGGAAAGTTTTTGTCCACGATAGGCCTCATTTCGCAGGGGCGGCCCTGAAAGTGAACCGTAGTTAATAGCAAAGAACACCCGAGGCTCGCCGAATTCATTCTCGAAGAACCTTTCGTCTATTTCTTTGAGCGTAAACTCTTCTTCCATAATTATGAATTTGTGCTCATCCCATATTCCCTTTATATGCCTGATGCTGTTCGGCGGCCAGAAAAGCCGGAGCATTCTATTTGACTCAATAGGATAATTGTCCAGTATTATCCTGATAAACTGCAGGTTATACGCATTTATCCAGAGAGCAAGTTTGTCTTCCTTCGACCACGAATTATATTCGTTTCGGTCCAGCGTCTTGAACACATCGAGTAAATTGAGTAATTCGATCTTTTTGCGGAGAAGAATTCTGTAGTCCACCAAACCGTGCTGGTTGACATAATTGCCTAAAAAATCTGTGCACTTGTCACACAGCTTAGATGCCGAAATCTGTTCCGTAGCAGGCGGTGGCTTCGCCTCTTTGCCGCTGGCCAGTTCTTCCGGCATCGGCTTTGGTTCGACATCCGGCGGAGCATTTGGCTCTTCCGCCACCTGCTGTTGCATTTCTACAGCGACAGGTTGTTCTGCTGCTTTTGTCTCTATGGGTGCCGGTTCATTTATAGCCGGGGTTTGTGGTGTTCCTCCTTGCGGCTCGGGGCTGCATCCGCAGCTTACGAGGAGCATTCCTATTAAAGCCATAACCATAGTTTTTTGCGTGCTCATCTTTATTCAATCCTTTGCTTTATAACGCGGTATTTATAGACCGATTCAAGAACAGATTAGCATAAGAAATCGACCAATAAATGCAATGGTTTCTTGCCTTATTAGCCGTTTTTTTGTTGATGCCTTAGGGGCTTCTCATCCCTTCAGCACCGCCAGCGGCACCATCCGGGCAACCGGTTTTGCCCACCCGCACGCCGTAACGATTCTGATGACCTCGTCGATATCTTTATATGCACCTGGTGCCTCTTCCTTTATGCGTCTTTTATCGCCGGCTATCAGTTTTATTCCCGCCATACTCCTCTTGAACTCATCGTCGCTGATAAGCGCCTTGTCTGTTCTTGAGCCGTGTCTTGACCTGCCTGATGCTGCAGACCGGCTCATTACTCTCCCGGCCCCGTGGTTCACCGAGTAAAGTGACTCTTGCGAATCGCCCGTCCCGACCATAAGATAGCTCGCCGTACCCATCGAGCCGGGGGTGATTATCGGCTGGCCTACTTTTTCAAAAGGTGTATTTGTCATAAGCTTAGGTCCGAACGCCCGTGTCGCGCCCTTGCGGTGTACCCACAAGCTCCTGCCCTGGTATGTTTCTAATTTCGCCATATTATGCGTAACATCATATATTAACGGCATCGGTGTAGGCCCAAACATCCGCGAGAAGCATCGCCGGACCAGCAGCCCCATTATGTGCCGGTTCACAAATGCAAAATTCGCCGCCGCACCCATCGCCAGGATATACTTTTGTCCCTCTCTATTATCCGTCGACAGGTAGCTAAGCATTTTGCGACGTCCTTCCATCTGTGGCTGTCTGGCCGCAACGTTCATATACTCATCCGCAATCTCATAGCCGAATCTCCGCGACCCCGAATGTATCATTACTACTATCTGGTTTACGTTTAGCCCGAAAAACTTCGCCAGTCCTTCGTCGAATATCTTCTGAACAAACTGTATCTCAATGAAGTGGTTGCCTCCGCCCAATGTTCCCAACTGCCCGGCGCCCTTGGCTACAGCCAGTTTCGGCAGCGCACCCATATCTCCCGGCATTCGCCCGTTTTCCTCAATCCTTTGCAGGTCCTCCGAAAACTCTTCGTCATCGAAGGCTTCCCACACCCTGTGCTTGACCTTAGCCGCCAGCTTCGGCACGCCGCTGACACCCTCTGTTATCACTGTTTCAATCAGGTTCTTGTCCACAGGCAGGTTGCTCATCCCTTCGCCCAGTGGTATATCCCGCGCGATCGAATGTGCTATCTCGTCTGTGTTTATCTGTCCTTTCGTAAACGGCGTCCTCAGCAGTCGCATTCCGCAGTTTATGTCATATCCGACCGCAGGGGGCATTATCGCCCCTTCAAGCCCAAGTACCGCCCCGATTGGAATACCAAACCCGACGTGTATGTCCGCCGTTGCCAGAACCTTCTTTGCCGGCGGCAGCGATGCAGCATCCTGTAGCTGCCGTATCGCCTCCGGCTCAAGCTTGATGGCGTCCGACGCGAATACCATAGCGTCAACAGTCATGTCACCGCTGCGCACCAATTGCAGTCGCAGCGGGTCAATTCGAACAAGATTTGTTGATGAACTAGTCATAGCCAGTTCCGTAATATACCGCAGAGTGAGAACACAAGCCCATTATATATTCTTTACGACCTGATTACAGTTTCTGTTGCTAAAAAACTCAACCTCTCCCGCATCTTCGACGATGTATCTGCTGCGGGCAAATTAGCTTGACAGCGGGACACTGTCTTATTACTCTATTATACGGTAGTCAAAGAACTTGTGAATTTGTGAGGGCCTTTACAGACGACTATGAAATTCTTGTCGATAGCCGTTGCTGTTATGTTCTTGGTGTTTGCTGCATCTGCTGATGCGGTTGACACCCGGGGGATTGAAGAGGTTCGCGCCAAAAAGGTCCTTAACGACGCAGACCTGCAGGTCATCGACGATTTTGTAGCTCAGGCCGTTAACGAAGTTCTGACCACCCGCGATTTCTCTTCGATTTCGGGCATTCGTTCTATAATCGTTGCGAGCAGCACCAGCAGTCAGTCTGACCAAGTCCAGTATGCCCAGCAGTTCTCGGAATCCGCTCGAAACCACATCGCCGCAGCTCTTCGGCAGGCCGACACTCTTACCTCGGACAACCGCGGTTTTATGATTACAACTAATCTGCTGATGCTCATCAACGACCTTACCGACCCAGGCCTTGCTGATATGGTCTTTGGATACATCGATAGTAATAATGACGTCATCCGTTATTGGGCTGTCCACTGTTTGACTGATCCTGAGATGCTCGAGAAACTCGATGCCTCTCAGCGGGCCGGGATAGTCCGCCGGATTATTTCCCGCCTTGCCCCGGTCATCGAAACAAGCGATGCAGAAACGCTTGGTCTTATTGTAACCTTCATCGGTTCGGCCAGAATACCCGAAAGTGAGGACCTCCTGCTAAAAATAGCAGACCGACGAATTGTCTCTTATGCGGATTGGTCAGTTAAGTACGAGCTTCTTGACGGCACCGTTTTACAGATGCTCACAAAGCAGATGCTTTCCGACAATCCCGATAAAGAAGCCGTAGCAGGAAGATTCGGCCAGTTGCTTTCTTACGTCTTCGAGAGGTATATAAAGGGTGCCGATGTGCTCAGCTTTGCACAGAAGGAGCAGCTTGCCTCCGTCCTTGTCGATACCGAAAGACTGTGCCTCAATAAACTCACCGGCAAACCCAGTGCCGCAATTAAAACCGCCGTTGAATCCGGTGACCTCAATGCTTTGCTCGCTTTGCACAATGACCTTCTTGGCGACCCGGTAAAACCAGGCATTTTGCCCGAGAAAATGAACTTCGATTATGGTAAAGCTGTCGACGGCTCACCATTGACTGTGCCCTTGCCTCTTGAAAACCCGCCGACGAGCTGATTATTTGGATTGACAAGCCAAATATCTGCTGAAGAATGACAATCACATTACCGCGAAGGGATTTTGCGTTGCGACTCTTTTATGCTGTGCTCGTCACGGCTGTTGTCTTTTTTGTAGGTTGTAAGGACCGTCGTGCAGCACAGCCCGCCGGTGGCAATGTCTTAAACCATCGTCTTCACTCTAAAGTCCTGACTTTTGACCCCGCCAATATCGGCGACGTCACTTCGCATGCGGTCGCCAGCGAAATTTTCGAGTTTCTTTATGACTACCATTATCTCAAGCGTCCCTACCAGCTTGTCCCTGCTCTGGCTGATGATATGCCGCAAATCAGTGATGACCTGCTTACTTATATAATCCCCGTAAAAAGGGGTGTCCGATTTGCCGACGATGCCTGTTTCGAAAATGGCAAAGGCAGGGAGCTTACCGCCCACGATTTTATCTTTTCCTGGAAAAGAATCGCCGACATAAAAACTGTCAGCAGGAACTGGTGGATATTCGACGGTCGAATTGTAGGTCTCGACGAATTTCGCGAATACACAAAAACCTGCCGGACTGCCGAAGACGTTGATTATTCTTGGCCGGTCGAAGGCCTGACTGCCCCTGATGATTATACGCTTGTCATAAAGCTAAGGAAGCCCTGGCCTCAACTGCTCTATTTTCTTGCATATCCGGGAACCGCCCCGGTTGCCCGGGAGGCCGTCGAATATTATGGTAAAGACATCATCAGCCATCCCGTCGGCACGGGTCCCTTCAAACTGGTAACCTGGAACCGCGGCTCATATATCAAAATGGTCAGGAACCCCAGCTATCGCCGCGACCTTTATCCGTCTGAGGGCAAACCCGGCGACTTGGAAGCCGGCCTACTCGATGATGCCGGCAAACCGATGCCCTTTGTCGACCGAATCATCTGGCGTATAGTTGCAGAAGACCAGCCCCGCTGGCTCCTTTTCGAGAATGGCGATATCGATATCACCAGCATACCAAAGGACAACTTCGGCCAAGCCGTCGCACCGGGCCGGGAATTAACGCCTAAAATGAAAGAAAGAAACATTCACCTTACCACCTTCCGTGAACCCGATACGTTTTACATCGGCTTCAATATGGAAGACCCCATATTAGGAATTAATAAGCCCCTGCGTCTTGCCATATCCTGTGCATTCGACCGGCAAAAATGGATAGAACTGTTCTATAACGGCAGGGGGGATATCGCCTACGGTTTCATACCGCCCTGTATGTCCGGTTATGACCCAAATATACAGCGGGTCTCGAAAACCGAGTATAATCCCGAAAAAGCTCGACAGCTTGTCGCCGAAGCCGAAAAGCTAAATGCCAGCCCGCTGCCAACTTTCAAGCTCACAATGCAGGGCACTGATACCACTTACCGCCAGATGGGCCAGTTTCTCAAGCGTTCGTTCGATGATATAGGGCTTGACGTAGATATCGAATACTTGGATTGGCCCACTTATCTTGAAAAAATCCGCACCAAAAGCGTCCAGATATATCAATCCGGTTGGATTGCCGACTACCCCGACATCGAAAACTTTGCTCAGATATTCCAGAGCAAACGCTCTCCCTGGCCCAACAGTTCCAACTACTCGAATCCCGAATATGATAAGCTCGTAGACCAGGCTGCGGTAATGCCTGATTGTCCCGAGCGAACAGAACTGTACCGGCGGGCCGAGCGTATTGTAGTTGAAGATGCGCCTGCCGCCTTTATGTTCCATCGTATCTTTTACGTTATGTATCACGACTGGATTGGAAACTTCAAGCCGGACGCCTACAAACCCGATTCTTTCGGCTTCGGCCTTTCAAAGTATTATCGAGTCGATATCGAAAAGCGTGCTGCTTATCATAAAAAATACAGGTAATAACGAGGTATGGTAACGATGAAATATGGGGAAAAAATTGCTGGTGTTGCGGTGACTGTTTTGGCTCTGGCGTTGAGCGGGTGCAAAGACAAAGGCCCATCCGAAGGCCCGGGAGAAATGGTTCTGCATCATGCACTCAACGCCAAGATAAAATCTCTTGACCCCGTTTTCATACAGGATGAGTATTGTCTTACTGTCTGCAGTCAGATTTTCGAGACCTTCTACCAGTATCACTACTTAAAACGGCCCTATCAGCTTGTGCCTTTACTGGCTGACGGTATTCCCGAAATTAGCGACGATAAGTTGACCTGTACCGTGCGGATTAAAAAGGGCGTTTACTTTCAGGATGACGAGTGTTTCTCCGAAGGCAGAGGAAGAGAACTGCGGGCTGGCGATTTTGTGTACGGCATCAAAAGAACGGCTGATATAAAGACCCTGAGTCCCAACTGGACCTACATCGAGAACAAGATTGTCGGTCTCGACGAATTTCGCAATTACACAAAGACCTGTAAAAACGCAGCGGATGTCGACTATTCCCGCAAGATTGAGGGCTTGCAGACCCCGGATGATTACACGGTGGTAATAAAGTTGGAAAGACCGTGGCCTCAACTGGTTGATAATCTTATGGCCGACGTAAGAAATGCACCGATGGCTAAAGAAGCCGTCGATTACTACGGTAAAGACATCATCGCTCATCCGGTTGGCACGGGGCCGTTTATGCTCAAAGAATGGCGAAGGGGCAGTTATATTGAGCTCGTTCGCAATCCCAATTTCAGGGGCGAGCCCTATCCCGACGAAGGTGAGCCGGGTGACGCCGAAGCGGGCTATCTGGATGACGCCGGAAAAATTATGCCTTTTGCCGACAAGGTTGTCTGGACCGTTATCGAAGAATCCCAGCCCGCCTGGTTTTTGTTTTTGCAGGGTAAACTCGATGCCAAGACAATTCCCAAGGATAACTGGGACGAGGCCCTTACAGCCAGCAATGAGCTGACACCTAAGATGAGGCAGCTAAATATTCATTTGCTCGCCGTTAAGGACCCCTCAACGTTTTACCTTGGCTTTAATATGCAGGACCCCATTCTCGGCAAAAACAAAACCTTGCGCCGGGCTATTAATCATTCCATTGACCGTGAAACGTTTGTTAAGCTGTTTTTCAACGATGCGTACGATATTGCACATGGTGTTATCGCTCCAATAATGGCATCTTACAATCCTGACATCGAAAAAATGGGATATTCACGATACGACCCTGACAGAAGCAAAGAGCTGCTCGCGGAAGCCGAACGGATTCACGGGGGTAAAATTCCCACCCTGAAACTTGCCATGCAGGGTACAAGCACTTTCTACCGGCAGTTTGGCGCGTTTCTGAAGAGATATCTGAACGCGATTGGTTTGGAGGTCGAAGTGGAATATATGGATTGGCCCACGTTCCAGGCCAAGGTCAACAAACGCGGCGCTCAGATGTTTGCAGGAGGTGGTGGGGCCGGAATTCCTGACGCTCAGGATTTCCTGTCACAGTTTTACAGTAAGTACTGGGCGCCCGGCTCCAATCATTTTAATTATCTCAACCCTGAGTTCGACCGGTTATATGAGAAGACCGAAGTAATACCCGACAGCCCTGAACGTCGAGAGCTTTATCGAAACATGGAGCTTATCGTGCTGGAAGATTGTCCTGCCGCCTTTCTGGACCACCGTGTAAGATATGTTCTTGTTCACGACTGGTATAAAAATTATAAACCGCATGTTTTCGCTTACGGCTTGAGCAAATACAGAAGAATCAATTTGAAAAAGCGCGAGGAATACCCGAAGTTGCTTAAAACCCTCGAAAAGTAGATGACCGCCTACATAATAAGACGTCTGCTTTACACAATCCCTATTGTATTCGGAGTCCTCTTGCTTACCTTTGTTCTGTTTACATTGGTCGGCGGCGATATCTCGATGGAAATCGCGGGTAAAAACGCCACCCCCGAAACTATTGCCGAAATCCGCGAGGAATACGGCTTTAATAAACCGCTGTTTTTCTCCTGGGACAGCCAGTTTATCAGGCACTTCAAAAGCGCTCTGACCTTTGACTTCGGCCGGGCGCTCGACCGCGAACCCGTCATCGACAAAATCAAAAGAGGCGTCGGCCCGTCGCTGGCTTTGACTGTCCCGATGTTCTTCGGGATCGTGATAATCGCAGTCAGCTTGTCTCTGCTCGTCGCCTTTCTCCGAGGCACTGTCTGGGACGTCGTTGCTCTTGTCCTTTGTGTAGCGGGTATGAGCATACCCTATTTGAGCTTCATTCTTTTCGGCCAGTATTTTTTCGCCTACAAATGGGGTCTTTTCCCCGTCTTTTTCTCACCCGACCTTTCAATCCCGCAATATGTCGCGTTACCGATTCTAATCGGTATAGTAACGGGCCTCGGCAGCAATCTCCGCTTCTACCGCACGGTTATGCTCGATGAGATGCGGGCGGACTACGTTCGCACCGCCTTCGCAAAGGGCCTCGACGCAAGACGGGTCCTGTTTAAGCACGTCCTCAAAAACGCAATGATACCCATCCTTACGCAGGTCGTCCTTGCCATCCCGTTTTTGTTCCTTGGCTCTTTGCTGCTTGAAAGGTTTTTCGGCATTCCCGGCCTGGGCTATCTGATGGTCGAGGCAATCGGCTCACGCGATTACCGTGTTATCAATGCGATGACCTATATAAGCGCAGTCCTGTTCGTCATATTTAACCTGATTACCGATATCTGTTACGCACTCGTTGACCCGAGGGTCTCGTTTGATTGATACTGCTGACAAACTAATGAAAGCCCCGAAGGGCGTAAGTTTATGGCGCGACGGTATGCGACGGCTTTTTCACCGTCGGCTTGCCGTTGTTTGCCTCGGTATCATCGTTATTTACTTCTTGCTTGTCGCCTTCATTTATGTCGTTGAATTGTTCAACTGGCGTATCGGCCCCACGCTTTGGGCAGAACCTACGGGCCCATCATATCAGCCACCCGGCTCAGAAAACATTTTCGGAACCGATATCTTCGGCCTGTCCGTTCTGCGCAAAACCCTCTACGGAGCCAAGATTTCAATCACCGTTGCTCTGTTCGCCTCAATAATCAGCATAGCTATCGGCGTCCCGCTCGGTGCCATCGCCGGCTATTTCCGTGGTATCGTTGACGATGTAATCGTCTGGCTCTACTCGACTCTCAGCTCTATCCCTTATATCCTTCTCATTCTCGCCTTTGCTGTTGTTCTCCGCGATAAAACAATCGCCGGCCAAAAGCTTACCGGTATTACCTCCGTCTATCTTGCTATCGGGCTTACAGGCTGGGTCGGCATCTGCCGGCTCATAAGAGGCGAGGTCATAAAACACAAGGAACATGAATACGTCCTTGCGGCAAAAAGCTATGGCTGCACGAATAAACGCATCATATTCAGACATCTGCTGCCAAACGTTTTTCATATAGTAATTATTGTTTTCTCGTTGCGATTTGTATCCTTTATCCATGCTGAAATTATTCTCAGCTTTCTCGGCCTCGGTGAAGCCGATCGGCCGAGCTGGGGCGCTATGATTAACGATGCCAGAATCGAGCTTGCAAGGGGCGTCTGGTGGCAAATGGTCGCTGCCACAGTCGCCGTTTTCTTTATATCTCTCGCTCTCAATATCTTCGGCGATGCCCTGCGGGATTCGCTGGACCCGAAATTGAAGGTGCAATAGACAATGTCCGACAATGGCACATTACTTTCGGTCGAGAATCTTTCGACCCATTTTTTCACCCAGCAGGGCGTTGTGCGCGCAGTCCAGGACGTCTCCTTTTCAGTAAAGTCCGGCCGAACATTTGCTCTCGTCGGTGAAAGCGGCTGTGGCAAAAGTGTTACGGCACTATCGCTTATGCGGCTGGTTCCTTATCCACCCGGTAAAATCGTCTCCGGGAAGATAACCTTTGAGGGCCGAAATTTGCTTGGCCTCTCCGAACGCCGAATGCGGGCCATTCGCGGCAACCGCATCGCTATGATTTTCCAGGAGCCGATGACCAGCTTGAATCCTGTCTTTACCGTCGGTAATCAAATCGTCGAGGCCATCCGGCTTCATCAGCATAAATCCAGGTCGCGGGCCTGGGACCTGGCCGAGCAAATGCTCCATGAAGTTCGCATCCCGGACCCGGCGCATCGCATCTCCGAATACCCGCACCAGATGTCCGGAGGGATGCGACAAAGGGTTATGATTGCTATGGCAGTATCATGCAAACCAGCTCTTTTAATTTGCGACGAGCCCACCACTGCGCTCGATGTAACAATCCAGGCTCAGATTCTCGACCTGCTCGCCGAGCTTCAAAAACAAAACCAGATGAGCATTTTGCTGATAACCCATGACCTCGGTATTGTTGCAGAGCGGGCCGACGATGTCGCCGTGATGTATGCCTCGAAAATAGCCGAGCTTGCCGATTGCCGGTCTTTGTTCCTCCAGCCCCTGCACCCTTACACTCAGGGCCTTCTCAAATCCGTGCCCCAGCTCGGCTTTACCGGAAAACGCCTGAATACTATCTCAGGCATCGTTCCTGAGCCGCTGCATTTCCCCTCCGGCTGCAAGTTTCATCCTCGCTGCCCCATCGGCTGTAATGATAAAAGATGCCAGACAATCGAACCCGAACTGCGACGGGTCAAAGACGGCAGGGCGGTTGCCTGCTGGTATGCTCCCGGCTACGAAAGGTCTGATGACATAAAAGTATGAACACTGATACTGCTGACAAAAATGGTTGTTTGCTGAAGGTCGAAGACCTCAAGACCTACTTTCCCATCAGAAAAGGTCTCCTCCGCCGCTCGGTCGGCTATATTAAGGCAGTTGACGGAGTCTCATTCAAAATCGAAAATGCTGCGACTTTCGGCCTCGTCGGCGAAAGCGGCTGCGGAAAAACCACTCTTGCAAGAAGCATCCTCCGCCTTATCCCTGCAACCTCAGGCCGTATTACTTTTGATGGTGCCGACCTCCTCGCCGCCGACCCATCTCAATTGCGAAGATTCCGCAGCGAAATCAGTATGATTTTTCAGGACCCCTTCGGCTCGCTCAATCCGAGAATGACCATTGGCGATATCGTCGGCGAACCGCTCAAGGTCCACCGAAGAATCTCCACTGCCGAGCTTACTGAACGAGTTTGCCAAATCCTTTCAAAAGTTGGTCTGTCGCCTGACTCGGTCAACCGTTACCCTCACGAATTCTCCGGCGGCCAGCGACAGCGAATCGGCATCGCCCGCGCCCTGATTCTCCAGCCGAAGCTAATCATCTGCGACGAACCCGTCAGCGCCCTCGATGTTTCTATCCAGTCCCAGATTCTCAACCTTCTCAAAGACCTTCAGCAGGAATTCTCTCTCACATATCTTTTCATCGCACATAATCTGGCCGTCGTACAGTTCTCCTGCGACAATGTCGCTGTGATGTATATGGGCCGCATTGTCGAGCAGGCCCCTGTTGCGGAGCTTTATAATAATACTCTGCACCCTTATACGGCTGCCCTTATGGCGGCGATTCCGAAAATCCAGACTTCCAAACAAACACGCAAACACACACCCACAGGCGAGGTGCCCAGTCTTCTTAATCCGCCGCTGGGCTGCCCCTTCAATCCGAGATGCACATTTGCCGCCGGCCCTTGTTTCACTGATATTCCGCCCCTGAAACCTGTTCTAGGCAAACCCGAGCACCTCCTTGCCTGCTGGCATAGATAAAAAATGAATTGTTGACGATTCACTGTTGATAAATCGTGCCAAATAAACGAAAATCGTGCGATGACGGGCTTGCTCTGAATCGACATTTTTGTGAATATGTAATGGGGTTGTTATGAAACAGGAAATCGTAGGTCAAATTGAAAGCCAGGGCGATATCGCAATCGTTACTTTTAACAGAACCTCCATAAGCAATATCGAGGACATTTCCGCCACCGCCGACCACATTGCAAGGTTCATAGACGACAGTCACCCGAAGGTAATGATTTTCGATTTTAAAGGCGTGAAGTTTTTCTCTTCCCGCGTTCTCGGCCTGCTGCTCGAAACACGAGCTGCGGTTGCCTCTTACGATGGTCGCGTATTGTTAAGCGCAATCAATCCCCAGCTTCACAGGGTCTTCAAAATCACCAACCTGGACCAGGTCTTTGAGTTCTTTTCGGATATCGAGAGCGCCCTCAATTCCGCGCGAGGAGATTAACCCGGTTTTCGAAGGAGTAAGAATTATGTTCGTCGCCACCCAATTTTCAATTTTTATGGTTAATAAACCCGGTGTTCTTGCTCACATACTCGGCGAATTCGCCAAAGTCAACATCACTGCTATGACCGTTATGGACTCTGTCGAGCATGGTGTTCTAAGAGTTGTCTTCGATAGCCCTGAAAAAGCGGAAGATGCTCTCGTCAAGGCAAATCTGCCTTTCAACAAAACTGATGTCCTCTGCGTCAATCTCGACAACAAATCCGGAGCACTTGCAAGCGTCGCTGAGAAGCTCGCAACGAATCATATTAACATCTCTTATGCATACTGTACCGCTGGCGCCAGGGGCGGCCGAACAACCGGCGTCCTCAAGGTCGCGGACGTTGGGAAGGCGATGAAAATCCTTCAGCAGACCCAGAAGAGGGCGAGCAAATCCCAGCCGGTTCTCCGTCGACCCCGACGCCGCTGACCAAGCGGAAATGTCTCCTGCTGATGGCGCTGACCCGTGCGGCTTATACACGGATGAGGGTGTGCATCCTGTCTGAAAGAGCGTATTTTTTTTCTAACAGAACTCTTTTCCAAAACATTTGACACGTCAGGTTTGTTGTTGTATTATATTCTTTGATAATCGGGGCCGTAGCTCAATTGGCTAGAGCATCGGACTGTCGATCCGAAGGTTGAGGGTTCGAGCCCCTTCGGCCTCGTTAAAAAAGACGATATTGGGCGGCATTTTTTTATTCGACCACAGATAGTTACTCCCTAGCAAGTATTGCAGGTTCTCTGAAACTATCAAATAATACATCTCTGTTCGTTCTCTTGCGTCAGCATTATCCAAGACCATGATAGAAGAAAATGGCCTGTGGGCAAGGGTCGCCGCACAGGCCATTTTGACTTCAGCATTTCCCTGCTAATACTCTACCAGGCTAAGTTAAACTCCACCATGTCGTAGAAATCCACAATTCCATCGTTGTCAAAATCGCCGGCATTGGGATCAAGCTTAAGCCAATTGTCGCAAAGCATCGCAAGGTCGTACAATTCAACGAAGCCATTGCCATCACAATCAGTTGCTGCTGGCCAATTAATAAGAGTTCCTGTAGTCACTTCGAAGTTGTCCAGATACGCTTCACCAGTATCCAGAGCAGCACCAGAAGAGCCGCCGCCTATGGTAACA
>CAZQWM010000004.1:0-101979 GCA_964597035.1 uncultured Pirellulales bacterium
GTTTAATACGTCTGATTAATTCGGAAATCAATCCCTCCGAGGGCAAAATACACGGGTGGTAAAGCAGCGAAATAGAGGGTCCGGGCAGAGGTCTCTATATGTGGTTATAGAGCAAAGAAAAAGGGCTGTTTTTGGCGAGCTACGCCGACGGCACAAAAGCAAACCTGTCGGAAACGAGCACGACTGCGTATAGTGCCCAATGCCATAAGGGGTTGTTTATTACTTGCCAGAAAAAAGCGAATATGTTAGTTTGTAGGGCGGTTTTCATTTACGCGGGCATTAATAGAGGGAAGATATGCAGTGTTTGTTTTTTACAGGACTGCTGGGGGGTGCGCACTATTTCGGCGCCGTAGGAGCCGCGATAGTGATTGAAAGTGCCGCGGAGGGGCTTGCCTTTAATCCCATCAGGCTGCTGCTGCTTATCGGGTGGGTGTATCTGGGGCTGTATTTCGTTCAGCGGGTGGAGTTCAGCGCGGTTGTTCCGAAGCGCTACAAGCCCATTGCGAATGTCCTGACGCTGGTTCTGGGGCCGATACCGCTGCTGGTGCTGCTGATAGCCGACGTTATCAAGACGCCGAAGGAACAACGCGGCAGCATAGTAGCGGCAATCAGACAACGGCTCGCGATGATAAGTGACGGTATCCGGTCATCGAAGCTTATGGGGAGCAAGGAAAAGGCGATAACACTGCTGGATACTTCGGGAACTGACATCGAGAAAATATACGGTCACGGCAAAATAAATCGGCAGGACAGTCATATCCTGAAACTAACCGAGCAGATGATATATGACGCTCTACAGGACAGGGCCAGTGACATCCTCATCGACCCGAAAAGCGAAAATGTTTACACGATAAGATACCGCGTTGACGGCATATTGCGCGAGATAGACCGTCTGGAGTCGGGGACGAGTTCGGCGGTGATAAACAGTATAAAAGCGGTTTCAAGTATGGATATATCGGAGAAACGGCGGCCACAGGACGGCGCGTTCGTGGCCAAGACCGCCGAGGGGACGGTATCTTTCAGGGTGGCAAGCGCCGGCGCGCTCAACGGGGAAAAACTGTCAATCAGGATATTGAAGCAGGACGCGAGCAAATACACGCTCGAAAGTATAGGGCTTACCGAGAAGCAGCGACACATCATCGAAAAGGCCATCAGCAAACCATCGGGTATGATACTGTTGTGCGGGCCGACGGGGAGCGGCAAGACGACAACGCTGTACGCGATGCTCAATAAAATTGACTTTTACACCCGAAACGTGATAACGGTCGAGGACCCGATTGAATACGTCCTGCCGAACACAAGCCAGATAGAAGTTAACCCGAGGGCAGGGATAACCTTCGCAAAATCGCTGCGGAGCATACTTCGTCAGGACCCCGACGTGATTTGCGTCGGTGAGATTCGAGACGAGGAGACCGCATTAATAGCACTTCAGGCGGCGCAGACCGGCCATCTGGTCCTGGCAACAGTGCACAGTAACAGCACGGCCTCATCGCTGATTCGGCTCATTGACCTCGGTGTAACAACATTGATGCTGGCGACGGGACTCAATCTGATAGTCTCGCAGCGGTTAGTGCGCCGGCTCTGCAAGTACTGCAAGGCGCCAGCGAAGCTGAGCAGAAGCCAGATAAAGGATTTCGAGCGGAGAAAAATAAACTACGCCAATATATACGAAGCGGTCGGCTGTGAAAACTGCTTCCAAACGGGATATCTCGGCAGAGTTGGAATTTACGACATACTGACGCTCGATGACGATTTGAAGGACAAAATCACGAACAACACGCTGCCGGTGACACAATTGCGAAAAGATGGTGACGTTCGAGGCAAGTCAAACCTTCAAAAGCAAGGGCTTTTGAAAGTGGTGACCGGAGTAACCAGTCTTGAGGAACTGGCCAGGGTAGTGGGATAGGTTAATGGTTTTTTGGCTCGGAATATTGGTGGCGGCGGTGTTTGCCTACTCGGCAATCAAGCTGGGACTTTACCAGAGCTGGACACTGCTGTTCAATATCGTCATCGCGGTTTACCTGGCGATACACCTCAGTCCGACGGTTGAGGGTTTTATGCCGGCCAACAGCCCGTGCTCCAAGGCGATGGCGATTCTGGCGACCGGGGTGGGCGTTTTTCTTATTCTGCACGGGGCATCATACATATTCCTGTTAGGCCAATTCGAGGTGACATTTCCGAAGGGTTTCAGCAAAATCGCGGCGGGAGTGCTCGGTTTTCTTGCGGGTTTGCTGGTCTGGAGTTTTATGACGTTTGTCATCTGCACGACGCCGTTCTGCGAGCAGGAATTTGTGAAAGACATCGGTTTCGGCAGCAAGAGCTTCGAAGAAGGAAAAATGGAGCCGTATCTGGTATGGTGGTGCAGTATCGTCGATAAGTTTGCGGCGCAGACTGACAGCCAGACAACTACGGCCGATTCAATCAAGCAACTGCTGACCAAGCAGGCCAAACACTGCAAAAAGCCCCCCACCGACAAACATCCGGGCTCTTCGGAACCCAATAGCGTCCCAGATAAGGGCACAGGGGCGGAATATCCCGACCACAGGGTCATACCGCCATAATCATATATTCAACCCGCGAGTCACAAATGCAGATTGATGGGGGTAATGTGTTAATTCCGCGCATCTAGAGATGTATATTCGACCAAGGCGGTAATGGTTATCTGCGAGCCTGGTCGAGAATGAGGTTTTTGACTTTCTCGCTCGGCAGGTTCAATGCACCATAGGCGGCGGCAGCGGCAGAGCGCAGGTCGGGGTCGATTTCTTCCGACGCGACCAGCGAATAGATTGCATCGACGGTTGTGTCATCGAGCAGACAGCCGTTTAACTTGGCTGAAACACTAAGAGAGTTGAAGGCCGCTAACCGAATCTCCTGAGAGTAGTCTTGCGACAGGGCCATAGCCGCGACGGCCTGCTGGGCAGTCGGCGTTTTGAGGTGGGCAAGGATTTGTCCGGCAAGCATCTGGATTTCGTCTCTTTTATCTTTCGTCGCGGCAATAAGAGTCGTTTCGGCCTCGGACAAATCGAGTATGGGATTGCGGCTAACGGCGAGCTTGAGCATAACCTTTGCCGCGCGCAAGGCGTATGAATCGGCCAACGGGCCGTTCCACATCGGTATATCTTCATTAACCTGTTCCGAGCTTTGAGTAAGCGCTTCGGCGAGATTAGCCATTACAAGGCGGCTTTCCGGGAAGATTTGCATCGGACCCGCGGCGGCGATTGCAATTGCGGCGCTGAAGCTTACGGCTTTATTGTCAAACGAAAGTGCCTCGGCAAGGGGCTGGGCGGGACCGAGCCTGTAAAACAGCGAACACTCGCCAGCAGTCGTCGACAGGGCTTCGACTACACCGAGTGCGACCTGGGCATCTTTGTCTTTAATCGCACGGGCCAGGGCCTGATGGAGATATTCGGCACCGGCGGTCGTCGCGTAGGTCATCGCGTCGGCGTGGTTGGGGCCGCAATAAGGGGGCATTTGCGGGTCGAAGGACTCTGCCTTGAAGAAGCCGGCGACCCATAACCCGATAGCCCGGCCGAAGTCGGGGTCGGCTTTAAGAGCCCATTCGCAGCAACGCATCGCCATAAGCTCGCTGAAGTATCCCTTGTCAACCTCCTCGCGAGTGAGGCGTGCGGTGTTTGCATTCCAGAACCAGATATTGGCAAAGTTTGCATCTTCTGCTGGGGCGAGCGAGTCGGCGTGATAATAATAGTCCTCTCCCAGGCGATAGAACAAGTGCGCAGCAGGCGCCCTGAGCGAAGCGGGATTTATTTGGCCGATGCTTTGTTCGGCCAGCGTTCGAAGCTGGGGTGAATCGTCCTTTTCGGCAACGAATTTGAGATACGGCAATGACTGCGGATAACCGATTTTGCCGAGTGCCTTTATTATCTCGGCTTTGACACCGACGTTGTCGGTCTGCAGGGCTGCGACGAGAGGCCTTATCGCCTGCCTGCTCATCCGTCCAAGTGCATCGGCGATGTTGGGCCATTCGTCCCTGCGGCTCTGGTCTGCAAGGGCATCGAGCATATACATTACGGCGTATTCGCCCGCGTCATTTAGTCGCTTAATAGCGGCAAGTCGACCACGGTCCGTCGTGCTGAGGCGGGCGATTTCCTCAACGATGACTTTGGGGTCGGAACGACGAACGAACCTTCCCCGCTCGATTATATCAATCATCTTTCCGCAAAGCGCGGCAAGCTCCGCATCCGCGAGGTTTTCTTTGGCCCTTAGCAGAAGTGCGTAACCCTGCGGGTTGTCACTGGCAAGGTTAAAAAGCTCCACCGGCTCCGGAGAGCTGTCGAGAATCGCCTTAGCGTAGCCGGCGGCGAGGTCGAATCGCCCGATTTTCAGGTAGTGAAGGAAGTCATTGTAGTTTTCCTGCAGCGACTGTGCGAAAGCGGGAGCAAGCACGACAAGACCGACAGCAACAGCCGCGACGAGAGTGTTTCTGTTAATCATGGAAAAGTCTCCAAAATCCGGTACGCTTCATCACCACGGATTACGCCGAAATACAGCATAATCGGCAAGATTACAGCCAGTTTCCGCCCCAATGCCGCCTAATGGGCCGGCTGAAGCGCAAGTACTTGCAGTAATCGTCTTTAGAGACACTATACTAAAGATAAATAGCCATTCTGTCAATAAAAAACGGCCCATTGCTAAAAGCAAACCCATTTTATCGGCCCCGAGGGCCGGTTTATATCCCACACCGCGTAAAGTGAATCTATCAGGGTCGGCCCGAGGCCGGGAGAACCGGTTTGAAGTCAAAATTACGAGCTGACAAGTCAGAGGAATTGGAGAAATTCCGCAAGCCAGGTCCAGGCATAGTTTCTGCAAAGCCCGCACGATGATGATAACCGGCGCTTAGGAAAAGCGCTTCGCGAGTCCATCGAAAAATCGAAACCTCAATGGAACCTGTGACGGAATAAAAGTCGGAGGAATTTTTGTTGTCAAGGCGGCAGCGCATTATATAATCCAGCGAATTGAAGGAATACAAATCCGGCGCGAAGCACGGAGATGTTGGGCCAAACCGACGAGTGAGGTTGATTAGGCGTAAAAGTAACACAAGTTTTTTGCAGGTTTGCAAAGTCGCATAAGCGCGACACAGGAGAGTGAGATGAAGGAGCTTGTCCCTGCGAAGGTATTTCTAACCAAAGGGGTCGGTCGGCACAAGTATCGGCTTAAATCATTCGAGGATGCGCTCCGAGCAGCGGGAGTGGCGCAGCAGAACCTCGTGCAGGTTTCGTCGATACTGCCGCCGAGATGCAAGGTAATCAGCAGAGAAGCCGGACTGAAACGACTTACACCGGGCGAGATAAACTACTGCGTAATGGCGAGGTCTGAAACCAACGAGCACGGCCGGCTCATTGCTTCCTCAATAGGTATCGCAGTTCCAAAAGACAAAAATAACTGGGGATATATCAGCGAAGTCCACGGCTACGGAATGAACGAGGGACAGGCGTCGGATTTCGCAGAAGACCTTGCGGCAGAGATGCTCGGCACGACCTTGGGGCTGGAGGTGGACCCGAACAAGGCCTGGTCGGAGAAAGAACAATTGTATAAATCAACCGGGCTGATAATCAGAACATCGAACATAACACAGACGGCACGCGGAATGGCACAACTCTGGACGACAACAGTGGCGATAGCAATGTTTCTCTTCGATTAATGCCGCCAAAGCGATTTTTAATGTAGATGCATTGAAGCTCCTTTTGGCGGTTTCAGCCCAGCGGTAAAAAAGAAGGTTTCAACGGCCAATGGCAAAAGCAATCTATCTCGGTGATATTGACAGCAAATTCAGCGACCCCGCTGGGTCGAAGGTCGCCATTATACCCGTGCCTTACGACGAAACGAGCACCTGGGGAAAAGGCGCGGACAAAGGGCCTGCTGCGATAATCGAGGCATCGGCCAACTTAGAGCATTACGACATAGAGACCGACAGCGAGCCGTACAGGATGGGAATTTTCACGGACGAGCCGGTGAGGGAGAAGTCCTCACCGGGAAAAATGGTCGAGGCGGTCGAAAAAAGGGTCGCTCGCCACGCAGCCGACGGAAAATTTCCCGTAGTTGTCGGCGGTGAGCATTCCGTAAGCATCGGGGCAATGAAAGCGCAGGCGAAAAGGTATAAAAACCTCAGCATTTTGCAGCTCGATGCCCACAGTGACCTCAGGGCCGAATACCTCGGCTCGAAATATAACCACGCCTGCGTGATGTCAAGGGCGAAAGAGCTTTGCCCGATTGTTCAGGTGGGAATCCGAAGTATGGACATCAGCGAAAAAACTCTGCTGGACAAAAGCAGGATGCTTTTCGCGGAGGATATTCGCGGCAGAGCCGGCTGGGACGAGGCGGTTATAAAAATGCTCACAGACAACGTCTATGTAACGATAGATTTGGACGTATTCGACCCGTCGATAATGCCGTCGACCGGGACGCCTGAGCCGGGCGGGCTGGGCTGGTATGAGGTGCTGGGGCTTTTACGTCAGGTATTTCACAATCGTAACGTAACCGGCTTCGACGTCGTTGAGCTATGCCCCAAAAAGGAAGACAAGGCCCCCGATTTCTTAGCTGCAAAGCTAATCTACAAACTGGTAAGCTATAAGTTCAGAGGCGAAATCCACGAATAAATAACTACCCTAATCCACTGCACTACGAGCTTCGATTAAACGTTGAGCTTTTTATGTGATTGCAGCCAGTTTGTTACCCACTTGTGTGCCTGTCCAGGTGACTTGAGTTGTCCTTCCAGTTGGGCGATATACATTTCGCGGGTGAGCTGGCCGAGCTGCGGGCCGGGATGAGCACCGAGGGTCATCAGGTCGTGGCCGTTTAACAACGGCTTCGGTTTTAATTCCACGCCTTTCAATTGCCTTATCCTTGCTCGCAACTTCACCAGCGGGCCAATCGACCGATTGCTCGCTTTTTGAATCGCCTTTTGCAAGCTGAAGAGGTCCTCGAAATACGGCTCAAACAAAAGCAGTTTCAACTCCGCCAGCGACAAGTCCCCGAGTAATTTACCGCGACGGTCCAGAAGAAACCTTATGTGCCTGTTTTGATTCCTGCTGAGTTTCAGCAGCTTACAATTCTCAAGCGCAAAGGCGGTCTCAAAACCTGCAAACAGGGCCGCAAGGCCAAGGGGAAAATCTATCCTGGCCGGCAGGTTGGCCAGTAAACGGATAATGAATCCGGCGCCTTCGCAGGAACAGCCGGGGAAAATAAATTCGGCCAGACCTGTTTTAATCAAGAGTCGGAACCCTTCGGCCCTGTTGGGGCTGACGAGAATGCCTTCCAGCTCGGCAGCGATTCTCTCACCGCTGATTTTTGTAATGTTTTTTGCCGCTTCACATATTGCGGCCTTAGTTTGCGGCTCGATTGAAAAATCCAGTTGTGTCGAGAATCGCACGGCACGGAGCATACGCAGATAGTCTTCCCTGAACCTTTCGGCGGGAGCGCCGACTGTGCGAATGATGCGTTTGTTGAGGTCCGCCCGACCGCCGTAATAGTCAATCACCTTTTTGGCAAGAGGGTCATAGAACATCGAGTTGACGGTGAAATCCCTTCTGGCAGCATCCTCGGCGGCGGAAGCGAAACGAACTTTCGAGGGATGCCGGCCGTCGGCGTAATCGGATTCGGTCCTGAAAGTGGCGACTTCGAACTGTGTGCCGTCCAACAGTACGATAACGACACCGAACTTTGCACCGACTTTGAGTGTCCGGCGGAAAAGCTTCACGACCTCTGCGGGAGTGGCGCTGGTTGCGACGTCATAATCGCTGGGCCGTCTCTTCAGGAGCATATCACGGACGCAGCCGCCGGCCAACAGTGCCTCGAAGCCGGCCTTGCGAAGGCGTCTTACAATTTTAACTGCCGTGTGTTTGTTCGCCATCTGCTTTACACCGATATATGGTTACAGCCATAGTGCCCCACTGGCGTTTTTCTATAGTTTCAAGTCGGCCGTAGTCCTTTGCCAGGATTGATTTACGACTTGTGCGGACAACGACATAACCGCCGGGTTTAATGTAGCTTCCCAGTCGAGTCAGCAGCGACGCCAGCGGCGAGCCGGGCCGAACTTCCGCCGAATCAACGTAGGGCGGGTCCACAAAAACAAGGTCGTATCCAGGATGACCGACGGAAAAATCCAGCTTGAATGCGTCTGCTCGGAGGACTTTCGCCTGCTTTACGAATCCGGCTTTTTCGATGTTTTTCTCGAGCACTGCCGCCACCTTGTCATCATATTCCACAAAGGCCACGAACCTCGCCCCCCTGCTTAGTGACTCAAGCCCCAGCGACCCGATACCGGCGAACAGGTCCGCGACGGTCTTGTCGGCGGGCAGGTCGTATTTTCGCAGTATGTTAAAAAGCGATTCCTTGACACGGTCGATGATGGGGCGCGAATCGAGGCCTATGGGGCTGAACAGCTTCATACCACGCTTTGTTCCGGCGATAACTCTCATACGGACACCTTTAACGACAACCTCCGGGCCGATGTTTTACGCAAATCCGCATACAAAGGGGGATTTTATCAGCAGGCCGAGGGAGGGTCTATGGCAAAATTCTTACAAACCGTTTTCATACCGGCCGCGTAGCATCCAAAAGACAATAGCCCATTCGTCGGAATGGTTCTTTGATATACGAGAAGCAAAGAACGCTGCCTGAGAGAAATCGGGCGGCTTGAAAAACGAAAAATTTTACTAAGGAGAGGATAATGTGGAATACAAACAAAACAATCCGGGCCATGGCAACACTGGCAGCACTGGTCGTGGCTGGCGCGGTCATTGCAGGGGACAAACAAGCCCCCGTGAAGGCGCCGCAGTTTACCCTGACAAATTACACCGGCGAAGAGGTGAAGCTGGCGGATTTCAAGGGTAAGATAGTCGTACTCGAATGGTTCAATTACGAATGCCCGTTCTCGAGATACCACCACGAAACGGTCGCCACAATGAAGAACATCGCCAACAAGTATAAAGATAAGGGTTTGGTGTGGCTCGCGATAAACAGCACCGGTCATCAGGAAACAGACCAGAACAAAGAATTCGCCGAAAAGAACGGCGTTCCGTTTCCGATACTAAATGACAGCCCGGGCGCTACGGGCAAGGCCTACGGCGCAAAGACAACACCGCACATATTCATCGTCGATACCGAAGGCAATATCGCTTACAACGGCGCAATTGACAACGCCCCTTTGGGCAATGCCCCGGACAAAGGCGAAATAGTCAATTACGCGGACAAGGCACTTGCCGAGCTGACGGCGGGTGAAAAAGTCAGCACACCGCAAACGAAGCCATACGGCTGTTCCGTCAAATATAACAAGTGATGCAATACTGGCTGCCCATTCTCAAGCCGCCGGCCGTGGGACCCATCCGGTCGGCGGCTTCGTATATACAAATAAATGAACTTTTTTGATACAGGAGGTAGTCGTGAAGAAAAAAGTATGGGAATGGTCCCTGATTATCACACTCTGTCTGGCTGTTTTCGTGGCATTGAGGGTTTCGGCACAGAGGTTAAACAACAGCGGACAAACCAGTTGCCCAATTCTGTGTATGTTCAAAAGCGAGGACCAGAATAAAATGAGCGAAGATAAAGCGGTCAGCAATGCGGAATTGAGTAAAAAGCTCACGCCTTTGCAATACAAAGTAACACAAAAGAAAGGAACGGAACTGCCCTTCACCGGCAAATACTACAAATTCCACGGCAAAGGCAAATACGTCTGCATTGTCTGCGGAAATGAGCTTTTCAGCTCGGATACCAAATTCGATTCAGGCACCGGCTGGCCCAGCTTCTCCGCCCCCATAGGCAAAGACAACGTGGGTGAAAACGTCGACAAAACCTTAGGTTTAGTGAGAACTGAAGTGGTCTGCAGCAAATGCGGCGCACATTTAGGCCACGTCTTCAGGGACGGCCCAGGACCGACGGGCCTGCGCTACTGCATTAACTCTGCGGCACTGGACTTTGTCGCGCAGGACCCAAACGCAACGCAGCCGGACAGCAATGAGACAACATCAGTCGAATAGCTCTCTGATAGGCGCGGCGCAGAGCCGAAACCTGTCGGCGGGCAATGTTACGGTTTGCCATTTTGGGCTGCGCTGTTTCATATACTTTATGTAGTCGGCCAGCGAGACTGCCAGGAACAGATACCGGTCGTCGTTGAAATAAAAAACCTCCCGGCCATCGAAATCCACGTCGATATTGGCAAACCTGTATGCAAAGACAAACATCGCCTGATAATCGGAGCCGAGGGTTTTCTGCCAAGCGGCCAGGCCGTCCACGTCTTCGGTCGTAACCCAGCATTCCAGACTCGATAGATTCGCCAGGGTCGTCCCTTTGAAGCGTCTGCCCTTTACCTCGGCGATAATTTTTTTGCCGTTAGGCGGGCAAAGCAGAAAATCGAAACTTTTCAGCGTTGAGTTTTCAAAGACCGGCTTGTGCTCGTCACCCGCGGGGACATATTCGACCTGGTTCTCAATCAGCCAGTTTTCAAACGCCCTTTCGTAATGGTTGGGTGCGGAATCCTTCATCAGAACTTCTCAGGATTTTCGAGAAAATCTTTGAGAGGAATTGTTTGCTGCTGGCCGGTTGACATATCCTTGAGCACGATATTACCGGTTTTAAATTCGTCGCCGATGATGACGCAGTATCTCGCGTTCTGCTCGGAAGCAAGCTTAAGCTGTTTTGACAAACCTGCTGCTTTATAGGGAAAGGTCGAATTGAATCCGCGTGTTCTCAACTCGGCCGTCAGCTTGACAGCTTCGTTGAGCAGCGAGTCAGCAATGGGCACGACAAAGTAGTCGATAGTTTTTGCTGAAATCTTTTCATCGAGCAGACCTTTTTCACGCAGGAGAACCTCGAGGACGCAATCACCCATACCCATACCAGTAGCAGGAATTGAAGGGCCGCCAAAATCGTGTAACAGGTTGTCGAATCTTCCCCCACCGCCAATAGCGCGAAGCTCACCGGTCACGTCATGAACTTCAAAGACAATGCCGGTGTAGTATGCAAGACCACGAACTATCGATGGCTCATAGACGCAGAAATCGCCCACTCCCATCATATCCAAATCGTCTAAAACACTTTTTATGTCTAAATATGCGTTGTTCTGGTCCGATTTGTGTTCTACCAGTTCTTTAAGTTCCGGTATCGAACCGACGTTCATAAAATCAAGTAACTTACTAACGGTCTTATTGCCCGGGATTTGCTCTTCAAGGATTTTTTCGAAGGTCTCCTGGGGTAATTTGGCCTTCTTGTCAAGCACGGCATATATGGAGTCGAGTTTCTCCTCAGGAATACCCAATCCTTTAAGATAAGCGGCCAGTAATTTTCTACTCGATATTTTGACTTTTACATCTTCAGGCGTCAGGCCAACTTCTCGCAGATAATCGACGGTTGTGAAAATGACTTCCGCGTCGGCGAGAACGTCGTCGATGCCGATTATGTCGATATTCCACTGGAAAAATTCGCGGAGACGGCCTTTCTGCGGGCGTTCGGCCCGGCAAAGGCGGGGCACTGAAAACCACTTGATGGGCTTCGGCAAAGAGTTGATTCTCTGGTTGACCATTCGGGCCAGTGTCGGTGTGATTTCGGGCCTTATGGCCAGGTCACGCCCGCCGCGGTCCTTGAGAGAAAACAACTGCTCGACGATTTCGTCGCCGCTTTTAATTTGAAACATCCGGAGGTACTCGAAGATGGGGCCGTCGTATTCCTCGAAGCCGTTGCGGACTGAGACCCTCTTCCAGCCATCAACAATCCAGTTGTGGACGGCCATATCTTCGGGGTAAAAATCGCGTGTCCCTTTTACCGGCGGTATTTTCATTTCTCAATCCATTCCGCTGCGGCGGACAAGTTTACTACACTTTTGCTGGCAAATACTATAAGCTACAGGCGAACCTGCGTCAAGGAAGCTTGTCCGCTCCACCTGCGGCGGACAAGCGCAGGCGGAGCTAAGAAGAGGTGAAATGCGAAAAGATTCGATTGAGATAATTTACGAAGACGGCGACATAATCGTCGTCAACAAGCCCGCCGGGGTATCGGTGACAAAGGACCGGTCGAGACAGCCGCAGCTCGTCGATTTTCTCGCAGGGCAACTGGGCGCCGATGCAACGGCCCGGCTTCGGCTGGTGCATCGGCTCGATAAAGACACAAGCGGCGTGATGATTCTGGCCCGAAACCGCCCCACCCAGCGGACGTTAGCGGATTGCTTCCTCAAAAGAAAGGTCAGCAAAACCTATTTAGCGATTGTCAAAGGAGCAATTCTCGAACATCAGGATTCCATAGATGCGCCGATTGCGAGGAGCAGAAAGCACCCTGAGCGGATGGTGATTCACAAACGCGGCGGCAAAAAAAGCATCACCGAGTGGCGGCTGATGGCTGATTTCGGCCTGACTGCGTTACTGGCAGTGAAACCATTAACGGGAAGGACGCATCAGATACGCGTGCACTTAGCAAGCACGGGATTGGCGATTGCGATTGACCCGCTTTATGGGAGCAGCACACCTTTAATGCTCTCGGATTTCAAAAAGGAATACCGGCTCGGCAAATTTCAGGAGGAAAAACCGCTTATCGACCGGCTGACGCTGCACGCCTATCAAATTGTCATCCCTGAGGGAGCAGGAATCCAGTCCCGGTGTTTCGTCGCCCGGCTTGATAAGAAATTCGCCGCGGCAATAAAAATGCTGACCAAGCACAATCCAAGAGGCCCCGGGGCGTTTATCCACGAAGGCGAGTTCGAGAAGATACTCGCCGGCCGGCCGATTTAGCGGGAACCGAGAAAGTACCTGACAATTGGCCAGGCCTTGAAAAACCGCACCGCTTCCGGGTCGCTGCGAGTCGTGGATAAAACAAATTCTCCTATGCCGAACTGAGCGATAACATATTTGCCCAGTGCGAACTGGCCGATTGCGGCCAGACCTGTTGCGAATTGACCAAGCCCGAAGGCAACCCCTAATGCCATTTGCCCCACCGCTGCGACGCCCGTGGAAAGCTGGCCAAGACCGAATAACAGACCCACGGCCAACTGTCCTATCGCAATAACGCCGACCGAAACGTGTCCTATTGCGATGACCCCGGCGGCGAGCTTGCCCACGGCGATGAAACCCTTGGCAACGACTCTCCGGCCGGTCTCCGGACACCTGCCGTAGGTATAGTGCACCAGGGGCATCCCCATAAACGTCGCGTGCGATTTGAATTCGTGAAAGCTCGTGCCGTCTACGTAGCCGTAGCGCCGCCACGAGCCGAAATTAGTGTTCTGAACCTTATATTCAATTTCTTCGAGCAGTGTATTGGGCATAAAAGAATCCTTTCAATTTCCGGATTATCTACTATACTTTACCAGCCGCATTCTCTTTTCAATTGCCAAAGCCGCAGCCAAACAGCTAACAACAAAATTAAAACTACAGAGAGCAAATTAAAGGCACATATGTAAAATTTAAGACTGTTATTATTTAAGTACCGTCTCCCATAAACAACACATACGAAAATTGTTCCAGGCCCCAAAAACAGTACTATGTAAACGAGGCCAATACTCCACGCAGGTCCATTAAAAGCAAGGTAAAATGACGCACATAAAGAAAATAACACGGTAATAAACCAAAGACACACCTTTTGCCATAGAGATAACTTAATAATCTCAAAACTTGGCAGGGTTTTCTCAAGTAGCGGAACCCGATCGGCTATATATTTGATTATCTGAGCACTACGATCATCCGCAGGAAGACAAATTGATATTTTGGACCTACCCTTATAAGTGAAAAAACGTATTCCTGAGAATGCTTCAAATTCTTTGTAATCGAACAACTCGTAGGTAACTATGCTATTCCACTTTATTGCTTTTGTGCCACTACTTGTAGTAATAGCAACTCGTTTAGAAGTTATCCGATACTTAGTCCGAGAGTATTTTTCAGTCAGATAAGCCGTCAAACATATAAATCCCAACGGTACAATTACGACAATGAATCCTAATATAAAAAGCTTGTCGAGACTAATGTCGGAATTAGGTGGAAAGACATAATCGAGGGCAAAATACAATGCTGTCCAAAGAATAGCAGTAACAAGAAGAACTCGTGGAACAAAAACCATCCATCTTCGCAAGCTCGCCTTGACAGCAGCATCCGATACTTGTTTGGGACAAACCCATTCAAAAAGGATTTCTTCTTTTTCTCGAAGCACCAATGTTATCCTTCGTCCCTTTGCGCCGTTAAAATTGAAGCAAAGGCCATTGCTGCCGTCTCGATGCGCAAAACGGTATCGGTCAATCGAACAAAAACAACGCCCCTGCCCTGCAACAGTGATTGCTCATTTTCTGTGAATCCCCCTTCCGGGCCGACAATGACAGCCACGTCGGTTTTGCCGAAGGGCTGCTTAGCCAATGGCGGGCAATCGTCGGACAATCCGCCCGCGATAATTCGGCATTGGGGATACTGTGCCGTCAGCATTTCGAGGGCATCGAGCAAAGTTGCCGGCGAATCGATTACAGGCAGGAACAATCTTTTGCATTGTTTGGCTGCTGAGACGGCGAGATTTTTCCACCGCCCCGCCGTTTTCGGATTGGCCGGCTGCTTAACGGTGCGCTCGAATATCACCGGGCAAATTCGGTCAACGCCCAACTCGGTGCATTTTTCAATCAGCCAGTCGAAACGCCGGCCTTTGGGGACACTAACCGCGATGATTATCCTGCATGACTTCGGTGGTTCGCTTCGCCCCACGTGCTCGATATCGAGCGTTACTTTGTTTTTTTCGACCGCTGATACCGTGGCAGAGGCCAGCGAGCCGGCGCCGTCGAAAAGCTCTACTTTATCCCCTCTTTGCAGACGTAATACCGAGCCAAGATGACGAGCTTCCGCACCGGCCAGCTCGGTCGTCGGCTCAACTATCGGTTCACAATAACAACGATGCAAAGACATAATCAAAATATACAAGGCGATTGACTATTTTGCACGGAGTTCTTATGCTACGGGCTTTAGCGGGAAAAGGCAAGATGCAGGAAAGAAATGTAAAGGTCGGTTTGGTCGGTTTCGGCACGGTCGGCAGCGGCGTGGCGAAGATAATTCTTGAAAACGCCGATGCAATAGCCGTAAGGACCGGCCTGCGCCTCCAGCTTGCCTGCGTGGTCGATATTGACACCGAAAGCCCCAGACAGGTAAAGCTGCCGGCAGGAATACTCACCAGTGACTTGAATAAGCTGATAAACGATAAAGACATTCAGATAGGCATCGAGCTTGTCGGCGGGACCGGCATCGCCAAGGAGATTCAACTGAAGATGTTAACCGGGGGCAAAAACGTCGTTACCGCCAATAAGGCATTGCTCGCTGAGCACGGGGCCGAGCTTTACGAGGCCGCTCGAAGGGCCGGCAGATGTATCGCCTTCGAGGCGAGCTGCGCGGGCGGTATTCCGATTATATCCGGCATACGGACCGGCCTTGCCGCAAACAACATCACAGGGATTTACGGAATCGTCAACGGAACGTGCAACTATATCCTGTCGAATATGACCGGCAAAGAGGAAGAATTCGCCGAGGCATTGGCGCAGGCAAAACAGAAGGGCTACGCCGAAGCCGACCCGACGCTCGATATCTCCGGCGGCGACAGCGCTCACAAACTGGCCATACTGGCATCGATTGCGTTCGGACTTGAAATATCATTAGACGATATTTACGTCGAGGGCATTGACCATATCTCCAAAGACGACGTGCGATACGGCGGTGAAATGGGCTACTGCCTGAAGCTGCTGGCGATAGCGGAAAAAAATAACGACGACCGGGTGTCGCTGCGTGTCCACCCGTCCTTTATAGTTAAAGAAAATCGACTCGCGCAGGTCGACGGCTCCTTCAACGCGATAAGCGTCTCGGGCAGTGCGGTCGGGCAGATAATGTTCTACGGCAGAGGCGCAGGTATGATGCCCACCGCCAGCGCGGTCGTGGCCGACATCATCGAAGTCGCCCTCGGAAACTCGCTCAGAACCTTCGAGCATCTGCATCTCAAACCGCGAGGCGAGGTCGCAGGCCTGATTGAAAAAATCGACAACCTCGTAACGCGTTTCTATATCCGGCTAAACGTCAAGGACCAGCCGGGCGTCTTCGCACAAATCGGAAAGGTGCTTGCCGATAACGCCATCAGCATTTCCGGCGTTCTGCAGCACGAAGGACCCGGCCCCGACAATACCGTGCCGGTCGTAATCACGACCCATCCAACGAAGCAGGACAAGGTAACCGACGCTGTAAAAGGCCTCGGCGCACTCAACACCGTCTGCGCACAGCCGGTCTGCATACGAATCGTCGACATCTCGGAGGACCAGGAATAGTGGCCAAATATGCGATAATAATCCCCGACGGTGCCGCCGATGAGCCGCTTGAAATCTTCGGCAATAAAACGCCGCTCGATGCCGCCGAGAAGCCGAATATGGACACCATCAGCAAAACAGGCCGACAGGGAATCGTCCACACCGTGCCCGACGGAATGGAGCCGGGAAGCGACGTCGCCCAAATGTCACTGCTGGGCTATGACCCGAGACAATTCTATACCGGCAGAGCACCCCTCGAGGCGGTCGCCCGCAACGTCCAGTTAGCCCCAGACGACTGGGTATTCAGGTGCAACTTTGTAACAATTGCCGACGGCAAAATGGCCGACCACAGCGCAGGGCATATCTCGACCGAAGAGGCAACGACGCTTATCGAAGAGCTTAATAAGCAAATCTCGAACGACCGCATACGGTTCTATCAAGGAGTAAGTTACAGGCATCTGCTCGTACTAAAGGGCTATGACCTGGACGTCAAGACCTGCCCGCCGCACGACCACATCGGTAACTCCGTGGAAAAGATTCTCCCCAGGGGCAAAGGGGCGGACCTGCTCACCGATTTGATGGTCCGCTCGCAGCAGTTTTTATACAACCACGACATCAACAAGGTAAAAGCAGACCTCGGCGAAAACCAGGTAAGCTCGATTTGGCTCTGGGGGCAGGGCAAAAATGCAAAGCTCGAAAGCTTCGAGAAGCGATTCGGCCTCAAAGGCGTCGCCATAACCGCCGTTGACCTCGTAAGGGGTCTGGCAAAGCTCATCGGGTTCGACCTGATTGAGGTCCCCGGCGCAACCGGCTTTATCGATACCAACTTCGAAGGAAAAGGCGCCGCCGCCGTGAACGCCCTGGAAAAATACGACCTCGTGGTTGTGCACATCGAGGCGCCCGATGAGGCGTCGCATATCGGCAGCCCCGAGCTTAAGAAAAAGGCCATCGAGCAAATCGATAAACACATAGTCGGGCCGGTTTACGAGGCCATTGCGAAGTTCCCGTCCTGGCGAATTATGGTCCTGCCCGACCACCCCACGCCCGTAAGGACCCGCGCGCACTGCGGCGACCCCGTCCCCTTCGCTATGGCCGGGACCAGCGTTACAGGCGTCCTTCAGGAAACATTCAGCGAAGTAAATGCGGCACAATCCGGCTTCATTATTGACAACGGCTATGAGCTTATGGAATACTTTCTCAAAAGCTGAGGGTCCCGGCTTTTATAAAATCAGCACAGATAAGCAGGCGAAATTTTAACGGAGCACGTATGCCTATAATCGTTCAGAAATTCGGCGGAACGTCGGTGGCGGACGCGGCGAAGATTCGCGCAGCCGCCCAGCGGGTCATCCAAGCCGTCGAAGCCGGCTACCAGGTGGTCGTCGTTGCCTCGGCCCGCGGCAAGCAGACCGACCAGCTTGTGGCTGATGCGCTCGAGCTGAATCCGAACCCACCCAGGCGGGAGATGGACCAGCTCCTCAGCACCGGCGAGCAGCAGACGGTGTCGCTTTTTGCGATGGCGCTGGATGCAATGGGACACAAGGCCATAAGCTTTACCGGTTTTCAGGTCGGGATGCTGACCGACAGTGTCCACACAAAAGCCAGGATAAAGAGCATCGACGCCGAGCGGATTCACAAGCATCTCAACCAGGGCAAAATTGCAATCGTGGCCGGCTTTCAGGGCGTAGACGAGCACGACAATATTACTACACTCGGAAGGGGTGGATCTGATACAACGGCGGTGGCGTTGGCAGCGGTGCTGAACGCCGAATCCTGCGAAATATACACCGACGTCAACGGTATTTACACTACCGACCCAAGGATTTACAAGAAGGCCGCCAAAATCAATGAAATCAGCTATGACGAAATGCTCGAGCTGGCCAGCTTAGGCGCAGGAGTTATGCACAGCAGAAGTATCGAATTCGGTAAAAAATACGACGTGAAAATCCACGTAAGAAGCAGCAGCGAAGACGCCGAAGGAACTTTTATTACTCACGAGGTGCCGCAAATGGAAGGTATAGTAGTCTCCGGAGCAACCGTACAGACAGAACTGGCAAAAATCAGTCTTGTCGGCGTCGCCAACACCCCCGGCAACGCCGCAAAAGTCTTCCACCGCCTCGCCGAAGCAAAAGTCGTCGTCAACGACATCATGCAAACTGAAATTAGCCCGGAAAAGGCGAACCTGGCATTTACGATAGGCACGGCGGACCTGCAGGCGGCCAGGGAGGCAATCAAATGGATACAAGACGAGGTCAAATGCGACAGCGTCTTCATCCGCGATGACATAGCAGAAGTATCGGCGGTGGGCGTCGGGATGAGGAACCATTACGGCATCGCGGAGAAGATGTTCGAGGCGCTGGCCAAGGCGAAAGTTAATATCGATTCGATTACGACCAGCGAGATTCGGATAAGCTGCGTGGTCGATAAAAGCCAGGCGGAAGAGGCGCTGACGGCGGTGTGCGATGCGTTTGATTTGGACAAGCCGGCTGAAGAACGAAGGCAGAAGTAAATCCGCCACAGGCGGATAAAATCCAGCCGGCGACCAACCGCAATAAGAGTCGGGACTAAAGCCGTGGACTACCAACGACGAACAACCATCCGTTATGCGATGAGCAGGCGCAGGCGGAACGTAATTTTGGCCGCGGTCCTAGTGGCAGTGGCGGGCTTGATTGCAGCCGACTGCACGAACGTTCGAAACAGTCACCAAACACAATCGCCACAGCAACAGCTCGGCAGCGACATTATCAAATACGACGGCAGGCAATTCACCGTCGTCAAAGTCGTCGATGGCGACACAATCGATATCGATATTCCCGACGGTAACTACCCGCATACACGGATTCGGCTGTGGGGAGTGGACACGCCTGAGACCAAAAATCCGAGAACGGGACAGATGTATTTCGGAAAAGAGGCGTCGGAATTTACAACAAAGCTGGCGCTGGGAAAACGGGTAACAATTTACTTGGACAAGGACAGGAATACGAGGGGCAAATACGGTCGGCTGTTGGCATACGTGCAACTGCCGGACAGGACGTTTTTAAATGAAAGGTTGCTAAGCGAGGGGTACGCATACGCGGACCTGCGTTTTAAGCACAGCTTCTACAACAAATACAAGCAGTTGGAAGCGGTCGCCAGAAGCGAGGGGAAGGGATTGTGGCCAGAGGTTACGGCCGAACAGATGCCGGAGTGGAAACAATCTTTCGCCGCACCGCCGTGAGGCGTCCTGTGGACTAACGGAGAGCACTCTGTGAACTCAGAGGGTATCCAAATAAAAAACACCGAACGGTTACATTAGCAAATAAGCCCTTCTCGACGGCAGGCAAGTAGAAAAAGGGTTCATTTGGCACCAGTGGTATCTTTTGGCGGTTTGACGTATTCAATGGCCGCAAGGAGCGCATCGCGGTGCGTTAGCCATAATTCGGGCCATGGCTGGAAATCGCGAAGCTCCAGCGTAACCGTCGTAATACCACGGTCCTTGCCCGACCACGTGCCAAAGCTGCCGGGGGTGGCATAACCCATATCTTCTATTACGGGATATCCGTTATGCTTCGACATTACCTCGGCAATCTTCGAGGCATCGGGACTGTCGGGGTCGATGCAGAAGGGAACCGTATCTTTTATTGCGACGTGAACTGCTATCACCAGCTTCGGTTTCAGGGCATCAACGGCACTGATGATAGCACGAGTTTCAGGTTCGCTTGCCGGTTCAGGGCCGCCGTAAAACTTGTCTATGCGGATTTTCTTTTCCCAGTTGCTCGCAGGGAAGTTGCGATTGCAATCGACGTGACGGGCATTGAACCGGGTGTTCTGGACAATGCCATCCGGATTAGCCGTGGGTATAACGGCAATACGGCGGTTCGCATACAAATCCTCATTGGCGAGAAGATAATCAATAAGGCATAAAGAAACATACTGGCTTTCCGGCTCATCACCGTGAATCCCGCCGAAGATAAGAACAATCGGGCCGCGCTCGCCAAACAAATGCAGCCGGATAGGTATTCCTTTCACAGATTTGCCAATCTCGAACGATTTTATAGCAGGCGGCTTTGCTTTCTTCAATTCTGCGGCAACGTTGGCATCGGCGACATCAGTTTTTTGAGCATTTGTAATACAGGCAAACGCGCAGGCCACAAAACAAAACATAAGGAGCGCTGTCAATTCGGATTTCCCTGATGGGCTTTTTAAGAACATAGTATTCTCCCTGAGATATTAACGCTGAATTGCCAGGCAAAGTCGAGTTCAATGCACGTCATCTTATCCTGCGATTACGAGTGCGAGCCAGGGGACGAGATTGAACACTATAAAAAAGATTTTGAACAGGCCGAGAAAAGAGTAGATTGCCACGTTGAACGCCTCTCTTGAGATTGGGTACCACCTGCTGTGCATTCGGTAAACCCAATCAGCGGCAAAGGTGCAGATTACAAACGAGAGAATCAGCATTGCCCCATTTATAATCGCGCACCACATAAAAAAATCCCGGACGACATTGATATTCATAGTGTCTCTCCTTTTTCCCGTGTGCATTGAACATAATGATATAACAACACGATACCTATGGACACAGGTTTTGGTTAATTTTATGCTGCCTGTAAGATAATAGCAACCGCTCAAATTCCTACGGCGCTTTAACGAAGACGGCTTGAGGGCGAGTAAAAGATTAAAAGTAAAAAGGCAGGAAACGGTTGTCCTAAATTATTCAATTACCGACTTCTAACTCTCAATGGCCAACAGGACATTGCCCGGTACGGTGGTAAATACAAGCGAGGATGGGATAAAGAAAAACGAGGTTATCGGCCGAAGAAGTTAATAGCAAGTGAACCGCAAATAAAGGGCTAGGATATGGAAAAACCAGACAATACCGGAATGCCCGAAAAGGCAGCGACGATTGACGAGCGAAAGACGCCAAAAGGGCCGAGAATCGATGAGGTGAAAGAGCGGCCGAAATTCCGGAGCAGTTTGTTCAGGCCGAGGCCGACACTGTTGCTGGAAATAGCACCGCAACAAGGGGCGGAGACGGCCCAGGTGAAGGAGCCGGCCAGCACAAACGAGAAACCCGAAGGGATGCTTCAGCAGCTTCTGATAAACACCGAGTCATCGGCGGAAAAGACGCAAGCAGCGAGCAGGAAATGGCAATTAGCGTCGCTTGTGCTGGTGATGCTGCTTACGATGACGATGGTGACAATCGGCTGGCTGTATGTTGAAATGAATTCGGCCACTGCACAGCGAGGCCGATTGCAGATGGAGAACCAGTCGCTAAGAGAAGAACTAAGCTCAGCCAAAACGCAGACGGCGGGATTGAAGAGTGAGGTTGATACCCTGTTGAATCGCAATCTTGAGCTTGCCGGCGAAAATGCGCAATTAAAGGCGCAAAGACAAACAGCCCCTGCAACAACCACTGTAATGGCAGTTAAACAACAACGTTCCGCGGAGAAAACCAGCATAGCAGGCACGGCAAAACAACAAATCGAGCCAAACAAAACTACGGCGCAGCCGGAGACGCTCGATACGGGCAGGATAGGAATGATAAAAAGAGGTAGATATCCGAGCGGGACGAACAAGGGGGAGCTGATAGCGGCGCTGGGCAAGCCGGACCGTGTTTATAAAAGCCCCTACTATGAGCAACTCGTTTACTTTGGAAAAGACCCGGGTCGTTTCTGGTTTTTGGGCAATCGGCTGGTCCAGGCCGGTGGATAGAGCACTGAAAAATCGGGCCTGCTAACGGGAGGATTAAATATCGTATTCCTTTATCTTGCGGTAGAGGGTTCGTTCGCCGATACCGAGGAGCTTCGCGGCGATTTGGCGGTTGTTGCCGGTTTTGGCGAGCGTATCGATAATCGCCTGCTTTTCAATTTCATTTAGTGACAGCCCGCTGAGGTCGGAGGAGGCACGAGTCTGGCCTGGGAGACGTCTTAGCTGATGGATTTCTGGTGGCAAATCCCCAACGCCGAGCGTGTCGCGGTCGCACATAACGACCATAGTCCTGATGACGTTGCGAAGCTGGCGAATGTTGCCGGGCCATTCGTAAGAAGCTAAAATATGCATAACAGTATCGTTGATACCAGCAACTTTCGAGCCGGTTTGGCCGGCTGCTTCTTTGAGGAAGAAATCAGCGAGAGCCGGTATGTCTTCACGTCGCTGGCGCAAAGGGGGGACAGAAATACTGACGCCTTTAATTCGGAAATAGAGGTCTTCGCGGAATTTTTTCTCCTCGACGAGTTTTGGCAGGTCGTGATTTGTCGCGCTTATGATTCGCACATCGACAACGACGGGCTTATTGCCCCCCACGGGGATAACGACGCCGTCTTCGATGACGCGAAGGAGTTTCGCCTGCATATTCAGCGGCATATCGCCGATTTCATCCAGGAAAAGAGTTCCCTTGTCGGCGATTTCAAAAAGCCCTTTACGGTCGGCGGCGGCGCCGGTGAAGGCACCTTTGACGTGGCCGAAGAGTTCGCTTTCGAGCAGTGTTTCGGTGAAGCCGGCGCAATTGATGGGCACAAAGCGTTTGTTCCAGCGATTTGAGTTTTCGTGAATAGCCCTTGCGAGCAACTCTTTGCCGGTGCCGGACTCGCCCTGAATCAAGACAGAGATATTCGTCGGGGCGACTCGGCGAAGGACCTCTAAGATTGAAGTCATCTGCGGGCTGTTTCCTCGAATGCCGTAGAACTTGAAACCATCTTCAGAAGAAACGGGCATCTGCGTATCGGCACGCCTTGAGCGTTCGACGCTGCGTGCGGCCTGCTCGACAAGGGAGCGAAGCTGGTCGATATTGATTGGCTTGACGAGATAATCGTAGGCCCCCTGTTTAATCGCTTCCTTGCAGGTATCGATGGTTGCGTAGGCGGTAATAAGGATGACTTCGGCTCGGCTGAGCTTTCTGGCCTCCTGCAGGATTGCCAGACCGTCAACTTCGCCGCCGAGCTTGAGGTCGGTAACGACGACGTCGATATCCTGGCTGCGGATAATTTCGAGTGCGTCGGAGCCGTCATAGACGGCAATTGCCTTTGCCAAAGTCTGCAGCGCTTCGGCCATACCGTCGGCGTGGTCCCGCTCATCGTCAACAACGAGAACAACGGCATCTTTACTCATCAGCCGAGACCTCATCTTCTGCGGAAGACAATGGCAGCGTAATAGTAAATGAGGTGCCCTTTCCCGGCTCGCTGGCGACCGTGATGGTTCCGTTATGAGCCGAGATTATTTTTTTTACCGTGGCCAGGCCGAGGCCGGCACCGTCAGGCCGGGAAGACTGATACGGCTCAAAGATGTGGTCAATTCGCTCAGATGGTATGCCGATGCCTGTGTCGCTTATCTGTATTTTTGCGGATTGGCCCTGTTGTGAAGAACACACTATCAACTCGCCGCCCCGGCCAAGGGCCTGCTGAGCGTTGATGAAGAGGTTCAGGACGGCTTGTTTGAGCATTGCGGCGTCGGCCCGGCAGAGGAGAGGTTCTTTGAATAAATGCTGGCGCAAGGTTATCGAGTGGGCTTGGGCCTGGGGCATATAGAAATCGATAATGTCGCCAAGCACTGAGTTGATATCAACGGGAGACAAACGCGGCTGAGTGCGGTCAGCGTAGCGGAGAAAGCGGTCGAGGATTTGTTCGAGGCGGGTGGTTTCTTTGGAGATGACGGCGATTTTTCTACGTGTCCTTGCGAAACGCTGGTCGAGAGCATCGGTTGAGCCGGCGGAAGTGGAAGAGGCGGCATCTTCGAGGTCCTCATCGATAAGGCGAAGGTTAACCTTTATGGTTGAGAGCGGATTTTTGATTTCGTGAGCGATGACGCCGAGCAGCCGACCAAGCCCTTCGGCATCGCTACGGATGACAGAATCGGCGGGCGTAGCCGTTGATTCGCCCTGGCGAACGTGTTTGTCTGGTGAGTTTTCCACAGTTCGTGAATCCGACATTTCGAGAATCCGTTGCCAAAAAAGGTTCGAGGAAACCGCTACAGGCCGGGATATTCGGGCCTAAAGTGGTAATTTTAACCGTATTGGGACGCTTTGAGCAATGAAAATATTCTCCGGACGAAGTCATTAGAATCGTCCATAAGACCAATCGCCAATCTATAAGAGATTCTAAAGGGACGCTCTGTTTTACTTGAGTTGGGGGCAATAAACTGGTATTTTCGACGAGACCGTGGGCTTTCACTAAAATACAGGATAAATTCCAAGACTTTGACGTGGAAACCGTATATGGCCGAAACATCGATATGGGTCGTTATTCCCGCTTATAACGAAGGTCGTATTTTAGCAGAGACAATCGGGGGAGTGCTGGATTACAATCGCTCTTATAACGTCGTTATCGTCGACGATGGTTCCACGGATGACACATCACGGGCAGCGAGGAAGTTTGCCGTTCATCTATTGGTTCATCCGATGAATCTCGGCCAGGGGGCGGCCCTTGCAACGGGTATAGCATACGCGCTTCGGGAGAAAGCCGATATAGTGATAACCTTCGATGCCGACGGCCAGATGCAGCCGGCCGACATCGGCTCACTCGTAGATGCGGTAAACAAGGAAGGCCTTGATGTCGCGCTGGGTTCTCGTTTTTTGACGGCGAGGCCGGTGGGAATACCGCTGATTAAAAAGATAACACTGAAAATCGGCGCAATGCTGACGAGACTCAGGACCGGCTTAAGAATAACCGATACCCACAACGGAATCCGGGCGTTTAAGGCCGATGCCCTTCGGAAATTTAACATTTCACAAAACGGTATGGCCCACGCATCAGAGATACTTTCAGAAATCGCCCGAAATAAGCTGGCCTGCCGCGAGGTTCCGGTTACCATACGATATACGGAATATTCAAAGGGCAAGGGACAATCCGTTTCAAACGCAATCAATATTTTGTTCGACCTGTTTTCGAGAGGTGGCAAATGATTACCATTAAAGTCATTCTGATAGTGCTTCTTCTTATAATCCTGCGGGCTTTTCTGGTTCAGAAATCACTGCTGCTGATTAAAAGAGCGGTTGCGGTGCTGATGTTTGCGGGACTGCTGTTTCTGGTATTGTTTCCCGACGTTTCGACGTGGGCGGCCAACAAGATTGGTGTGGGTCGCGGGGCCGACCTTCTTTTTTATCTTGCCAATCTTTTCTTTTTACTTGTGGCAGTGGCCCTGTGGCGGCGTTTGATAACTCTGAGTGCCGCTGTAACCATCCTTGCCCGTGAACTTGCGATAAGAAACGCCGAGAGACCTGAAGCAAAAGAGCAAAGCGGGCCGACAAACGATTAGGCAGTCAGGGTGTCTGTTCTCTGTATCGCTTCAGCCGGCCGCGAAGCTGTTCGGCGAGTTGCTCATTGGCTGCGACCAGCGCCAATTCGAGTGCTTTCTCGGCGGTTTGGATGGCCAAATCCACCCTGCCATTTCTTGAGTAACAATCTGCGAGCGTATCCAGAACTTCCGGGGCCTGATAGTCGGTCAATTCCGCAGCCCTGCGGGCAAGTTCAAGGGCTCTGGTTATGTCGCTGCTGGCCACGTGAGGTCTGGAGATTAGGGCGTAGGCAAGATTGTTATATGCTTCAGCATTATTAGGGTCGATATCCAAAGCCCTGTAAAAATGGCTTATGGCCTGGTCGAAATTTCCCTGCGACAGCAATACGGCTCCGAGGTTATTGTGAGCGTTGACGTAGTCGGGCTGTAACTCGAGAGTTCTGCGATAACAACTAATTGCCTGGTCGAGCCGGCCCCGCAGGTGAAAAGTAACTCCGAGATTAAAGTTGGCCTCGATATGGTTCGGGTCTTTCTGCAATATCCGACGATAATGATGGGCCGATTCGGTGAGCCGGCCCTGCGACTTCAGAATATTGCCGAGCTTATGATGGGCGTCTGTAAAATCGGGATTGATACTCAACGCCTGCTGATAATAACCAATCGCCCGCTCAATTTCGCCCTGCTTTTCGAACTGACCGGCAAGATTATAGTACCCTTTGTAACTGGTTGGCACCGCATCCACCACGCTTTGCTAGATTGACATCGCACTTTGGTAATCTCTGTTGCGATAAATAGTGCGTGTCGCAAGTGCAACAATAACGGCCATAGCAATAACAACTCCCAGCCAGGATGTTATTTTACTATGGCGGGCCCGCCCCGCTGCGACCCTCAATAAAAGAAAGCCGGCGGTTACCACAATAGTTGCCAGGCCTGCGAGGGACAAATATACCCTGTGCTCGAAGATTATATCTGCAATCGGAACAAAACTCGAAGTAGGGGCAAGTATAACGAAAAACCAGACAAGAGGATAACTCCATACGCGATTTTTTATAAAGCCCCACAACGTTACCGCTGCCATAAATACGACAATCAACAACGATGGCAGAATCAACTGCCATACTTTTATCACCGGCCAGCAGTAGTAAAGACACAGACGAGCCGGCCAGAAGCTCAGCTTTATGTATTGAACTATTGCGATGAACTGATTCATCGCGTAGTCAAAAGGTTTTATGCTTATGGAGAATCCGACGGTATCCGAGTGCGACCCTGAAGCCATCGCTGCAGCGAGAACCGCCCAACCTGCAGACAAACCGAGATACAGGTGCCATCGCTTTTTCAGTGCGAGGCGAAATGACCCAGCCACAAAGGTTCGGTCGTAGAGCAAGACGAGCACCGGGGCAGTTACCATTACCTCTTTTGTGGCCATTCCGAGGGCGCAAAAGATAACGGACAATATCTGCCAAAGGGCGAAATGTTTGGGCTGCATCGACCTTACGGCGGCATAGACGGTCAGGAGGTAAAACAAGCCCATAAGAGATTCCGCCCGCTGGACGACATATGTAACGCTTTCCGTTTGAATGGGGTGAACCAGCCAGATTGCCGCTACAATCCAGGCGAGATAAGCCGAATGCCGGCCGAATTTTTCTTTAAGCCGGCTGCTTATCAAAGTTCTGCGGACAATACCATACAGCGTCAGGGCGGCAAGAATATGTATCGATAAGTTAACGAAGTGGTATCCCCAAACGCGATATTCGCCGAAGGCCTCATTCAGGGCGAAAGACAGGGCTAATACCGGCCGACCCGCCAAGCCCGACTGAGGGGGTACGGAAAGGACCCAGGTCAAAGGCCAGAGTTGTCGAATACTCGGGTTTTCGACGATGTTCGGAAGGTCATCGAAAATGAAAGGTCCGTTGAAACTACCTGAATAAGCTATCAGGCCGATGACAACAAGTGAAACAAGTGAAACAGGTAAAACACCTGCTAAAAGGCCGGCCCTGGTATGTTTTTCGTCGGCCATAAAGTTAAACGCAAAAAATTAAGCTTTTTTATTTTTTGCCGGGCGTCCTGGTCGCTTCGTCTGGTTTTTGCTGTTCTTTGCCGACGGCGGACAATTCGGCAAGGGCGGCTTTGCGGGAAAGCTTGAATCGGCCCTGGTCATCGATAGACAAAAGCTTGACGGGAATCAAGTCGCCGACCTTGCAGACATCCTCGACATTTTTGACGTAGCCGTCGCTCAGCTCGCTTATGTGGCAAAGGCCTTCTACGCCGGTAATAAATTCGACGAAGGCGCCGAAATCCTTGACGGAGACGACTTTGGCCTGCGGGTAAATTCGGCCCTGTTGGGGGGGCTGAGTCATTGACTCGATGATTTCCCTGGCTTTGAGATGTCCGTCGCCGCCGAGGCAGCTTATAAAGACGGTGCCGTCTTCTTCGATTTCGATGGTGGTATCGGTCTGCTCCTGCAGGCCTTTGATTGTCTTTCCGCCGGGGCCGATGATCTTACCGATAAATTCGGGGTCGATTTGAATGCTTACGAGTTTGGGGGCATAGGCACTTAGCTGAGGTCTTGGCTTTTCGATTGCTTTGGACATAGTTTCGAGGATTTTGAGGCGGGCCTGTCTGGCCTTTTCCAGCGCCTCAACCATAATTTTATGTGAGAGTCCCTCGGCTTTGACGTCCAACTGGACGGCGGTGACGCCCTCGGTGGTTCCGGCGACCTTGAAGTCCATATCGCCGTGATGGTCTTCATCGCCGAGTATGTCGGTCAAGAGGACGTATCGGCCGTCTCCGGCGGTGACCATTCCGATTGAGATACCTGCGACGGGCCTCTTAATTGGCACGCCGGCGTCCATCAGTGCGAGTGAGCCGCAGCATACCGAGGCCATAGAGCTGGAACCGTTGGACTCGGTAATATCGGAGACAACCCTGACTGTATAGGCGAATTCCTCTTCGGGCGGTTTGACCTGTTCGAGCGCTCGTTCGGCGAGGACGCCGTGGCCTATTTCGCGTCTGCCGGGACCTCTGACCGGACGGACCTCGCCGACGGAAAAGGGCGGGAAATTATAATGCAGCGTAAAATTCTGGGCATATTCATCGAGCAGGCCGTCGATAATCTGTGCATCTCTGATTGTGCCTAGTGTTACGCTGACGAGGGCCTGGGTTTCGCCTCGGGAGAAAAGAGCGGAACCGTGGACTCGCGGCAGAAGGCCGACTTCGCAGGTGATGGGACGAATATCATCGCAACCCCGGCCATCGAGGCGTTTACCCTGCAGGGCAAGGTCGCGAATAATCTCGCCTTCGATTTTATCGAAGACACGTTTGACCATCGCCTTATCAGTGACTGGGGCCTGGACCGGAGGCGACGTTTCGGGCTGCTGCTGTTCATCTATATCGTCGAGGACATCGGATTCGGGATGTATCTCGATGCCGGAGTATTGCTCGATGAGGCCTTCGAGCAATTCACTGACAGCGGTTCTTCGCTGGCGCTTATTCGACATAACTTCAACCGAGTGCAACTCTTCGGCAACCTGTGAGCGTATTTGGGAATAAAGCTCCGTGTTGATGGGGGTGGTTTCGGGTATTTCCTTTTCGACGCCGGCTTTTGCACGAAGCTGCTCGATAAGCTCGCAGACGACCTGCACGGTCTGGTGTCCGATTTTTACGGCGTCGGCGATGACGGATTCGGGCAATTCTTTAGCACCGACCTCAATCATATTGATTGCTTCTTTTCGTCCGCCGACAAGAATGTTCATATCGCCCTGTTCGAGCTGGGCGTGGGTCGGGTTGATAACAAACTCGCCATTTACTCGGCCAACACGGCAGGCGCCGGTGGGACCTATAAACGGGATTTTGCTGATAGTAAGCGCTGCGCTTGCTCCTATCATAGCAGGGACATCGGGGTCGTTTTCACGGTCGGCGCTTAGTACGGTGGCGATTACCTGGACCTCGTTGAAATAAGCTTCGGGGAAAAGCGGGCGAATCGGCCTATCAATCATTCGGGCAGTGAGAATCTCCTTTGTGCTGGGCCTTCCCTCGCGCTTGAAGAATCCGCCCGGGAACTTACCGGCGGCACTTTGCTTTTCACGATACTCGACACTAAGCGGGAAAAAATCGATATCTTCGCTGCGTGGAGGGGCCGTAACGGCCGCAACAAGCACGACGGTTTCTCCGTATCGGACGACAACGGCGCCGTCGGCCTGTCTGGCTATTCTGCCGGTCTCAATCGATAAGGTTCGACCGGCGATTTCACATTCAACTCTGACAAATTCCGACATAATTTACCTCATTAATAACCATTGATAGCATATAGCGGACAGCATACAGCGGATAGAAATTAACTAAACGCTATAAGCCATCCGCTGGTTTTATTTGCGTAAGCCGAGCCGGGATATGACCTCTCGATAACGCTTTGGGTCTTTTCTGGCGACATATTTCAGAAGTGCCGCTCTTGTGCCCACCATTTTCAGCAAGCCGCGTCGGGAGGAGTGGTCCTTGCGGTGAAGCTTGAGATGTTCGGTAAGCTCGTTAATCCTCTCTGTGAGCAACGCAATCTGGACTTCAGGCGACCCGGTGTCGCCCTGGTGGTTCTCGAAGTCATGAACTATTTTTTCTTTTTGCAATTTCGCGAGCATTTTTCAAACAAGCCCTTTCTGTAAGCACCTAGCGCGACGTTTCGACTACAATCATTCTGCACATAATAGACGGGGCATTTTAGCATTTTTGCGCCGGGTTGCAAGTCCGAACGTCCAAAAAGTGTAAATTGGCAAATCATACGTGACAGTCGATACGCGGAAGGGGGGATTGGAACGTAAGAAGGTTTAGGGCTGATAACCGCAGGTTGTGGGGTGTTATTTAAGCAGGGTTCCAACCGCTATGGAACCATACTGGCTGAAATCCTCGGCACCATAGGCCTTTGTAACATCATACTGCATAAGGTCCCAGAGGTGGTATACGTCGCTTTCGATGAAAATTCTTCCAATCTGCTCGTCAAACTGGGTCCCAAGCCGTTCCTCGATTTCCTCGAGAGCCTGTTCGACGGTGAGCGCCTCGCGGTAGACCCTTTCGGAGGTCATCGCATCAAAGCAGTCTGCCAGACCGACAATCTTGCCCATAAGCTGTATCTGGTCGCCCTTGAGGCCGGATGGATACCCCTTGCCGTCCACCCGTTCGTGGTGGTGAAGCACACCTGGGATAATATCCCGCATCTGCTTGATTCCGCCCAAGATGTTTGCACCGATGGAGGGGTGCATTCTGAGCCGGTGCCGCTCCTGCTCTGAAAGTTTGCCCTCCTTGCAGAGCAGAGTTTCGTCTATTCCGACTTTTCCTATATCGTGCAGCAGGCCAGCGAGATAAATCTTGTGGATTTGCTCCTGGTCAATATCCTGGTGCTGCGCGAGGTGCTCGGCAATCCATTTTGAGATGAAGGCGACTCTTTCAGAGTGGCCTCTGGTGTAGCGGTCCTTTGCGTCGATGCTTCTTGTGAGGGCCTTCAGTGAGCCGATGAACAGTTCCTTGAGGTCGTTGAAGAGGCGGTTATTCTCGACGAACACGGCACAGGTGCTGGCGACTGAGTTGAACAGCTTTACATCGGTGGAGTCAAAATCGGGTTTGTCGAGCCGATTTATGGCGACGAGCATGCCGATGATACGGCCGGTACCGGATTGTCTGGGGACGGCGAGCCGTTTGCGTCTTTCGCCCGAGTTGGATTTTTCCTTGCCACAGAGAGGAACAACGATGATGTTTCTGATGCTCTGGGGCCAGTCGTATGTGAAAGGTGAGTCGACCTCACTGTCAAGCAGGGCCTCTTTGCCCTTTTTAGTGTCATCCAGCAATCGGTTATACATAAGCGATGTCACAGCCGGGTCAATGTCAATGACGCCGGCACCCGCTACAAGGATGAAATGAGCCGGCTCGTCAAGCGTTTTTTCCTGAAGTATGGCTATGCCCTCGACGCTGACGATTTCGGTCAAGCTGTCACAGGCCATCTGGAGGAAGTTTGCATCCGGCTCGACGATTTCCATATTGGTGCTGATTTTGTAAAGCAGGACCAGTTCTTCGTAGGTTTGCGCCAGCTCGGCGCTTATCATATCCATCTGCTCGGTTGAGTCCAGTTGGGTATGGAATTTTTCCGCAAAGAGTCGAAGCACCTCGGACAAGAGCAGGGCCGATTTGTTGTGGGGGTCGGGGGCGGCGCCGAGGTCCATCAGGGCTACTAAACCGGTCTGATGTTTTGAGGCGGCAGCGGGAACCAACTCGGCAGAGAGACACCTGCTGCGAGGCGGCCTGAGGTGTTCGTCTTTTGCGGCGGCGGTCCGTTTGGCGGAACGGCCGAGACAATCTCGAGCAGATTTTGCCAGGAGAGCGGGATTGCTGTCGAAAGAGCCACCCTGACAGAGAAGAACAAGCTGACCTTTTGAATCACAGACTGCGAAGTTAACGCCGAGCGTGCTCACACGCGCGCCGAAATCCTTCAACTCCCGCATTTGTAATGTGGTCAAACCTCCTGCCATTGTGCTGGGCATAACCTTCTCCGTATTTCGACCGGATGCGAGTGAGCCAACTGTCGGCGACTCACAAGACGGCGATGAAACCTCTGCACTGAATTATCAGCTCTGCTGCGACAACTGTCTCTGGTAAAGGATATCCTCAATAGTTCTGAGCAACTCTTTGGGGCTGAACGGCTTGGTGATGCACTGGGAAATCTGAAGCTGCTGGCGATGAATGTCATCTATGGCGAAGTTCCTTGCTGTCAAAAGAACAAAAGGGATATCTTTGGTGTTTTCGTTTGAGCGAAGATGTTCGAGAAGCTCAAGTCCTGTCATTACGGGCATCTGATAATCGGCGATTATAATATCGGGGCTTTCCGTGCAGGCCAGCTCGTATGCCTCGGCGCCGTTGCAGGCAGTCAAAGGTTCGTAGCCGTTGTTGCGGAGCTTGATTGCAACGACGTGCACAATGTGAACCTCGTCATCAACAACCAGGACTTTCCTTGGCGGCATTCGTAGGTCCTTTCTATTGCTGTTTCACACATATCCGGTGCCGGGCGTGACTTTCAGGCCGCCGGTATATTTTTGTTCGGTAATCGCCGATTAAATCATCCCCAAGTTTTTTCGTCCGTCCTGGGTTGCCTCTTAACTTAGGGGTAATTATGTAAGCGTCTTTAATCGCAGTTATCAGGCGAAATTTTAGGTTGTTACCCGAGGTGCGCGGAACTGACAGGCATTTACAGCACTGCCAATGCGTAACGGCCCGATGGGCAACAAAGCCTTAGCCCGATTTGATTTTCATAAAGCAAACGGCTATTTCAACAGGCATCCTGCCAATATGTGACAAGGCCCTATAAGAGGCAGGTCTCGAATTTCTTATCAGACGCTAAATTCACCGAGACAAACGGGCCTTTAGCCGGACTCAAGTTGTATTGGTCGTGAGAAAACAAACACCCCGCCGAGGGAAGTTCCCCGGCGGGGTCGTTTATCTGCCCGTCCCCCCTTTAGATTTGCCGTGGTCACAAAACGGACAGTGTGTAAGCAACTTTTGTTACAGTGACGCGTGTTCAGGTGAATCGTCGGCGTGGAACGAACCCGTCGAGGTGTTGACGACCCAGCCGGCCTTTCCGCAGCCGACATTGTTTTGGTCCTGTACGAAGCGCACGGCCTTGTCACCATTGAACGGATTGGTTGGCATCGTCTTGAGGTAAGGACCGCGATTGTCGGCGCCTCTGGTTGTCAGCGCCTGCTCGAAGCCGGCAAGACTGGCGGTAGGAGGAAGCTGTTCGTCGTGTTGAATCTTGTACAGTTCAAGCTGGCAACGTACAGTCTGAAGGTCGGCAATAAATCTTGACTCTTCAACTCCGACCCCTCGTGCACTGAAATCAGGGGCAACAATACCCGCACCAACACTGCAGATAGCCCCTATCAGAGAAACCTGAATCATCGCAAAACCGATTCTCGCTTTCATTCTTTTACCCTGTAAGCTGTGTCGATAACAGCTTCCCTCCAATTTAACATGGGCATCTCTTAGACAACCCGGAATGTGGTTTTGTCAGCCGCTCCTCGATAAAGAATCTCGCCCCTCTGTCCTCTTAAGATAGCTTCATCTTGCTTCACTTAAAGTATAACAGATTATTGTGAAAGGGCCAAATTGCCGGCAGCGTGATATCGGACGACGCGTTAGTTTTTTACAGCAAATGGGGAAGGCAACTCAAAAACGTGGCTTTTCAAAAAAATAAAATATCGAAATGCCCTGCTAAAATCGGACGTTGGGCGGCGAGTTGGAGATTCTTATGGACCTGCGGTCGGGGGCGAGGTGTGCCAGCTCGATTCTGATATAGTTAATGCCGGCAAGGGCCTGCTCGATTTTGTCGGCCCACTCGATGAGAACAACGGAGCCAAGATAACAATAATCATCAAAACCGATTTGCTCGAAGTCGGCGATGGAATCAATGCGGTATGCATCGATGTGAAAGATATCGAGCCGGCCTGAATATTCGTTGACTAAAACGAAGGTTGGGCTGGTGACTTCAGTGGCGGCGTCTTCGGCCCCGAGGCCTTTGACGATTCCTTTAATAAGATGCGTCTTGCCGCTTCCTAAGGGACCGCATACGGCGATGACCTCACCGCCTTTTAACTTCGAGCCAAATTGTTGGCCGAATTCTATGGTCTGCTGCGGCGAATCTGTCGTGATGGAGAATTCCATATCGAGAGTCACTTAAGGTGGTCGAAGCCGGATGGTTTGATATCGTTAATTTGGCTGTCGGGCATTTTTATCTGCATTTTGCCAGTGTCGGTAATAGTGCCGATTTGAGTAATGGGCAATGAGTCTGTCCATTGACTAAGGAGTTTTTCGCACCGGTCAGCAGCGAGTATGAAAAGCAGCTCGAAGTCTTCGCCGTCATTGAGCGCAGCCGACAATGGGTCAGTTGTCTTTCGGGCATCGTCGGAAATCGGGATTCGCTGCGCATCGATTAGGGCACCGACGCGGCTTTGAGTGCAGATACGATTGAGGTCGGAGCTTAGGCCGTCGCTGATATCAATCATCGCATTGATTTTCACAAGTGAGGTGATTTTGAGTGCTTCCCTGACTCGGGGCTGGAAAGAAAGATGCTTCCCGGAAAGTGCCCCGCCGAGCGAGCCGGTAACACAGACAGCGTCGCCGACTTTGGCGCCGGTGCGTGTCACAGGCGGGTGGCCTGCGGGTCTTGAGAGCATCGCGACGTTAATGGCAAATTGGCCGGCGTAGCTCCATTTAGTAATATCACCGCCTATGAGTGGGCATTCGAATTTGTCGGCTGCGGAAACGATGCCTGAGTGAAGCTCTTTTAAGTGCTCTATGCCGAAGCCGGCGGGCAGGGCAACGGCGACAACTGCTGCGACGGGGACAGTCGCCATCGCGGCGCAATCGCTCAAGCTCACGGCCATTGCCTTGTAGCCGACCTGCTTTAGTGTGGCGGTTTTCAAATCAAAGTGAACGCCGTCGAGGAGCATATCGGTTGTGACAAGGATGGAGGCGCCGTCGGCGAGGCGGATTTCGGCCATATCGTCGCCGATACCGATGGGAAAATCAGAAGCGGAGAGGTTGCGCTGTCGGGCGAACCAATCAGTAATCAGGTCCTCGCCGTTACTCATCGCTTGGCCAACAGCTTTTTCCAGTAGCCGATTTGCTCTTTGGCCTGGGCCGATCCCGCGGCACCAGTTGTCGCATATTTCGCTGTGACGTTGGCAGCGCCGAGGGATTTATAAACGTCCAGCTTTACCGCCGGGCAATGCTTTTTCAATTCGGCCAGGTCAAGCTCGGCGAGTTTTTTACCACGTTTTTCGCAATATGATACGAGCCGGCCTACGATACCGTGTGCCTGCCGAAAAGGGACGCCCTTGCGGACAAGATACTCAGCGAGCGAGGTTGCATCGAGAAAGCCAGTGTCGAGACCGGCGTCAATTTTAGCCGTGTCGAACTTTGAATGCGAGACAATGGCGCTGGCCATATCGAGGCATCGGCTGGTCGTGTCGTAGGCGGCGAAAAGATGGACCTTGTCTTCCTGCAGGTCACGGTTATAGCCGGACGGCTGGGCCTTGAGGATAGTTAAGATTCCCGTGAGGCAGCCGTAAACCCGACCGGTTTTGCCGCGAATAAGCTCGAGCGCGTCGGCGTTTCGCTTCTGCGGCATCATACTCGAAGAGGTGCAGAAGGCATCGTCGATTCGCAGAAAGCCGAATTCATTCGAGATGAAGATTATCCAGTCCTCGCTGAGCCGCGACAAATGAGTCATTATCATAGAACAGACAAAAACGAACTCAGCACAAAAGTCGCGGTCGCCGACGGCGTCGATGGAGTTGTAGCTCAGACCCGAAAAGCCGAGTTGCTTTGCGGTACCCTTTCTATCGAGTGGCAACGTCGAGCCGGCAATCGCACCGCAACCCAGCGGGGAGATATTTGCGAGGCGCTGGCAATTATCGAACCGGACAAAATCCCGCTCAAGCTGCTCGACAAAGCTCAAAAGATATGCGGCGATAACAATCGGCTGGGCGCGCTGGAGGTGGGTATAAGCCGGCATAACATCATCGGCGTATTTGGCCGCCATCGCAACAAGGGCCTTCTGTAGCTTCGTGATTTGGGATTTCAGTATGTCAATCCGGTCTCGCATCCAAAGACGCAGGTCGGTTGTAACCTGGTCGTTTCGGCTTCGTCCGGTGTGGAGCTTTTTGGCAGGCTCGCCGATTTTTTTGACTAAGGCAGCTTCAATCACCATATGAATGTCTTCGTAAGCCGTATCGAATTTGAACTTGCCGGCGGCAATCTCCTTGTCTATCTTCAAAAGGCCACGTTTGATTTTTGCGAGGTCGCTTTTAGCAATCAGCTTTTGTTTCGCGAGCATCTTTGCGTGTGCGATTGAGCCGGCGATATCGTATTTGTACAGCCGTTTATCGATGCTCAGGGACTCGACGAAATCGACCATAAGCTTATCCGGTAAACCGCTCAGGCGCTTTTCCCAGCTTTTTTGCTTTTTCATAAGTTTTGCTCCGAGAAAAAGAACCGGCGGGATAAAACCCGCCCTACAAATTGTCGGGCAGATAATACGCCCCCGCGCTTAAGGTGTCAAGAATACCTGCAGGTTTTGCGAAACTCGCTTATTGAATTAGTATATGCTTTTTTACATCACCGGCCAGTTATAAGGGCAGACGCAAAGCCACTTATCGAGCAAAAGAGTCAGGTCGTAAACATCAACTATGCCGTCACTATTAAGGTCTGCCGGCAGGTCAGGGCCGCTCTCAAGCCAGTATTCAGTAAAGATTGTAAGCTCAGAAAAATTAATGAGACACAAGAACTCGCCGGGCCAGTAACCTCCGAGTATCTCATAATTGCCGCTTTCCGAATAACCGGCATCCGGCTGGCCGATTGCACCAACCACCTTATATTGCCCGCCGCTGCTTGTGGCGCCGCCGTCTATCGTGCTCCAGACAATCTGGTAATCCCCCCAGGCAGCCGACACAAAAACCAGAACCGCAAATATCAATATCAGTCGAGATAAATTCATCTCTTTGCCTCCTGTGTCACCAGCATGCCTGCCAGGCGTTTCCGTCATAAACCATCAGCTTATGAGTGGTGCTGTCCATATATACGTCACCTTCTGCCGGATTACTCGGCGCTGTTGACCGCGGCTGAACCCTCATCGCGTCATTTATGTGCAGAGCCCTTGCCGGACTCGTTGTTCCAATTCCGACTCGACTGTTTATGGTATCCACGTTTACAATGCTCGCCGTCCCGTTCGCCTTGCGTATCTGAACCGCGGTTGAACTGTCCACGGGCGGAATTATATTAGAGGTCGCCATTTGAACCCATGACGTTTTGGTCGTTCCCATTGACTGCCAGAGCACATTATTAGTCCCGCTTGTCTGCCGATATAGTGTGCCGATTTCAGCGGGAACAACGAGATTATAAGGCGATAAAGTGCCGCTTAGAAAACCTGATGCTTTGGAAATCTGAGGCCAATTGAAGGTTGTAGGACCGGCCAGTATTATATTGCTGTTATCCCAAGAGAGCCAGCCAACGGGACAAGCACCACCACAACCGCCCTTTATAATTAAAGAATAACCCTCTGTCGCGTTGAAAGTATTCCCGGAAAACTTGGCATAAGCCACTCCTCGAAGCGTGCAGGCATAGGCATCCGGAGAGGAATGATTAAACGTATTGCCAATTACATACCACTTGGAGGAGTCGGCCTCTGCGACACAATACAATCCCATCCCGTTAGGGGTAATAATTCGATTGCCTGAAATAATAATTTCACCAAACGCGTTCACAAATAAAATGCCATGCTCGATTCCGGCATTTCCGTCTGCAGCTCCTTCGATAATATTATTAGCAATCGTGATATCGTCCGGATAAACTATATATATTCCATAGCCGCCATTTTTCAACACATTGTTTGCGATGATAACATCGTCAGCATGGCTTTGGAGAGTTCCATGAACAGAGATACAGGCGACTTTACCGACGTCCGTCTCGCAGCCGGGGTTGTCGATAATATTATTAGCAATAACCGCCCTCGGATGAGTAACAAATTCATCCTCATGGAATGGCTGATAACCTGGGTCGTAGGCTATCGCTCCCTCTGAGCGAAGAAAATTAACAGATGTTTGTCCATTAGAAATAACGTTACCCGTACATACAAAATTGTGCACAGATTTCACGACAATAGACGCAAATGCACATTGCTCGAAGTAATTGTTGGCTATGCGAACACCATTCCAGCGTGGATATACATGGATTGACGCAATATCATATTGATCGAAAAATTGTCCAATGCCGTAAAAGTAACATCCTTCAACTTCCAGAGTGCTTGAATTATCTGCGGCCAGAAACATTCCGCCGGGTGACATCCCGTCCTCATAAGCAGGAACGTCAGCTATAAACTTGCAATTCGAAACTCGCATGAAACCGGGTTTATTAGGTTCTCCAGTTACTACCGTGAGAGCATCTGAGGGACGTCCGGGACGCCCTTCTGACATATGGGTGAACTCACAGTTGTCTATCAAAAACGTTCCACCGAAGTTCATTACATAAAAAGCATTGTTACGTGTATTTGTGAAGTGTGTATCCTGGACCTCAATTTTTTTCCCTGATTCAAGATATGCGGCAATAAGATGAGGCCAACGATTTACATCCTCAAAAGACTCTTTATTACCGTCAAGCGTCCCGCCGCGAATAAGCTCGAGCGCGTCGGCGTTTCGCTTCTGCGGCATCATACTCGAAGAGGTGCAGAAGGCATCGTCGATTCGCAGAAAGCCGAATTCATTCGAGATGAAGATTATCCAGTCCTCGCTGAGCCGCGACAAATGAGTCATTATCATAGAACAGACAAAAACGAACTCAGCACAAAAGTCGCGGTCGCCGACGGCGTCGATGGAGTTGTAGCTCAGACCCGAAAAGCCGAGTTGCTTTGCGGTACCCTTTCTATCGAGTGGCAACGTCGAGCCGGCAATCGCACCGCAACCCAGCGGGGAGATATTTGCGAGGCGCTGGCAATTATCGAACCGGACAAAATCCCGCTCAAGCTGCTCGACAAAGCTCAAAAGATATGCGGCGATAACAATCGGCTGGGCGCGCTGGAGGTGGGTATAAGCCGGCATAACATCATCGGCGTATTTGGCCGCCATCGCAACAAGGGCCTTCTGTAGCTTCGTGATTTGGGATTTCAGTATGTCAATCCGGTCTCGCATCCAAAGACGCAGGTCGGTTGTAACCTGGTCGTTTCGGCTTCGTCCGGTGTGGAGCTTTTTGGCAGGCTCGCCGATTTTTTTGACTAAGGCAGCTTCAATCACCATATGAATGTCTTCGTAAGCCGTATCGAATTTGAACTTGCCGGCGGCAATCTCCTTGTCTATCTTCAAAAGGCCACGTTTGATTTTTGCGAGGTCGCTTTTAGCAATCAGCTTTTGTTTCGCGAGCATCTTTGCGTGTGCGATTGAGCCGGCGATATCGTATTTGTACAGCCGTTTATCGATGCTCAGGGACTCGACGAAATCGACCATAAGCTTATCCGGTAAACCGCTCAGGCGCTTTTCCCAGCTTTTTTGCTTTTTCATAAGTTTTGCTCCGAGAAAAAGAACCGGCGGGATAAAACCCGCCCTACAAATTGTCGGGCAGATAATACGCCCCCGCGCTTAAGGTGTCAAGAATACCTGCAGGTTTTGCGAAACTCGCTTATTGAATTAGTATATGCTTTTTTACATCACCGGCCAGTTATAAGGGCAGACGCAAAGCCACTTATCGAGCAAAAGAGTCAGGTCGTAAACATCAACTATGCCGTCACTATTAAGGTCTGCCGGCAGGTCAGGGCCGCTCTCAAGCCAGTATTCAGTAAAGATTGTAAGCTCAGAAAAATTAATGAGACACAAGAACTCGCCGGGCCAGTAACCTCCGAGTATCTCATAATTGCCGCTTTCCGAATAACCGGCATCCGGCTGGCCGATTGCACCAACCACCTTATATTGCCCGCCGCTGCTTGTGGCGCCGCCGTCTATCGTGCTCCAGACAATCTGGTAATCCCCCCAGGCAGCCGACACAAAAACCAGAACCGCAAATATCAATATCAGTCGAGATAAATTCATCTCTTTGCCTCCTGTGTCACCAGCATGCCTGCCAGGCGTTTCCGTCATAAACCATCAGCTTATGAGTGGTGCTGTCCATATATACGTCACCTTCTGCCGGATTACTCGGCGCTGTTGACCGCGGCTGAACCCTCATCGCGTCATTTATGTGCAGAGCCCTTGCCGGACTCGTTGTTCCAATTCCGACTCGACTGTTTATGGTATCCACGTTTACAATGCTCGCCGTCCCGTTCGCCTTGCGTATCTGAACCGCGGTTGAACTGTCCACGGGCGGAATTATATTAGAGGTCGCCATTTGAACCCATGACGTTTTGGTCGTTCCCATTGACTGCCAGAGCACATTATTAGTCCCGCTTGTCTGCCGATATAGTGTGCCGATTTCAGCGGGAACAACGAGATTATAAGGCGATAAAGTGCCGCTTAGAAAACCTGATGCTTTGGAAATCTGAGGCCAATTGAAGGTTGTAGGACCGGCCAGTATTATATTGCTGTTATCCCAAGAGAGCCAGCCAACGGGACAAGCACCACCACAACCGCCCTTTATAATTAAAGAATAACCCTCTGTCGCGTTGAAAGTATTCCCGGAAAACTTGGCATAAGCCACTCCTCGAAGCGTGCAGGCATAGGCATCCGGAGAGGAATGATTAAACGTATTGCCAATTACATACCACTTGGAGGAGTCGGCCTCTGCGACACAATACAATCCCATCCCGTTAGGGGTAATAATTCGATTGCCTGAAATAATAATTTCACCAAACGCGTTCACAAATAAAATGCCATGCTCGATTCCGGCATTTCCGTCTGCAGCTCCTTCGATAATATTATTAGCAATCGTGATATCGTCCGGATAAACTATATATATTCCATAGCCGCCATTTTTCAACACATTGTTTGCGATGATAACATCGTCAGCATGGCTTTGGAGAGTTCCATGAACAGAGATACAGGCGACTTTACCGACGTCCGTCTCGCAGCCGGGGTTGTCGATAATATTATTAGCAATAACCGCCCTCGGATGAGTAACAAATTCATCCTCATGGAATGGCTGATAACCTGGGTCGTAGGCTATCGCTCCCTCTGAGCGAAGAAAATTAACAGATGTTTGTCCATTAGAAATAACGTTACCCGTACATACAAAATTGTGCACAGATTTCACGACAATAGACGCAAATGCACATTGCTCGAAGTAATTGTTGGCTATGCGAACACCATTCCAGCGTGGATATACATGGATTGACGCAATATCATATTGATCGAAAAATTGTCCAATGCCGTAAAAGTAACATCCTTCAACTTCCAGAGTGCTTGAATTATCTGCGGCCAGAAACATTCCGCCGGGTGACATCCCGTCCTCATAAGCAGGAACGTCAGCTATAAACTTGCAATTCGAAACTCGCATGAAACCGGGTTTATTAGGTTCTCCAGTTACTACCGTGAGAGCATCTGAGGGACGTCCGGGACGCCCTTCTGACATATGGGTGAACTCACAGTTGTCTATCAAAAACGTTCCACCGAAGTTCATTACATAAAAAGCATTGTTACGTGTATTTGTGAAGTGTGTATCCTGGACCTCAATTTTTTTCCCTGATTCAAGATATGCGGCAATAAGATGAGGCCAACGATTTACATCCTCAAAAGACTCTTTATTACCGTCAAGCGTCCCGCCGCGAATTCGCAGTGTATTAGCCCCCACAAAGTTTATCATTTGACCGTAATTTGTGGCTTTATGTTTAAGGACGGCCCGGGGTGATAAATCCAGGCAGGTATCAATAGTTAGCCCCAGGTCGTTAAGCATATATGTTCCATCAGGCACATAGATTTGTCCGCCGGCCGCGGCGGTAATTGCAACAGCAAAGGCGTTGGTATCATCGGTTACACCATCGCCTGTGGCCCCGTATGTCTTAACATTATAAGATGACCTGCCCCAGTTGTAAGCCGCGTTCCAGTTGGCGGAATTGTCTTCAATGGCGGAATATCCTCCTGAGCCGTCGCTTTTTATAAAACCGTTCAACGAATCTTGAATTATCTTATTGTTATACGCCGTATTCCAGTTGTTTGAGTTGCCGCCGGCGGATGTAATGACCCCGTCCACGTCAAGTTTTGTCGCGGGAACCGACGTGCCGATGCCAACGTTGCCCGTTATGCTGGAATACGTATTGTTATCAGAGATAATCCAGTCGGAGTCAGCACTAACAGGAACGTTTTTTGCGTAAAGTGCATAAGGCGTCGGAGTAATTGCCTGCCGGGGAATAAGAACGGTATATAAGTTGGGGTCGTTCAAATCTCCCGGGCGAACGCCGATTTCAATCCAGCGGGCGTCACCGTTGAAGGAGTTGGCGTCATTGAAATCCAATTCCACTATGAAATAACCGTCAATGACGTCCAGGTCAGGTTTGTTGATATCGTCGTTTAATTGATTGCCGCCAAATTCGGCGTCGAACAGCTTGAATTGCAGGTCGTAAAATCCGTCAGCCGGCTCATTTACGTCGATTAATCGTCCCTGGTAAGTAAAGGTCGTGCCAAGCGGTTCCGCGAAGCTAACGGGATTTAAACAGAAAATCACCGCAAAAAAAAACAGGAAATTTTCTGAAATTCGCGTGTAATTCATTTTCACACCCTCTTAAAAAGCAGCGATTAATAAGCATTCACTGATTTCTCTAATCAGCGAAACACCCTTTTTAAAACGAAATCAGCGCTTTTTTACCTCCCCTTTAAAGTAATTTAACTAAAACAACTTTATTATTATACCAACAAATATGCCACAAAGTCAAATAAAATTGCCATAACTTAACAAACCGGCTTTATGCGACAATAAGGGAATGATAAACTGGCAGGCGATATGAAACGCAGGTGCCCCGTATGCAAAAAGATTATTGACGCGGGTAGCGAGCGGCGCTGCCGAGAGGGGAGTTTCTTTCCTTTCTGCTCGCAGCGGTGCAAGCTGATAGACCTGGGCCGGTGGCTGGACGCGGAATACAAAATAGTCAGTAAACCGGGCGACGAAGACGTTGCGGATACCGGCGAGGGACCGACAGACGGGCATGAAAAACAAGCTGCCGAAGGGCTTTGAAAACACTGGACAACGCGAAAGAAGCTGGTGATAATACGTAATAAGAAGATATCCGAGATAATAAAGATTGCTTCGTTTCGTTCGCAATGACAACCATCAATATGGACCGCGACAGGGTGCTATTTTGAAAGGGAGCAAAATGGGCAACGAAAATCAAGTGAGTCAGATTTTGGATGGCCTGCTTTTCCCGAAGATATTCCGCAGCTTTCGGATGGCCATTCAGCCAAGCAAGCTCATAATCGCACTGGGAATGATTGCAGTGATAGGCTTGACGGGATGGTTTATGGACCTGTTGTCCAAGTCGGTTGTCGCGACTCCGGGAACCGACAAAACGCAAACAGAGCTCCAGGTTTATATGATTGAACCGGAGCGGGTGGAGGCGTATACCGAAAGATACACCAGTGAGGAGGAATACACAGGGGTATTCACAACGCTGTGGCATTTCGGAGCGGACAGGTTCCACGGGGCTTTGAGCGAATTATTCGCGTTTAACCTGCCGGGAGTGCTGACCAACGTTGCGGAGTATATTATGGCGGTTCGGTGGGCGATGAATCACCACCCCATCTACTGTGGAATTTTTGCGGTGATAAAGCTTTGCATCATCTGCATCGGTGGCGGTGCGATATGTCGAATCGCAGCGCTACAGTTTGCTCGTAATGAAAAACCGGGGATAACAGAAGCATTGAGATTCAGTTCCAAAAAATTTGTAAGCTTTTTTACGACACCATTGTTCCCCGTAGTAATAATTATATTAGCCGGCTTATGCATATTCCTGCTCGGCCTGGTGGCAAATATACCGTTTTTCGGTGAGCTGATAGCGGGGATACTTATGCCGTTGGCGCTACTTGGCGGAGCGCTTGTCGCGATTTTTGTGATAGGGACGATTGCTGGATTTAATCTGATGTATCCTGCGATTGCTTATGACGGCTCGGACAGTCTTGATGCCGTGAGCCGGTCTTTCAACTACATATACGCCAGGCCGTGGCGGATGGGTCTTTACACCACGGCGACGATTGTCTATGGTGCGATATGCTATGTTTTTGTCCGCTTTTTTGCTTTTTTGCTGTTATGGTCGACATATTTCGGTCTTCGGTTGGGGGCATGGGCTGACAGCTCAAAGGGTCTTACAGATAAGGTAATGGCAGTCTGGTCCGAGCCGAGCTTTGGGCGTCTGCTGGCATACTCAGCCAATGCGGGTAACTGGTCGGAATCAGCAGCAGCGTTTCTCGTTTATGTATTCGCGCTAATAATAGTCGGGCTGGTCGTGTCTTTTATAATCAGTTTCTACTTCTCAGCCAACACAGTTATATATGCCCTGATGCGCAACAAGGTCGACAACACGCCTCTCGAAGAGATTTATACGGAGCCGGAACAGACAAAGACGATACCAGCCGAAATCAAAGAGGAATCACCGGAATCTCAGTAATGTAACTCCCGGCGCGCCGGGCGAGGATGGCCAGCAGGAAAAGCCCCGGTTCCCATCCCGCTTACAGGCGTAAAGGCATACTCCTTCGGATGACTTCCGCAGGAGTTTAAGGCGGCACAAACACACCCCTATTGAGAAGTCGAGGGTCATAGTTCATCTAAGCGTGGCCAACCGCCCGGCTTAAGACAGAGAAGCCGGCTTATTGACAGTGCCCTATACGGTCCCTTAGAATCATGCTCGCAAATAATGTATGGGGCCGGACTTGACGATATTCGATTATGGCTGAACCAAGCTCGCAAACAGAAATACAGAATAACGTAGCAAACTCAGCAGGCACTCGTCCGGCGCCTAATCTGGTGCTGAGGTTTCGCCGGCTTCTGATAGTCCTGGCACATATCGTTGTTTTCGCTGCTTCGCTGATGCTCTCATTTCTCGTGGCTTCCAATATGCAGTTTAGTGCCAAGTGGCTGGTGGGACCATACCCGATTATGCTCGTGTTTTTCGTTATTGTGAAGCTGGTTGTTTTCGGTTTGTTCGGGCAGTATCGGGGCTGGTGGCGGTACGTGGGCATATCCGATTTGACGGGTATAATCCGCTCTTCGCTGGTCAGCACGCTTGTTATCGTGGCCATGTGGTTTACGGCACTGCAGACCGACGTCGTGCGAAGAACTTTGCCTGCCATATCGGAAGTGGGGCAGGGCGTGTTTATGGCGGACCTGTTCGGCACAATCTTTCTGCTGGCGGGTCTGCGAATGGTAATACGTCTTTACTACGAAGAATTTCGCACTGTGGAGCTGGGAAGATTGAAGCGGTTTTTGATTGTCGGGGCGGGCAACACGGGTGAATCTCTTCTTCGAGAGATTCATCGAATGCGTGTGGTCGAGTATGAGGTAGTAGGTTTTATCGATGACGACCCCTCCAAGCAGGGCATAAGGATACACGGGCTTCCCGTTCTGGGAACCGTGGAGCAGCTCGCACAAATCTGCAAAGACAAGAACATCGAAGAGGTGGCGATTGCGATGCCCTCGGCGACCGTGCCGCAACGACGCCGGGTAGTCCAGGTTTGCCAGGGCACAAAGGTGCGTTTTAGAACCGTCCCTTCGATGACGGACATCGCATCCGGCAGATTCCGGGTCTCACAGATACGCGACGTTAATATCACCGATTTGCTCGGCAGAGAAGCCGTTCAGCTCGACGAGGATTCAATTGAGACGTTCATCAAAGACAAAACCATTCTTGTCACCGGCGCCGGCGGCTCAATCGGCTCGGAGATGTGCCGGCAGATTTGCCTTTTCGGACCCAAGCTTCTGTTACTGGTTGAACAGGCGGAAAATCCGCTGTTTTATATTGAGCGCGAGCTTCGCGAAAGATTTCCAAGCATTTCGCTGACGGCGGTAATATGCGATATAACCGACCGGACGCGCGTCGAGGGCATCTTTGATAAATACAGACCCGAAGTTGTGATTCACGCGGCTGCACATAAACACGTGCCTTTAATGGAGCTCAATCCTGGCGAGGCCATCAAGAACAACGTAGTGGGCACTCAAACGGTGGCGGATGCAGCAGATAAATTCGGCACGGGCAACTTTGTGATGATAAGCACCGACAAGGCGGTAAACCCGACGAGCATAATGGGTTCGTCGAAGCGCGTCGCCGAGCTGTACGTGCAGGATTTGAACAGGACAAGCAAAACTCACTTTGTTACCGTTCGATTCGGCAATGTGCTGGCTTCGGAGGGTTCGGTTGTCCCCATTTTCAAAAAGCAGATTGCCGAGGGCGGCCCCGTGACGGTGACGCATCCGGAAATGAAACGCTACTTTATGACCATACCGGAGGCAAGTCTGCTCGTCTTGCAGGCCGCGTCGATGGGCCAGGGCGGCGAGATATTCGTGCTGGATATGGGCGAGCCGGTGAAAATAATGGATTTGGCGAGGGAGCTTATCACGCTGAGCGGCTTTCGGCCCGACGAGGACATCGAGATAGTCTTTACCGGCCCCAGGCCGGGAGAAAAGCTGTTCGAAGAGCTATCCATAAAAGGCGAGGATATGCAGGAAACCAGGCACCCCAAAATCGGTATATGGAAAAACATACCGATGGACAGGGACCGACTCCGACGGGGAATTTCAGAGCTTGTGAATCTTGCCGGAACAGGTGAGCATCAGTCGATAACAGCAAAAATCAAAGAGCTTGTCCCCGAATACCAGGGTCCAAACAACAACTCCAGCACGCAATAGTAAACCGAACCGTATTTCTCAGGAACAACGAAGTTCTAACAACGAGCGGCGAACTAAAGACCGGCCGGGTCCTGATGGTAGAAGTTTTTTAATTCCTGATACAGGTCAGGATATATCTTCTGTAATTCCTTCGGCCGTTCGAAAAAGCACTCCGTCGCCACTGCAAAAAACTCTGCCGGGTTCTCGCCCGCGTATGCCCGCAAAGGCGTCGGCCGATTCTTATCAAGGTCGCGTCTGACCTTCTCGTAGTTTTCGTGCAGCACTCTTGCCCAGGTGATAAAGGCGCTTCGGTGTTGAAGGACCGCGCTATTGTCACCCCGCCCCGCGGAACTATCCAACTGATGAGCGAATTCATGAAAGACCACGTTATGGCCGTCGTGTATGTCTGCCGAACCACATCGAACATCGTCCCATGACAGCACCACCGAGCCGCGATGCCACGACTCGCCCAATCGCACCTCCCGCCCTTCGACCACCACGCCCGACGGCAGCCGGCGTGTCGCCTTTGCCACGTACGCCGCCGGATACACCAATATGGACCGCAGCCCGGGATAGTAATCGGTCTGGCGGTGTAACAGCAGCACGCACGCTTGTGCCGCGATGGTCAGCCGAATCTCATCGGTTATCGCAAGCCCTCCGCATCCGATAAATCGCTTCTCAGCCAGGAATATGAGTATATGCCTCTGAAGCTCCTCTTTATCTTCCGCAGATAATCCGCGGTAATACTCCACGTTGTTTTCGATAATCTCCAGCCACTCCCGTGGAAAGGGCCTGTTACTGATTCTCCTTCTTCGCCATTTCTTAAATCCCAGCATAATCCACGATTATACCGCCAGCACCTCTCTGAAGACACTACCCACCCCCTGGCGAGCACCATTTCCTGTCCGTTGGCCCCGGCCCCCACCCGCAATTGGCAGGTATTACCGGGTTTATTGCCAATGCACATGGCATTGGTAATGCCTATCTTAAAGCATACAATTCAAAATCAACTACCGGAAATCCTTGTTTAATCCGCCTTTCCTGCCCCGGTAAGCCTGCCCTCAAACGCCGTAGTCAGGGTTATAGGCTGGGGTCCAGGTTTTCAGACGCGGGAGAAAATCCATTTTTTAATCCCCACCTCACGCTGCGGTGCTTTGTTTTCACAACAAACAACCGACTACGAACAACCAACCAAAGACGAAATTCTAAATGTGCGGGACGAACATATTTCGGCAAGTTCACCTGTCTCGATTTTCCGCTGGCACAAACTCACCACTGCCCGCGCTCAAAACATTCAGTTGCAGCCTCTGCCATTTTGTGGGCGTCTATTTCAATTGCCAGCCATCTGGGCAGTAATCACGCCACCACGAAGCGAAAACGCTATAGTCCTCGAATTCTACGTCGTCGTCGCCGCTCAAATCTCCCACCAGGCCCGGCCCGCTCAACAGCCAGTCGTCAACGAAGTTCGCCAAATCATCGAGTGCCACCACGCACGCCCGCACCTTGTACGCAACCGGACTACCCGAGCCAAAATGCATCCACCCGATATTCTCACCCCACACCCAGCCGTCAAAGTTACCATCGCCGTCAATCGTAACGCCGTACTCGTTCGCGTCGCCCGGCACATTCGGGTCGAAGTTTATCCAGCCCACGTTTTCACCCCAGGCATACCCCCTCAGCTTGCCGGTGCCATCATTAGCAACTCCTGTATTGGGGTCGCTGTCGTTGGGGTCAAGATTTATCCAGCCAATGTTCTCAGCCCAGATAAATCCCGTCAGCTTCTGAGTCGTAACCTTCGCCCCGACGTTCGGCCCAGCCACGTTCGGTTCGAAATTCACCCACCCGATATTCTCGCCATACGCATATTGACTCCCGTCATCGTACGGGTCGATATTCTCCGCAAAACAGATATTGACGCTACCCATCAAGACTGCACAAACGACACAACTTTTAATTATATCGCTCAGTTTCATTTTCTTTATCATCCTTTCTCATCTTAGGTTTGCTACATGTTGTCTATCACGGGGCATGATTCGTGCCAAAAGTGCAGTTGCCTCCTAAGTCTAATATGTTCGTTGCCGAACCCGCTCCTGTCCCATTGCTATATGCCGTGTTCTGGTCAACAAGACTGTTTCCTATAAGATGGATGCCGTAGGCATTACCGTCAGCCGAATCTCCGTTGTCGCAGGCCGTGTTGCCGGTTATCGTACTACCTTCGTTGGCAAAGATGCCGCTGACGCTGCCATCAGCTGAATTTCCGTTGTTGCTGGCCGTGTTGCCGGCCACTGTACTGCCGATGTAGGTAGCGATGCCGTAGACGTAGCTGTGAGCCGAATCTCCGTTGTAGTTGGATGTGTTGCCGGCTATCGTACTACCGGCGTCAGCCCAGATGCCGTAGACGTAGCCGGTAGCCAAATATCCGTTGCCGTAGACCGTGTTGCCGGTTACTGTACTGCCGATACCAGCGGAGATGCCGTGAACGGTGGTGCCAGCCGAACTTCCGTTGCTGTTGACCGTGTTGTCGGTTATCGTACAGCTGGCGCCGGCCAAGATGCCGTTGACATAGGTGCCGGTAGCATTATCTCCATTGTCGTAGACCGTGTTGCCGGTTACCGTACAGTTCTTGGAGGCACGGATGCCGTAAACCTGGCAGTAGCTGCCGGTAGTGGAATGCCCGCAGTTGTAGACTATGTTGCCGATTATCGTACTGCCAGTGGAAGCATAGATTCCGTAGACGTTGCTGCCAGAGGAATATCCATTATCACTTGCTGTGCAGTCCTTGACCAAATGGCTTGTGCCTTCAAGATAAATACCACGTTGGCCATTGGAGGTGGCTCGTATACCAATGATGCGGTGGTCCTGGCCGTAGGTGCCGTTGCCCTCGAAGATGCCACAGTTAAAGTCACGAACTGTGCCGTTGCAGATTTCCACATTGGTACGGCCATTCATATAAACTCCGCAATAACCCCCAGAATCCGGACCTTTGAGGGTGTAACCCATCAGGTCAATTGTTACGTTATCGCATTCGATAGTAATAGCATGGTTGGCATCAGTGAAGTCTATGTCTTCGACCAGATAATACGAGTTTGGCTCAGTAATGCTCAGTGGCAAATCAGATGCGTGAATCGGTATTCTCGGCTCGACCTCATCAAGTGTTTTCATCGTTGGTCCGGGTGCTGCTGACGGCTCAAGATTGCCTGCCACAACCATTGGGCATAGCCACATCAAGACTACTAAGGCCAGAAAAGCAATCATAAACTTTGAGTTGTTTGATTTTTGCATTTTTTATCTCCTAAAGTGCTTACTATAAACGAGTTATATTTTTTACGGAGCGACATTCGCTATTTAATACGGATTTTCGGTCGAGCCATCACCGTCGCCCCGACGTTCGGCCCGGCCGCGTTCGGCTCGAAATTCAACGACCCGATATTCTCACCCCACGCGTACTGGCTCCCATCCTCGTATGGGTCGATATTCTCCGCCAAACCAATCGAGACAAGACAACCAGCATAGAATCGCAGTAGACAAAACCGCAATTGCCACAAAAACTGTTTTTCTATTTTGCCTTCTCATCGTCGTTTCCTCGCCAACAGAACATTTTGTCATGGCTGAGATCCTGTAGCTCCTCGTTTAGGGATGACTGGTCCATGTATCATATGCCTCTATGTTGTCGGGCTCCCATTTCCAATCGATTCTATTATACACAAAGGACACGCTTTCGAGATTCGGAGTAATCGTCCTGATTTCCGTAATTATTGCGTCCGTCAGCTTAACCGTATAGTAATGCTCTTCCTGACCAACCGGGTTTATTCGATAGAACTTGATTTCGACCTGAGCCATGTGCTCACCCTGGCACATCGCCTGATAGAATGGCACCGTCGCTTTGTCTATGTACTTGAGAATCGTATACGGTTCATGTCTTCGTTGGCCCGTCGGCAGACCGGTCTGTGGGTCAGTCGGCAGGTAAACCCTGTGTTCGTTGCCCACCACAACGATAGTGTCCTCTTTGCCCGATGCCTCGCAGCTCCCTTCTATATTTCCCTGGTTCTCACCTACGGCAGTCATATGAATCAAATACGACCCTGCCACTTGTGAATGAGATGGTGTCATGCTCCAGCTCTCCGGCACGAGCTGTTTGATTTTGTCATACACCTGTGTAAGCGTATGCATCGTTGGCGCCGGCGAATTCTCCGGCTCCAGCGGGCCGGCACCGACCTTCATCGACCAGCACACCAGCACACACCCCGCCGCCAGTAACAGCAGCACTAACTTTGGCATTACTTTGGACTTCATTTTTGTTCCTCCTAATAAAGACCGATTTGGCGTTTCATTTGCGCACCGATACCGCTTATGAAAAACCCAAAAAAATTGCAAAAAACTCATGCCAGCTCCTCCTTTCCGGCCGTGCCGGCAAACCAACTATTTACCAATATACACTCCCAAGGCCGGTAAATCAATCCTAAAAATGTACTTTCCTGCTGACATCACAGATTCAACATTCACTCCCCCGCCCGCCGGCTTGACTTCCCCTCGGAGCATAGCACAGATTCCGGAATGTCTACCACAGAATGCCCTTATTGATGCCCCAAAATCAGTTATCCGCTTCTATGAAGCCAGGTCTGTCAATGGCAAAACTTGTCCGCCTTCGATGAATTATGTTTACCCGCCTTTTACGCGCAAAAAAATGACCGAGGACAAACCTTGTCGCCGGTCACTCCTTTTCTCCCCAGTCTAATGCACTGACAGTAAATGTTCTATAACACCTACTAATTGCGAAAGCTTACGAAAAGCAGAAAAAGGCCTTTACGATTCGATACCGTCAAAGACAATTCCGACCCCTATTGTGGCATCGTCGAGCAACCTTCCGCGTTCAACCCGCACAACTCTTCCGCTCTTTATCCGTGCGTATGCACCCTTTTTCTTGGCCAATGTCATTGTCCGCGGGAAGTTCAATTCGATAAAGTGGCCCGGACGAAGTGGAACAGAAGCCGGCAGACGCACCAGAACGCCGCCCCTACTTATGTTTGTGCTTCTGCCATTGAAGAACCGATTGGCTTCAGGAAGCCAGACACTGACGGGCCAGGATACCTGTGTTCGCTCCGTTTTACGCTGCTCGACTAAGGTTTCCATTTTTGACCTCCATATCAGGATATTCTGTTCATCGTAACATTTTATCGACAACGTTAATCTGGGAAGATTAGACTATTTAGGCAAATTGAAGATTTTCTCAGAAAAACTTTTTCGGTTGTTTTTGAAATATGCTGATACGACCATTATTATCGGTCTAATTCTGGCCGAATTGGGGATGTTGAAGCCAATGCGAGTGTATTCGTGCCTCCCTATCATACATCATTGCGGCAGCGAAGGTATATCAGACGGTGTATTCTTTGGAGCGTTTCAGGAACCGCAATTGGAGCATAATGCCGATGAAAGTCCAGCCGATGAGCAGCAAAGGCAGAAACCAGCTATAGCCGTAATAAATGTGGTTGAGGTTCATCGTGGGCGGGTCCGCGACGAACGTTTCGTAGCGGTAGATTAGTCCGAAAGAACCGATGGTTATGAGCGAAGCGCCGGCAAAGCTGGTAAACAGCATAACGGCAAGCTTGAATACGACAAAGGAAATCATACCGCCGGCTATGAGTCCTACAAGCGCGCCGGCCCAAACAAACTGCTCAGGCAAATGAACTGCTTGCCAGACGCTTGCGGTAAGCAAACCGCCTGCAACGGCACCGAGGACACAGACGGACCATCGAATAAGGGGCAGAGAGATTACGGTCAAGAGTCCTGCGCCTATAACGCCGCCAAGGAGGACCTTGTCGAATTGTTCGCCTATCAACATACCGAAATACAGGCCGAGCAGACCGAACCCGATTACGGTAAGGACCTTGTAGATTCTCCAGCCATACATCAGCGGGATTACGCCGAAGGACACGGCGATGATGGCCTGGAGAGGGGTAAGAGAGGTGGCCTGATTCCAAACCTGGTCGAGCGTCTGCAGGACGTATCTTGCACTATAGTCGACCTGCTGGGCAGTTTCGATCTGGGCTGGTGCTGTGGCTTTGCTCGTCTGGGCAAGAATGAAAAGAAGGTCCATCGGCTATTCTCCTTAATAATCGTCGGCGTTCCATGCCTGTGTCAGCGGTTGTGTTGCCGTTACGCCGTTCGCCAGGCAGCGGCCTTGCGATCGCTGCCGTCGGCTTTGCCTTTTTTGGCTTTTCTGAATTTTTTCTTTACGGCTCCTCTTGCGGCGGCGATACGGCTATCGACTTTCGGCATCACCAGCCACTGCACCGTTGTACCGATGACTGTAACAATAATGAAGAGTTCTACATATATCTCCTGCCTTGAGGATATGTGAGCAACGGCGGAAAGGCCGTTGTTAGTTAACATCATAATGGTGCCAGCCAGCAGCAGAGAGGTTCCTGCGGCCGAGCAAAGAACAACTGAGGTTATTCGCCAGCAGGCGGAGCTTAGCCCGACAGGAGCAGCAATCATAATCAGCAGTATCGGCCAGTTGTAATAGGGCACGCCGATTGTCAGGTCATGCATTATATTAATAAGTTCGCCGGATGTATCGACATAGGGTCGAATCAGGAAAGAGAAACCGTAAACGGCGACAATTACAGACGCCGTGAGAACAAGGAAAACCTCCTGAAGCCTGAGGGCAAGCAGGACGCCAATGGCAACAAGCGCAGTGAGCAGCATCAGGTTGGAGTTTTTAGTGAACAGGATGCAAAGCGAGCCGCAATAGGCACCAACGAGCGCAAACATTAATCTTCTGAGGCCCGGGCCTCCCAGCCAAACGAACAGACCTACCACCAGCGTAATAACCGTCAAAGGCAACAACGGCTGGATGCCAAGGATACGGCTTTCAAATGTCCATAAGAGCTCAGTCATAATCTGCCCAACTGTATTAAAATATGTTTATAGTAAGCCGAACTGCCAAATTTTTAGTACATATTTATTTATCGGCCTAAGCTGCCATTAAGGTTAATTCGCGGTGAAATTGCCAAAGGATGAGGGGAATTTCGAGGCGGGAATGCGGATGAGAGGAGTCGAACCTCCACGAGCGTAAGCCCACAGGCACCTGAAGCCTGCGCGTCTGCCAATTCCGCCACATCCGCTAATTTCGCTGATAATAGCGACTTTGAATTTATTAGTCAATATCGAGAGTCGATTCAGCCAGCCTTGGAACGGGGAGGAAGCAACCGGCTTCGTCATTTACGGGTAATAACACGGATTATCAAGGCGAAATATTATCGGTCCCTAGCGGGCTGGATTAACACCTTGTAAAAGAAACCTTAGTTGCCAGCAAGGTTAAAAGGGCCAATGTAATCGCCGTATTTGGCGCCGGCTGCTTTGAGACGTCCCCGTGCCTCGTCGAACATATCGAAGAGAATTTGCGGGGTATCGGGGACTTTGTCTCGATAAACTTTTTCAACACGGTCAAGCTTTGCCAGATTCTCGGGGACACGAAACGTGAACTGCTGAACGTAGTTATCCCTTGTAAACTCGACGTTGAGGTGCTCGCTGAACAGCCGGGCCAGGTCGTCATAGACCGGTATGAAGCCTGTCGGCGTTTTAATGGCATCGACGTCACCATTAGCGCGAAGTTCGGCCCAGAGAATCCAGATGAGCTTGTCAGCCATAGAGTTGAGATATTTGCCGGCTTTATCCCTGAGGAAGTAATTGACTGAAAAGATAAGCGGCGGCTTTCCGACGCCTTTTGCGAAGTCGAGATTTATTTGGATGTACCTGCCGAGCGGTATGGAAACAAAATCGATATTCGACATAAGGTTGAACGACCGGAGGCCTTCTTTTCCGAGGGTTGCGGCGGTAGTCTCGGATTCGAGAGCTGCGCCTTTGAGTATTATTCCCTCGGCCCAGCTAAAGGCCTGCTCAACAGGCACCCAGGTGTCGCTGTCACGGCCGCCATAGACGATACCGCCGACAGGGACACCCTGCGGGTCGTCGAGCGAGGGGTCGCAATTTGCGAGGTCGGGAATGCTGAGGCAATAGCGGGCGTTTTTGTGCGCCGGCGGAACTTCCTTGCCTTGGTCATCGGTCTTGCCTTCGAACCACCGGCCTGAGAAGTTGATACCTTTGGTCGGCAGCTCCCGGCCCATGCCGAGCCAATGGGGCTTGTTATTTTCGTCCAAGAGGATGTTGGAGAATATAACCTCGATTGGGCTTGTCAGGGCCTCGTAAATGATGGGGTCGTCTTCGTCATTGACATCGCGAATGATGCCGAAGATTCCTTTTTCGACGTTGACGCAGCGGACGCGGCCATTTTTTTTGCGAAGGTATGCGATGTCGTCACCGACAATGGTCTGGCCTGGCAGCATCGAGGTTGAGGTCTTGCCGCAGGCGGATGGAAATGCACCGGTGAAATAAGTTACGCGGTCTTTGGGCCCGTGCACACCCATAACGAACATATGCTCTGCGAGCCAGCCCTGTCGCGAGGCCTTTTGAAGGGCCAAGCGAAGGGCGAGTTTTTTGAGGCCTATGGTGTTGCCGCCATACTGTGTGTTGACGCTGTAGACAATTTCCTCTTCGAGGTCGATATATACGCGACGCTTCTCGACATTTTTGCTGACATTGTGTTCAAGCTCGCCTTCGGAGTGGAGGAACCTGAAAAACTCGGGGCTGTCGCCGATTTTTTTGAACTGCTCATAGCCCGGCCGATACAGGATGCTTTCGCTGTGGGCGACGTATGGAGAATCGGTTATCTGGATGCAGGGTATGGCGAATTCGGAGCCGACCGGGCCGAGACACCAGAAACAGACCAGCATCTCTCTGCCAACCATCGAGTTTTTCAGAAATCCGCGTACCTCAGCTACGCCGGTTTCCTTTTCCACGGAATTTAGACTTTCTCCGAGCGTGGAACCCACAGGCAAAAGGTACTTCGTATTTGCTTTATCACGGCCCTGGTCGTGGTAGCCGTCGAAGTGGCAGGTGTGACCCTTTATATCGAGGGGAATCTCTTCTCCGTTTTTCACTGCGAGCTCGCGGATGTGCTGGATGTCATCGGGCGAGTCGGTGCAGACATAGACGGAGCCGGGATTAGTCAGCTCGATAGCGTCGGCAACGAAGCTGTGCATTTTCGAGTTATCCAGCGTGACCAGCCGATTATACTGCTCGCCGGTCAGTTTCTGCTTCAAAATGTCTTTCGCATTACCTGCCATATATACTCCTGTAATTTTCAAGCTCAAAAAATCGCAGGATTATAACCAAGTAGCACAAAGTCCGTCAACCCGTTTTTCCAAGGAAATCATCCAGACACACAAGACCATTGTCTTTGTCTCAGCGGCATGGTAGTATCAGCCAAAGCATCAAGATGGAAGATTATGTCATATAGCCAGGCAGACGGAGAAAACGAGAAATGAAAAGCCGGGGTATTTTCAAAGCTGCATTCGTAATAGTTTTGGCGCTGGGCAACTGGGGTATTTGCGGTGCAGATGGGCTCGGAGGGATGGAAAAATCGGTGGTGATGATTCGAAGCGTCGGGCAGGATTTCGACTACGTTACGCCGTGGAAACAAAAAAATATGGTTCAGGGGGTGGGTTCGGGCTTTATCATCGACGACAGTAGGGTGCTGACCAACGCGCACAACGTCAGCAATAATAAATACCTGGAACTGCAAAAAGACGGCGTGGCGAAACGGTATCCGGCGAAGGCGGCGTTTATCGGGCACGACTGCGACCTTGCTGTGCTTGTGGTGGATGACGCGAGCTTTTTCGACGATACGGCCGCACTGGAGCTTGCGGGGCTTCCGGGTATAAACTCAACGGTCTCAACCTACGGCTTTCCGATTGGAGGCAGGCACATCTCGGTCACGGAGGGAGTAGTCTCGCGGATACAGATGGACACATACGCCCACACGGGAGCGGATTCGCACTTGGTGATTCAAACGGACGCGGCGATTAACCCGGGCAACAGCGGCGGGCCTGTGATACAGGACGGCAACGTTGTGGGCGTTGCGTTTCAGGGACTGATGCAGGCGGAAAATATCGGGTATATGATTCCAACAACGGTGATAAAACACTTTCTGACCGATATCGAAGACGGCAAATACGACGGCTTCGGCTCGCTTGGCGTGATGCTGTATCACGGGCTGCACAGCGAAAGCTATAAGGATTATCTCAAGGTCCCGGATAGGCAGGAAGGAGTGGTTATAATACAAACGTTAATGCACAGCTCGGTCGAGAAGATTCTAAAGCCGGGTGACGTGCTGATCAGGATTGATGAATACAACATCGACAATGACGGCAGGGTCGATATTTACGGGCTGAAGCTCGATTTGTCGGAGGTGGTGGAAACCAAACAGACAGGCGAGACGGCGGAGCTTGCGTTCTATCGTGAAGGGAAGTTGAAGGAGGCAACGGCGACGGTGGCGTTGAACAGGCCGGTGTTCGAATTTGCGAGGCAATACGACATTGCGCCGCGGTACGTCTGCTTTGGGGGGCTGACGTTTGTTCCGGCCACGCGGAATTACCTCGAAGCGTGGGGGCCGGAGTGGCCGACGGATGCACCGTTCTATTTGCGATATCTGTTCCGCAACTCGATACAGCTTAATAAAGACAGAGAGCGGAAGGAATACGTGGTGCTGTCGGAAATAATGCCGGACGAGATAAATGCATACGCGGGGGGATTCAAAAGTCAGGTTGTCGAAAGCATAAACGGCACACCGGTATGGAAGCTTGGGGACGCGCTGGAACTGTTTGAAAAAAGCGAGGAAGACTTTTATGAGATTAAGTTTATGGGCGTGGACCGGCCTTTGATAATCGACGCCAAAGCAGCCCACAACCGTCAGGCGGTTATCCTCGAAAAATACGACATACCCGAACAGGCGAAACTGGAGGAGCAGCTATGAAGACCATACGCAATCGAAGCTATATCGGTCTGTGTCTGGCAATGCTTGCAGCGGCCTGCGTTGTGAAAGCGGACGTCCGCGAATCAATGAAACAGTCGCTGGTATATTTAGAGGTTTCGGCCTACGGCTATGACCAGTTGCGGCCCTGGCGCAATACGGAGATACAGCAGAAACACGGCGTCGGCTGCGCGGTAGGCCCTTATGAGGTGATAACGCCGGCGTGGAACGTGGCCGAGGCAAAATTAATCAAGGCGAAGGTATTCGGCCAGAACGAATATATACCGGCAAGAATCAAGGAGGTCGATTACGAAATTGACCTGGCGCTGGTGGAGCTTGAGCCGAACGCTTTAGCAAAACCGCTGAAGCCCGTCAAATTCAAGGACAAGTTCAGGCGGTCAGCTATGCTGGACTTTTACTGGCTCAATAATACCGGACATCTGACTACCGGTCAGGGTTCCCTCGACAGGGCCGATGTCTATCGAACGCCTGTTTCCTATACGCGCTTTTTGAGTTTCGTTGTCACGAATACGTCACAGGAAACGAGTATCGGCCAAGTTTACACTGACGGCTCGACGCCTGTGGGAATTGCGTGCTGGAGCGAAGGCAGCGACAAGGCGGGATTGATACCGGCCGTTATTATCAACGACTTTTTAGCGAAGGCAAAGCAGGGCGACTACCGCGGCGTCCCCACCGAGGGCTTTTCCACAGGTGAGCTTTTAGACCCGGCTATGCGCAGATATCTGAAAATGCCGGCGGATATGAAGGCAGGTGTGCTGGTGACAGACGTTTACAACATCGGGACAGGCAGTGACCAGCTCAAGCGCAATGACGTTATTTTAGCCATCGACGGCAAGGAACTTGACGCATACGGAAGATTTGCCCACAAGACATACGACCGCATTTATTTTTCTTACCTAATCACACTTCACAGGGTTGGGGACGATATCGCGTTTGATATCTGGCGTGACAGTGAACGGCAGCAGGTCAAGGTTGAGGCGAAGAATTTCGACGTTGCCGAGATGCTGGTGCCCTACTATGAGTTCGGCCGACAGCCGGAGTATGTGGTTACAGGGGGATTCGTGTTTCAGAAGCTGACAAGGTCTTATCTGGCCAACTGGGGCAAGGACTGGCCCGGCAAGGTCAGCCCGCATCTGTTCCAGTATTTCCAGGACAAATCTTTCAAGCCTACCGACGAGCGGCGAGATATTGTCATACTCAGCTATGTTCTGCCCGCGCAGATAAATCTCGGCTACAGCGGACTTGCTCAGCTTGTAGTCAGCCGGTTCAACGGGATGCCGATAAGCAGTATCGCCGATATCGCAGAGGCACAGAAGCTCAATCCCGACTCAAAGTACGACGTGGTGGAATTCGAGCTTGATAATCCCACGGTAGTAATCCCACGCGGTCAATTGGCGCAGGCGGACTTTCTCATTTCTAAAAGCTACGGGATTCGCAAACCTGCCAACGTCGAACAATAAAAGCATTGCAAGCGAGCCGGCTGCGGTGTAATCTATTCCAAAATTTCAGGATTGTTTTTCTGTAACCGATTATGAAGGTATTGCTTAGCTGGCTTCGAGACTATATCGACATTGAGCACTCGGCCGAGGAGGTCGCGGAGATTCTAAGCAATCTCGGTCTGCCGAACGAAGGCATCGAATATATAGGTGATGACGCGGTAATCGACGTTGAGGTGACGAGCAACCGTGGAGACTGCCTTGGGTACATCGGGATAGCCCGGGAGCTTGCCGCGGCTACGGACAGAGAGCTAAAGCTTCCACATATTGAGCCGGCCGAATCGGAGAAACCGGTTGCCAAGCTTGCCGGGGTGGAAATCATTGAGCCGGCTCTTTGCGGCCGGTACACGGCGAGGGTTATCGAGGGGGTTAAAGTCGGGCCAACGCCAGACTGGCTGAAGAGTCGTCTCGAAGCAATCGGAATGCGGAGCGTCAATAACATCGTCGACGCCACGAACTACGCGATGCTCGAGACAGGCCAGCCGCCACACGCATTCGATTATGCGAAAATCGTGGGGGGCAGGATAATAGTCCGAAAGGCATCGGCCGGCGAGCAAATCATCAGTATCGACGGGTCAAAATGCGAGCTGGCAGCCGATATGCCAATAATCGCCGATGCGAAAAAACCCGTTGCGATTGCGGGCGTTATGGGCGGACTGGAAACGGAGGTAAGCGAGGCAACGACGGCGATACTACTCGAAGACGCATTTTTCGACCCGGTCAGCGTTCGGGCCACATCGAGGAAACTGGGGCTGCCTTCGGAGGCATCGTTTCGATTCGGCAGGATTGTCGATATCGAAAACATAGACCGGGCCTCGCAACGAACCGCACAACTTATAATCCAGGTGGCAGGCGGAAAGGCGGCAAAAGGGGTCGTCGATGTGTACCCGGGAAAGCCGAAGCCGAAACAGGCAACGCTGCGCTTAGGCCGGCTGAAGAAGCTGCTTGGTATCGAAGTGCCGCAAAATGAAGTGATGAGGATTCTGGCCAAGCTGGGCTTCGAGCCAAAGCGCGAAGGCGAGCAAATAGTCTGCTCTGTGCCCAGTTGGCGAAGCGACGTATATCGCGAGGCGGACATGATAGAGGAAGTTGCCCGTGTCTCGGGCTACGACAAGGTGCCGACGGAAAAGACCATAAGAATCGAAGTAGCCCCCATCGAAACCCGAAAACAGACAATCGACGCCATAGGGACATATCTCAACGGATGCAGATTCTACGAGACGGTCACAGTGAGTTTCGTTGATGCCAAGGTCGCAGAATTGTTTGCAACTCCGGACTCAAAACAGCATCTATCGGTCAAAGATGCCACGGTAAAAGGCACCGGGCATCTGCGGCAAAGTGTGCTGCCTTCGCTGCTGGGCGTAATGAAATCAAATCACAACGTTGGCAATACGCCCTGTAGAATCTTCGAAATTGCCGATACATATATTCCAACGGGTAAGGCCGGCCAGCTACCGGTTGAAAAGTCCCGTCTGGCGATTGCCTGTGACAGTGATTTGAGGGACATTCGGGGCGTAGTCGAAGAATTACTCAGAAACATAGCCCCAGAAAGTGTCGTTACATTCGAGCCGAACGACATCACCTGGGCACAGGCAGGGGCAAGCATCATCGCGGACGGAACAGGTATCGGTGAAATGGGAATGATGTCGCAGAAGGTTATGACCCAGTTCGATTTCAAGAACGTTACGGTTTGCGGGGTGGAGCTGGACCTTGAACATTTGCTGAGCTTACGCCGCGGACCGGTTAAGGTAAAGCCGATACCGCGATTCCCAGCTATCAGACGAGACTTATCACTGGTTTTAGACGACAAAGTCGCATGGTCGGACATCGAATCCGCAGTAAAAAGCAAGGCCCCAAGCGAGCTTGAAACCGTCGAGTTTGTGGGCATATTCAGGGGCAAGGGCATACCCGAGGGCAGGAAAAGCGTAACACTATCGCTTTCGTTCAGGGATACCGACGGCACTTTAACTCACGAAGCAGTAGATAGCTTCGAGTCGGCAATTGTCGCCGAATTATCCGCATACGTCGGGGCGGTTCTTCGGACGGCCTGAATCACTATCTGCCCATCACTTCGTTTAGCATATCGAGGTAGTCGGAAAGCAGCCGGGTAATGAGGAAGTTTCGTCGCACGGTCTCTCTGGCATTTCTGCCGAGGCGGTCCAATTCTTTTGGATTTTTGAGCAGATGAACAATTCTGTCGGCGAATCCTTTTGTGTCGTCCGGCTCGACGAGATAGCCGTTTTTGCCATCCTTAATTTGGAGAGGGATACCGCCTACATTCGATGCAACCACCGGGGTTCCCTTCCAGAGGGCCTCGGTTACGGCGAGGCAGAAGCCCTCTCTGAGAGATTTCTGGATTACTAAGGTTGAGAATCTCTGTATGGCATTGACGAGCAGTTCGTTATTGCCGACGACGAGCAGGACATCACCGCTTTTCTTAAAGCGTGCCGCTTTTTTAAGCACCTTCTGGTACATCGTCAAGCTTTCCGGGTCGTCGGTGGCCACGTTGTAACAGAGGACAAGCCGGCAATCGACCTTTTCGCGGACAAGCTCGAAGGCATCTATGACCCCTTCGGGGTCCTTCCAGGGGTCGAGGCGTGAGACCTGAGTAATTACGGGTTTATCCGTGGGTATGCCGGCCTTTTTGATATATTGAAGAATAGTCTTCGGGCTAATCTCTCTGTTCTTGGGTATCAGGGGATTTATGGCCGGAAACATAATTCTCTGGTCGACAGGAAGCGCCTGCTTTACGTATTGCTCGTTTGAAACAACCATCTGGTCGTATTTGATTATGAAACCCTTGAGCCAGTCCCAAAGCTCCTTGTGCGGATTGGTGAGGTCTATGTGACACCGCCAAATCCAGGGCTGTCGTTTTTTGTAGTACCTTATAAGGGCGAGCGGCTGAGGGTCGTGAACGATAACACAGTCGTGGTCGAGGTGGGTGAATTTTGCGAAGTTCTGGTTTACCTGCTGATAGAGGCGTTTCTGCGTCTGGGACAGGTTCATTCTTTTGCCCTGCAGGGCGTTGTGGAAGCTCTTGGTTGTTTCAAAGAATTCCTGACTGCCGTGTAGGATTCTCCATCCGGTGTCTATACCTACATCGTTCATCAGCAAAACGAGCGAATAGAGGATTTCAGCCACACCGCCACCCTGGTAGGTTGCGTTGACGTGGACGATGTGCCGGCCATAAAGGCCTCTTGCCCTTGCGTAAATACCCGCCAGGACCTGGTCCGGGACTATTCTGCGAAAACTTTCGAGGGTCAGCATGATGTCTCCTTTCAGGGCGCAGTCCAGACAGTAACATTACTCAGTTGTTTCAACAGCGTTCTGAGGTCTCGCACACTATCCATATTGAATCTCGCTTTGGAGATACTTGTGCCTATTTTTATAGAGAACGCATCCGGCGGCAAAACATCGAACATATCCTCGTCGGTATAGTCGTCTCCGGCGGCAAGGATAAAATCCCATACGTCGGTTTTAAGCCACTGCTCGATAATCCGCCCCTTGCTAATGCCGGCGCTTTTTATTTCGACAATTTTATTGCCCTCGAAAACACCAACGCCAAGATTCTTTGTCATGTTTGCGATTGCGTGAATGAGCTCTTTGGTCCTGACATCGGCCATTTCGGGGTGTGCCCGACGATAGTGCCAGACGAGCGAAAACTCCTTTTCCTCGACGAAACCGCCCGGCGTTCGGTCGCTATAAAGCTGCAATATCGGCTTAACAACCTGTTTCCAGTCGCTTCTGAAGGCCTCTGCCATCTGCCACTGGCCGTCGTGACGCGAAAACCAGGCGCCGTGCTCCGCGACAAGACACACTCCAAGGCCGTGCAACCAGCGTTCAAGCGTGCGTCTATCTCTGCCACTTATCACTAAGACCTCATTTGCCTTATCGGCCGCAAGTTTTTTCAAGAGTTCCATAAGTTCCTCGTCCGGGCGGGCTTTATCGGGCCGGTCGACGAATCCAACGAGGGTCCCGTCATAATCAAGCAGCAGCAATCGATTGCGGTTTTTTTTGTATGAGGCGACAAGTTTGTCTTTGTCAGGCCTGGTGAGCAGCCGGACCGAATGCTGACGTTGGGTGCTTTTAATGTCATTAAGTGTTTCGATGAAATCAGCCACCCATCGCTTGACCGTGTACCGCGACAGGCGTTCCTGCATCGACCTGTTGCGGTCGATTTGTTCTTCCCGCGGCATTTCGAGTGCTTCAGCCAGCGCCCGCACAATGGCGTGCTTGTCATGCGCGTTTACTATGATGGCCTCACCCAGCTCGCTGGCGGCACCGGCCATTTCGCTAAGGACCAGGACGCCCGTGCCGTCCGTCCTGGCGGCAACGAACTCCTTCGCAACGAGGTTCATCCCGTCACGCAACGGTGTCACCAGCCCGACATCAGCGACGGAATAGAGCGCAATGAGTTGTTCGAATGGAACGGCCCGGTACAGATACCAGACTGGCACCCACCCGATTGCTCCGTGCTCGCCGTTTATTCTTCCAGTCAGCCGTTCGAGCTGTTCCCTCAGTTGCATATAACTATCTACGTGTGCGCGTGAAGGAACCGCCAGCACAATCAAGGTGACTTGTGCTTTGTAACGCGGGTATTCCGAGAGGAACATTTCGTAGGCCTCGAGACGTTCGATAATACCCTTGGTATAATCCAGCCGGTCGACCGACAAGACAACTTTTCGGTCTCCCACCTTCCGGCGTATCTCCGCAGCATAACTGCGAACTTTTTCGTCGTAAGGGGCCTGCGAATATCTTTCGTAATCTATACCCATAGGGAATGAATCAACTTTTACGAGGCGGTTGTCGGCAGTGAGTGTTCCCATCGAGTGCTCATAACCGAGAATTCTGGATGCGCTATTTAGAAAGTAGGTGACGCTGTCATAGGTATGAAAGCCAACGAGGTCGGCCCCGAGAATGCCGGTGAGCAGCTCCCTTCGCCAAGGCAGCAGGCGAAAAAGCTCAAACGACGGAAAAGGTATGTGCAGGAAAAACCCGATTTTAGCAGAAGGGAGCTTGTCCCGCAGGAGTCCGGGCAAAAGCATCAGGTGATAATCATGCACCCAGATGCAATCGTCGGGTCCTGCTATGTCAAGAACTGCACTGCAGAATTCCTCATTTACCCTCTGGTATTCCTGCCAGTAACGGTCTTCAAAGACAGTATTTAAGGGGAAATAGTGAAACAGCGGCCAGATGGTCTTGTTTGAGAAGCCCTCGTAGAAATGTTCGACCTGCTCCGTGGAGAGAAAGACCGGACAGGTCGATGTCTCGGCAAAACGATTTACGATTTGCTGCTTCTGTGAGTCGTCCAGGTCATCGGCGGTAATGCCGGGCCAGCCCACCCAGCATATCTCATAGTCCTGTGACAAAGAAGCCAGACCTGTAGTAAGGCCACCAACACTCTCTTCAAAGTGCAGACCGTCAGCGTTCTTCGTAACAGTTACCGACAGTCGATTGGACACGTTGATAAGCCGCGTCCTTGGCCTGCCGGGGTCCTGGTTTTTAGCGTTCAGAGCTTCCACTGCATTTCAGCGAACAGGAATCATATCTTTATGTATATGGGCCGGGGCCTCAACACTCCGAATCCGAAGCATTTATAAGCCCAGTATAAGCACGAATGGTTATGCCGGCAAGAAACAAATGCCGCAGTTATCCGGGTTTATCAGCAAGCTGAATTTTCGCTGGACAAAAACACCAGCGAGAACCGATGAGATGCTGTAGCTGTGATAAATAAAAGGCGAAGCAACAATTGAAAGGTCCGAATAAAGCAGGTTTTTGCCTTGATTTTTGTTTCCAAATTTGGTATAAGAAACTTGGCAGGCGCCCCTGCGGTGCTGGTATAGAAAGCCATATTTGAAAAAACCGATAAACCCAACTAAGGGAAATCAGGCCTTGTCGGCCCGGAAACGCCTATACAACTTAGGACTTTCGGACACAAGCAACGATTACCCACCTGGAAATACAGGGTTTTGTTCAATTCGCTTTCTTACCGCATCAGCGGAGGAAAGTCCTGCTGTTAGGAAAGGCCTGTAACAACAGGCCTTTTTTATTATCGCCCACCTATTTCAACAACAGAGTCCCGCCCATAAAAGTTGTTACAAACGGATTCGTCCCGGTAAATATACCACCGGGTACATAGAGGGAATAGTAAGCCGTGGCCCATCACGGGCTGGAAGCCGCGCTAGGCAAACTGGGCCCGCCCGCCATTCGTATAATGGATTGTTATTGGTCCCTTTTCGGCGTTAAGCCGGGTTATGGTTCTGTCGATTTAGAATAAGGGCACCGAGACCGGCATTTTGTGCTGCTTAGTGCCTGGCAGAAAAAGACTTACCCACTGGAGAAGCGAAAATGCTCAAAATTCGCAACTATACGGTTCTCCCGGCCCTGCCGGAGGTGCTCAGTGACCTTGAGGTAATCGCGGGTAATTTGTTCTGGTCCTGGAACCACGAGCTGGGGGATTTGTTTTCCCGAATCGACAATAAACTTTGGGACAGTTGCGGGCACAACCCAGTCAAGCTGCTGGGCAACATCTCTCAGGACAGATTAAACGCCCTTGCGGAAAACGAAGGATTCGTAGCCGAACTGCGAAAAGCGGCGGATAAACTCAAATCATATCTTGCGGGGCCAAACTGGTTCACAAGCGCCTGTAGTGAGCCGGAGAAATTCACACTTGCATATTTAAGCGCCGAGTTCGGCATTCATGAATGCCTGCCAATCTACGCAGGCGGCCTGGGTATTCTTGCAGGGGACCATTTGAAGAGCGTCTCCGACCTCGGGATACCGACGGCAGGAGTCGGCCTTATGTATCAGAAGGGATACTTCCGGCAGTATCTCAACGTTGACGGCTGGCAGCAGGAAGTATACATAGAAAACGATTTCTACAATATGCCGCTTGAGATGGTCCGCGACGCAACGGGACAGCCCCTGACCATCAGTGTGGAATACCCGGGTAGAGACGTTATCGCACAGATATGGTGCGCATCGGTTGGTCGAGCAAAGTTGTATTTGCTGGATACGAATCTGCCGGTCAATTCCGCTACCGACCGAATGATTACAACGACAGTATATGGCGGCGACACAGAAATGAGGATTCGCCAGGAGATTATGCTTGGCATAGGCGGTATGCGGGCACTAAAAGCAATGGGTATCAGGCCGACCGTCTGCCACATGAACGAGGGGCACACCGCGTTTTCGGCATTCGAACGAATACGAGAACTTATGGCCGAATCGGGAGTTGACTTTGACGAAGCCCTCGAGGCCGTTAAGGCCGGCACAGTATTTACCGTGCACACCCCCGTCCGGGCGGGTGTCGATGAATTCAGCAACGAGCTTATGGAAAAATACTTCGGCAGCTACGCATCGAAGCTCGGTATAGACAAAAACCGGCTGATTTCCATGGGAAAGATATTGCCGGATGACGCAGGGGAATCATTCAAGATGCCTATACTGGCGATGCGGCTAAGCAGCCACATAAACGGCGTAAGCGAGCTGCACGGCCGGGTATCGCGCGAGATGTGGTCGTGCCTCTGGAGGCGGGTTCCCACCAACGAGGTCCCAATATCGTCAATCACCAACGGTGTGCATATCAAGAGCTGGATATCGGAGGAAATCAGCCGGCTTTATGAACGATATCTGGGTCCTAACTGGTCGGACGAAAACACCGATTCACCGGTATGGGACAACATCGAGCAGATATCAGACGAGGAGTTCTGGCGGTGCCACCAGCGCTGCAAGGAACGGCTGATAGCGTTCGCCCGCAAGCGACTCAAATCACAGATGGAAAGAAGGGGAACCTATCATAGTGAGCTGAACCGGGCCGAAGAGGTACTGAATCCCGAGTCGCTGACAATCGGCTTTGCGAGACGCTTCGCCGGATACAAAAGGGCGAACCTGTTATTCAAAGACGCGGCACGACTGGCAAAACTGCTCACCGACCAAACGCGACCCGTCCAGTTCATATTCTCCGGCAAAGCCCATCCGAGGGACAACGAAGGCAAGGAAATTATCAGGGAAATCGTCCACTTTGCAACACAATACGACGTCAGACGCCGGATTGTATTTCTCGAGGATTATGACATCAACACTGCCAAGATGTTAGTGCAGGGTGTGGACGTGTGGCTCAACAATCCGCGCAGGCCCTGGGAAGCCAGCGGAACCAGCGGGATGAAGGCGGCAATCAATGGCGCACTGAATATGAGCACGCTCGACGGATGGTGGTGCGAGGGATACAAACCAGACGGCGGCTGGGCCATAGGAGCAGGCGAAATTTACGATGATGCCGGCTATCAGGACGTGGTCGAGTCGCAGGCAATATACAATATGCTCGAAAACGAGGTTGTCCCATTGTTCTATACCCGCTCCGCCGACGGCCTTCCACGTGCCTGGATACACAGGGTCAGGAAATCGATAGGATGGATTACGCCGCGGTTCAATACACACAGAATGGTCAGGGATTACGCACAGCGGTGTTATCTGCCGGCTCGGTCGCGATGGGAGTATATGACAGCCGACAATTTGAGCAGGGCCAAGACTCTTGCAAGCTGGAAGGCAAACGCGGAAGATGCCTGGCCAGACCTGGCAATCAAAGATGTGCGGGTAGAGCTCGGCAACGGAGAACGAGTCGAAGGGCTTGACCCAAGAAATCCACAACTCAAGGTCGGCTCACAGTTGAAAGTAAGTACCTTAGTCAAACTCGGCAAACTCAAAGCCGAGGACGTCTCAGTCGAGCTTTACCACGGCCCGCTGGACGCCCGCGGCAACATTACTGACGGCTCCGTAATCAAAATGAAACATCAAGGCCCCACAGGGCAGGATAGTGAGCACTGGTTCAGCGGATTGACCCCCTGTGATGCATCGGGGCGAAGGGGCATCGCAGTGCGGGTTGTGCCACAACATCCCGATATGACCAATCCTTATGAGCTTGGACTGGTTCTGTGGGAATCACCAACGGAAAAGCATGAGGAATAAAAAGCACAGCGGCAGACGACTGCTGCCGTGTGATAATGTTACCTAAACCATCTACTCATTCTCTTTGCTGCTTAGGATTTCATAGAGCTCTTCGGCGGAACCGGCCTTTTGCAATTTGCTCCTGAACGCCCCGTCAAGCATCAGGCGGCTTATCTTGGCAAGGGCCTGAATATGCGGCCCGGTCTGGTCTGAAGGCGAAACAAGCAGGATAATTATACCGACAGGCTCGCCATCAACACTTTCAAAATCAATCGGCTCGGCGGGAATGCCAATAGCCATCACCAATTCTTTGACCGCAGTGCACTTGCCGTGAGGGATTGCTATCCCTGAGCCAATGCCCGTGCTCTTGGTCTGCTCGCGCATCAATACCGCCTGTAACACTGCGTCTTTTTTCAACAGCAGCCCATTTTCATCGAGTGCGTCAATTAGCTCGGTTATGGCCGAGCGTTTGTCCCTGGCATCAAGGGGCACCCTTACGCAACTCGGTTGCAAAATCTGTGTTAAAATCATCTTCTCCACCAACAAGACTAAGTTACATTGCACCGGCAATTACATAAACCTTTTAGTATACCAAATAACCAGCCCGCAAGCAATAATCAGACATAAATTTTCCTGCCCGGTAAAGCACATTTACGGCCATCCCAGCCGGCTGCGACCGACTACAGGTATCTTAATAACCTGACCATATCGCCCTTTACACTCTGGTAAGGCCAAGCTAAAATGGTGGTTTCAATCGGCTTCGACTACAGACAGGAAATACCTATGGAACGGGTAAAAATTTACGACACAACTCTGCGGGATGGGATGCAAACCGAGGGTGTCAGCTTCTCACTCGAGGATAAACTGACCATAGCCAGATGTCTCGACGAACTCGGCGTTGATTACGTCGAGGGTGGCTACCCTGCATCCGGCCCGAAAGAGACGCAATTCTTCGCCGAGGCCGGCAAGCTCGGACTGCGCAACTGCAAGCTGGTCGCATTCGGCAGCACCCGCAGGGTCGACAGCAAAGCAGACGATGATGTCTCTCTAAACACAATCGTCACCTGCAAGGCCCCTGCCGCCACCATAGTCGGCAAGACCTGGGACCTGCACGTTACCGGCGTGCTCGGCTGCTCACTCGATGACAATATTGCGATGTGCGCAGAGAGCATCCGCTTTCTCAAAAAGCACGGACTAGAGACAATATTCGATGCCGAGCATTTCTACGACGGCTACAAGGAAAACCCGGAATACGCGACGAAAGTAGTTCAGGCGGCGGCCGAAGCGGGAGCAGATGCAATCGTGCTGTGTGACACTAACGGCGGAACAATGCCTCACGACGTATATAACATCACAAAGACGGTCTGCGGTATGCTAAGCCCCTTGACAATCGGCGTTCATACGCACAACGACTGCGATTGCGCAAACGCCGGCACCATCGCCGGTGTGCACGCCGGCGCCAGGCACGTGCAAGGAACAATCAACGGACTCGGCGAGCGATGCGGCAACGCCAACCTGTGTACGGTAATCCCGAATCTGGCGTTGAAGATGGGCCTCGAAGTATTGATGCCGGGAAAAATCAAAACGCTCACCAAGGTATCACGATTCGTTTTTGAAATATGCAATCTATCGCCGGTGGTGAATATGCCTTACGTCGGTGAAAGCGCCTTCGCTCACAAGGCGGGACTGCACGTCGATGCCCTGCGCAAAAACAAGCGGACATACGAACACATCGACCCGGGACTGGTCGGCAACGAGCGCCGATTTCTCATCAGCGAGCTGAGCGGTAAAAGCAACGTCCTGGCCGAGCTTGAAAAGGCAAAAATCAGCGAAGACAAAGAACTGGCAAAAAAGATTCTTGCCCGCGTCCAGGAGCTCGAGAACGAAGGTTACCAGTTCGAGGCGGCCAACGCGAGCTTCGATCTGTTAGTGCGCAAGATAATGGGGACGTATAAGCCCGCTTTCGAGCTGATAAAATACAACACGGTCGTCGAAAAACTCAAAAGCGGCGAGCTTATCACCGAGGCCACCGTCAAGCTGAAAGTCGGCGACCAGGTCGAGCACGTGGTCGGCGAAGGCGACGGCCCGGTAAACGCCCTTGATGCCGCCCTGCGCAGGTCCTTAGAAAACTTCTATCCGAGCATCAGAGACGTTCACCTGATTGACTACAAGGTGCGAGTTGTCAACGCACGCGAAGGCACGGCAGCTCGCGTCCGAGTCATCATCGAGTCACGTGACAAGACCGATATCTGGGGCACAGTCGGCGTCTCTGAGAACATCATCGAGGCGAGCTGGCAGGCACTGGCCGACTCCGTGGAATACAAGCTGCTGAAGGACTCACGCTAAAATCCTGCTGCACCATTGCCGGATTCACTTTCAGCAGGCAACACTTTGAGCATCGTTTTCCTGAGCATCGGCCGGAACATTCTGACGTTTTCTTTTTCGCCGGTTTATCGTGCGCGAAATCGGCTCGATGGGAACCGCTCCGCTGGCGATTTCCAGCGCCTGCTCCGCCGTTGCAGCAAAGGCATCTGCGCCTATTTCCTGCCACAGGCCCTCCGCGCGGTTAAACAGCCCGCCTGAAACCATAATCTGCATATCGGGATGTGCATTGACTTCCCTTATTCTGTCGATAAGCTGACGGACCAAAGGCGCCTGCCTGGGACTTGTTCCATAAATCAGGAATATGTCGGGAGCATATTCGTGGACGAAGGTAAGAAGGTCATCGTTTGACAGACCGCCGCCGAGAAACCTGACTTCCCAGCCATCACTTTCGAAAAGGTCCGCTATAATCTGGCCGCCCAGCTCCTGAAGCTCCTCCGGCGCACAGCAAACAGTAATTTTTTTACTTCTTGCGGGTCTGCGGGGTAGCTTATTCTGCAACTGGTCGACAATCGTGCGATTAATGCGCGTTGCAAGGTGCTCTTGTGCCGGCGTAATCCGCTCTGCCCGTAGCAATCCTTCTATTTCCACCATCGCAGGCCATATCACTTCCATATAGACCAAGTTCGTCGTAGCTCCGGTTTGCAGTGTCTCTTCAATGACGGACCTCGAAAGCCCTCTGTCGCCCCTTAATAAGACCTCCAGGTAACGCGCGACTGTCTCTTCCCGAATCATAAATCTGCCTCCAAAACTATATTCGCAAGTTCATTTCACTTCGCCATAACCACATAAATAAACACTTGTGTTAATATGGGTAATTTCTAAATCGGTAAGACTCTAAGAAAATCTTGAGTTAAAATAGGCAATCTGCGAAAGCGGGGGAAATTGTTTTGCTAAATGATAAGCCAAGCGAAGCACACGATTCGGCCACTAATTAACACATTCAGGAAGGCAAAAGGCAATGGTATATCAAATCGCCAGCAATTATAGGTCCTGAGGTCGGGGCGTTTATCGAGTGCCTGGAGGCGTAGTCGGCCCCGCAGGCGGTGGAGGAAAATTAACCTGCCTGCATACTACCGACCTTTCGCCGAGAAGCGTTTCATCAGCAAACAACTGGAAACGATATTCGCCGGGATGCTGAAAAACCACACCCATCAGGTTAATCGCAACTGTAACTATCTGCCTGACGTCTTTGAAATTAACCTCGCGGGTCTGCTGGAAAATAATCTTGTCCTGATTTTCGAGGTCGACAAGCCGGATGTTCATCTTCGTCTGGCCGTGGCCGTTTGTCAGCTCGCAGAAGAATATGAGCTGGTCGTGGCGAACGGGGTATTTAGGGGCGTTGATGGTCTGAATTATGTTTATGACACTCGGCATACCCGTTATTCGGTCGAAGATAACCCTGTCACAGATAATTGAAGACAGAAGAATAGGCGCTACGTTGTCCATTTTAAATCAGCCCTTTCAGCATAAATATGGTATGGCTAATGTTAACCTTTGCTTGTAAGTCGGCTACCGCCATCGAGCATCTGCCGCAGGCGGTCCTGCTGGCCTTTTTTCATATGGTAACTGTGTTCAGCATCAGGATATCGGCCTGCTCTGACTTCTCTGGCATACTCGGCAAACGCGGCCACGGTTACATCAGCGAGACTCGCATAGCTTTTTGCGAACTTCGGCCCGGGTGTCTGCATCAGACCGAGGATATCTGGCGCAATCAGTATCTGGCCATCGCATTCAGGTCCCGAACCAATGCCTATAACCGGCACATCGCTTTGCTCGGTAATGATTTGTGCAACCTCCTCGCAAACACCTTCGAGTAACAAAGCACTGGCGCCTGCGTTTACCATTTGCCCCGCCAGGGCAATAAGCTCCGCCGCCATTTCCGCAGTGGAGGCCTCAGCTTTGAATCTGCCGAGCTTACCTATGCTCTGGGGCCTGATTCCTATATGTGCCATAACGGCCATACCGGCGTCACTAACTGCTCTGACAACATCAAGATAAGGGCCGGAGGCCTCAATTTTTATCATTTGTGCGCCGCACTCGACGGCAAACCTGCCGGCATTTCTAACCGCATCGCTAAGACCGAGCTGATAAGACAAAAAGGGCATATCGGCAACGAGGCAGACGTTCGGCGCCCCTCGGCGCACGGCAGCGGTAATAGTAACCATAAAATCCATCGTCGCAGGGAGGGTGGAATCGTGGCCGAGAATAATCTGGGCCGCCGAGTCTCCAACGAGAATCATCTCTACGTCGGTTTGGGCTAGCAGAAGGGCCGTAGTGTAGTCGTAGCAACTGACAGCGACAACTTTACGTCCCTGCCGTTTGGCCTCAACCAGATCGGCAACTGTGACCCTGCCGGTCATATTTGGTCACTCCAAAAAGTAACAGCGAATTGGTTAAAAATAAGAGAACAAAGGACGATTAGCAAGCGTAAAATAACTGGCCTTTTGGGCGAATTAAGGGCTTTTTACGGTGGAAAGCGAAAAAACACTTGATTTTTAGCAACCCCTGCTTGACGTGGTTAACGTATAAATGTGTTGTTGCAAGACAAATTTGACTAAAGAAATTTCAGCCGCAGTGGCGATTATTTATTTAAGGCAAAGTATAGGATTGTAGAGGAGTAAAGGGAGACGTTCTTATTGGCTTTTCATCACCCTCCTCCGAAGCCAGATTCTTTTCTTTGGAATCTGGCTTTTTTTTAATGCCGATTTTATAAGATGGCTAACAACAACCATCGCACGAATGGCAAATTAGATAAAAATGTCAAGATGAGATAGAGTTTTGCATTTTACACCTAAGTAGTTACCTGCCACTGAAGTATGTATTTTGCCATTTTGGGTGGTCGCCCCAGCGTATCGGTAATATAGCCCATCAGAATTTCCTCAACCTGCCCGATAGTCTGATCGTCGGCTGAAGCAAGCGATTCGATACTTGCGAGGCCTTGTGCGGCCCTTTTGGTGAGCCGGGTTCTATCCGGGGATGTCCCCTGGCAATCCCGGCAGACAAGACCGTTTGCACTGCTGCTGAAATACACCTCGGGCCATCGGGGGCTGAAAGAATTTTTGCAGTTCACACATTGCTGCAGGACCGGACAGATACCAATTTCCCTGAGCAGCGTAAGCTGAAAAACAGTAAGCCCGGCTACGAGTTTGCCCCGCGCGGCATCGGTAACCTTGGTGCGGGTTGCAACTCGTAGAAACTGAAGCAGCCCGTCATACAAGCCGGGATGCGGGTCGTAATCTTTGGTGAGAAGATTTACGAGTTCGGCCGAGAGAAGACAGCAATTCAGGACAAAACCATCCGCCGCAAGGACTGAAAAGTTTACGACTTCACCGGAGGGTTCGAATTCAACGAGTGTGGCAAGCTTTTCACGGCTCGAATCAGAAAAGACGATTTTGCCGCACGAGAACATCTCGACAGGCCCCCCGAACGGGCGGCGCGGGCGCTTCGAGCCCCTGGCAATCATTGCGGCTTTGCCGGTTTGCCTTGTGAAGAAAGTGACCACCTGCGAGGTCTCGGAGTAGTCAATTACGCGGATGCAGACTGCTTTATCCTTTGTCAACATTTTGCACGGGCACCCTGTATATTCTGATGCCGTTTATTCTTCTGGGTTCGGCGGAAATAATAGTGAAATGAAGCTTTCCGTAATCGAAGGCGGTACCGGTCTGCGGGATGTAGCCGAGGTGCGACAGGACAAAGCCGCCCACCGTATCATAATCTTCGCTTTCAGGCAGGCCCATATCGTATTTGTCGTTAAGCTCATTGACATACATTCTCGCATTAACCTCGATTGTATCCGCGGTAATCTCGCGCACGGGGCCGGGGACGGATTTCTCATATTCATCGGTTATTTCGCCGACAAGCTCTTCGAGAATGTCTTCCAGCGTAACAATGCCTGCGGTGCCGCCATATTCATCAAGGACAACAGCTATGTGCAGTTTGCGGCTCTGGAACTCGTGGAGGAGAAGTTTGAGCGGTTTCGTTGTCGGGACGAAATACGCGGGTCTCAGTTTGTCGCGCAGCCGGAATTGTTCGGGGGATTTGCCGATTTCCTTCAGCAGGTCCTTTGCGTAGATAAAGCCGATTATATTGTCAATGCTGCCCTCATAAACCGGCAGGCGCGTGTGTCCCGCGGCGGTAATAATCCCAACGACCATATCGAGGTCTGAGCCGGCCTCAATACCAATAACGCTGGTGCGCGGGGTCATTATTTTGTCGGAAGTAGTCTCGCTCAGCTCGAGGACGCCCTCAATCATCTCCTGCTGCTCTTCGTCGACTACGCCGTGCTTTCTGTGCTGCATTAATTCATCAAGGAATTCATCCTGTTTTTCTTCGAGCCGCCGGCCGGGTGTAACAGCAGCGACGCCGGCAAGGCGACGGACGAAACTATCGATGGAGTTCCACAAATACAACAGGGGACCGACAAAGCCGGCAAAGAAAAACAGAACGCCATAGGTCCTGCCAATGGTAGTTTCGGCGGCATACTTGGCCCAGGCGTTCGGGACTGCAAGACTAAACAGCGAAAACACAACAACGGCAATAGGAAAACTCAAGACATAATCACTAAGCACAGGCCCGGCTTCGCGCCCCGATGCAAAAATGGCAACGAGAAGCAACAGAGTGCACATATTCAGGATAAGGCGATATAGCGAGCAGGCCATAATCAACCTGTCGGCATTTTGGGAAATTTTGTCGGCGAGCAGCTCGGCATCGGCGTAACTGCCTTTTACTCTTAATACCTGCTGCAATTTCGTGTGCGAGAACATCCGCAGCGACGCTGCGCCGACCGAGAAAAACAGCGCCGCCCCCGAAAGGACGCAAACCAGTAGTATCATCCAGCCGACCTGGCTCACTTTGTGTCTCCTCAGCCCGCACGGCCGGCAGATTTCCGCTTGGCACGCGGCTTTTGTCGCAGCGACCGAGCCGCTTTATCATATACCGGACCGAAGCCCTGTTGCCGGAGAATCTCATCTTCGAGGCGATGCATCTTTTGTGCCTCTTTCGGCAGCCGGTCATCCAGACCCAGATTATGCAACAAGCCGTGAGTAACGTAAAGTGCCATTTCGGCCTGAGGTGAATGGCCCCGTTTAGCCGCTTCCGATACTGCCCTTTCGCCGTTGACAGCCAGCACGAGCAATCTGCTCCTGCTTTCCGGCTCGGACAGGTCAAAAGCCAGACAATCAGTAACGGCCCCGCGGTTCAGAAACCGCCTGTTTAGTTTTCGAATCCCGCTATTGCCCACTATTGCGATATCTACAGTCGCGTTTGTGAGCTTGAAACGTTTACAGACTGCCCGGACAAGCTTGCTGAACTCCTGCTCAGGGCAGCTCACGCCTTTGAACTCACATTTGAAAGAAATAACTATGCCACGCATAGGGAATGTTCTTTTAGGCATTTATTTTGTTGTTTTTCTCAGGAGGTGCATCGGGCGGCTTCGGATAGGCGATGCGTCCGTGATAATGGGCTGCGAGAGACTTTGACAAGCTTGCCTCTATCTGGCTCAGTTCCCGCAGGGACAATTCACATTCATCGAACTGGCCGTCCTGCAGCCGTTTCATAGCCATATTATGCACCACCACCTCTATTTTCGTCGGGGTCGGCTCGGACAAAGACCGTACTGCACCCTCGACCGAGTCCGCGAGCATTACAATGGCGGCCTCTTTTGTCCGCGGCTTGGGGCCGGGATAACGGTACTCCCTCTCGGAAGGAGGCGGGGTATCCGGGGAGTCTTTTTGCCCGTGCTGCTTTACCGCCTCATTGTAAAAGTATTCAACGAGAGTGGTGCCCTGATGTGTTTCAATGAACTGACGCAGGACCGCCGGCAGCCCGTATTCTTTAGCCAGCTCGATACCGTCTTTGACGTGGCCGACGATGATTAGCTGACTCATTGCGGGCGAAAGCTCCTTGTGCCAACTCACTGAGCCAAGCTGGTTTTCGACGAAGTAGCCGGGCTTGCTGATTTTCCCGATGTCATGGTAATAAGCGCCGACCCTGCATAAAAGGCCGTTTCGTCCGATTGCCTCTGCGGCCGCCTCTGCGAGAGAACCGATAAGCAGGCTGTGGCTGTAAGTACCGGGCGCTTCCATAGCAAGGCGCTTCAACAACGGCTGATTGGCGTCGCTGTAATCGAGCAGGGTCATACTTGTCGCTATCTTGAATACTTTCTCGAGGACGGGCAGAAGGCCCTGAATAAGCACACCTACGACAAGGGTGATTGCGGCATTAGGCCCGGCAACTTCGAGCATGCTGGCAGTGGAAGCTGGGGCATAAAGCAGCTTCATCGCAGCCGACGTCAGAAAAACCATCGCCGCAGACACTACGCTTACCTCAAGAAGCTTCATCCTCGTACGTATTTCCTTGAGGAAGAAACAAAACGGCAGTGTGCCGGCAATCATAGTAAGCAGTACGCTGAAGCTTGCCATACTACCCATCGCAAAATAGGCAAGCACACAGTAAAACACACTCATAACAGTAGCGAAACGCCGCTCGTAGGCGATGGCCAAAATCAAGGCCACTGCCACTGCTGCGCCGGTAGCCCAGAATGTCTGGGCGGTCATAAGGACCACGGTTTTTGCGGCAACCAGCAAACCAACGAAAAGAGCAACCAGCCCGATTGCCCTGGCTCGGTTTTTCAGCAGGCGCTTCTGATACTGAGAAATGTGAAACGCCGCCGTGAGACAAATCAGAACAATGATTACGGCCAATGCCGTCAATTGGGCATAGTGACCTTCCCGGAGCAGCTCGTATCCGAATACAGCCACACACATGCAGACAAACAGCAGCCAGATAAACGCCGAGTAGATAACATCGGGATTGGCCAGCCGGCTCAGGTCAACGTACCTGCCCGGCGGGCCTTTACGGACTCGGCTTCGACGCGAACTTGTCCTGCTAAAAAACCCCATATATGCTCCCTGCAAGGGTGACAGTCAGTCTGGCGAATTCTACTTCTCAACCCGCGATTTCGATTTACGTTTTGACACCGCCGGTCTGTCGTTGCGATAGGCGCGAACAATACTCTGGACCAGTCGATGCCGGACAATATCGCTTCGGGTCAGCTCTACAACGCCAATACCCTTTATACGACGCAGTCGCTCGACTGCCTCTATCATTCCGCTTCTTTGGCCCGAAGGCAGGTCTATCTGAGTTATGTCACCGGTGATAATCATCTTTGAGCCGTGTCCCAGACGGGTCAAAACCATCAGCATCTGCAAAGGCGAGGTATTCTGGGCCTCGTCACAGATTACCACCGATTCATTAAGGGTCCTGCCACGCATAAAAGCAAGAGGGATAATTTCGATAATATCCAGCTCCATAAACTTTCTCATCTGGGCAAAATCCATCATATCTTCAAGAGCATCGAAAAGGGGACGAAGATAAGGATTGACTTTGGCTGCAATGTCACCGGGCAGGAAGCCGAGCTTTTCGCCCGCTTCGACGGCGGGTCTGGCAAGGATTATGCGCCTTATCTGTTTTTTCTTCAGCATCGATACGGCAACCGCGACTGCAAGATAGGTTTTGCCGGTTCCGGCCGGGCCGATGCAAAACGTCAGGTCGTTTGCGAGCATTGCCTCAACGTAGCGGAGCTGCCTTTTGCTGGATGGCTCAATGAGCTTCTTGTGTGAATAGACACTAAGGGCCTCGGCAGACAGCGGCACATCCGGAGAAACACCGCCGGCAAGCAGCCGGCCGACGTCGTCAACAGTAAGAGTGCCGTGTCTGGAAAGATACTTTTGCATATTCTCCAGAACTTCAGCGGCTTTTTTGACGTTTGTTACCTTGCCGGAAATCAGGATGTTGTTACGGCGTGCAGTAATCCTTACATCGAGCGAATCCCGCAGCAGGCGCAAATGACTATCGGCAGGCCCGAACAGCTCGAGCTGCCTGTCGGCTGAATCCAATTGTATGGTAAGCTCCAATGTCCTGCTCTACCTTGCCAGCACTTGAAAGAACAAATATCCGAACGGCGCCGCCACCAAAACCGAATCAACAACGTCGAGGATGCCGCCGAAGCCGGGCACGTTATTCGACGAATCCTTTGTCTCGGCGTCTCGCTTAATCATCGATTCGGCCAAATCACCCAACTGGCCTATAAAGGCAAAGGCGACACCGAAGAACGCGCCAAGCCACCACGCCATTATACCAAAGCAGAGGGCAAAGGCCACCGCGACCACAACGGCCGCGACAATGGCACCAACCATACCTTCCCAAGTCTTGCCTGGGCTGATTACCGGCGAAAACTTGTGTTTGCCGAATAGGCGCCCCACCGTATAAGCCCCTATGTCGGCACACTTTACGACGAAGACTAACATAAGCAGATGCCACGGGCCGAAATCAATGCGGACCGCCGGAACAAATGCGCCCAATAAACCTAAGTATAGTATCGAAAAACAGGCGCCGCCGCAGTTGGCAAGCACCCCGGATATGCCGTATCGAATGCGATGATACAGAAAACAAGACATAACGCCCAGGGCCAAAAGAACCGCAAAGTTAACTTCGGGAAAAAATACGTACCACCAGGGGCAGGTCGCCAACATCACGGTCGTTGGTATGGAACAGGGAAGCAAAATCTTCGCCCCCTTCGCAGCCGCGAGCCGAGACAGCTCGAATAATCCCGGGATTATCAGCAATGCAACAAGGACGGCCAACAGGGTGCCCTGAACGTCTTTATCGTCGGCCCTGGAAGCCGTAAGCGAGCCATCGAGCCGGGCATCGAGCAGGACAATCCCGACGAATGCCGTCGTCATCAATGTGCCGAAAAGCAGTCGGTGTTTGAGCATAATTTGTCTTTTTGCCGCGGAGACCGCAGAGCACACAGAGGCAATTTTTTATTTCCCCCGCTGCGGACCCTGCGTGCTCGGCGGTGAATTCATAACGGCACCGAAGCGTCTGGTTCTTTTTGCATAGGCCGATATGGCTTTTTCCAAATCGGCCGGCTCGAAATCAGGCCAAAGTGTTTGGGTAACGTAGAATTCGCTGTAAGAAATCTGCCACAGCAGAAAGTTGCTGACCCTCATTTCGTTTGCGGTTCGGACCAAAAGGTCGGGGTCCGGCAATCCCGCCGTATAAAGGTGCCGACTTATACAATCCTCATCAATGTCACTTAGTTCAATCTCGCCCGCCTTGTGCCGGCGTGCTATTTCTCTCGTTGCGTCGATTATCTCCGCCCTTCCGCCGTAGTTGAGCGCAAGTGCAAAGACCATTCCCGTATTGGCCGCCGTCGTTTCGATGGTCTTTACAAGCTCGGTCCTGACAGCATCTGGTAAAGGCGTAATCCGGCCGAGGTGCACAAGCTTGACGTTATCCTCCATAAGTTTGGGACGCATCTTGTCAAGGTATTCGGCGTAGAGATTCATCAGCGCCGCAACCTCTTCCGGCGGTCTTTTCCAGTTTTCCATACTGAATGAATACAGTGTCAGCGCCTCAATCCCGAAATCGACGCAGCACTGGGAGATTTTTTCGGCGGTCTTGGCGCCCTGCCGATGGCCTTCGTGCCTGGGCAGGTTTCTTTGTTTCGCCCATCGACCGTTGCCGTCCATAATTATCGCGATGCTTCGCGGCATATCTTCGAGCTTTATGCCAAGTCGTGAGGCGGTTTGTGCGAGCTTGGCCTTTTGGCTTTTGTTCGTTGTTCGTTGTTCATTGTTCATTGACTACGAACTCCGAACTACCGACTATGAACATTTCTGAAAATCGTTTGTCTTCGTTTCGGCCCCACACCTATCATTTTAACAGGCGCCTTAATACTTTTCTCGACAAGAGCGACGTAGTTCTGCGCGTTTACTGGCAGTCGGCCAAAGTCGCCTGCCTGCGTGATATCTTCTTTCCAGCCGGGAAGGGTTTCGTAAATGCACTTGGCTTTTGCCAGCTTACTTATGTTGGCAGGAAAGAACGCAGTCTTCTCACCGTCTATTTCGTAGCCGATGCAGATTTTCAATTCATCAAGACCACTGAGCGTATCGAGATGCAGCAGGGCCACTGAATCAATTCCACCGACTGCAACGGAGTATGCAACAACTACGGCATCGAACCAGCCACACCTGCGCGGCCGGCCGGTTGTGGTGCCGTACTCATAGCCCTTGTCACGAATGAACTGGCCAATTTCATTATCAAGCTCAGTAGGGAACGGCCCCGCGCCGACTCTTGTGGTGTAGGCCTTGGCAACACCGATAAACTCATCAACCATCTTAGCCGGCACACCTGAACCTGAAGGCATACCGAGCGAGCTGGCATTGGAGCTGGTCACAAAGGGAAAGGTCCCATGGTCGATATCCAGCAGTGTCCCCTGAGCGCCTTCAAACAGGATGGCTTTTCCGTCGGCCAGAGCACCGTGCAGATAAGCGGTCGTATCGAGCGTAAATGGCAACAGCTTCTCTGCGTAGGATTTGCACTTTTCGAATATCACGGATGCATCCATCGGCTCCGCATTATACAGGGCGGCGAAAATCCTGTTTTTGTATTCGACAACCGTACGAAGTTTATCCTGGAGTCCTGCAAGGTCCCTGAGGTCACCCATACGGACGGCGTAGCTTCTGCCCGCCTTGTCGGCACAGCAGGGTCCGATGCCGCGGATGGTCGTGCCGATTTTCTTTTTTCCGAGTGATTCTTCACGAAGCCGGTCTTCTTTTTTATGATAGTCGAGCACGAGATGCGCGTTTTCGCTGATAAAGAGCCGGCCGTTTAGACCGATACCCCTCCGGTCAAGCTCTTCGATTTCTTCGAGTAGCGTTTCCGGGTCGACGACAACCGCATTGGCGATAACGCAGGCAGTCCCCGGCCTGATAGCGCCGCTGGGCAAAAGATGCAAAGCAAAACTGTCATTACCAACTACAACGGTATGCCCGGCGTTGGCACCGCCGTTGTAGCGAACGACAATGTCACTGTCCTCGGCAAGTATATCTACAATCTTGCCCTTGCCTTCGTCGCCCCACTGCAATCCCACAACACAACGGTTCACACACCTGCTCCTTGAATAAAGGCGTTAGTTCACAAAGCGCCGCCTCAACAAACCCGGAGATTAACCGCAACAATTCATAAGCGTAATCCATTGCGGCTCAAAAAGGAAAGCTTAAGTATTCCCGCTGCGAATTTCAACTCATTTTCGCTACGAGGTGGTCAAGTATCTGTTCGAGGTTATCGTAGTCTCTGTCGCTGAGCTTACGGTCTATCTCCTTATCCTGAGGACCCGCATAGCTGATAGTAAAGTGCCCCTTGGAATCAAAATGAGTCCTGTCGATTTTTTTTATGGAGTCATAGGCGATGCTGACCTTGTCGTCGATAACAAGAGCGCTATCATCAGCTACAATCTTTTTCCTGCTGATGACCACCAGATAAAGCCCCATAAGACCCGCAACGGGGACAAGAACAAACGGGGCCTTTTGGTTGAATACGAGCGTAGCGTTCGGATTACCGTCGGCATCGGTGTGTTTCTTTATAAACTCCTCGCTGGAATAACCATCGTAGACACAATAAGCTGCAAAGCCGAGACATAGAACTATCCACAGTATAAAGGTGTTTCTTCTGTACTTGCTCATCGGCGCCACCAGAGCCATAGACAACTCCTTTCGTATTTTAAGTCAGCCGTTTCTGGGCGATAACGTTGATAAGCGGGTGGACAATATTCGGGACGATTTTGTCCGCCATAAGCTCTTCGGCCAGCCGGCACTGATGCTCAAAAGACTTCAGCACGTCGAATTTGCCCGCACCCGACGGATACTGCCGAATGGTAAAGGACAGTGTTATCGCCTCCTCAAGAGTTTGCGGCGTTTTATCGGGGTCATATACACTGGTCCGCGACTCTAGACTTATTCTTGCCTGCGTGCGATTGTCTCCGGACAGAGCAACGACTATAGAAGGCGAGAAATCAATCGCCCTGGCGGTAGAGACGTCCAGCAGACAATTGAAAGCGCCCGAACCGAGGGCTTCTGCCACTACCTGGTCGTGACCGCCGGCACAGTAAAAATCCATAGCGTAAGTAACATCCAGAGAGTCCACGTCGAGGTGGCTTATACCGAGCATATACGGAATCAAATCGAGTATGTATTTGTCCTGGCTGTAAACATCGTCAAAATCCGACGGGTTGACAACTCCCGAGCCGACGCGGTCTGTCTCGAGCGTTACCCATCGGTACTGGCCGCTGCGGCGGTCCTCCTCCAGGCAGTATTCGTTATTCTCCCTGCGGGCAAAACGACCCATCGAAGGATACCGCTTTTGAATCAGCTCAAAAAACGCAAGGACGGTATCACTCTGCAGGGACAAGTCCAACTCGGTATTTACAAACATGTCCAGGTAGAAATCGTCACAAAGGGAATTGTAGGCGTTGGCCATAATCGCAGAAACCCTCTAAGTCCATAACCACACACACCACCGGGGCAACCACACAGCTACATAAATACCCCGAAAACGGCTCCGCCCGGCATTATACATTAAGGTATTCGCTTTGCCAAATTTTTTCGACCAATCCTGATAGCCGCCTCAAACAGGCATTCAAATCCCTGTTATGCCCTGCTAATCAGGTCCGGGTCCGGCAGCCGAAGCTCGGCTATAATAGCGCCAAGCGTTGACAGGACGGCGAAAATGAACGTTTGCATAGCACATCGGCCAAGCAGCTTTAAGCCGGCGGATTCAGCACCCCGGCCTAAAACAATCGCAAAACCCACAGCAAGTATCCCCACCATAGCGCCGGATATTGTCGCGGCAACGATTCTTTTCCATAGGGACGCGCCGCCGCAGCCAAGCGTTACACCGGCTCCACAAAGCAATGGCACACCTGCAACAAGCCACCAGATTTTTGTCAGAGCCGGCAGCTTCCCGGCATTGTTGAAATAAATAACGTCGGCAACAGCGAATATCACAACCCCCGCCAAAATCCACGGGCCCGCGTGCCAATACCTTGGCGCAAGTGACGCTCTAATCTCGGCCCGCCGACTCATCCGCCGACGAATAGTCAAAGGCCAGTTGTAGAACAGCCCGAATACCCAGTGCTCCAGCAGCGCCCCCCTTTCGCCGAAAACGGGGACAAAATGCACTGCTTCGGTGGCCCAGTGACTTGCCATAAATCTCGCCAGTGCGGGGTAGTGGTAGGTCATCTGAATCGGAAAGGCCAGATAGCCGATGTATTTAAAGAAGCTAAGGAAAACGGCGATATTGTAATTTTTGAAGCTGCGGTCGTAAATGGCGATACCAACGGCATAAAGTCCCCTTGCAATCGAGCCGGGGGAAATCGGCGTAATCTGAAACAGGACCAATATACCGCCGGCGCCAAGCGTGCTGCCGGTCTTGTAGTAATATATTGCGGCAATAGTGACTGATACTATTTGCGTGATGGGCAAAGTAAAAAGATGCACTACAAGACTGATGAGGTATCGCTGGACGTATGGCTCGCTGATTTGAGAAAGAATCGTCTCGGCGTCATCATCCGTCAGGATGTGCTTCTTTTTCCCCTCGCCAACCATATCTCGAAGCCATTGCTCACGCAACGAAGAGTTGAAATACAAACGGAAAGGCCTTACGAATATAAAGACGAGCTTTTCTTTTCTGAAATCCGCATCGGCAAAGAACCGGTGCAGGCCGGGGAAGACCAAAAGCAGCAACGGCAAATGATAAAAGAACCGCCGGGGCTGCCGAACAATCGCCATCGCCTGCGGGGCGCTTACACGCCCTGCCCTGTACCAGCCAATGGTTTTTTCCATAATCCTGCCGCGAACGGCACGGCAAAGGTAATCCCAGCTTGTCAACACCGAAGCATAGTGGTTGCGCCAATCGGCCCTCGCCCAAAGCCGGCGCAGGAATTTGCCCAAAAAAGGGATTAGTCCGAGGACGCAGAACAGCAGCGTCAAAAAGACGTTTTTACGCAGCTTCCGCTCCCAGCGGTCGTCTATGAGATTGCGGACACCCCATCCCGTCACCGCGCTATCGAGTATTGTCGACCACAATCGCCTGTCGTAGAGCAGCCGAAGGTCATTGCAGGTTACGTCGGGGACACTGTTGCGATATACCTGCTCGACGGCCTTTAGCTCTTCGAGCATAGCGTGCATATCCGCAAACTGCTCCCGGTGTTCCCGCGTAAACGCTTCGAGTTTGGACACGTCACCGCGGTCGAACTGCACTATGGAGCCGCGACCGATTCCTTTGGCAATCAGAGCGAAGTCGCCGGGACTCATCGGCAAAAAAGGCAGAAGGACAAGCCCGGGCTTGAAATCGACGGCAACAAGACCCTCCGCGGACCGGCCTTCGGCATCACGGCGCTTCAGACAGTTGGGCTGACTCTTGCAGGTCCACCATTCGTATTGTCTGGCAAGCTCGGGCGCTCCAACGTCGCGCAGCAATCCCACAAAGTCATCCATAAATTTCTTTTTAGCGCGATACTCCGGCGAGCCGAGCTTTTGAGTGTCAACCGCCCCGCCACGTCGCCACAGCTTGAGCAGGTCCATACGGTCATCCACTTCCAGCCGCCAGGTGCGCCCCTCGACCCACTCGCTTAGCTCGCCGCAACTGCCGATTCTTTCATCGATAAGCGTTGCGTGGACATCAACAACCGTGCTCTCATCACCAAACCGGATACCGGCCGCCCGACGAATGAATTTTTGCCAGAGGGCTTCCGCTCTTGCCGCGGCGGGATTGACCTGAAGCTGAAAAGGCGCCTGAAAGCCGATACGGTAAAGCGTATTGCGAAACAAGGTCGCAAAACCGGAAGGCGGAACGAAAATTTTCAGCGCATATACACCGCCCTGCTCGATTCTGCCTATCGGGCCTGTTGCGTTTTGAATATCGATAACTTTAACTTTATAGACCTGGCCCGCAAAACCTCCGCCCACGAAACGTTCCACCAATAAGCAAACACGGGCGGTATCGGGCTTTTCCACGCCGGTGACATCGTAAATCAGCTCCGAGCCGGCGTCATATCTGCTGACGCGCATCGGCCGGGCAAGACCAAGGCCTTCGTACTCTTTCTGAAGTTTCCTGCTTATTTCGGCGTTGTATTCTGTTGCCATTTCTATTTAAGAATCCAGAATGTACTGACAACGGTCAGGGCGATTCCCGCGTACACGCCCGCCATCAAATCGTCGGCCAGTATTCCCCAGCCGGCAGGCAAATCTTCCAGTCGGCACGCCGGCCAGGGCTTGATTGTGTCAAATAACCTGAAAAGAAAATACCCTAACGCAACTATCGTGACAAGCTGCCGATGCGGGATGGTGTTATCAATCAAAAACGGCATCGCAAAAAAAGCAAGGGCCTGGCCTGCAACCTCATCGGCAACCACTTCGTTCGGGTCGTCTTTTCCCGTTGCGGCAACGGCGGCATCCGACAGCTTTACGCAGACAACCGACCCTGCAACAAAAAAAGCAAACATCAGCACGAAAGCAACTGTGCCGCTTGCGCCTAAGTAACAGACAAGACCAAAGGCGACCGCCGGCGGCAATGAACCCCACGAGCCGGGCGCTACCGGAAGCCAGCCAAGTCCGAAACAGGATGTAAGCATTCTCTTCATAGTCGCTGTAAGTATTATTAAAAACAAAGATTATAACGAGCCGGCGTCAGATTTCCTCTAACATTTTCAGCGTGAACCTGTCGGTCATACCGGCGATATAATCACATACAGCCCTTTGCAGTCCCTGCGTTTCAATGAAGCGCTGAAAATAGCCCGGCATAAGTCGGGGCTCGTGACACAATCGTTCGAACAACTGTTTCAGCCATTGCTCGACCTTCTTCGCCGTTTCGAGCAGCGTCGTGTGGCGGTAGAAATTTGCCAGCAGGAACTGTTCCAGTTTCGCAAGCTCCCTCTCGCTCGCCGCCGGCAGGACAATCAAGCTCTCGGTCCGGCTATATACGTCGGTGACGCTATCAACCTGCGCCTCACGCAGGGTTTCTCTGCTTTGCTCGATGCACTCACTTACGAGCTTATCTATTATGGCCTTGGCGGTCCTTGTTCTGCGGACGACCCTGTCTTCGATTTTGTCGGCTTGTACCCGCGCCCTGGCCTGCTGAAATAAATCAATTTCTTTCAATTGGTCGTCATCAATCAATCCCGCCCGCAGGCCATCCTCGAGGTCGTGCGAATTGACGGCGATTCGGTCGGCTATATTAGCGACCTGGCCTTCGAGCGAGCAATTCAGCTCCGGGAAATCACCGCCGGCCGGCTTATCGTAAGGGCTGCTATGTTTTATCAGTCCCAGCCGGGTCTCATACATCAAATTAAGCCCCGCGAAACCCGGGTAAGGATGCTCTAAAAAGTCCACAACGCGCAGGGCCTGCCGGTTATGCTCGAAACCGCCGTAATCCGCCATAAGGCCGTTCAGGACGCCTTCGCCTGTATGCCCGAACGGAGGATGGCCCAAGTCGTGCGCCAGACATATCGCCTCGGTAAGTGGCTCATTGAGTGCCAGGGCCTTTGCAATGGTCCTGCCAATCTGGGCGACCTCAATAGTATGAGTAAGGCGGGTGCGATAGTAGTCATCCAGACCGGGTGTGAAAACCTGCGTCTTGCCTTCGAGCCGACGAAATGCCGAACAGTGAATTACCCTGTCCCGGTCACGCTCGAAATCAGACCGAAAGGCGTGCGGTTTTTCCGGGAACACCCTGCCTTTGCTGGATTTTTCATCGACCGCGTAGGGAGCAGGTTTTTCGCACATATCACGTGGCCAATCACTTTCAAAGAGCAGGAAGACCGTTTTTGGCGCTGGTCTCTTTGAGCAGCGTGAGAAGCTCTGCAACGCTCTGGCTGATGAGATACGTATCGCTGCAGGTGCGGACGAAATTGGTGTCGCCGTTCCAGCGGGGGACAATATGAATGTGTATATGTTCGGGCAGCCCCGCCCCCGCACATTTGCCGAAATTCACACCGACATTGAAGCCGTGCGGCTTTATCGCAAGTGAAAGCGCCTTCTGGGCCTCTCTTACCAGCTTTATCATCTCAAGAAGCTCTTCTTCGCCGGCCTGGGCCAAATCAGGTATGTGCCGGGCCGGCGCGACTAATAAATGCCCGTTGTTGTAAGGGAAGCGGTTAAGAATAGTGATGCAATTTTTCGTGCGCCACAGGACCAGATTGTTGTCGTCATCCTGCGGTGTGCCGACGTTTTTACAGATGAAGCACTCGTTTTTTTCGGCGAGACCCTGTACGTATCCGATCCGCCACGGCGCCCAGAGATTCTTGTGTTTCAACCCGGCATCACCTCCAATGCACTACTGAAGTTTTCGTTATATATGAAAAGCGCAGCACGCTATGGCACAAGAAGAGTCATCGACAACGTCTGGCCAATGGTTATTTTGGGATTAACCCCTAGCCCCAAAGGTAAAGACGCCTGTACCTGCATCGTATAGTGTTGAGTGTACTGCTGCGTTCGGCCGGCATCTATGTTAAACAGCTCCTGTCCTGTACCCTGCAAATCAAGCACCTTGTAGTTGCGCATAAAACCGAACATCCCGCTCATCTGAAATCTCTCGGTATAGGGAATAGGCCAGTCGGTCGGACTCGGCTGCAGCAGAGAATAAGAACTCTCTATTAGGGCGAGAGGCCCACGTTCATCCCGGCGGATTTCATTTAGCTGGTACGTTACGTTCCTTGCGACCCACAGAATCATCGGGGCGGGAACACTAAGCACCGATTGCCACTCATCGCCCGCGCCGACGCCTGCAGCCGGGTCAAGAATGCTCGAAATCGAATCCCAGCCGAACCACTGCAACGCGATAAAATCGTAAAGCATATCCGGCTCTTTGATTAGGCCCTTGCTCCTGTCGGGTCTGAAGGCCTGTTGGCCCGCCTGGCGAAGCACATCGTATAGTTTCGAGCGGTCCTCTACCTTGCCGGTGGGTGCCACGGTAAAAATCCAGCTTTTGCCGGCGAAACTCTCCGCAGCATCCTGACGGGCCGACCGGCGAGGCGACTTGCCCGTGCGAGTTACCTTAGCGGATTCACATTTCGCCATAACTGTCGTAAGACCGTAGGGTTCCACCTCAACAGGCGTATAGGATATGACCATTTCCAGCGATTCCGATGTGGTATCAACTTTGCTTTTACCCTGCTGTTTACTGCTGGACTGACCCCAGTCCACCGTAATATCCCTGCTGCTGACAAACTTATACCTGAGGGTCTGTCCCTGCGGGAAATCCACCGTCAAAAGCGTCTTATTCGGCGCAGGTGCCGTTTTTTGCACCGGTGTGCAGCCGGCGAGAATACCGATAAGAACAATCGGAACAACAATCTTTTGCATGCTCAATTTCGCACCCTTAATTCAACATAACCCCAATTAAAATTTTGCCGTCCCGGCTCTTGGTTAAACACATATGCCCCGACGGCCTATTCACCGAATCCTCTTGATACCGTAGCTGCGCTGCGCAGCCATCTTGAGCACAACCGGTTCGTTGGCATCCTCCACGTCCTGCTCGGCGACACGTTGTGCCGGAAGTGCGGTTATCCAGCTCGCTATGAGATGTTCCTCATAGCTGTCTATTCTGCCTGAGGTTAAATCCACCTCTCCGCTGCCCGTATACGTCTCACGACTGTCGAACATCCTCGGGAAGTCGGCCCCCGCCTGCTGGTCACGGAACTCGGGCTCAATCTCTGAGCTTGGTATTGCATTCATATCAACGACTGCAATCTGGTGACCCGAAACATCCCGCACGTCCTTGAGCGTGTATATCTTCTCATACGATTTGAGACCCATCATGCCGAAAGAAAAAGTTTTTATCCTGCTCCACGTGTTACCCGGCTGAAGCTGCTCTTCGCCAACCCCCGGAAACGTCAGCGTAGCGTGGTACTGTTTGATAGCGTTAACCGAGAGGATATTCCGTCCGATACGGTCGGCTGGTGTCTGACCCTTTATCAACTGACTGACGGGCGGCAGGTCGTATACGGAAATTATACGGTTGTCCGGCCCGAATTTTATCTTGTAGCTTTGTCCCATCAACTTAGCTAAGAGACTGTTCGCATCCGAGGCCCTTGAACTGTCAAAATCAACCGAGGGCTCGCCCCGGACTATCGAAACACATTTCATCGAATCGATTGTAACCTCGGCAGAAGTCAGGCCGTTTACGTCAACACTCTGTATCTGCTGGTCAACGACCATCTCGATACGCTGCTCGTTGAAACTCGTCTCAAACGCCTCTTTCTTGGGAACCGGCCCTTCCCACTCGATGCTCCGACGCATCAGCATCTTAATCTTGTATCTTGTCTGCTCGTTGACTTTTGGCTTCAAAGCGACTTCGGTGGCACCCGGCTCTGCTTTTTCCACCGCCGGTTTCATCACCTCCGAAGTGGGCTTGACCGGTTCACGGGCCTGCTCTGCGCAACCCCACATAAACACAGCCAAACATATCCCGATGGCTGTTACACGCCTGAAAACTTTGCCCTCTGTCATTGTTAGGTCTCCCTGCAAATCTGTCTAGATTGCATAAATTAAAATCCGCATTATACCTACAAAAACCGACCGCACAACCAATTTTTCTTCATTCCCGGCTGATGTGTCGCTAAAATAGCTGCTCCGTTAACTGAGCGACTAAGAGGCAATTTCCGTAGAAAGGAAGACCAAATGAGAAGTGACACAGTAAAAACCGGATTTCAGAGGGCGCCGCACCGGGCATTGCTACACGCCTGCGGTATCAGTAACGCCGACATTAACAAACCATTCATCGGCATAGCCAACAGTTTCTGCGAGATAGTCCCCGGCCACGTTCATCTCAACAAAGTTGCTCAGACGGTCAAGCAGGCCGTCCGCGAGGCAGGCGCTGTGCCATTTGAGTTCAATACAATCGCCGTCTGCGACGGTATCGCTATGGGGCATACGGGTATGAAATACTCGCTTGCCTCGCGAGAGATAGTGGCCGATTCCGTTGAGACTATGGGTAAAGCGCACTGCTTCGACGGACTTATTTGCATCCCAAACTGCGACAAAATCATACCCGGTATGTTGATGGCAGCGGTGCGACTCAACATCCCAACCATTTTCGTTTCCGGCGGACCTATGGCGGCCGGCAGGACAAAAGACGGCAAAGCTGTCGACCTGATTAGCGTATTCGAAGGTGTTGCCCAGTTTAACGCCGGCAAGATTACTCAGGAGCAATTGACCGAACTTGAACAGACCGGCTGCCCCGGCTGCGGAAGCTGCTCGGGGATGTTCACTGCTAATTCGATGAACTGCCTGTGCGAAGCCATCGGCATCGCCCTGCCGGGCAACGGCACAATCCTTGCCATAGACCCAAAACGCGAACAGCTTTACAAAAAGGCGGGAAAGCAAATCGTCAAGCTGATTGAAAAGGATATCAAACCACTTGACATAATCGGCGTCAAATCGATGGATAACGCCCTGGCGCTGGATATGGCTATGGGCGGCTCGACCAATACTGTCCTGCACACCCTCGCGGTCGCCAACGAGGCACATATAAAATACGACCTTGAGCGAATAAATGAAATCAGCACAAGATGCCCGAATATATGCAAGGTCGCACCGTCGAGTCAGTTCCACGTCGAAGACGTAGACGCAGCCGGCGGTATCAGCGCCATACTTAATGAGATAAGCAAGGTTCCAAAACTGCTCAATCTCGACTGTCTTACTGTTACCGGAACGACTCTCGGTGAAAATATCGCAGAAGCGAAAATCAAGAATACCGAGGTCATCCACACAATCGACAGGGCCTACTCAAAGACAGGCGGGCTTGCAATTCTCAGGGGCAACCTCGCACCGAATGGCGCCGTGGTCAAGACGGCCGGCGTCGCACACAATATGCTGACCCACACGGGACCGGCGGTCATATTCGAAAGTCAGGAAGATGCCTGCGAGGGAATCCTCGCCGGCAAAGTCAAAACCGGCAACGTCGTTGTAATAAGAAACGAAGGACCAAAAGGCGGACCCGGTATGCAGGAGATGCTCAGCCCCACCAGCTACATTATGGGCGCCGGATTAGGCGATTCAGTCGCACTCATCACCGACGGCAGGTTCAGCGGCGGCACACGCGGCGCCTGCATAGGCCACGTCAGCCCCGAAGCTGCGGTAGGCGGGCCGATTGGCTTGTTGAAAGACGGCGACGTAATCGAAATCGACATCCCGAATAACAGCATCAGCGTAAAACTTTCGGATGAACAGCTCGCTAAGCGCAAAAAAGAATTCAAACCACCAAAGCCCAGATTCACCGAGGGCTTTCTGGCAAAATACGCGGCAATGGCCACAAGCGCCGACACCGGCGCTGTCCTGAAATGGTAGCGCAGGCCCCGGCACAGGCGCAGGGCTGTGCCGGGTTTTGGACCATACATAGACCAATGAGTGGCAGTATAGTCCTATAAAAACTTAGGACTTGAAAAGCTACCACTAAAATGCTAAAAGAGCGGGGCAGAGGAGTGGAATTGTAGTTTCACTTCCCGGCCGAGGCGAGCAGCCATATTCGGAGCAAGGATTGCGAGTTTTCTATGGGCGTTGACAAGGTGCCTACAAACGAGGTCTCAGGTGAAAAAGGAGAACGATTCGTTCCGACTTGTTCGATATGCGGCCAGAAGCATTGGCCACACCATCCCCTTGTGCCCTGCTTCAATGCGAGGAAGGTAAAAGAAGAAGCCAAGGCCGAAGCAAAGGCAAAGGCGCGTGCGAAAAAACTTGAAAGGGCCGAAGCCCGCAGACGGGAAAAAGAAAAAGCCAGAGCGGAAAAACTCGCAAGAGCACAGGCCAGGGCACAGGCCAAAGCCCAGGCAAAGGCCGAAAGGCAGACGTATCAGGAAGCAATCAACAAAGCAGAGGACATTGCACACCGGGAGGCAAAAGCACGAGCCGAGGCCGAGAAAATTGCACAGGCCCAGGCACGGGCCAGGGCCGTTGCTGAAGAAAAAGCAAGGACCGAAGCACAGGCAAGAACTAAAATCGAGCAGGAGGCCAGGACTAAGCTCGAAGAAAAAACCCGCGCACTTCAGGAAGCACAAGGACTTCTCGAAGGGCGGCTACAGGCAGAGGTAATAGCCAGAACTCGTTTACAGAAACAACTCAAAGAGTATCACCAGTTAATCAGCGAACTGCAGGAAAAGCTCAAATCCCAAACGCAGGCACGTGCCTCCGCCGAGCGGCAATTCCAGACAGAGTCACAGGCCCGGCAACAGGCCCAATCAACCCTCGAAGAAAAAGCGAAGACTTTCGGTGAAGCGCTGGAACAGGTCAAGACAAAACTAAACGGCCAGACCGAGGCACTGCAGGAGGCACATAATAAATTAAATCAATACGGCCAGAAATTAGCGCAGACAGAAGTTCGGCTAAAAAATGAGGAACAGGCAAGAAAAGAGGCACAGGAGAAACTCGACCGTGAGATTCAGGCAAGGACTGCTACTGAAAAACAAGCTCGCAGTCAGCAAGAGCAAAGGATTAAGGCCGAGACGCGAGCCGAACAGGCCGAGCAGCAGATGCGAAAGGAGGCACAGGCAAAAGCCAATACCGAGCAGCAATTTAGGGCGACCATCGAAGAAAAGGCGCTAGTATACGGGCAGACGATTGCCGCAGCCCAGGAGAAACTGCAAACGTATGAAGAGGCACTGGCTGACGCTCGACAGCAGGCCCAGGCACAAACCGCAACCGCCAGAGACGCTCGCCAGAAACTCACAGAGCAAACTGAAGCTCTCGATGAGCTAAGCGAAAAGGTCGAGAATCAAACACAAACAATAACCCAACTCCGTGAACGGCTGGATGCCCAGGCCTTCGCATTGAAGTCGGCTAACGAACAGTCACAGGCCGAAATAGACAAAAAAGTTAAAGCCGAGGCGCTGGCACAGGCCGAAACCAAAGCCCGACACCAGGCACAGCAGCAGACAGAGCTTGAAAAGCAGGCCCGCATCCAGGCGGAAGAGAAAACGCGAGCTGAGCTTGAAGAAAAAGCGTTAGCATACGGCCGGACAACAGCACAACTCGAAGAGCGGTACAAAAACGCAATAGAAGCCAAACAACAGGCCGAAGAACAACTGCGCGAGCAGAAAAATATCAGGCAAGAAGCCGAAGCTAAAGTGAATAATCTTGCAGCCCAAACAGAACGGCTGCGAAGGCAGCTCGACATGCAAATCGACAAACGGTCGGATATCGAGCAGCATTTACAGGCGGAAAGCGAATCAAGGCGGGAGGCCGAAAAAGAATTGCGCCTCCAGATACAGGCCCGGCTCGAAGCCGAAGCAAAAGCGGAAAATCTCGCAGAAACAATCGAGAAGCTGCGAAAACAACTACAAGAACAGGCCACGGAACAATCATTCGTGGGACAACGCTTAGAGGCGGAAATAGAAGCAAGACAGCAAGTCGAGGAAAAGGCAAAGTCGCTTGTCGAAACGATAGCCAGGCTTCAGCAACTACTGGAGCAGGCCGACGTACAGCAACAGCAGATACAACAGAAGCTGCAGGAAGAAACCGAGAAGCTGATAAACGCTGACGAAAAGGCGGACCTGCTGGCCGACGAAGCCGCCCATGCAAGAGCAACGGCCCAAGCCGAGCAAAGGGCCAGAATCGAGGCCGAGAAGAGGGCGGAAAATGCACTGGCCGAAACTAAGGCAGTCGAAAAACAGACCAGAGCAGAGCTTGAACAAAAAGCAACGGCGTATGGTCAGGCAATAGCGACAGCACAGGAGAAAATTAAAGCATTGACCGTAACGCTCGAACAGGCCCGGCAACGACAAACAGCCGCTGTAAACGAGAGAATCCTCGCCGAAGGGCAGGCAAAAATAAATGCCGATAAAAAGGCCGAACTTGCAGCACAGCTTGACCAGCAGACGCAGGCGAGAGCAACCCTTGAGGAAAAACTAATCGCGGAAAACAAGACGCGACTGGAAGCCGAAGAAAAGGCCGCAAGGGCAGCCGAAGAAAAACTACAGGCACAAACCATTGCGCAGGCCGAGGCAAAAGCACGAGAACAAGCCCAGCAATCGGCAAAAGCTGAAAACGAGGCGAAGACTAAGCTGGCTGAACAGCTTGCCACAACCGTTGAGGCGGGAAAGCAGTTGCAGCTACGTCTCGACGAGGCAACTCAGGTACGTCTGCTTGCAGAAAAGAAGGTCCAGTTCGAAGCGGAAAAACGCGCAAAGGCCGAGACAAAAGCAGCCGCAGCAGAGCAGGAAAGAGCCAGGGCCGAATATGCTGCGAAGGACTTGGCAAAGGAACAGGCTGATTTCCAGCAGCAGGCAACTGCACAACTGGAGGAAAAAACCCGAGTATATACCCGCGAAACAACCGCAGCACAGGAAAGAGCAAAATCGTATCAGGCACAACTTGAACAGCTTCAACATAGACTAAGTGATGAATCACAGAAGCTTACTTCACTCGCCAAAGAGCTTTCAGCCGAGCAAAAAGCAAAAGCTGTGGCAGTGGAACAGGCAGGACGCCTATCGCAGCAGCTCGAGCGCCTGCAGGCCGAACTGCAAAACCAAACGGCTGCGAAAACAGACGCCGAAAACAAATTCAGCGAGCAAAACAAAGCAAGGGCAAAACTTGAATCAATCCTTCGTTCGGAAACAGAGAAGCGTAAGTCGCTGGAGATTAAGCTAAAGGAGGCGACCGACTCACGCACCGAAAAAATAGCGATTGCCGAAGCTAAGGAGAAAATCAAAGCTCAGGTTGACAAACTACAGGCAGAAATAGAAAAGACAAAACAACAGATTATTTTGCAGACCACAGCGGCGCAGGAGGCCCGGGAAAAACTTGAAATAGAAACCGCTGCAAGATTACAGGCCCAGCAAAAGGCACAGGACCAAGCACAAAGGCGGGCGAGTGCAGAGGCCCTGGCAGAGGCGCAATCACAGGCCACTCAGCAGGCCGAGGAAAAAACAGAGGCGCAATCGCGACGCTGGCAACAGCTCGAACAACAGATAAGAGCTGAAATTGAAGAAAAAGCAAGAAGATACGGACAGGCAGTAGCGAAAGCAGAAGAAAAAACAAAACAGCTCGGTGATTCGCTCAAAGAGGCACAGGAAAAACTGAATGAGGAAATAAACAGTCGTATACGAGCAGAAGACAACGCCACAAGTTATCAGCAGAAACTGGCTGAAATACAGAATGAACTGACCGGTGAGCAAAGGACAAAGGACGAGCTCGAAAAGCAACTCGCCGCCCAGCAGGAAACAATAGCACAAATGGAGGAGCAACTTAAAGCTCATGCCGACCGGCTCAAAGAGGTAGAACAAAACCTCAATACCGAGGTTATTAGCAAAACGCAAATACAGGGGCGATTGGCGACCACCATTGAACAGCGCCAAAAGGCCGAGGAAAAGGCACGCCAGGAAGCCGAAGAAAAAACCAAAGCACAAACCGCCGCACAAGCCCAGGTCGAAGCCAAAGAACATATCGAGCGGCAACTGCGAAGCTACACTGAACAAATCGCCGAGCTTAAGACCAGACTCGAGGCACAGGAAGCTATGACCACCCAACTGGAGGAGAACCTCGAAACCGAGACCCGGCTAAGGGCTGAAGCACAGCAACTGTCACAGCAACTCTCCGAGCACAGGGCACGAGCCGAAGCAACGGCACAAGCACAAGCACAGAGAAGAACCGAGGCAGAACAACAGGCCAAAGAAGTTGCCGAATCAGCAACCCAGGCCAGACAACAGGCACAGGCAGAGCTTCAGCAACAGATAAAAACCTTCACAGAAACCCTGTCAGATGTTCAGGAGCAGTTGAGTCATGAAATTGAAGCCAGAGCCGCAGCCGAACAGCAGGCAAAATCACTGACTGAGACAATTGAAGAATTTAAGGAACAACTCGGCACTCAGGCACAGGATAAGGACCGAACCGGACAGCAACTACGAGAATTTGGCGATGCGCTGGCGGAAGCTCGCAGAGAGCTTAAGACCCTGAGCCAGGTAAAAACGCAGGCCGAACAGCAGCTTGAAGCCGAACAAACCGCACGGGCAGATGCCGAGCAAAGAGCTGATGAATACGCCGAACAACTTGCCAGGGCACTGGGACGTGCGGAGGCGGAAGAAAGGGCAAGACACGAATCGGACGAAAAGGCCAGAATCGAAGCCGAGGCACGGACGCAGGCGGAGCAGCAGGCACGCACCCAGTTGGAAGAAAAGGCAATGGCCTTCGGCGAGGCCATAGCTACGGCCCAGCAAAAGGCCAGACACTACGCCGAGGCGCTTGAGGAAATCAAAAACAAATTAGACAAGCATGAAAAAACTGCGAAAGAAACCCACAGTCGGCTGAACGAAGAAACGGAAGCCCGGATACGACTCGAACAACAGGCCAAAACCTACGAGCAGCAAATCGCACAGGTCGGGGAAAAACTACAGTCCGAGCAATCGGCAAGAGAACAAGCCGAAGCTGCCGGCAAAGCACGGGCCGAGGAAACAGCTACGCTCGAACAGCGACTTCAAACACAACTAAATGAGCAAGAGGATATCTATCAAAGGCAAATAACAGAATTGCGGGAAAAAATAAAGGCAGCCGAACAGGAAAAAGGCGAACTTCAAAAGCAGCTCGAAGCCGAGGCAAATGAGCGTATTTCGGCTGAGCACAAAACGACTGAAGCCATACGACAGAAGACCGAGGCATACGAACGTGTAATCAGCGCCGCCGAAGAACAGCTCAAAGGCGAATCTGAAAAGTCATCCCAGATAGCGGAAAAGCTGCTGGCAACGGAGCAGGCCAGGACCGAAGCCGAACGAAAATTAGAAGAACAAACTGAAGCAAGAATCCTGGCCCAGGAAAATATCAGGGACTACGCCGACCGGCTAAATGAACTGGAAAAACAGCAGGCACTCGTCTCGGCGAAGGCCGAAGCCGCAGTCGGACAGCTCATCGCCGAAAAAGAAGAGGCGCAAAAGAAGCTCCTCGCGGAAACCGAAGCGAGACAAGAGGCGCAAAAGCAGGCCGAATTGCTGGCCGAACAGTCGGCCCGGAATGAGCACAGACCCCCAGTAGAAGAAATCGAAGCCGGGGCCTTTGAGGAGCAGACAGAGGCGCAGGTGCAGCCAGAGCCGAAAGTAGAAGCCGACGAAGAGGCCTTGGAACAAGCCGAGGTCGAGGACCAGTTGCAGGAGTTGGAGACCGCCGATACATCGCTGGCAGAGGACCTCGCAAATAACGTTGATAACAATGGCCACGCAGAGGCCCGGGAACAGGAAATCCCTTTTGATATTCGCGAGCTCCCGGCGAAAAAGGCGACTTGCGATTGCTGCGGGAGAAACGACCTCCCCGAGGGCGGCCTCATCAGAATAGACTCAGGCCATCTGTTCTGCCCTGACTGCCTGGCCGCACTGAGAAGATAAGGGCTTGCTTTTCGTAGCACAGTGAAGAAGGGCCCGCCTCAGGAGGAGAAAGGCAGGCCCTGTTTCGAAAAATTACTTCGCGACTTTGAACTCATACTGGTGAACGATGTCTTTGACCAGGTCTTTGCCCTGGCATTTCAATATGAAGCCGTTGTCGGTCTTTTCGTAGATAAAATCTTCGCCGCTGAACATATCCTTCGGCAGCCCCGCCGGCAGCTCATCCGGCAGTTCACCCGTCTTTGCCCTGATTAAATAAATATCAATCCCCGCAAGGACCGCGTTGAGATGAGTCCTGCCTCTTGTATCTACACTGCACACCCGGCCAATCGCAGGAAACAACATTCTCGATATAATTGACTCGGGCTTCTCTTTCAAGTCATTGTCTATTCCTTGACTTAAATCCTCAAACCCCTGCATCGCTTGCGGGTAAGGTAAATCAAAGTAACTCTGCATCCTGGCCATAATGCTTAGATAATACTCTCTTGCCCTGACGAAGAACTCATCATCCTTTTGAAGAATCTGCTTTAATTCCTCTATCTTGTCCTGGGGCATGTCCAGGAAATCGTCCTCGAATATAGCACGAATATCCTCCTTGTTCATAGTCCTCCCAAAAACTTCTGCCTCCTTTGCCAAAGCCGCTCTCATCGAAGGATGCCTGCTGGACACATCGGCAAGACGTATTCTCAGCCACTGGAGTATCTCATAATCGCTCGAGACTCGCGGCAGGATATCCACGATACAATCATTTGCTATACCCTTGATTGCCACACCCACCAAACAGGATACCAGGGTATCGTCTCCAACGTGAATGCTCATCTTGTGAATCGCAACGCATCTTTCAAGAGCCGTCTTGTAATCGCCCTGTTCGGCAAGCACCCTCGCATCAGTAGCGAGCAAATAAGCCGCCTGCCGGCACTTGGCAAGGTTGGGCATCGCCAGCTCCAGACCCTCGGAAAAATCCAGGCCCCAGTCACAATTTCTAATCTCCGTCGCCGTCACTATCACGTTGATAGCTTTTCGGTTCCTTTCCACGTATCGCCGGATTTGCTCATTCACTCCACTCTCACCCTTCCGTAGGTCGCTTATCATCTCGCCGATGGCCTCATTCGGCTCCTCCATAAGCATAAAAGCTCGATAGTAAAGCACCGCCGCGTTATCCGGCGGATAGGCAAAGGCCTGACCCGCCGAAGCTGATAGCACTATGCCAATCAAAATACCTTTAATAACCGTTTTCATAACTTTTTCCTTTCCGGCTCTTTGCCGTTAGTCTCATTAAGTAATTCACTGATTGATATCCTGCTGGTTTTATTCCCAAGCAGCTTGAATGCCTTTTCGCACTGCTGGTCCACTGCCTCCATCCCGCCGCGGTTGTAGGCAAGCGTCAGCGACAGGCGGGACATCATCATCACAGGCGACCTGTCCTCCGAAGCAGTCCCGATTCTCGCGGGGCTGCGAAGGATGGACTGTTCCGGTTTCTTTATAACCACCGGCTCAACTTGTTTATCAGGCCGGCGAAACGTGAAAAATATCGCGATTGCTAAAATAGCAACGACAGCGGCCACCCTGGAAAGCGGGTGTCCCCACAAAAATCGTAAAACGTTCGGGCGTTTCCCCGCCCTTGAGACAAGGGCCTGATACTCGGCCGGGTACTTCCGCTTCCAACTCGCCGCGTCAAACTCAACCTTACCGGAGTCGATGGTCTCAGCAAGCTGCTCGTCCAGCCACTTGTCATATTGCTCGTTCATAATTCTTCCTCTGTAAATCCGTTTCGTTTCAGATATTCGGCTATCTTTCTTTTGGCCCTTCGCAATCTTCCATTAATCGCCTGCTCCGAGATGCCCAGCACCTGCGATATCCGCTCGTATGTCAATCCATCGTAATAGCGAAGGTAAATCACCTCTCTTGCCTCAGGGGCAAGTCCAGCCAGCGCCTCTCTGATTGCCTCGCTGTCACGCCGCCCGTCATGCTCTGCCGGAACTCTCGAAAGCCCATCGCTGTCATAGACTTCCCGCCGCCTGCGCCCGATGTCGTATGCCTCGTTTCTGCATATAGCCGCAAGCCAGCTTGCAAACCTGCCCGTATTTCGCAGCTCAGGCAGTTTCACCACCGCAGCGGCAAATGCCTGCTGCGCCACGTCTTCGGCAAGGTGCCTGTCACCGATTATCGAATGGGCAATCGCAACTACAGCGGGATAATACCGCCTGCAAAGCTCGGTGAAGCTGTCGCCGTCGCCTCTAAGGGCTGCTTCCACCAATTGCCTGTCCGGCCTTTCCGTCATCAACTTGTCATCTCCAACGCTCCAACTCACCGGCGAGAACCTGTTCTCTCATTAATTTAGACGTTCTCCCAGGCCCAAAATGGGCGCAAAAAAACAGTTCTCCCCGCTTTTTTCATTATAATCGCAGCAATCCCGTATAGAAAATACATTTGACGCCAGGGCTTGCTATCACTATACTTCTGCGTTTAATTACTCTCAGCAATCGACCCCGGAGAATAATATGAATAAGAGCAAAATCATTGCAGAAGGTATAACCTTCGACGACGTGCTGCTGATACCCGCCCGCAGCGACCTTGTGCCCAGCCAGGCCGATACCAAGACCCGCCTGACGAATAACATCACCATCAATATCCCCCTTGTCTCGGCCGCAATGGATACCGTCACCGAGGCGGCACTGGCAATCGCTCTCGCGCAGGAAGGCGGCATCGGCATCATACACAAAAACCTCGCCGTCCAGGACCAGACCAGGGAGGTCGTGAAGGTAAAACGCTCCGAAAACGGCGTAATCCTCGACCCCATTACACTCTCGCCCGATGAACCCGTCAGACAAGCCCAGCAGGTTATGAACGAGCAGAACGTCTCCGGAATTCCCATCGTCGAGGGCAAAAAGCTACGCGGCATTCTGACCAGAAGGGACCTGAAATTCCTCAAAGACTACGACGTAAAAATCAGCGAGGTAATGGTCAAAAAGAACCTCGTCACAGGCCCACCTGCCACCACGCTCGAGCAGGCCAAGGGTATCCTGCAGGAGCACAAGGTCGAAAAGCTCCTGCTGGTCACTGAGCAGGGCGACTTGACGGGCCTTATAACTATGAGGGATATTGACAGGGTCGAGCGCTACCCGCTCGCCGCACGCGACAAACGAGGCCGGCTGAGAGCGGGAGCCGCCGTTGGCGTGCACGACTACGAGCGCATCGAGGCCCTCATCTCGGCTGAGGTTGACGTAATCGTGGTCGATACCGCACACGGCCACTCGCAAAATGTCATCGACACGGTCAGGCAAATCAAGAGCAGCTATCAAATAGACGTAATCGCCGGCAATATCGCCACCGGCGAGGCGGCAAAAGACCTCATCGACGCCGGCGTAAACGCCGTCAAAGTCGGTATCGGCCCCGGCGCTATCTGCACCACAAGAATAATCTCCGGCGCAGGTATGCCACAGGTTTCCGCGATATTGAATTGCGTAAGCGTCGCTGACAAATACGACATACCCATCATCGCCGATGGCGGCATCCGCCACTCAGGCGACATAACCAAGGCCATCGCCGCCGGCGCCTCCAGCGTTATGCTCGGCTCCCTTTTCGCCGGCCTAAAGGAATCCCCAGGCCAGCTCGTCATCTACAAAGGCCGACAGTTCAAGGAATACAGGGGTATGGGCTCTCTCGGCGCTATGGTAAAGGGCTCCGCCGAAAGATATGGCCAAAAATCCGCTCAGACCAAGGAAAAGCTCGTCCCCGAAGGCGTCGAAGGCCGGGTCCCTTATCGCGGCTCGCTCGGCGACTTCGTTTATCAATTAGTCGGCGGACTGCGTGCCGGAATGGGTTACAGCGGAGCAAAAGACATCAACGAGCTTAGGACGCAGGCACGCTTTGTTCGGGTAAGTGCCGCATCGGTTGGCGAATCGCATCCCCACGATATACACATAATAAAAGAAGCCCCCAACTACTCCGCCACCCTGCCCTTCGAGGATTGATTTTCACACCACCTCGTAGGGGCAGGTCTTGTGCCTGCCCTGCCCTTGTGTCTGCCCTGGTCTTGTCCCTGCCCTATGTCCCTGCCCTGTCACATTGGTCATTCCCCGTTTCATTCCGTAGGGGCAGGCCTGTGTGTCTGCCCTCTTCGGGGTATTCGTCATTCCGAGCGCACCTGTGGTGAGCGCAGTCGAACCAGTCGAGGAATCTATTAAAATTATTGCCGCAACCTGTCCTGAGCTTGTCGAAGGAGGCATCCTTATCGTTTAGCCCCCAGCTCCGCTGGGGGTCTTCGTCTCGGGGTCCTTGTCATTCCCGC